>JAJXWV010000090.1 GCA_021781455.1 Acidobacteriota bacterium | reverse complement strand
GCAGCGTCACCAGATAAGCAAACTGATACGCAACCCACTCACTCTCACTCACCGTTGCGTCCATACTGCTGATTCTAGGTCCCTTGTCGTTAAGTTAGCGCGTATGGGGGTGAGGGGTCTCGTTCTCTTTCAAAAGGGACCCCTCATCCGCCTTCGGCACCTTCTCCCCGCTGCGGCGGGGAGAAGGGCCACGAACGCCAGAACCCGCATTAACACTGGGAGTTTCCTGGACGCGTCAGCGAGGGATCTGGAGCGTGGGTGGCGCAGCGCACCAAGCATGCTGAAACCGCTCAGGTTAGGCGCCGCCCAACCGCCCGGATCCCGCTGACGCTCGGGATGATAGATGTTAGTTAGATCGACTAGAAGGGCCAAACTCCACCGGCGGCTGCGCTGCCTTTTCGAGCTCTCCATTTCTCAGCCGGCCTCAACGATTACACTGCGCAGGAATCGAGGGTGATTGATGTCCACTGCCATTGCCGCGGCGAAGCCCGCGGACGCTCCCGCAGAGCGCGTCGCCCCTTACTCCTGGTACGCGCTGGCCGTCCTGACCGCGGTCTATGTCCTCAACTTCCTCGACCGGACGCTGATCTACATCCTCTTCACGCCGATCAAGAAGGAGATGGCCTTCAGCGATCTGCAGCTGGCGCTTCTCGGCTCGACCTCCTTCGTTATTTTCTACACGCTGCTGGGAATCCCGTTCGGACGCCTGGCCGATCGCACGGTCCGCAAGAACCTGATCGGAGGCGGGCTGGCGGTCTGGAGCCTCTTCTCCGGCCTGACCGGATTCGCCCACGGCTTCTGGCCGCTCTTTCTCTGCCGCGTCATGGTCGGCGTCGGCGAAGCGACGTTAGGCCCGGCGGCGCTGTCACTGCTCAGCGACTACTTTCCAACGCGCATGCGGGGCACGATTCAATCGATGTACGGCGCCGGCATCGCCGTCGGCGGCGGCCTGGCGTTCTTCCTCGGCGGCTGGATCGGCCAGGCCTTCGGATGGCGCTACGCCTTCTACTTCCTCGGTTTTCCCGGTCTGATCCTGGCCGTGCTGGTGTTCTTCCTGAACGAGCAGCCGCGCGGCAGAACCGAAACCGCTGCCGCGGCTCTGGGCGGCAACGACTGGCGCGCTCTCTTCCGCTCCGTACCGCTGCGCTACATCTTCATCGGTTACGCCGTCTTCGGACTGGCCACGAACAACCTCGGCATCTGGGTGCCGACCTTCTTCGTGCGGGTCCATCACCTCAGCATCCTCGTGATCGGGTTTGCGGCGGGCATTCTCTCGATCGTGGTCGGGATCCCGGCCATGGTCATGGGCGGCTACTTTTCGGACCGCTTCAGCCGGATCTTCAGCGGCGGCCGGATGGCCTTCACCGCGTCGGCCGCGCTGGCGTCGATTCCGCTCTGGCTCGTCCTCCTCTTCACGAACAACATTCCACTGCTGATCGGGGCGAACATCGTCATCTACGCGCTGGCACTGATGTGGGTCGGCCCGGCCACTGCGGACGTCCACGATCTCGCCGGTCCCAACCTGCGCGGACTGGCCATCGGGATCTTTTTCTCGACCGTGAACGTGATGGCCTACGGCATCGGCTCGCCGCTGATCGGCAAGGTCAGCGACCTGTTAGGCGTGAGCACGAGCCCCGAACGGATGCGACTGTCGCTGCTGATCTGCCCCGCCGCCTGTGCCGTCAGCGCGGTGCTGCTGTGGCTGGGAAGCCGCGCCAGAAGCCGGCTGCCGAGCTCGCGAGTGGCGTGACGAACGGCCGGGATCGCGTCAGTTCGCCTCTCACCCCACCCCGACGGACCTCGCCACTCGATTCGCGCGTTATCCTTGACGCAGCACGTGCAACGCTCGCCCACTCGGCGTTCGCGGCGAAGGCCTGGATGATGCGTCGACCGATCGAGAAGCCAGACGCGGCGATTGCGGCAGAGCTCGAACGCCTCTGGAAGAAGTACTACCCGGTCAACGAGGCGCGGCTCGCGGCGGTCGAAGCGGCCGGCCAATTGCTCAGCGGCGGCGAACTTTCCGGTCCTGAAATCGAGGAAGGGATACGGGCGGCACACAAGCTGGCCGGGTCACTCGGGATGTTCGGGCACGGCCGCAGTTCGACACTGGCTCGTGAGGCGGAGGAACTTCTCGCGTCCCCCAAACCCGACACGGGTCGGATTTTCGAGATTGTGCGGGCGATCAGGAGCGAAGCGCGGCTCGCTCAGTCTCCGGCGGAGGCACCCGCATCCCCGCCGACCGCGAACTGCCCTGCGGTGGTTGAAGAAGTCGATGTGGCCATCATCGACGACGACGAAGTCATCGCCGGCCTGCTGGTTTACGCGCTGAACAAGCAGGGATTCACGACCGAGTGGATCAGCGATGGCAGCGCAGCCCTGCGTGCGTTCTGCGGCGACAAACGGACTCTCTCGGCGAAGGTCATCGTGCTGGATGTCGATCTCCCGGGAATGGACGGGATGACGCTGCTGGCAAGGTTGAAAGCGAACGAAATGCTGGCCGACACGCACGTGATCATGCTGACGGTGCGCTCGGCGGAGTCGGAGGTCGTCAAGGCTCTGCAACTCGGCGCCAGCGATCACATCGCCAAACCGTTCAGTCTCCGCGTGTTTCTCGAAAAGATCCGGCGTACGCTGGAGCGATGATTCTCGAGCTTCTGCTCGGGCTGGCCGCTGGAGAGGTCGCCACGGTCGCGGCGCTCGTCATCGCCATCGCAGCGCACGCGTCTCTGCTGCGCTGGCGTGCCAGGAGGCACGAACGGCTCTACCTTGGAGCTCGCCAGCTTCTTTACGAATACATCTCGGATCCCCTGCGCCCTCTGTCCGACCAAGAGCAGAGATCGCTGAGGCGGCTCACATGGAACGAGCAGGTCGACATTCTCGTGGCTCTGGCTCGTTCGCTGGCATTGGACGAGCGCCCCGCCGTGTTCGAGGTGGCGCGAATTCTCGGCGTCCTCGAAAAGGCGAAGCGTCTCACGACGAGCTGCTTCTGGCCCTGGCGTCTGAAAGGTGTCCGCGTGCTGATGCTGCTGAGCGACAACCGTTCGCCCATCGCTCAACTGGTCGCGGATGGCAACGCCGAAGTGCGTTCTGCGGCCGTGGAATGGGCGGCGGACGAGCCAACCGCGGAGATGGCCGCATTGATCACGCCGTTGCTCGATCGAGCCGCTCCGCAATATCGGTTTGCCCTGCTCGACGCCATGATCCGGATGCGGGGCTCCGCCGTCGAACCGCTGTGCAATCTGCTCCGGACATCGACCGACGCGCCGACCCTGGCGTCGGCACTCAAGATCGCGCGGCACACCGCCGACCCCCGTTTCCTGCCCGAAGCTCTCTCGCTCGCGCAGAGCGAATCCGCAGAGGTGGTGTGCGCCGCGGCGGGGGTCCTGGGCGCAATCGGCGGCGCCGAGTGTCCCCCTATCCTCCGCGGCCTGCTCGGCCACGACGATGAATTCGTGCGCGCCGCGGCGATCCGGGCCTTGCGGGATCTCGACGACCGGGACTCGGTCGAGGAGATCGCCGCGCGCATGAACGATCGATCGTGGAGCGTCCGGCGCGAGGCGGCGCTGGCCCTGCGCGCGCTCGGTGCCGACGGTGCGATTCTTCTTCGCCGGTTCACGAGCAGTCCCGACCTTTTCGCCGCGGAAATGGCCGAGCAGGTCCTCTCGCTTCCTTTCGGGGCGACGCCGTGAGCGGAATCCTGCGACGGTTCGAAGACTTCGTCCTCATCTATTTCATCGTCGTGAACGGCTTCTACGGACTGCAGCTGCTGACCGCGGCGGCAATGCTGTACCTGCACAACGCCCGGACCTGGCGCGAGAGCGGCTGGCGCATTCTCGGTTCCGACGTTACCCCGACGATCAGCATCCTGGCGCCGGCGTACAACGAGGAGCGATCGATCGTCGACAGCGTCCGCGCCCTGCTGGCACTTCACTACCAGAACCTCGAGATCATCGTGGTCAATGACGGTTCGAGCGACGGCACTCTGGCGGCGCTGGCCGGGGCATTCCACCTCGTGGCGATCTATCCGATCTACCGGCGGCGCGTCGAACACGCCGCCGTCATCGGCCTGTACCGCTCGGCCTCGTACCCGAGCCTGATCGTCGCGGACAAGAAGAATGGCGGCAAGGCCGACGCCCTCAATGCCGGCCTGAATCTCGCCAATGGCGATCTGGTCTGCGCAATCGACGCCGACACCATCATCGAACGCGATGCTTTGCGCCGGCTGGTTCGTCCCTTCATCCGCGCAAACGACGTTCTCGCCGCCGGCGGGACCATCCGCATCGCCAACGGATCGGAGATTGCGGAAGGACGCGTGGTCCGGGCCCGCGTGTCCCGCAATCCCCTGGCCGGATTCCAGACCATCGAGTATTTCCGCGCCTTCCTCTTCGGCCGTCTGGCCTGGAATCCGCTCGGCGGAAACCTCATCATCTCCGGCGCCTTCGGCCTCTTCCGCCGCGATGCCGTCATCGACGCCGGCGGCTATCTGCACGACACCGTTGGGGAGGACATGGAACTGGTCGTGCGCCTCCGCCGGCGCGGCTACGAGACGAAGTCCGCCACACGGGTCGACTTCATTCCCGATCCGGTGGCCTGGACCGAGGCTCCGGAAACACTGCGCGTGTTAGGCCGTCAGCGCGATCGATGGCAGCGCGGCCTCGCCGAAACCCTCCTCCACCACCGCCGCCTGCTCTTCAACCCTCGCTACGGAGCCATGGGCCTCGTGGTCTACCCCTACTTCGTCTTCGTTGAGCTCCTTGCGCCGGTCATCGAAGCACTCGGAATCATCGCCGTGCTGCTCGGACTGTTCGACGCTCCGCTCCACGCCACCTTCGCCATCGCCTTCTTCGCCATCGCCTACGGGCTGGGGATCGTTTTCTCCACCGCCACTCTCGTCCTCGAGGAAGTCGAGTACCACACGTATGCCACGGCCCGCGACCGCATGCTCCTCTTTGTCTGGATGGGCCTGGAGAGCTTCGGCTACCGCCAGCTCACGGTCTTCTGGCGGTTGCGCGGCCTCCTGCACTTCTTCATGGGCCGGAAGGACTGGGGCTCGATGGAACGGAAGGGATTCCTGCGGCCACCGTCAGAAGCGCCGGCCGAGTCCGACGGTGGCGATCGTTCCGCGCCGGGCGGCACCTGAACCGAGATCGATCGATTCCATCCCGATCCGGCCGCGAAGAAGAATTGCGCCAAAGAGCCGCTGCGTCTGAACACCGGCACTCCACCGTGCCAGCCCCAGCTCCCGCGCAATCAGCGGGTCGCGCGGTGTCTGGCCGGCGAGCGCGTCGACACCGATGTAGTCGTCTCCCGTCGCGAAATAGCGGCGCATGACGAACGACGCCGACTTCAGCGTTCCCGCGCCACCTTCCGTCACGTACGGCCGGAGCGCTGCCCAGTAGTTCCCCCAGTAACGACCCACCGATGCCGTGTAGATCGTCGAAGAGCTCGTGAACTCGATCCTCCGCGCCCCTGCCGAAAGCTCCCAGGCGCCGGGCAACGTGTGAAACAGCTCCGCCGCATAACGGCGATGCGCCAGAATCGTGGAATTCGACCCGCCCGCGTTCAGGTACGCATAGGTCGTCTTCCCGAAGCGCGGGTAGGCCTCGACTTCGACCTGCGTCCCGCTCGTGTCGAAGCGCCGCGCCTCCATGACTCGACCCGTGATCGTCCCGCGATCGCTCTTCCCCGTCAGCTCGAACGTGGCCAGCTTCCATGGACTCAGATCGCCATTGAACCGCTCGTACTCGAGCCCACCGAAAATGCTGACCTGTGCAAACGCGGAAGCCATTCCCAGGAAAGCGACGATCGCCGCGACCCCAACGATCCGCCAATAGCGGGCCGGTTGGTCTGGATCATTCATCCGTCGAGTCACCGTGAGCGTCATGTTCGCACGGATCTCCTCGTCATCGATGCTCGGATCCTCACTCGGATGCGGAATGAAAACGAGCGGCGGATCTGGCGCGAGCGCGTGCCGCCTCGATCTGGCGATCCCGCGGCTCGGCGTTCGTGACCAGCGAGGCCAGCAGCGTCCCTGCGATCGCGGAGATGTCCGTCACGGCCTTGTCGAAGGCGGCCTCGTTGGCTCTCGAAGGTTTCGTGAAGCCACAGAGCTTCCTGACGAACCGCAGCGATGCATTGCGAATCTCTTCCTCCGTCGCTGGCGGCTCGAAATTGAAAAGTGTCTTGATGTTCCGGCACATCGCGTGGGCTCCTTCCGCGTGATGGCAACGACTTTTGAGCTCCCGTCATTCTGAGCTGGCGGAACCGCGGCCCCGTCACTCTGAGCCGGCGAAACCGCGGGGGCGGTGGATGGGCGGGAGCGGTGGAGTGCGGCGAAGAGTCTCTTACCGGGACGATTTGTCCGCTAAAGACTCTTCGCCGCGCCCCCCCCGTGTGGGGCGGGCCCGCCCACGGGAGTTGCGGACGCGCTGCTGCGCGTCCCTACTCCGCCAAGGATGGCAGGCTGGAAAGCCTGCCCCACACCGACCCGGCGCGATCACCGCGCGATGGTCACGCCGTACTTCTTCCCGAGATAGTCCTCGACTTGCACGCGCTCGGCATCGGTCAGAACGCGGCCGTACACAATGAACTCGGCGAGATCGCCCTGCCACGGCTCGTGATACGAGGTTCCCGTACCGCCGAGGTAGAGGTTCGGCAGCGCGTCATCCCACGCCGCAGGGATCTTCGTCAGCGTCGCCTTTCCATCCACCCAGCCGGAGAAATCGCTCTTCGTGAACTGATCGGCCGTCACGTGGGTCTCATTGGGCTTCAACACGAAATAGCCCTGCACGCCGTTGCCGGTGAAGACGGTGTAGTTCTTCCCGTCGCTTCCCCGACCATCGAGGCCGGCCGCCCGGTCGTAGCCCCCGTTGTCGTCGCCGTAGAGCTTGCGCAGCGGACTGGTCGCATCGGTCTGGCTGTTAAAGACGGCGAACACCGTCGCGTCGGGCATGCGCGCCGGACTGATGTCGATGTTGGTCATCAGCATGTTCTGGTCGCCGTTGAAGCGCACCACGGCGTGGCCGTTGAGAGCGTTCGCCACGACGAGAGGCTGAAGCTCAGGCTTGTCGGCGGTGGCAGTGACACCGGCGACCGCGACGTTGCTCCACGACGCGAGCTTGCCGTCCGCGCCAGGCTTGGCGTCGTCGGCAACGAGCCACAGCGCGACGCCGTTCGCCGGGATCGGAGCGCCGGCGGCAAGGGTGACGGTCGCCTGCGCTGGCGGCGGGGCTGGCTCGGCAGGCTGCGTCTGCGTCGCGGCCGGTTGCGGTGGAGGGACTGCCGGCGCTTCCTCCTTCTTCTTGCAGGCGAAAAGCGCGGCCACGCAGAGGGAGAGGACGATCAGCTTTGTTCGCATGCGGAAATCGTACTTGATTTCCGTGCGACTGGGGTGCGGCGGGAGTCATTGCGGCGGAGCCTAACCAACGGAGACCGGAACCGAGAAGACGGAGGGAATTCCGTTTTCGAATGGTGCGACGCATCCCGATGGGCTCGCCACTATTGCCCGCTCGCGACGACCGGCGTACTGTTTCGCGGTCCGCTTTCCCCCCCGCAAATCCACAGGAGGCGTCGTGACCTCATTCAGCCGCAGAGTCGTTCCGTTCGTCGCCGCAATCGCGATGTGCCTTTCCGTCACGCTGGTCGCAGCGGAAAAGACGAAACCGCAGGCCGCCTCTGCTTCCGCAGCCGACTACAACACCGTCCTCAAGCCGCTGAAGTTTCGCGAGATCGGCCCCGCCACCATGGGCGGACGCATCGATGACTTCGCCGTCGTCGAGAACAATCCCGACATCATCTACGTCGGCACGGCCTCCGGCGGCGTCTTCAAGACCCGAAACGGCGGCATGACCTGGGAGCCGCTGTTCGACGATCAGCCGACCTCCTCGATCGGCGCCATCACCGTCGCCCCTTCCGATCCCTCGATCGTCTGGGTGGGCACCGGCGAGAACAACAATCGCCAGAGCTCTTCCTGGGGCAACGGCGTCTACAAGTCCACCGATGCCGGCAAGACCTGGCAGCACCTCGGACTCGACGGCACCCGCCACATCGGCCGCATCGCCATCAGTCCGCAGGACCCGAACGTCGTCTATGTCGCGGCAGCCGGCAATCTCTGGGGACCGTCCAAGGATCGCGGTCTCTACAAGACCACTGACGGCGGAAAGAGCTGGACCAACGTCCTCTTCGTCAATGAAGACACGGGCATTACGGACGTGGCGATGGATCCGGAAAGTCCGGGCACCCTGATCGCTGCGGCTTACCAGCGGCGGCGCACCGTGTTCGGATTCGACGGCAGCGGCCCGGGCAGCGGTCTGTACAAGACCACCGACGGCGGCGCCACCTGGAAGAAGCTCGAGAAAGGGCTTCCCTGGGATACGACCCCGCCCGCGCCTCCCGAACCCGCGCAGGGCGGATTCGGCGGCGGTGGTGGTTTCGGCGCGCAGGAACCGCGCCCCGCTCCGGCGCCGAAACTGGATCCCGAGGCCGTCAACGAGATCGGCCGGATCGGCGTGAGCTTCTATCGCAAGGATCCCAACATCGTCTACGCGATCGTCGAGCACGCCGGCGGCGGCATCTTCCGCAGCGACGACAAGGGCGAGACCTGGACGAAGATGTCGGACACCGATCCGCGCGGCAGTTACTACAGCCAGATCCGGATCGACCCTAACAACGACCAGCGACTCTGGGTTCACGGCGCACAGATGTTCTATTCGGAAGACGGCGGCAAGACCTTCGTGCGCAACCTCGTGCAGCGCATTCACGGCGACTATCACGCCATGTGGATCGACCCCCGCGATTCCGACCACATGATCGCCGGCTCTGACGGCGGCATCTACTTCACGCACGACCGCGGCAAGTCGTGGGACTTCGTAAACACGATTCCCCTCGGCCAGTTCTACGAGATCGGTCTGGACATGTCCCGGCCGTTTCACATCTGCGGCGGACTGCAGGACAACAACGTCTGGTGCGGCCCGAGCGCCACAATGGACAACCGCGGCATCTCCAACGCCGACTGGTTCACGGTCGGCGGCGGAGACGGCTTCTACGCCCAGATCGACCCTAACGACCCGAACATCGTCTATGCCGAATCACAGGACGGGGGCGTTCTCCGCCGGAACCTCAAGACTCACGAGTCCCGCTCGATCCGCCCGCCCGCTCCGGAGGGCGAGCGCTATCGGTTCCAGTGGAACTCGCCGATCGTCGTCTCCTCGTTCGATTCGCACACCATCTATTACGGCGGCAACTACCTGTTCAAGTCGACTGACCAGGGCGACAGCTGGACGAGGCTCGGTCCCGACCTGACGACAGGCCAGGATCGCAACAAGCTGCCGATCATGGGGCGCACGCCCGACAAGTACACGCTTTCACGCGACGACGGCGTCGAGTTCTGGCCGACGATCACCACGATCGGCGAATCGCCGCTCAACAAAGACGTCCTGTACGTCGGCACGGATGACGGCAATCTCCAGGTCACCCGCGACGGCGGCAAGAGCTGGAAGAACGTCGCCGAGAACGCGAAAGGCGTTCCGAAGGGAACCTACGTCACGCGCGTGGTTCCGTCGCGATATTCGGAAGGAACCGCCTTCGCCACGTTCGACGGCCATCGCAGCGGAGACTTCTCCATGTACGTCTACACCACGAGCGACTACGGCGCGACGTGGCGGCCGATCCACAACGGTCTTCCGGCCAGCGAGGACATCGCGCACGTCATCCGCGAAGATCCGCGCAATCCGAAGCTCCTCTACCTCGGCACCGAGCGCGGCTTCTACATCTCGCCCGACCAGGGCAGCCACTGGATGAAGGTCAAGCTGAACCTGCCGACCGTACCGGTCGACGACATCGCCATTCATCCCCGCGACAACGACATGGTCCTCGCCACGCACGGAAGGTCGCTGTGGATCTTCGACGACCTTACCCCGATCCAGCGGCTCAGCGACGCCGTCGTGGGAGAGGACCTGCACCTGTTCGACATACGACCGGCGACGGAGTGGCGCCTCGCCAATCGCGGCGGTGCCACCGGCCAGAAGATCTTCCTCGGCCCGAACCCGCCTAACGGTGCGCTGATCGACTACTACCTCAAGTCGAAACCGGGCGACAAGGAGAAGGTGATCATCACGATCGCCGACAAGGACGGAAAGGTCATCCGGGAGATCGACGGCACGAAGGAGGTGGGCGTCAATCGCGTCGTATGGGATATGAAGACGCGCTCCGTCACGGAGCCGCGCGAAGGCGGCCGCCGCGGTGGTGCTCGAGCCGCGGCCGGGGCGACCGAGGAGACGGCGCCGGCCGAAACCACTCCGCCGCCGGCTCCAGGCACTGCGCCGGCAGCCGCAGCGGCTCGTGCAGCCGCGACAACCACCGCAGCGGAGCCGTCGGAGCCCGCACCGCAGCCTCCGGCCGGTGGCGGATTTTTCGGTGGATTCCGCGGCGGCCTGCTCGTCGAGCCGGGCCAGTACACGGTCAAAGTCGCAGTCGGATCGCACGAGCAGACGACGACGGTGGCCGTCGAAGAGGATCCACGCATCGCGATCTCCGCCCAGGATCGCGCGGCGCGAAGGCAGGCGCTGACCCAGCTCGCAGCCATGGCCATGAACGCCACCGTTGCGCAGCGCTCGATCACCGGCCTTCGCTCGGCGCTGAACACGTACATCGAAAACTGGAAGCGTCCGTCCGCAGCGAAGCCGCCCGCGAAC
Organism: Acidobacteriota bacterium; assembly: GCA_021781455.1. Taxonomy (GTDB): domain Bacteria; phylum Acidobacteriota; class Thermoanaerobaculia; order Gp7-AA8; family Gp7-AA8; genus JAJXWV01. The sequence continues at coordinate 69,213 of JAJXWV010000090.1, read as the reverse complement.
GTGCAGAAGGCGGCCGAAGACCTGCTCGCCAGGGCGGACGTGACCTGCCGTGCGCTGGCCGTACCGAGCCAGTGCGGCGAGAAGGCCGCGGCTCTCGGCGCCGCCGGGCCGCCGCTGGTCTACACACCGCCTCCCGTCACCCGGCGCATCATCCAGTTGTTAGGCGGCATCGAGAACTACACCGCCGCGCCGACGGCCTGGCAGCTCGACCAGATAAAGCTCCTGCAGGGAATGCTGCGCGACGCCGGCGGCAATGCCCGTAAGCTCGCCCAGGAAGACCTACCCGCCCTCAACAAGATGATGGCCGAAGCCGGCGTCCCGTACATCACGGTTCCCTCCGGACGGGGCTCCGCAGCGGCCAGGGGAGGAGATCCGGACGAGTAAGGCCTGACTTCAAACCTTCGCACAGAGACGCAGACGGAGCGACGACAAGAAGGCAATTGAGGCGTCTCGAATAGAGACGTATGGGCCGGGTCTCCAATTGACTCGCGGTGATCAGTGGGAAACCGGCAGTACCCGAGTGACGATATACGCCTCCTCGGGGATGCGGCCGAATGCATAAGGGAGAGGCCCGAAAACGTCGGAATAGAATCCGGCACCGTCTTTGCCGCTCATCGTCGTGAGTCCGCGCGGTCCGCCGACCCTGAGCACGCCCACGAGCTGGAGCGTACCCGGCTTCACATGCAGGCTGGTGTTGTTTCCAGGCAATATCAACAGATCGCCGGCCCGTGCCTTGCGTCCGTCGAATGGTCGCGCGCCGCGCCTTTCCATGTACTCCTGAAAGCCCCAATTGCCCTGAAACCAGATTCGGGGGTGCTCGACTCCGACGTTCCTGTAGATGATCTCCGTCGCCTTGCGAGCCGAGTTGGCCAGGCGCAGGTCCGCGGCGGCGACGGCGAAAGCGAGCACGGCCTGCGCAACGAGAATGACGGTGCTCCATCGGCGCACACGCCCCTCGCCCTCCAATCGACGCGCCAGAAGGATCGCCGCCGCGGGAGCAACTGGCAGGATCGTGCGGACATTCACGGTCCAGTTCAGGAAGGCGCTGAAGAAGAGCACTCCTGTCATCCATAATGCGAGCAGCAACGACTCCGCGTCGCGATGCCTGCACACATCCTCGGCCGCGAGAACCAGAATGCTGGCGCCCGCGAGAATGAACACCGTCATATGGAGCGCGACGATTCCGGGGCTCGCGAACAATCCCGTGGCGAGAAGTCTCGATCCCGGCCACGTGAGCGCGGTCAAGACGACCAGCGCGAACAGCGTTCCCGCGAGAATTCCACGCGCTTTCCAGATCAATGGAATCGCGAACAATGTCGCGGGTAAGACGCCTCCCACAAATGCCATCGTCACGACCGTCGACCAGAGGGCGGCCGAATGAGCGTGGGCGGCGAAACCCGCGGCTGCCACGAAGAGTCCCTCGCCGTAGAGCCGCCATGTCAGCAGTTCATATCCAGCCAGCGCCGCGACAGGAATGCCGAGCGCCAACGCCCAGGAACCGACGCGGCGCTCGCGCATGACGGTGTAAGCGAGCAGCAGCGGTACCAGGGCGATGGCGAAGTACTTCGTCAACACTGCGGCGGCCGCAATCATGGCCGCGAAGATGACCAGGCTGATTCTTCCGCGCGCACGGCCGAGGATCCAGAGGTGAATCGACCAGATGAAGAATGCCAGCATCATCGTGTCGGACATGAGCGTCGTGCTGGAGACGAGAAATGCCGGCGTCAGGAGCGTGCCGAGCGCTGCGTACATCGGTCGCCGCGTAAGCGAGCGGGCCAGTGCGTAGGTTCCAAGAATCGCGGCCAGAGCGATCGGGATGAAAGCCGCATGCAGAGCCGACTCGCGCCACCCGAACATCCGGCCCACCAGGGCGAGGTAGTACGCCGCAAGCGGGGGATTGCGCATCTCGTCTGCCATTGGGATCTCACGGCCTCCCCAGTAAACGCGGAAGCCGTAGAAATCCAGCGGGTGCGCAATGATCTGTCGTGCGCTTTTCAGGAAGAGCGCGTCGTCGATGTGAATACTCTTACCGAGAAAGGGCAACAGCGAGACGATTACGACAGCGCTGAGCAACAGCCTTGGGCCGACGGGCATAAAAGCGCGCCTGACCGATCTCAGGACTTCACCGTCGTCACTCTCTCGAATGCCTCACCCCGCAACTCCGCATTCTAACCCGACGCTGCCCGGCAGCGGTTCTGCTGCAGGCGCTAGTTGGAGCACATGAACGTGGTCAGGTCTGCGGGAGAAGATCCGGACGAGTACGGCCTGACTTCAAACTTTCGCCTTCCGAGTTCAACCACGGAGACGCAGAGGAACAAAAATTCACAGAGAAAACCTCTGTGTACCTCAGTGTTTCCGCGTCTCTGTGGTGAAAATTCAGTGGCCGGAGTCGCCGACCTGGGATTTCAGCACAGCCTCTCAGTACTTCAGCACTCAGCACTGTCGCTACGCGCTCAGCCCTCTACGCGATACTCGCTCTGAACGAGCCCTCCAGAAAACGCCGTCGTCGCCACGTGATGGAGCCGGACGTCGTGCGGCAGGCTGCCGAAGAGAGGAATCCCCTCGCCAATGAGCACCGGCACGCGCGTGACAATGAGCCGCTGCACGGCTCCCGCGCGCAGAAAGCGTTGGATCGTCACACCACCGTCGACGTAGAGATTGTGCGCACCCGTCGCGGCGAGGCGCGCGACGATCGCCGCCGGATCGCCAGCCATCTGCTCGACCACGCCGCCGGCCGCGCCGGAGAGATCGAGGGTGCGGCTGCTCAGGATCACGACGCGCCTCTTCCCGTAAGGCCACGCGCCGAAACCGAGGACCGTCTCGAAAGTCTTGCGGCCGATGACGATCGCGTCGATGCCGGCGATGAACTCGTCATACCCGTGAGGCTCGCTACCGCCCGCATCCAGAAAGTCGAGATCACCGTTCGACCGCGCAATGAAGCCGTCGACACTCGTTCCGACAAAGACCGACACCGTCAGTGTTGGCTCCTCTCGGGATTGGTGCGGAGAATGCTAACGGAAGTGGTCACCGGGTCACCGGGTCACCGGGTCACCGGGTCACCGGGGCACCGGGGCACCGGGTCACCGGGTGACATACATGGTGACTTGGCGACCCGGTGACTCGGCGACCGGCCGCTTTCGCACTTCGCGATGCCACCTAATGCCCGGGCTGCACGAAGATCCGGCCGCCTTTCATCACGAACGGGACGTGCTCGATCGCGCTGATGTCTCGCGTCGGGTCGCCCGGCACCGCGATCAGATCGGCCAGAAGTCCGGGCACGATCCGCCCGAAACGGTCCTGCTGGCGGAGCACTTTCGCATCCACGGCCGTCGCGGCCAGCAGTGCCTGAGCCGGAGTCATGCCGCCCTTCACCATCCACTCGACCTCGCGATAGTTCTCGCCGTGCGCGAACACGCCGACGTCGCTGCCGCAGCCGATCGTCACTCCGTCCGAGAGCGCGAGCTTGAACGCACGCAGGGCATTCTCCATGTCGGCCGTGTACGGCTTGGTCCCTCGCTTGTACCCCTGGAAATACTCGGAGTACGCCTCCTCGGCGGTGAGCGTCGGGAAGAACGCCACACCGTGCTGGGTCATCAGCTTGAACACCTCGTCGGTGCCGCCGTAGCCGTGCTCGATCGTATCGACTCCCGCGAGCACGGCCCGCCGCATTCCTTCCGCAGTGGTTGCGTGCGCGGACACAGGTCGCCCGGCGCTGTGCGCTTCGTCGACGAGCGTCTTCAGCTCGTCGAGCGAGAACGTCGGCGCCGCGGACCCTCCCGGACCGCGCCTGTAATCCGCGTACACCTTCACCCAGTCCGCACCGTGCCCGACCTGCTCGCGGACCGCGCGGAGCACCTCAGCCGTGCCGCTGGCCTCCTCGGCTCCCTTCGGCGGAACGAATTCGGGCGCAAAGCCGGACGGGCCCGGTCCGTAGCTGGCGGTGGCCACGATGGCACGCGTGGCGACGAAGAGCCGCGGGCCCGGGATGCGACCCTCATCGATGGCCCGCTTGACGGAGACGTCCGCATAACCGGCGCCCTCGGTGCCGAGGTCGCGCAGGGTCGTGAAGCCCGCCATCAGCGTGTCGCGGCTGTGAAGCGTCGCCGCGATGGTTCGGTACGCGAGCGGTTCCTTCAGCACCTGGTCGTTCCACAGGACCTCGTTGTACGGGTGCAGGAAGATGTGCGAGTGGGCGTCGATCAGCCCCGGCAGAAGTGTCATCCCGGGCAGCTCGATGACTTTTGTTCCCGCGGGCACTTCGACTTTGGCGGCCGGCCCGACGGCGGCGATCTTCTCGCCTGTCACGAGGACCACCCAACCGTCGCGCGTCTCGGCGCTCACCGCATCGAAGACCCGCTGCGGCCGTAAGAGCACGCTCTGCGTTGCCGGGGCCGGTTGTTGGGCCACGAGCGGTGCGGCAACCGCAAAGACGAGGAGAAGCAGCATTAGGAACGGCCGGCCTGGACGCATAGGGAAATCCTCCGGCATCATTCTGTCCCAGCGCGCCGGGCGACTCAAACTTGTCATCCCGAGCGTCAGCGAGGGATCTGGGCGGTGGGGCGGCGCGCGATTCACCGGTGTCCTGCGGGCGTGCGGCGGCTCGTTCTGTTAGGCGCCGCCCCGGCGAACAGGTCGCCACTCTTCTCCGGGCCCCGGCGTGATGTGACACGGGAATCGACCGTTCTTTCCACCTGGGCGGTTGGCCTGCTTCACTTGTACGGCATGTTCAGCTCTTCGAGAGTTTCCCGTGCGATCCCGCGAAGCGCCTCACGCTTGAACTCGAACCACTCGTCGAGCAAGCCCGCCTCCTCGATCGTGGCGCGGAACATCCGAAAAGCGGCGCGCCCATGAATCGCTCGGTCGATTCGATCAGCGACATCGGCATCTCGAACGGTGTTTCCGAATCGCCGCATGATCTCCCACTCGTGAATGTCAAACTTGGTTGGCAGAGTGACCCAATCGTCGCTCGCCACCACTTCACGAATTTTCGGCAGCATCTCTGAGTGCCAGGCAGGGAGTTCTTGCTCGCTCGTTCGTGACCCCGAGAGCGTGAAGTCGTTCGTTTCCGGACGGGACGGAGGTGACCCGCACCGCCGTGACATCCGTCATGACCATGCCGACCGGCCCGCTCCAGATTACTCGCAACCACTATCCCGCCGGAGGTGTCATGAACTTCGCTCGTCCGGTACGCCCGAACCTTCGGGCTGTCCGCATCATCGGGCTCGCAACGCTCATTCTCGCAGCCTCTCCACTCCGCGCGCAGTTCACCGGAACGTGGAGTGGCGTGATCACCGAGATGACCTCGTGCCCGCAGGCAACCTCGAGGAACAAGCCAATCACGATTTCGCTCGTGCAAAGCGGGTCGAACGTGAGCGGGGTCATCACGACCGATCTCTCCGACGTCTGCGATCCGACCGCGACGGCCAGCACCGGCAGCATGCCGCTGACCGGCACGGCGAGCGGCAACACGTTCAGCGGCATCGTCATCGGACCGGGTGGACCCGAAGGTCTCTCCACCACCTCCGCGAGCATGACCATCACGGGGACGTCGATGACGTTCCTGGCGAACGACGCCTACTCGACCGTCAGCGGCACTCTGACGCAGTCCGGGACGGGGTCGCCCGCGTCGGGATTCAGCGGCAGTTACAGCGGCACGTTCACGGAGACCTACCCGCCGGAGCCGCCCTGCACGAACACGCTCTTCTACACGGGGCCGATGAGCAGCACGATCGTCCAGACGGGATCGGTCATCTCCGGCCTCGTCTTCGTCTCCATGAAGAGCCCCAGGAACTGTCAACTCACCCCGGACCTCGATCTGTCGTTGATCGTGTCGGGCGAGCTTGCCGGCAACAGCGTGACCGGAACGCTCGTCGCCGCCGGGGTCAATGTCCCCCTCTCCGGTTCATTCATCGGCTCCACGTTCTCCGGCACGATCACCGGCACGTCTTCCACGGTCACGTTCAGCATGACCCGCGGTGCGGGAACCGTCGCGCCGTCGATCACGATGTTCGCCGCGGATCCGGCCACGATCGGTACGGGTGGCGCGGCCTCTCTCCGATGGACGACCGCCAACGCCACGAGCGTGTCGATTGACCAGGGCGTTGGAACGCAGCTGGCCATCGGGTCCGTGACCGTCAAACCGACGCAGACGACGACGTACACGTTAACGGCGACCAGCAGCGGCGGCACGGCCACGGCATCGACGACGGTCACGGTGTCGGCATCGGTGCCGATCCCGAAAGTCGTCGTCTCCGAATACCCGCAGGGCCTGCTGCAGTCGAGCGGCGGACCCTTGCCGACTGACCGGTTCACCCTCACCAACGTCGGCGGCATGGCCACGACGGTCACGTTAGACCAGACGGGCACCTTCTTCTCGGAGAGCCCCACGCTCTTCACGCTTCCTCCAGGCGCGTCGCAGGTGATCGTGATCCGCGCCAGCCAGCAGACGGCCGGCACGTACGAGGGCTCGTCGATCGTTTCGGCCAGTGGTGCCGCCGCCGGCCTCTCCATCCCGGTCCTCCTCCTGGTCACCAGTCCACCGCCGGCACCCGTCGCGATCACGACTCCGGCAACGCGATCCGAGACTCCGGCACCCGCATCGCAGAACCCCTCCGGCTCGGTCTCGTTCACCAACAGCGGCGCCGCGGCCATCCAGGGCATGGTCGTCGCCGACGTGCCGTGGATCGTCCCCGCAAACCCGTTCCTGACACTCTCCGCCGGAGAAACACGCCCCGTGCCGTTCTCGATCGACCGCACCCGCCGCCCCGACGGAACCGCACCGGTCGGTGGCGCCACCGGCAGCCTCACGTTCCGCTACGTCAACGCCGCTTCCGGCAAGGCCGCGACGCTCGGCACGACGATCATCTCGAACGTCTCCGTCTCCGTCGTCGATGTCGTCACGCTGAGCGCCACCGCGGCCACGCCCCCTGCGCTCGGCACTGACGTCGCCATCTTCCTCTCCGGCGTTTCATCGAAGAACGGCACCCTCGGCGACCTGACGCTCTCGAACCGGAGCGCAACCCCGGTCACCGATCTCAAGATCTACTTCACTCCCGCCGGCGGCACCGGCACGCAAGTGGTCTCCGTCCCCCCGGTCATCGGCCAGAGCGCCGTCAACTTCCCCGGAATCGTGAAGAACCTCTTCGGTCTACCGTTCCACAGCGGAACGATCCAACTCCGCAGCTCGCAACTCGCGTCGAATTCCGTCGCCGTCGCGAGTACGCAGGTCACGCCGGGTGCAGGCCAGAACAGCATGACCGTGCTGCCGGTGTCGCGGTCCGACCGCGGCGTCGCTTCCGGCGACACGATCTTCCTGCCCGGCGTACAGAAGTCTTCCACCCGAACGACGTCCCTCTACGTCCAGGAAGTAACCGGCAACGCCGCGAGCCTGGTCATCGAATTTGTCGACGCGGATGGGAAGGTGCTCGACGCGCGCAACTCCGACAGCGTTCCCGCCTACGGATCGCTCGAGCTTGCCGACGTCGTCCCGGCCGGCGCGGCGATGGTCCGCGTGAAGAACACGTCGGCGAGCGGCGGAAAGATCGACGCCTGGGCGCTCGTCCTCGACTCCGTGACCAGCGACGCCTTCGCCATCGTGCAGGTCCTGCCGGCGTCCGATCCGATGTACCTGCCGTCGTTCGACGCGGCCTCGAGCGCGGGCAACACCATGGCGGTCAATCTGACCAACGCTTCCCCCTCCCCGATCGCGGTGACGGTGACGTCGTTCTCGACCGGCATGCGCCGGCGCACCATGGCGCACTCGACGGGGCAGGCTCCGGGAGGCTCACCAGTCCCGATGACGATTCCGGCGGGCGGTTTCAGGCAGGTGACCGTCGCCGACGCGGGGATGATCAAGCTGGCCGGCTCGACCGCGCTGCGCGCGGCCGCCGTGTACTCCGTGACGAAAGGAAGCGGCGCCATCGGATCAGGAGTCGCTGCAATGCCCATCGGACGCGCACTGCCGCCTAACGGAGTGAGGCGCTTTGCCGGAATCGAAGACGCTTCGCCGGATTCGATCGCGGCCGGCCGGGCCCTCACGTACCGGAACAACCTGATGCTCGCCGAGGTCTCAGGACAGGCGGCCACCGTGAGGCTGACGCTGCGCTACGTCTTCTCCGCAGGCTCTCTGACCAGCGGGTCCGCCGTCTCTTCGAGAGATTTCAGCGTCCCGGCCGGCGGCGGCGTTCTGATCCGGGACCTGGCGAAGTCGATCCTCGGCGATGCTCGCGCCTCGTTCGGCGACCTGCACAACGCCACGCTCGACATTCTCGTGACCAGCAGCGCCGGTTCGGTCCTGCCCTTCCTTCAGGTCATCGACAACGGAAGCGGAGAGGCCACGACCCGGCACGAGTGAGGTCTGGTCAGGTTCGCCCGGGAGCGGTCGATCCATTCGAAAAATCGGGCGGGCGGCCGCGAGGGCGAAAAGGGGTTCGCGGTTTGACGGCGGCACAGGATGGCGACCGCCCGCCACGATCACTGCACTCCCGAGGCGGCGGCGAGTCGTCGAGCGTCGGTTGATCGGCTTCGCCACCCTCCGCAAGGCAATCTACGTGCAGTGGAACAGACGCCGGTCGCCCAAACGGAAACCTTCCATTCCGAGGAGGTTTCCGCCGCGATTTCGACGATTTTCGGGCGCGTCGGCTCGCTCGGCTCTCGGCCGAGGTAGCCTCGGTGCATGGCTCGTCCGCTTCGTTTAGAGCATCCCGATGGCACCTTCCACGTCTGGAAATGCGGCGTCGATCGCGCCGACATCGTCTTCGATGACATCGATCGCGAATACTGCGGTTCATCAATCATCAATCTCAAATCCTAAATCCAAAATGAATCGGGCGGCCGTCAGGCCGCCCGATCGGTTGAAGCAGAAGTTGATGTCTACTGCTCTTCGTCGAAGTCGGCAAGCGACAGCGCTTCGTCTTCCTCGCCTTCGGTCTCCGCGCGCAGCAGTTCGTCGAGCGACGGCTGCTGGACGGGCGGTTCGTCCTTCTCGAGATAGACGTTGCGGTACGTCGGCATGCCGGTGCCGGCCGGGATCAGCCGTCCCACGATGACGTTCTCCTTGAGGCCGCGCAGGTAGTCGACGCGGCCGGCGATGGCCGCTTCGGTGAGCACGCGCGTGGTCTCCTGGAACGACGCCGCGGAAATGAACGAGTCGGTCGACAGCGAAGCCTTGGTGATGCCGAGGAGCAGAGGAACTCCGTCCGCCGGCTCGCCGCCGCGGTTCATGACTTTTTCGTTCTCTTCCATGAAGCGGAAACGATCGACCTGCTCGTCCACGAGGAAGTCGGTGTCGCCTACCCGCGTCACGCGCACCGAGCGCAGCATCTGGCGGCAGATGACCTCGATGTGCTTGTCGTTGATGGCCACCGACTGCGAGCGGTAGACCTCCTGGATCTTGTCGACCAGGTACTTCTGCAGCTCGCGGATGCCGAGGACCGAGAGGACGTCGTGCGGGTCGATGGGACCGTCGATCAGAGGATCGCCGGCGCGGACGCGCTCCGTTTCCTGCACGTTGACGTGCACCGAACGCGGCACCGAGTACTCGTGACGCGTGCCTTCGTCGGTCTCCACGATGATGCGGCGCATGCCCTTGACCACCGGTCCGTGATGCACCAGACCGTCGACCTCGGTGATGACCGCCTTGTCGCGGGGATGACGCGCTTCGAACAGCTCCACGACGCGCGGCAGACCGCCGGTGATGTCCTTGGTCTTGGTCGTGGCGCGGGGAATCTTGGCCAGCGTGTCGCCGGGGTAGACCTCCTGGCCGTTGTGGACCATGAGGTGGGCGCCCGTCGGCAGCAGGTACTTCCGCTCTTCGGAGCCCTTGCCGCCGGCGCGGATGATGACCGTGGGAGTGCGCTTCTCGGCCGTGGCCGATTCGACGATGACCATCTGCGTGAGGCCGGTGACCTTGTCGGTCTCCTCGCGGATGTTCTCGCCTTCGATGATGTCCTTGAAGGTGACCTTGCCGCCGACCTCGGTCAGCACGGCCGAGGTGAACGGATCCCACTCGACCAGAGGCTGCCCGGCGTCGACGTGCTGGCCTTCCTGAACCTTGAGGGTCGAACCATAGACGAGCGCGTAACGCTCCTTCTCGCGGGCCGTCGGGGCATCGGTGCCCTTCTTGCTCTTGCGGGTGGGGATGTCCTCCATGATGAGGAGCTTGCCGTTACGGTTGACGACGATGAGGTCGCCGGCCTTGCTGGTGACGAAGGAGACGTTGACCAGCTGGACGCGGCCGGGCGAGGTCGCTTCGTGCTTGGACTGCTCGGAGACGCGCGAGGCCGTGCCGCCGACGTGGAAGGTACGCATGGTCAGCTGCGTGCCCGGCTCGCCGATCGACTCGGCGGCGATGACGCCGACCGCTTCGCCGATCTCGACCAGCTTGCCGCTGGCCAGGTTGCGGCCGTAGCAGCGGCGGCAGACTCCGCGCCGCGTCTCGCAGGTGAGCACCGAACGGATCTTGACCTGCTCGATGCCCGCTTCCTGGATGGCGTTGGCGAGATCTTCGGTGACCTCGTCGTTCTGGCCGATGAGCAGGTCGCCGGTGAGCGGGTCGTAGACGTCTTCCTGTGCCACGCGGCCGACGATGCGGTCGCGCAGCGGCTCGAGAATGTCGCCGCCTTCCATGATCGGGGTGACGACGATGCCGTCGAAGGTGTTGCAGTCCTGTTCGGTGACGATCACGTCCTGAGCGACGTCGACCAGACGGCGGGTCAGGTATCCGGAGTCGGCGGTCTTGAGCGCCGTGTCGGCCAGACCCTTGCGGGCGCCGTGCGTGGAGATGAAGTACTGCAGCACGGAGAGGCCTTCGCGGAAGTTGGCGGTGATGGGGGTCTCGATGACCTCGCCGGAGGGCTTGGACATGAGGCCGCGCATGCCGGCCAGCTGGCGGACCTGTTCGCGGGAGCCGCGGGCGCCGGAGTCGGCCATCATGAAGATCGGGTTGAACTCGCCGGTCTTGTTCTCGATGCGCTTCATCTCGGCGAACATCTCGTCGGACACCGTCTCGGTGGCGCGGTGCCAGATGTCGATGATCTTGTTATGGCGCTCGCCGGCGGTGATGGCGCCGTCGAGGCGCTGGCGCTCGACTTCCAGGACGGCCTTGCGGGCGCCCTCGACGATCTCCTGCTTCTTCGACGGGATGACCATGTCGTCGACGCCGATGGAGATGCCGGCCTTGGTGGCGTAGAGGAAGCCGAGGTCCTTGAGACCGTCGAGCATCTTCACGGTGAGCTCGTTGCCGAAGTTGATGAAGCAGTAGTTGACGAGCTCGGAGAGCCCTTTCTTCTTCAGCAGGCCATTGATGTACGGGATCTCCTCCGGCAGGTGCTGGTTGAGGATCACGCGGCCGACGGTGGTGTCGAGCAGCTTGCGGCTGTATTCGTGAACCTCGGCGTGCACGACGTCCTGATCGTTGAACTCCTTGGTCAGGTCGATGACGCGGCCGGTGACGCGGAGACGGACCGGCGTGAGGATCTGGACCTCTTTGGCCTGCAGTGCCAGGACGACTTCGTCATAGCTGCCGAAGACCTTGCCGGCGCCCTTGGCGTCCTTCTTCTCCTTCGTCAGGTAGTAGCAACCGAGCACGAGATCCTGCGAAGGAACCGCGAGCGGCTTGCCGTGCGCCGGCGAGAGGATGTTGTTCGAAGCCAGCATCAGCACCTGTGACTCGACCTGCGCCTTGGGCGAGAGAGGCACGTGAACGGCCATCTGGTCGCCGTCGAAGTCGGCGTTGAAGGCGGTGCAGACGAGCGGGTGGATCTTGATGGCCTTGCCTTCGACGAGCACCGGCTCGAACGCCTGGATGCCGAGGCGGTGGAGCGTCGGTGCGCGGTTCAGCAGGACCGGATGCTCCTTGATCACTTCATCGAGCGCGTCCCACACTTCGACGGTCTGCAGCTCGACGAGCTCCTTGGCGGCCTTGATCGTTCCGACCAGGCCCTTCTGCTCGAGCTTGTGGTAGATGAACGGCTTGAAGAGCTCGAGGGCCATCTTCTTCGGAAGACCGCACTGGTTGAGCTTGAGCTCGGGGCCGACCACGATGACGGAACGGCCGGAGTAGTCGACGCGCTTGCCGAGGAGGTTCTGGCGGAAGCGTCCCTGCTTGCCCTTGAGGGTGTCGGAGAGCGACTTCAGCGGGCGGTTGTTGGAGCCCTTCAGCACGCGGCCGCGGCGGCCGTTGTCGAACAGCGCGTCGACGGCTTCCTGGAGCATGCGCTTCTCGTTGCGGACGATGACGTCCGGCGCGCGCAGCTCGAGGAGCTTCTTGAGGCGGTTGTTGCGATTGATGACGCGGCGATAGAGGTCGTTCAGGTCGGAGGTGGCGAAACGGCCGCCGTCGAGAGGAACGAGAGGACGGAGCTCGGGCGGGATGACCGGGATGACGTCGAGGATCATCCACTCGGGACGATGGCCCGACTTGCGGAAGGCGTCCACGACCTTCAGCCGCTTGGCCGCTTTCAGCTTCTTGATCTGCGAGGTCTCGGTGCGCATGATCAGGCGCAGCTCGTCGCTGAGCTCCTCGACGTTGACGCGCCGCAGCAGCTCCTTGATCGCTTCCGCGCCCATCTTGGCCACGAATACGTCACCGTGCTGGCCGCGCAGCTCGCGGTACCGCTCCTCGGTGAGCAGCTCCTTGTCGTTGATCGTGGCGCCGAGATCGCCCGGGTCGATGACCACGTAGGACTCGAAATAGAGGATGCGCTCGAGGTCGCGCAGGGAGATGTCCAGCAGGTGGCCGATGCGCGACGGCAGGCCCTTGAAGAACCAGACGTGCGAGACCGGCGAAGCCAGCTCGATGTGGCCCATGCGCTCGCGGCGCACCTTCGACTTGGTGACTTCGACGCCGCACTTGTCGCAGATCACCCCGCGGTGCTTCATGCGCTTGTACTTGCCGCAGAGGCACTCCCAGTCGGTGATGGGACCGAAGATCTTGGCGCAGAAGAGGCCGTCGCGCTCCGGCTTGAAGGTGCGGTAGTTGATGGTCTCGGGCTTGGTTACCTCGCCGTACGACCACGACCGGATCTTCTCCGGAGAGGCCAGGCTGATCTTGATGGCGTTGAAGTCATTGATCGCCTGCTGCTTCGCCGGCTGAAAAAGTTGGTTGAAGCTTTCCAATTTGCGCCTCCCTTTGGTTGGCGATTTCTAATCGTGTTCAGGTCGTCAGTTCTGCGTGGTCGGAGGTTTCGGGAACGACAGCTTCGTAGTCTCGAAGCACTCCCAGCACGGCGCTTCCCATTCCTGGTCGCCGCTGTGGAAGTGAATCGTGATGCGGATGGCGCCCATGCCGTGACAGGCCCGGCAAGCGGCGTTGGGGAGCTTCCCGACCATCGTGACTCGTCTCGCCATTCCCTTCTCCTCGTGTGGTGCGGGCATTCCTGCCCGCGCCTTCTGAGACCGGCTGGAAAGCCGGCCCCACACCAGAGCAGCTACTCCTTCAGCAACTCCACATCCAGACAGAGTGACTGCAGCTCACGGACGAGGACGTTGAACGACTCCGGCAGACCGGGATCGTCCGGAACCTCGCCCTTGACGATCGCTTCGTAGACCTTGGAGCGGCCTTCCACGTCGTCGGACTTGACGGTGAGCAGCTCCTGCAGGGTGTACGCGGCGCCGTAAGCCTCGAGAGCCCAGACTTCCATCTCTCCGAAACGCTGGCCGCCGAACTGCGCCTTACCGCCGAGAGGCTGCTGTGTGATCAGTGAATACGGCCCGATCGAACGGGCGTGGATCTTGTCGTCGACCAGGTGCGAGAGCTTGAGCATGTAGATGTAGCCGACCGTGACCTTCTGCTCGAAGGGCTCGCCGGTCATGCCGTCGTAGAGCTGGGTCTTGCCGTCGCTGGGGAGACTGGCGGCGTGGAGCTGCGACTTGATCTCGCCTTCCGTGGCGCCGTCGAACACCGGCGTGGAAAACCAGAGGCCCAGAGCGCGCGCGGCCCAGCCGAGGTGCGTCTCCAGGATCTGACCGACGTTCATGCGCGAGGGGACGCCGAGCGGGTTGAGAACGATCTCCACCGGCGTACCATCCGGCAGGTACGGCATGTCCTCGTCCGGAAGGATGCGGCTGATGACGCCCTTGTTGCCGTGGCGTCCGGCCATCTTGTCGCCGACCGAGAGCTTGCGCTTCATGGCCACGTAGACCTTGATCATCTTGATGACGCCCGGGGGGAGCTCATCACCCTTCTGCAGGTCTTCGCGGCGCTCTTCGGCCTTCTGCTCGAGAACGCGCACGCGGTTCTCGGCGCGCTCCACGAACATGCGGATGGTCTCGCGGGTCTCTTCGTCGACCGGCAGAGCGAGCAGCTCGCGGCGGGAGAGCTTGTTGACGGTGTCGCGCGTGGCGGCGTCGCCCTTCTTGACCAGGGTGTCGCCGCTCTTGAAGTCGACCACGTCGCGCTGCAGCTTCTTGTCGGAGAGCAGCTCGCCGATCTTCTTGTTCCGCGCGTCGGTGATGATGCGGATCTCGTCCTGGATGTTGCGGTTCATCCGGTCGATCTCACCCTCTTCGATCGACTTGGCACGCATGTCCTTCTCCACGCCCTTGCGCGAGAAGATCTTCACGTCGACGATGGTGCCTTCGATGCCCGGAGGCGTCTTCAGCGAAGCGTCGCGGACGTCGCCGGCCTTCTCGCCGAAGATCGCCCGCAGCAGCTTCTCTTCAGGAGTGAGCTGGGTCTCGCCCTTGGGCGTGACCTTGCCGACCAGGATGTCGCCCTGCTTGACGGTCGCGCCGATGCGGATGATGCCGCTCTCGTCGAGGTCGCGCAGAGCGGACTCGCTGACGTTGGGGATGTCGCGGGTGATTTCCTCGGGACCGAGCTTGGTGTCGCGGGCTTCGATCTCGAACTCCTCGATGTGGATCGAGGTGTAGTAGTCGTCCTTGACCAGCTTCTCGGAGACGAGGATCGCGTCTTCGAAGTTGTTGCCGCGCCACGGCATGAAGGCCACGAGGATGTTGCGGCCCAGAGCCAGCTCGCCGGCGTCGGTGCAGGGGCCGTCGGCCAGGACCTGGCCCTTGCGGACCCGCTGCCCTTCGCGGACGATCGGCTTCTGCGTGATGCAGGTGTTCTGGTTGGAGCGCTTGAACTTGACCAGCTGGTAGATGTCGGCGCCGAACTCCTTGGTCTCACCGGTCTCCACGTCTTCGGACTCGACGCGGACGATGATGCGGTTGGAGTCGACCAGGTCGACCACGCCGCCGCGCTTGCAGACCACCACGGCGCCGGAGTCGCGGGCCACCACGTTCTCCATGCCGGTGCCGACCAGCGGCGACTCGGTACGGAGCAGCGGCACGGACTGGCGCTGCATGTTCGCGCCCATCAGAGCGCGGTTGGCGTCGTCGTTCTCCAGGAAGGGAACGAGCGAAGCGGCGACGGAGACGAGCTGCTTCGGAGAGACGTCGATGAAGTCGACCTTCTCCTTCTCGATGGAGACGAAGTCGCCCGACTGCCGGGCGATGACGCGGTCGTGCTGGAGGTTGCCCTCGTCGTCCATGAGCACGTTGGCCTGGGCGATGGTGTAGCGCTCCTCGTCCCACGCCGACAGATAGAACGCGTACGGCTCGGCCTCGGCCGCCACCATCATGTGCTTGCGGCTCTTGGTGCCGGCGTTCTCCTTGGCGATGCGGTTGTTCTCCTTGGCCAGGTCGCGCTTCTCCACGATCTGTCCGAGCGTGAAGGAGGTGTCGCCGGCTTTGACCACGCGGTAGTGGTCGAGCACGCGGCCGTCTTCCACCTTCTTGTAAGGCGACTCGATGAAGCCGTACTCGTTGATGCGCGCATAGCAGGCCAGCGACGAGATCAGGCCGATGTTCGGGCCTTCCGGCGTCTCGATCGGGCAGATGCGGCCATAGTGAGTGGGATGAACGTCGCGCACTTCGAATCCGGCGCGCTCACGCGACAGACCGCCTGGCCCGAGGGCCGAGAGGCGCCGCTTGTGCGTCACTTCGGAGAGCGGGTTGGTCTGGTCCATGAACTGCGACAGCTGCGACGAGCCGAAGAACTCCTTGATGGCCGCGATGACCGGCTTGGAGTTGATCAGGTCGTGCGGCATGGCCGAGTCGATGTCCTGGTGAACCGACATCTTCTCCTTGATGGCGCGCTCCATGCGCACCAGGCCGATGCGGAACTGGTTCTCCAGCAGCTCGCCCACCGCGCGGACGCGGCGGTTGCCGAGGTTGTCGATGTCGTCGACGCGCCCGACGTCCTTGCGCAGGCGGAGCAGGTAGTTGATGACGACGAAGAAGTCTTCGGCGCTCATCGTCTTCTGCGTCACCGGCGAGTCGAGGTCGAGCTTGATGTTGAACTTGAAGCGACCCACGCGCGAGAAGTCGTACTTGCGCGAGTCGAAGAACATCCCCTCGAACAGCGCCTTGGCCGACTCCAGGGTGGGAGGATCGCCCGGCCGCATGCGGCGGTAGATCTCGATGATGGAGGCCTCGAAGGACTTCGAGGTGTCCTTGCGGACCGTGTTGAGCAGGATGTCGGAAACGAGATCCCACTCCGGGAAGATCACGTCGGTGGACTCCACGCCGCGGGAGCGGAGCACTTCCGCCCAGTCGGCGGGGAGGCTCTCGCCGGCCTCGAAGAGGACCTCGCCGGTGTTGGTGTCGACCACGTCACCGAGGAAGACGGCCTTGTCCAGAGCCGAAGCCTCGACCTTGACGCTGGTCTCGTTGGTCTTGGTCAGCGCCTCGGCCATCTTCTGGTCGACCTTGATGCCGCCGAAGACCGTCCGGACGGCCCGGCGGCCGCGCACGGAGTGGCGGTCCTTGGCCTCTTCCTGGTCGAGCACGCGCTTGTCGAACGACAGCTCGATGGAGTCGGCCTTGCCGAGCTTCACCTTGATGGGCGTGTAGAACTGGCGAAGGATCTCTTCGTCGGTGGTCAGGCCGAGCGCGCGCAGGAAGACCGACCCGAGGAACTTGCGCTTGCGGTCGATGCGCACGTAGAGGATGTTCTTCTGGTCGTACTCGAACTCCACCCAGGAGCCGCGGTACGGGATGATCTTGGCCAGGAACGTGTGCGCCGATTCCTTGGTGAAGAAGACGCCGGGCGAACGGTGCAGCTGGGAGACGATGACGCGCTCGGTGCCGTTGATGATGAAGGTACCGTTGTCGGTCATCAGCGGGATGTCGCCGAAGAAGACTTCCTCTTCCTTGGCATCGCGCATGTGCTTGACCCCGGTGTCGGGATCCTTGTCGTAGACGAAGAGGCGGAAGGTGACCTTGAGCGGGACGCTGTAGGTCATGCCGCGCTCCTGGCATTCCTCGACCGAGTACTTCATCTGCAGGTCGACGGGATTGCCGCAGATGTCGCAGACCTCGACGCGGTTCTTGTTGACCACGCCGCAGTTCGGGCAGTTGACCGTCTCTTCATGCGGGTGATCGGTGATGATCTTGGCCCCGCAGTTCGCGCAGCTCATGCGAAGGTGCTCGAGGCCCTTCAGCTGGCCGCACTTGCACTCCCAGTTGCCGATCGAGAACTTCACGAAATCCAGCGAGCAGGTCTCACGAAAGTCGCTGAAGGGGAACACGCTCGTGAAGACCGACTGCAGCCCGGTGTCCTCCCGCTCTTCGGGAAGGAGGTTCATCTGCAGGAACCGCTCATACGACTTGCGCTGCACGTCGATGAGATTCGGAAGCGCCATGTAACTCCGGATTTT
Organism: Acidobacteriota bacterium; assembly: GCA_021781455.1. GTDB lineage: Bacteria > Acidobacteriota > Thermoanaerobaculia > Gp7-AA8 > Gp7-AA8 > JAJXWV01. The sequence continues at coordinate 51,550 of JAJXWV010000090.1, read as the reverse complement.
GGAGAAGTCGTGGCGGACCGGTTCCTGTTTCGGCGTCGAACCGTTCATCAGGTCGCTCCTTTTCGGCAGCAACAAACGATGGCCCGCCATGAAGACACGATCACCGCTCACGGCCTAACGGGCCGGAAGAAGGCGATCATGAGTTCGTGGCGTGCTCACGAAGTCGTGCCGTAGAGTTTTGTAGTGCGAGTCCCGTCGCAGGCGACGCGTCGGGTGAGTTCGCGCGGGGTTTCGAAGCCTTGGTGGAAAGGGCCGCTCCCCCCCTTTCCGACTTCGGAAGATTCTTTCGCTATGAATGACGAATTTCGAATGAAGAATTGCTCGCCGCCCGATGGCGCGCACAATTCTTCATTCTGTATTCCTTCATTCGGATAACTGTTCAAAGGCACAAAGCCGGGCGGGCATTCCCGCCCGGCTGAGGTTGCTTGTGGCCCTGGGTCATCCTGAACCGGCGAAGCCCCGGAGGGGCGAAGCGCGGCGAAGGACCCGGTGCGAAGAGGCTGAACCCGATTGCACGAGATCCTTCGGCCCGTCTGCGCGGGCCTCAGGATGACAGTCAAACAGCCTGCGGCTATTTGACTGTCACTTTCGCGCCGGCCTCTTCGAAGACCTTCTTGATCTTGGCGGCCTCGTCCTTCGAGACGCCTTCCTTGATGGTCTGCGGGGCGCCTTCGACCATGTCCTTGGCTTCCTTCAGACCGAGGCTCGTGACCTCGCGGACAGCCTTGATGACGTTGATCTTCTTGTCGCCTGCGCTCTCGAGGACGACCGTGAACTCGGTCTGCTCTTCGGCCACAGCCGCAGCCGCACCCGCTGCTGCCGGGGCGGCCACCGACACGGAAGCCGCAGCCGCCGACACGCCAAAACGATCTTCGATCGCCTTGACGAGGTTCGCCAGGTCGAGAACGGACATCGACTCAATCTGCTTCACAAAATCTTCGGTAGAAATCGACATTTCAGCCTCCAAAAATCTTTCTTGATCTCAGTTCAACTGTTCAAGCGGGCGCGAGGCCCGCGGATCTGTAATTACTGTGCGGTTGCTTCGCCTTCCGGTGCGCCACTGCCCTTCTGCTTCGCCACCTGATCGATGACGACGGCCAGATTGCGGATGTTCGCGTTCAGGACGACCGCCAGGCTGCGGATCGGGTGCTGCAGCAGGAACAGCAGCTTCGAGAGCAGCTCCTCGCGGGACGGCAGATTGGCAATCGCCTGAATCTGGCTCGCCGGGACGATCTGCCCGTTGAGCATGACCCCTTTGAACGTGACCGCCGGAACGTCCTTGGCGAACTTGGTCAGCGTCTTGGCCAGGGCAACGGCGTCGGTCGTGTTGTAGGCGACGGCCGTCGGGCCCTTGAACTGCTCTTTGAGCTGGGTCAGCGGCGAGTCCTTCACCGCGATCAGCGCGAGCGTGTTCTTCATGACGATGTAGCTGGAGTTCGTCTGCCGAACCTGCCGGCGAAGCTCGGTGACCTGTGGAACCGTAATCCCCTTGAACTCGAGCAGGAACGCATTCGTAGCCTGGCCAACGCCTGCGGCGAATTCGGAGATCATTTGCGCTTTTTCTTCGCGATTCATGTCTCCCCCTTACTCCGCCTTGACCTCGGCCACGGTCGAGTCGATCTGGATCGACGGACTCATGGTCGACGAAACGTAGATTGAGCGGACGTACTTGCCCTTTGCGGCCGGCGGCTTCGCCTTGCGCACCGCGTTGATGATTGCCCCGGCGTTGTCGGTCAACTGGTCCGCCGTGAACGAGATCTTGCCGACCGGGACGTGGATGATCGACGTCTTGTCGACGCGGAACTCCACCTTGCCGGCCTTGATCTCCGTGAGCGCCTTCGCCACGTCGAACGTGACCGTGCCGGTCTTGGGGTTCGGCATCAGTCCGCGGGGACCGAGGACTTTGCCGAGCTTTCCGACCGAACGCATCATGTCGGGTGTAGCGATGACGGCGTCGAAATCGGTCCAGCCACCCTGGATCTTTTCGACGATGTCGTCTCCGCCGACGAAGTCCGCGCCAGCTTCCTGCGCTTCCTTCTGCTTGTCCCCCTGAGCGATGACCAGCACGCGTTTCGACTGGCCGGTGCCGTGCGGAAGCACGGTCGTGCCGCGGACCATCTGGTCGGCGTGCTTGGGATCGACTCCGAGGAGCATGGAGAGCTCGACCGTCTCGTTGAACTTGGCGAACGCGACCTGCTTGAGCAGGTTGAACGCCTCGTCCAGCTGATACGGCCTCTGCTCGACCTTATCGGCGGCAGCACGGTACTTCTTACCGTGTTTAGCCATTGCACCTCCGTAGTGCTGACGGTTCACCCTGCGGCGAACCTCCTACGTTGTTGTTTGCCCCGGCCACGCGCCGGGACGCCTTCTGGTTGCGAGGTCACGAGGTTGCGAGGTTCCGAGGTGAACCCCACCTCGTGACCTCGAAACCTCGCGACCTCGTGACCTATCCTTGTACTTCGATGCCCATCGAGCGGGCGGTGCCCTCGACGGTCTTGATCGCAGCGTCGAGCGATGCGGCGTTGAGGTCCGGCATCTTCGTCCTGGCGATCTCCTCGACCTGCTTTCGCGTGACCTTGCCGACCTTGTTCTTGTTCGGCACGCCCGAACCCTTCTGGATGCCGGCGGCCTTGAGCAGAAGGATCGAGGCCGGCGGGGTCTTGGTGATGAAGGTGAAGGTGCGGTCGCTGTACACCGTGATGACCACGGGGATGATCAGACCGGCCTGTGCCTGCGTCCGGGCGTTGAAGGTCTTGCAGAACTCCATGATGTTGACGCCCTGCTGGCCGAGGGCCGGGCCGACGGGCGGGGCCGGAGTGGCCTGGCCGGCGGGGATCTGGAGCTTCACGTAACCGGTGATTTTCTTAGCCATCGCTTTTAAACCTTAATATTGAATGTTGAGTGTTAAATGTTGAATGTTAAATGGTCGATGTGAATGCCTGCGTTAATTCAACATTCATAATTCAACATTTAACATTCAACATTTATCTGTTGCTTATCTCTTCTGCCCCGCCGCCGCCCCCCCGCCCTCTTCCGACGGGTCGAAGCGGTTGACCTGCAGGAAGTCCAGCTCCACCGGCGTGGACCTCCCGAAAATCGTGACCATGACCTTGAGCGTGTTGCGGTCGAGGTTCACTTCCTCGACCACTCCGGTGAAGTTCGTGAACGGACCGTCGATGATCCGCACGTGCTCGCCGTGCTCGTAGACGTGCTTGGGCTTGGGCTTTTCCTTGGTGGTGACGACCTGGGTCAGGATCTGATCGACTTCTTCCTGAGTCAGCGGGGTCGGTTTCTTGCCCGTCCCGACGAAGCCCGTCACCTTGGGAGTGTTCTTCACCAGGTGCCAGGCGTCGTCCGACATCTCCATCTCCACGAGGATGTAGCCGGGGAAGAACTTGCGCTGCACTTCGCGCTTCTTGCCCCCCTTCATCTCCACGAGCGTCTCGGTCGGGATCTTGATCTCCCCGAATTTCGCACGCATGCCGAGAGCATCGACACGCTGCTCGAGATTCTCGCGCACCCGCTCCTCGAACCCGGAGTAGGTGTGGACGATGTACCACTGCTTCTGACCCGTTGCTGCTTCCGGCATTTTTGAAGAGCGCCTCTAGGCGCCCACTCCTGATCCGAACTTCGTGAACAGGAAGTCGATCATCTTGTAGAAGACGACGTCGCATCCCCAGAGGTAGACGGCGAAGATGATCGTCGCCACGAGCACGACCACGGTCGTGCCGACGACTTCGTTGCGGCTCGGCCAGGTGACCTTCTTCATCTCCGCGTTGGTATCGCGGACAAATTCGCGCGTCGACGTCCACCACTCTTTCGGCTTGCCGACGATCGGATTCTCATCCATGGCTGCTTCCATCCCTGCTCCGGTTCCCAACAGACAGTACTGGTCAACGCCCGTCGATCACTTCCGATCAACGGCCGCTGGCCGCATTCACTTCGGTGCTGGCAGGCCAAGAGGGGCTCGAACCCCCAACCTGCGGTTTTGGAGACCGCTGCTCTACCAATTGAGCTATTGGCCTGTGGCGGACATCCCCGATTGCCGCAAAAGGCTGAGAAAGCTCAGCTTTGGCGGGTTATTCCATGAGTCTCTTCCGGCTCCCGGATCGCAGAGCGCAGATCGCAGAGCGCAGGCAATGACAACCTGCGATCCGCGACCTGCCATCTGCGATCTCGCGAACCCGCTATTTCGCTTCCCGATGCAGCGTGCGCTTACGGTCGTGACGGCAGAACTTCTTCAGCTCCAGCTTCTCGGTCTGGGTCTTCTTGTTCTTGGTCGTCGAATAATTCCGGCGCTTACACTCGGTACACTGAAGCGTGATGATTTCTCTGCCTGCGCGTGCCATGGCTGTTATCTCCGTACGGATCGCTCGGCGCGAAGAACAAATTGAAAATTGAGAATTGAAAATTGAAAAGCAGCCTGCGGCGATCCCTTTTCAATTTTCAATTTTCAATTTTCAATTCCCCCCGCCCCTCCCGAACCACTTGCTGGTCAACCTGGAGCCCTCGACGCGATTTGAACGCGTGACCCCGTCCTTACCAAGGACGTGCTCTACCCCTGAGCTACGAGGGCTTCTCTCAGTGCTGAGTACTGAGTGCTGAGCACTGAGTGGGCATCGGCCGACTCAGTACTCAGCACTCTTCACTCAGTACTCGATTTTTGGAGCGGGAGACGGGGCTCGAACCCGCGACCAACAGCTTGGAAGGCTGTGACTCTACCAACTGAGTTACTCCCGCTCGACTCAGTCCTGAGTGCTGAGTCCTGAGTCCTGAGTTGAAACACCCCACTCAGGACTCAGGACTTTGTACTCAGGACTCGAAAATGGTGGAGAGAGGAGGATTCGAACCTCCGTAGGGCAAGGCCCGGCAGATTTACAGTCTGCTGCTTTTAGCCGCTCAGCCATCTCTCCCCAAGGAAAAGTCCTGAGTGCTGAGTCCTGAATCCTGAGTGGGCGACCTCACTCAGGACTCAGGACTTTCAACTCAGGACTTGCTCCACTGGAGCTGGCGACGGGACTCGAACCCGCGACCTGCTGATTACAAATCAGCTGCTCTACCAACTGAGCTATGCCAGCATCAACTTCAAGATTTCAAAGACACATCAAGCCTTGAACCGACTGAGCAGAGGACGAGCTAGGGCGGCGCAGGCCGAGGAACTGCGGGTTATAGCAAAGTGCCAAACGGGAGGCAAGAGGGATGTTATTCCGTTGCAGCAGGTTGGCTGCTACCGCCGCGCGGTTGCGCGGCGCCATGTTCTGCGACGGACAAACTGTCCAACCTCTATGATGCGACCCGATGCCGCTGACCGACCGCCGGGCGATGGTCATCCTCGCCGCCATCCTCGTCGCCCTCTTCGCCGATGTTCTCTTCCTCGGCACCAACTTCTACGCACGCGACGTCAGCCGCTTCTACATCCCCGCCACGTGGATCATCCAGTCCGTGATCTCGACCGGCCACCTGCCGCTCTGGAACGCATTCTGGGGTGCCGGCCAGCCGCTCGCGGCAAATCCCGGATACGGCGCCTTCTATCCCGGCCGCCTGCTGCTGCTCTTCCTTTCGTACGGCATGGCCTTCAAGGTGGAGCTCATCGCGCAGTACGCCATCGCTGCGGCGGGCATGTACGCACTGGTCCGGAGTCTCGGAGCACGTAGCGCTGCCGCACTCTTCGGCGCAGTTTCCTATGCCTTCGGAGGACTGCTGGCGTCGTATTCGAACCTCGTCCCGTTTCTCGAATCGACCGCGGTCCTGCCGTGGATCGCCCTGTTCGTCAGGCGCTTTCTGATCCGACGACGCCGCGCCGATTTCGCTGGCGCGGTCATTTTTCTCGGCGTTCTCCTTCTGGCTGCGGACCAGAGCATGATCCTGCAAACCGGCGCGATGGCAGCCGGCTACGCGGCCTGGCGCGGCTGGCGGGAGTTGCGCTCTCGTGGAGCCGTCCGAGCCGTTGCGCTCATCGGGCTGGTCGTCATTGCATCCACCCTGGTCGCGCTGGTGCAGATCGCCCCCGCGCTCGACCTGATGCGTGACACTCCGCGGGGTCGATCCATGACGTACGAGCACGTCACGCTATGGAGCCTCTCGCCGCTGCGGCCGGTGGAGTCCCTGTTCCCCGATTTCTTCGGCCGCTTCGCCGCCGATCGGACCGTGTACTGGGGGACGCGCTTCGTGAAGGGCTTCCCGCTGCCATTCGCGTTCAGCCTCTATCCAGGTTTGGCGGCGACGCTGCTCGCCCTGGCGGGGCTCGGGCGCCGCATCCGCGGCTGGGCCTTCATCGGCGTCGGTGCGACCGTCTCTTTCCTGATCGCTCTCGGACGGAACGGATTCGTCTTCCCGCTGCTTTACGCAATCGGGCTGCGGTCGCTGCGATACCCGGAGAAGTTCATCACGACGGCCGTCTTTCTCCTGACGTTGCTCGCCGCCCTTGCATGGGACCGGCTTTTCGAAGACGACGGCCTACGCAGGCTCACGGCGCGGTTTGCCGTCGGCACCGCGTTCATGGCCGCCGCCGTTTTGATCACCTCACTCACAACGGCGTACCCGAGGCTCTTCGCGTTCGTGTTTGCGAATGCCAGTCCCGCTTTCGTCGCCGCTTCGAGAACCGGCTGGGCGATCGCGGCGGTGACTTCAGCCACGCTGGCCGTCATCCTCGTCGTTCCGTTGCAGGCCGACGTTCGGGCGATCCTCCTCGCGCTGTTCGTGGCCGTGGATGTCCTCAGCCGTTTCGGCGGACTGGTCCCCCGCATCGACCCCGATTACTACGCTCCTCCGCCGGCCGCGACAGCCCTTGCTGCCGCGGGGCAGCCCGTGCGTCTCTACAACGATCTCGAGTGGCGCCGCAGCCTGGGCCGCTCGCAACAGCCGCGGATCGGGGGCATCGCCAGCCAGTGGAGCGTGCGGAACGGTCTGCTGCCGGAAATGCCTTCGATCTGGGGGATCGAAAGCGCCATCGAGCCCGACATCACCGAGTCGTACCTGACGACGACCACCGACTTCACGCGGCTGTTCATTTCGTTGAGATCCTTCGGCCGGAGCGACCGGACCGATCTCATGCTGCACATGGCCGGGGTCACCCATGTTGCGGCGGAGCGGCGCGTCGATCCCGCATCGATCAGGACGGAATCGGACCTGCGGACCTTCATGCCGGTGCGCATCATCCCGTTGCCGGCGGAGCGTTACTACTTCGCCGACTCGCTGGTGCACGCCCCGAGCGTCGAAGCGATCCGCGATGTGCTGCTGGGATCGTCTGTGCTGTCGCCCCGCGCCGCCTTCGTTCCGTTCGCACCCTTCCACCCGGCGCCGGGGCGCGTGATCGCCGCACGAGAATCGGCCAACGCGGTCGACCTCGACGTGACTGCGGCCGGCCCTTCGTTCCTGGTCGTCGCCATCACCGGACATCGCTATTGGCAAGCTGCCATCGACGGTCGACCCACCGCGATCGAGCCGTCGAATCTCGCATTCCAGGGCGTCGTGGTCCCAGGCGGCCGGCACCATGTCGCGTTCCGCTATTCGAATCCCGTTGTTGCGACCTCGATGCTGGTGTCGACGATTTCGATCCTCGCCATCGCCGTGATCGCGTTGAGCGACCGATTCCGGCGCCGTCACGGCACGCCGTGAGTCCAAGCGCTCACCCGCGATTCTGCCGGGCCACCTCGTAGCACAACACAGCCGCCGCGGTGGCGACATTCAGCGAATCGACGTGGCCGAGCATCGGGATCGTCACCACGCGATCGCAGTGGTCGAGCACGTTCCGGCGGATGCCCTTCCCTTCGTTGCCGAGGACGAGCGCGACTCTGCCGCGGAAGTCGATCGACTCCGGGGCGTCGCCTTCGCCGGCCGCGGCATAGATCCAGTAGCCGCGCTTCTGCAGATCCTCGATCGTTCGGGACAAGTTCGTGACCTGCGCGACCGGCACCCACTCGGATGCGCCCGCCGAAGCCTTGACGACCACCGAGGTGAGGCCGGCACTCTCGTGCTCGGGAATGACGACGAGATCGACTCCGAAGCCGTCGGCCACGCGCAGGATGGCGCCGAGGTTCTGCGGATCGGTGATGCCGTCGAGGAGGAGAACGAACTTCGTTGTTTCGCGCTCGACCACTTCGTCGAAATCGGCGTAGCCGGCCTCGGAGATCTCCGCGACGACGCCGTTGTGAACCCCACGCCCGGCCAGCCGCTCGATCTGTTCGGCCGGCAGGTGGCGAACGGCCACGCCGGCGCCTTTCGCTTCGTCGACGATGCGCCGATGACGGCCGCTCTGCTCCCGCACCACGGCGACGTAGCGGACGCGTGCCGGATGCGAGCGAACGGCCTCCAGGACGGGATTTGCTCCGTAGATGATCACGCTTCGGGCGAGTCTATCGGCCGGCGCCGCCCGCGACAATGCCGGATCGCTCGACGCACCGGGCCTATCCAGCCACAGGCAGTTGCGGTACCGATCGCGCGCCACCCTCCCGCCCAGATTCCTCGCTAACGCTCGGAATGACAGGATGGCCCTTCGATTTTTGTCTCATTGGGTCAATTCGAACCTCTTCATTCTGCGTTCGTTTGCGGCTCACAACCTATCAAGTAAGACTCTCCACCGCCGCCCGCTACAATGCCGGCAGAGGCGATGGATCGAGTGCGACGACATACGACGGCCATCGACATCGTCCTGATCGCGCTCGTCGCGATCGCCGCGGCACTCCCCTTTCTCCGCGGGCACGCTGAGGCGATCAGCCCGGACAGCCGAAGCTACATCGTTCCAGCCGAGAATCTCCTCGCCGGCCGAGGCCTGCGCGGCAAGGGCGCAGCCGCCACATTCACGGAGTCGATCCCCGGGTACCCGCGCACGCCCGGCCCGGAGACGCTCAGACCACCGGTCTATCCGGCTTTGATTGCGTTCTTTCTGGCCGCCGGGAGCGGGTTGCGCGGCGTCATCGTCTTCCAGGAACTGCTGAACCTCGCCGTGGCGATCGCGCTCTATCTCCTCCTGCTGCACGCCACCCGATCGCGCGGCATCGCACTTGTCGCGGCGCTCCTCTGCGCCTGGTTTCCTCATGCCGCACAGGTGGCGGGCGAGATTCTTTCCGAGACGCTGTTCACGGCCCTTCTGCTGGCGGCGATCATTGCTACTGATCTCGCCATCCACGAGGAGTCGGTACCGCTGATGACCACGGCGGGACTGCTGGTCGGGCTGGCCACGATGACGCGACCGATCGCGATCTACTTCGCGGTGCCGGTCGCGGTCGTCGTCTTCCTTTGCGTGAAGAGGCGCGCCGCGCTCCTCACCGCTCTTCTGATCGCCTCGCTGATCCTGCCGCTGGCGTGGACGTACCGGAATCTCAGAGCCGCCGGAGTGGCCACATTCAGCACCAGCGCGGCCGAAAATCTGCTGCTCCAGTGGGCCGCGGGCGTTCACGTCACGCGCAACTCATCCGATCTCTATCGACTCACGGCCTCGCAGCAACAGTTCGGATACCGGGCGCCGCTGCATCGCGCCAGACTGCCACTGTTCTACCAGGCCATGGCGCTCGCCCGTGCCGACGGCCTCGATCCGAGGCAGCTGAACACGGCGCAAAAGTCGGTGTACGAGAGGCGCCTGGCGATCCATCTGCTGCGACAGCACCCGGTGGCCTTGGCGGAGATCGTATTCAGCGGAGTCGTCGAGCTTCTGCTCTTCGAGCCGGCCACCGTGGCTCTCGACTACTCGTGGATCCCGCGACAGGCGTACGCCGCGTTCGTCTGGCTGATGTTCCTGACGCTGGTCATCGCCGTCGCCGGTGTCGGGGCCATCCGCCGCCGCGACAGGCCGCTGGCGCTGCTGATCGTGGCGACGATCGGCTATTTCACGCTGACCGCGTCGATTCCCGAGACCTCATTGCGATATGCCCTGGCCTATCTGCCCATGTATTTCGCGGCTGTCGCGGCGGGCATGGTGGAGTTGATCCCGCGAGTCGCCGGTCACCTGCGGCGCGTAGACGTGGTGAGCTCGCGGGCCAGTCGTGCGACGGCAAGCGGTCCTTCGTAGATGAACCCGGTGTAAAGCTGCACGAGGTCGGCGCCGGCGTCGAATTTCGCACGGACGTCGTCGACGGTGAAGACGCCTCCGACTCCGATGAGCGGATACCGCGGACCGACCCGTTTGCGGACGCGCGCCAGAACTTCCGTCGACCGCGCCATCAGCGGCCGGCCCGAGAGGCCGCCCGGTTCCGCCATCCCGGGCATGCGATCCACGGTCGTGTTCGTGCAGATCATTCCGCTCGCGGCGCCTGCGCAGATGTCGCAGATCTCGCCAAGCATCACGTCGTCGATGTCCGGCGCGATCTTCACGAACAGCGGTTTGCCCGAGCTCACCGTGCCCAGGATGTGCGACAGGTGTTCCGGACGCTGCAGCTCGCGGAGCGACGGCGTATTGGGCGAGGACAGGTTGAGCACGCCGGCGTCGGCAAACGGCTCGAGTTTCGACCAGCAGGCGGCATAGGCCTCGGCAGCGGCGTCGAGAGGCACGTCGCGATTCTTCCCGACGTTGACGAAGAGCGGCGGCTGCCGTTCAGCGGTCGCGCGCCACACTTTCAACCGCTCCGCGACGACGAGCGCGCCGTCGTTGTTGAATCCCATGCGGTTGATGAGGGCCCGCTCCTTCGGATAACGAAACAGGCGCGGCCGCGGATTGCCGGGCTGCGGGCGCAGCGTGACGGTGCCGATTTCGAGAAACCCGAAACCGATCGCGGTGAGAAACGGCATCATCAAGGCGTTCTTGTCGAAACCGGCCGCGATTCCGATCGGCGAGGCGAAGGGGAGACCGAGGACTTCGCGCCTCGCAGCGGCCGGTGGGCGGCAGAAACGCTCGATGGCGCGCAGGGCGATAGGGATCTGCTGCAGGCGCTCGATGCTCTCCACGGCCAGCTCGTGAGCCGACTCGGCATCGAGCCGGAACAGCAGCCGTCGCAGAGCGTCGTAGGTCATCCGTTGAGCAGCCGGGCCAGAGCAGCAACGCGATCGCGGGGAGAGACGATCGACGGATCGACCTTGCTGCCGCTTTCGAGCAGCGGGACGGCTCGCACCAGCTCAGGTCCGTGTTCGACGCCCGTCACGGCCAGTCGCAGCGGCATGAACAGGCTCTTCCCCTTCAAGCCGGTAGCCTTCTTGAGTCGTTCGATCATGAGCTGGAACTCATCCGCGCTCTTCGGCGCCCCGTGAGTGTCGAACTCCACAAGCAGAGCGGTGACGAAATTGGCATCCATCGAGTGCGAGACCGCCCTGGCGTCGTAGTGCCAGACGAACCGCAGCGCCTCGGTGAACAGCGTCAGCCGGTCCACGCTCTTCTTCACCACATCGATGGCTTCGTCGAGCCAGGCGTCCGGCGCCACCGTCTCCAGGAACCGGCGCACCAGCGGCCTCAACTCCGCGGACGAACGGTCATGAATGTATTGCCCGTTGAGCCACTCCAGCTTCTGTCTGTCGAAGACGGCCGGCGCCGAATTGACGCGGTCGAGCGAGAAGTTCTCGAAGGCGTAGTCGTCTCCGAAGATCTCCCGGCCGTCCGGCGTCGACCATCCCAATAACGTCAAGTAGTTGACCATCGCCTCCGGAAGGAATCCCTCGTCGGCGTAGGCCGTGACCGAGGTCGCGCCATGGCGCTTGGACAGCTTGCTGCGATCCGGGCCGAGGATCAGCGAAACGTGCGCGAACTGCGGCACACCCCATCCGAGAGCACGGTAGATCAACACCTGCCGGTGCGTGTTCGTCAGATGCTCCTCGGCCCGGATCACGTGCGTGATCTCCATGTCGTGATCGTCGACGACGACCGAGAAGTTGTAGGTCGGCAGGCCGTCCGAGCGCACCAGGATGAAGTCGCCCAGCGACTCCTTCCTCCACGTCACTGCGCCGCGGATGAGATCGTCGATCGTCACGTCGCCGTCTTCGGGAACATGGAAGCGCAGGGCGAAGGGCGCCCACGCTGCCAGCTTGGCCGAAACCTCCTGAGCCGAGAGGCGGAAGCAGGTCAGGTCGTAGTGCGGCGGCCGCGCCTCCTCCTCCGCCTTCTTCCGCTTCGCCTCGAGCGCTTCCTCGCTGCAGAAGCAGCGGTAGGCCGCACCCGTGGCGAGCAACTGCTGCGCGGCGGCGCCGTAAACCGCGAGCCGCTCGGACTGGCGATACGGCGCATGCGGGCCGCCGACGTCGGGTCCTTCCTGCCATTCCAGGCCGAGCCATTTCAGGTCGCCGAGGACCATGGACTCGGATTCGAGCGTGGAGCGCGCCTGGTCGGTGTCTTCCACGCGGATGATGAATTCGCCGCGGTTCCGGTGCGCGAACAGCCAGTTGAAGATCGCCGTCCGCGCCCCTCCGACGTGGAGGTGGCCGGTGGGCGAGGGAGCGAATCGAACGCGAACGGTCATTGATGTGGAGTTTATCGGACTCCGTCACTCAGAGCCGGCGGAGCCGCGGGGTTGGGCGGTTCGGTGGAGCGGCGCAGCGCGGCGAAGAGTCTCAAGCCTATTGATCGTCCCGGTAAGAGACTCTTCGCCGCGCTCCACCGCTCCCGCCCACCCGCCGCGCCCCGCGGTTACGCCGGCTCAGAGTGACGGGGCCGCGGTTTGGCCGGCTCAGGATGCTGGGTGGTGGTTACAACGCCCCTTCCAGTGGCGTGTGATCGATCTCGGTCGTCAACGACACGATGGCCATCGCACAGATCCCATCGCCGCGGCCGATGAAGCCGAGGTGATCGGTGGTGGTGGCCTTGACGCTCACGCGTCCGACAGGGAGACCGAGAATGTCGGCGATCTTCGCGCGCATCGCCTCCCGGAACGGAGCGAGCTTCGGCTTCTGGGCGATGATGGTGATGTCGACGTTCGAGATCTCCGCGTCCATCTCGTCGATGATGCGCCTGGCTTCGCGAACAAACCGAGTCGAGTCGGCATCCTTCCACTGCGGATCCTCGGAAGGGAAATGCTGTCCGATGTCGCCTGCGCCGGCAGCGCCGAGCAGCGCGTCAGTGAGGGCGTGCAGCACGGCGTCGGCATCGGAATGCCCAGCCAGCCCGCCGCGATCGGAGATGCGGATGCCGCCGAGGACGAGCGGGCGGGTGTCGTCGAAGGCGTGGACGTCGAGGCCCTGGCCGACGCGGATCATTCGGTGCTCCATCGCTCGAAGACGCGCTCGGCGACGATGAGGTCCTCGGGTCTGGTGATCTTGAAGTTCATCGGGTCTCCGGCAACGAGCGCAACCGGATAGCCGTACCTCGCGGCCAGGCCCGCCTCGTCGGTGGCGTCGTCGTCATTTTGCGCCGCTCGCGCGAGCACGTCGCGGAGGATCGCGGTGCGGAAGCATTGCGGAGTCTGGGCGGCGTAGAGCATGCGGCGTTCCGGCGTCGAAAGGATGCGGCTGCCGTCGACGATGTGGATCGTGTCGGTCACCGGCAGACCTGGAAATGATGCGCCCGCTGCCACCGCCGCGTCGAGGAGGGCGTGGAATGTGGACGTTGCGAAGAACGGCCGCACGGCGTCGTGGACGGCCACGATGTCGCATTCATCCCGCACGGCCTCGAGACCGCGGGATACGGATTGCAGTCGCGATGCGCCACCGGCCACGAAGTGAACGCGGTCAGAAGACTCCTGTCGGACGACGGCCAGGAGTGGCTCGGCCACGGCGACGATCACCTGCGCGACGCGCTCGTCGAGGAGGAAGCGCTCGATCACGTGCTGGACGATCGGCTTTCCAGCGAGCTCGCGGAACTGCTTGGGCAGATCGCCGCCGAACCGCGTTCCGCTCCCGGCCGCTGGGATGATCACGGCCGCGCCGCTCATGGCGCGACGAACTGCGAGATTCCGCGGGCAAAGCGCCAGACGCCGTCGGGATCGCGCCGTGCCAGCGTGAAGACGCGCTGCTGGATCGTCGTTTCACCGATGCCCTTGCGCGGAGTGACGATGTTCCTTTCGAGTCCGCGGAGGAGCGCATAGTCGCCGAACTCGATGCGCTCCTGTTCCTCGAAAATCTGTTCGATTCGATAATCCTTGAGCACTCCCCGGAACGACTCTGCCACCGCTTTGCGTCCGATGAGCGGCGGCTGTCCCGGCGACCAGAACTCGCAATCCTCGGTCATCAGCGCAGCGAGGCCCTCGCTGTCGCTCCGCCGAAGCGCTTCAGTCCACTTCCGCAGTGCCTCGTCGATCGGATTCTGAGCCATCAAACCGCCATGATGTCCTGTTCCTTGTGTTTGAGAACGTTGCCCACTTCGTCGATGTGCTTGTCGGTGATCTTCTGGATCTCGTCGATGCCGCGCTTCTCGTCGTCCTCGGAGATCTCGTGGTTCTTCATCATCTTCTTCAAGTGGTCGTTGCCGTCCCGCCGGACCTGGCGGATGGCCGTGCGGGCCTCTTCCGCGATGTGGTGAGCGCGCTTGACCAGTTCCTTGCGCCGCTCCTCGGTCAGCTGCGGAATGGGGATGCGGATGATCTTCCCGTCATTGGATGGGTTGAGCCCGAGGTCCGAGTTGCGGATGGCCTTTTCCACTGCGCCCAGCATCGACTTGTCCCACGGCTCAGCGACGAGCAGCGATGATTCCGGGACTTTGATGCTGGCCACCTGCGCGATGGGCGTGGGCGTGCCGTAGTAGTCGACGCTGATGCCGTCGAGCATGGCGGCGTTGGCGCGGCCGGTGCGCAGGGTCTTGAACTCGCGATGGAGAGCCTGGAGGGCGCTGTCCATCCGATGCTGCACGTCCTTGATCGTGTCGGTAATCATTCCATCACTCCTCGAAGCGTGCACTCCGGCTCAAGCGGCATCGTCCGAGACCATCGAACCGATGTCGTCGCCGAGAAGCGCCCTGCGAATGTTGCCCTTCTCCTTGAGCGAAAAAATGTAAATCGGTATGGAGCTGCCCCGCGCCAGGTCGATGGCTGCCGCATCCATGACCTGCAGGCGGTCCGAGAGGACGCGCTGATAGGAGGTGCGGGCGATGCGCTTGGCCGACGGGTCCTTCTGCGGATCGGCGGTATAGATGCCGTCCACCTTCGTGGCCTTGAAGATGATCTCGCACTTCAGCTCGTTGGCCCGCAGCGCCGCCGCCGAGTCGGTGGTGAAGAACGGATTCCCCGTTCCGGCCGCGCAGATCACCACCCGCTTCTTCTCGAGATGGCGCATGGCCCGGCGCCGGATGAACGGCTCCGCCACCGCGGTCATGGGGATGGCCGTGGTCACACGGGTGGTCACGCCGCGCCGCTCCAGGGCATCCTGCAGGGCCAGGGAGTTGATCACCGTGGCCAGCATGCCCATGTGATCGCCGGCCACGCGGTCGATCCCTTCGGTCGCTCCGCTGACGCCGCGAAAAATGTTGCCGCCGCCGATGACCATGGCCAGCTCCACTCCGGCACTGATCACTTCGGCGATCTCGTCGGCGATGCGCGCCAGCGTCTCCGGGTCGATCCCGTACTTCCGATCGCCCATCAACGCCTCGCCGGAAAGCTTCAGGAGAACGCGCTTGTACTTCGGCTCACCAGTTCCCGCCATCTCGAGCGCGTTATATCAGAGGAGGGGGGCAGGCAGAAGGACAGACGTTTCCGTCACTCTCAGAGTGACGGGGCTGCGGTTTCCAGGATGACGGGAAACAAGAAAGGCGGCGCGCCGGAGCGCGCCGCCTTCTGCGTTTGTCATTTCCCTGGTATCGCTCCGCCTCACTTCATGTACGCGGCGACTTCGGCGGCAAAGTCGTCACCGCGCTTCTCGATGCCTTCGCCGAGCTTGAAGCGCGTGAAGCGCGTCACCACGTAGGCGCAACCGTGCTCTTTGCCCTGCGCGGCGATGTGCTGAGCGACCGTCGACTTGTCGTCGCGGATGTACGGCTGCTCGAGCAGGCAGGCCTCGCCGTAGAACTTCTCCATCTTCCCGGTGACCATCTTCTCGACGATGTTCTCGGGTTTGCCGGACTTGAGGGCCTGCTCGCGCGCGATCTCGCGCTCGGTGTCGAGGTCCTTCTGCGTGACGTCGTTGCGGCTGAGGAAACGCGGCTCGGCCGCGGCCACGTGCATGGCCACGTCCTTGGCCACTTCGTGGGCCCTGTCGTTGTTTCCCTTCTCGGCCACGACCTCGTCGATCACGCCGATCTTGCCGCCGGCGTGGATGTACGAGCCGATCACGGCATTGGCCGGCGACTCGTAGCGGACGAAGCGACGGACGGAGATGTTCTCCTTGATCGAGGCGATCATCTCCGTCACCTTCTGACCGACGGTGACGCCTTCTGCACCCGGCCACTTGTCGTTGAGCAGCTCTTCGACGGTGCTGGCCTTGCTGTGAGCGATGACCTTGGCGACATCGGACGCGAAATTGCGGAAGTTGTCGGTGCGGCCGACGAAGTCGGTCTCGCAGTTCACTTCCACGAGGACGCCGATGCGGCCCTCGATATACGCCTGGACGGCGCCTTCGGCGGTCACGCGCCCGGCCTTCTTGCTCGCTGCGGCCAGACCCTTCTTGCGCAGGATCTTGGTGGCCTCTTCCATGTTTCCGTTGGCCTCGGTCAGCGCCGTCTTGACGTCCATCATGCCGGCACCGGTCTGCTCGCGCAGTTCCTTGACCATTGCTGGGGTTATCTGCATGGTTTGCTTCTCCAAATCTCGAGTGAGGACGGACGCGCGGCGCGCCTGTCCATCACGTCAGAGGAAAAAACAGGAGGGCGGACGGGAGCCCGCCCTCCAGTGAAATGAAAGGGAGGTTACTGCGCCGCAGGAGCGGCCGTGACCTCGGCAGCCGGAGCTTCGGGCGGGATGGCAGCCTCTTCAGGCGCCGCAGCCTTGTCTTCGGTTCCGATGTACCGCTCCTCGGCGAGGTTGTAGCCCTCGAGCACCGCATCCGCGATCTTCTGCGTGAACAGACGGATGGCCCGGATGGCGTCGTCGTTGCCCGGAATGACGTAGTTGATGTCCTCCGGATCGCAATTGGTGTCGACGATGGCCACCACAGGAATCCCGAGCTTCTTGGCTTCCTTCACGGCGATGTATTCCTTCTTCGGGTCGATGACGAAGAGGGCGTCGGGAAGGCCGTCCATCTCGCGGATTCCGATCAGGTTCTTCTGAAGCTTTTCACGCTCGTGGTCGAGCTGGGCGCGTTCCTTCTTCGACATCTCCTTTTCGGAGTCGCCGAGGATGGCCTCGATTTCCTTGAGGCGCTCGATGGACTTGCGCACAGTGGTGAAGTTGGTGAGCGTGCCGCCCAGCCAGCGGTTGTTCACGTAGAACATCCCGCAGCGGTTCGCTTCTTCGAGAATCGCGTCCTGGGCCTGGCGCTTGGTGCCGACGAACAGGATGCGTTTCCCTCCCGATGCGAGGTTGGAAATAAATGCGGAAGCTTCTTTGAAGAGCTTGAGCGTCTTCTGCAGGTCAATGATGTAGATCCCGTTGCGCTTCCCGAAGATGTACTTCTTCATCTTGGGATTCCAGCGCTTGGTCTGATGACCGAAGTGCACGCCAGCTTCCAGTAGCTCTTTCATCGTAATAGAGACCGCCAAGTGAACCCTCCTTTTCGGGTATGGATTTGGTCTTTGAAAACGTCGTTCAAACAAAAAAGACAGGAGCGGTTCGCGCCCCTGTCTTCACAACATGCACTAGATGAACCGGAACATCGGACTATCGTTTCGAGAACTGGAAGCGTGCGCGAGCACCCTTCTGACCGTACTTCTTGCGTTCCTTCATGCGTGGATCGCGCGTCAGGAGGCCGGCCTTTTTCAGGCGCTTGCGAAGCTCCATGTTGTAGATCTGCAGGGCCCGGGAGATTCCATGCCGGATGGCGCCGGCCTGACCGCTCGGTCCGCCGCCGTCCACCGTCACCACGATGTCGAACTTGTCGACCGTCTCGGTCAGCGACAGGGGTTGTTTGATGATCATCTTCAGCACGTCATTGCCGAAGTACTCGTCGAGGCCGCGGCGGTTGATCGTGATCTGACCGCTGCCGGGACGCAGGTGAACGCGCGCCGTGGAAGTCTTGCGCCGTCCGGTACCGTAGTATTCAACCAAAGCCAAGGGGATCCTCCTGTCGTTACTTCGCCAGCTCGAGCTTCTCGGGCTTCTGAGCCTGGTGGGGGTGATCGGTGCCGCGATAGACCTTCAGCTTCTTGAGCATCTTCCGGCCGAGCTTGTTCTTCGGCAGCATGCCCCAGACCGCCTCTTCGATCATCGTTTCCGGCTTCTCCGCGCGAACGAAGCGCGCCTGGCGCGACTTCAGACCACCCGGATAGAGCGAATGGGAGCGATAGATCTTGTCCGTTTCCTTCCGGCCGGTCAGCAACACCTTCTCGGCGTTGATGATGATGACGTGGTCACCGGTATCGAGGAACGGCGTGTAGGTCGGCTTGTTCTTGCCCGTGATGATGCGGGCAATCTCGGTCGACAGCCGGCCGAGGATTTTGTTCTCGGCATCGATGATGAACCAGCGCGGCTCGATGTCGCCCTGCTTCGGAAAATACGTGCGCATGACTCTCCTGACCAGAAACGAATACTCAGTTGTCCGTTGTCGACTGTCGGCCGTCGACTCTCAAACGGCTCGCTGAGAATCGACAGCTGACAACTGACAACTTCGTTGGCTACCCGCGGCGCCAGGTGTGAACTGCCGCAGCACCGCAAGTCATTTAAATCAAAGACGACACACCCTTCCCCGCGGAAAGGGGTGAAACGGTAACATTGCCCAACAAAAGGTGTCAAGGAAAGCATTCCCCCTGGCCTTCGAAGCCGAGCAGGTACCGGCCGCGACAGAACGCGGCTCCGCCGGACTGAATTCCGTGTCTTGTCTGCTCCTCGCCACGCGTGGTAGAAGCCCACTCACTCGTGACCGCGAACCTCATCGATGGAAAAGCCGTGGCCCGGCAGATCGAAGCGGCCGTCGTCGCGGAGATCCAGAGGCTCGGCTATGCGCCTGGACTGACCGCAGTGCGGGTCGGCAACGACCCCGCCTCCGAGGTCTACGTCCGCAACAAAGCGAAGAAGGCTGACGAGCTCGGCCTGCGCGGTACACAGCGGATTTTCCCGGCGGAGCTCAGCGAAGCCGGCCTGCTGGCGGAAGTGGCGGCGCTCAATGCCGACGACGAGGTCGACGGAATCCTCGTGCAACTCCCGCTGCCGAAGCACATCGACGCGCGGAAAGTCATCGATGCCATCGATCCCACCAAGGACGTCGACGGCTTCCATCCATTCAACGTCGGCTTGCTACACCTGGGGCGCCCTTCCCTCGTGCCCTGCACGCCCGCCGGCGTGATGCGGCTGATCGACTCCACCGGCGTGAAGATCGAGGGCGCGCATGCAGTCGTGATCGGTCGAAGCGACATCGTCGGCAAACCGATGGCTGCTCTGCTGCTGCAGCGCAGCGCCACCGTCACGATCTGTCACTCGCGGACGAGGGACCTCGGCAGTGTCATTCACCAGGGAGACATCGTCGTGGCTGCGGTGGGCAGGCCGCTGCTGGTCACAGGCCCGATGATCAGGCCCGGAGCCGTCGTCATCGACGTCGGCATGAATCGCGTCGAAGTCGATTTCGCAGACCGTCTTGCTCACGATCCCGACAAATTGCGCACGCTCGCAAAGAATGGATCGGTGCTCGTGGGCGATGTCGACTTCGTCCGAGCGCGCGAGGTGGCGGGCTGGATCACACCCGTTCCGGGCGGTGTCGGCCCGATGACCATCGCCATGCTGATGCAGAACACGGTCACCGCCGCTGAGCGGAGACGCAGGTGATCCTGCGAGTCGGACTCACCGGCGGCCTCGCCAGTGGGAAGTCGACGATCGCACGGATGCTGGGCGAACTGGGCTGCACCGTCTTCGACGCCGACGCGATCGTGACGCAGCTGTACCGGCCGGGCGCGCCGGGCCACCAGGCGCTCGTCGAGGCGTACGGCAGCGAGATCCTGCTGCCGGGCGGCGACATCGACCGCGCGAAGCTCGCTCGCCGCGCCTTCTCGAGTGCAGAGGAAGGGCGCCGGCTCAATGCGCTGATCCATCCGCTGGTCATCGCCGAAGAAGCGGCCCGGACGCGCAGTCTCGAGTCGAGTGCACCTCCCGAGGGGCGGGTGGTCGTCGTCGAGGCGACGCTTCTGCTCGAAGCCGGCGGCCGGGAGCGCTACGACAAGATCGTGGTCGTCGACGTCCAGCCGGAGGTACAGATCGAGCGGGCCGTGGCCCGCGGCATGTCGCGCGTCGACGCCGAACGGCGGATCGCGCAGCAGATGAGCCGCGCCGAGCGGCTTCGCCTCGCTGACTACGTGATCGACAACAGCGGCGATCTCGAAAGCGCGGCCGCCAGCGCGCGCGGGGTCTCTGAGCGCCTTCATGCCGATCTAGCCGCGAAGATCCATGGATAAAAAAAACGCCCCGCCGGAGCGGGGCGTCATCGGTGCGCGCGAGGCGCGATCCGACTAGGTGTGGGTCGTCGTCGCGGTGGTCGTCGTCGACGTCGCGCTGGTGTCCGTCGTAGCTGCCGTACCGGTGGTGTCGGTCGTCGGAGCGGTCGTGGTCATCGTGGTGGCCGTCGTGTCGGTGGCCGTCGGCTCAGCAGGGGTCGTCGTGGACGTGGTTTCGGTCGTGGTGCTGGTATCCGTCGTGGTCGTGTCTTCCTTCTTGCAAGCGAAGGCGAACAGCAGGATGGCCAACAGGGACAGCATAGTCAGAGCTTTCTTCATCGTTTCCTCTTTCATCGTTGGTTTTCGAATTTCCCGAGCACTGTGGCGGGCCACCGCAGGCGAGCCCTCTTCGGGCCTTACTCGGGATCAGCAGACTCACCAGGCCGAAGAGCTGCGCCGGACTGGTGAGCAAAGAGAGTACCGCATAAAGCGAACGCCCCGCCGAAGCGGGGCGTTCGAAAAACCTGGAAGACGCTACTTCTTGGTCTTCTTGACTTCTTTCTTGGTTTCGGTCTTCGCCGTGCCAGTGGTGGCGGTGCCGGTTTCGGGCGAGGTCATGCTGGTGGTGGTCGTACCAGTCGTTTCGCCGGCGGTGTCCGTCATGGTGGTGCCGGTGGTCGAGGTGGCGGCGGTGTCGGTGGTCGACATCGTGCCGGTGGTGCCAGTCGCGGCGGTGTCGCTGGCCGGAGCGGTCGTCATGGACGTATCTGTGGTGGCCGTATCCGTGTTGACGTTCTCTTCCTTCTTGCAGCTGACCGCGAACATCGCCACTGCGAAGAGCGCGATAAGGGTGATGACTAAGGACTTCTTCATTGAGTGATTCTCCTTCAAATTATTCAGGTCGCTCGGACCTGTGTCTCTCATCCGTATCGAAATCGGAATTCGCTCTTCGGGTGCCGGAATCACCTTCTTCCTTATGCGCTGGGATCTGAGAAACTGCTCTGAGCGTCACGGCTCTTTTGAAGAACTACGCGGTATCCGCAGGGGTGCGAGCTTCGTACCCGCTCGCGGGGCACATATATTAGGGACGACTGAGCCGATGTCAAGCAGCGCCGAGGTTTTCGCGGTACCGCAGCCGGTGAGCTGCGCCACAGTCTCTTTCGACGGGACGAGAATCGCGTTTGACATCTATGGCCAGCCGTCGCGCTCGGTTGTGCTGGTTGTGCCTGGTTTCTGGCGCGATCGCCGCCACGCCGCAATGCAGCGCCTGGCAGGTTTGATCAACGTGAACGGCCTCGCTGCGGCCGTCTGCGATCTCCGCGGCCACGGTGAAAGTGAAGGCGTATTCGGCTTCAACCTGTCGGAGCACTACGACGTGGCGGCCGTGTGCGAGGAGCTCATCCGCGGGCGATCGTTCGAGTCCGTCACGCTGCTTGGCTTCTCGTACGGCGGCGCGATCGCGATCTCCACGGCGGCACGACACTCTCTTCCCATCGCCTCACTGCTTCTCATCTCACCGGTCGCCGACTTCGGAATGGTGTCCCCGCGAATCAATCCCTTCACGCTGCACCGTCACATCGAGCTCGGCCAGGCGCTGCGGCGGCCGCGCTTCGAGTGGCGCATTGGCCGTCCGAAACTGCGCGCGCTCGACGACATGGCGGCCGTGCACGTCCCGGTCTGCTTCATCCACGTGAAGCACGACTGGCTCATCGATCACAGCCACTCCACCGCGCTCTATGCGCTGGCGAACGAGCCGAAGGAACTTCACATCATCGACATCCCCGGCAACTACCACGCCGATCGCATGTTCAACGTCGCCGCCGCGCAGGTCGATCCGATCATCTCCGCGTTCCTGTCGCGCTACGGGCGCAAATGAAAGGGCCGCGCTCGCGCGCGGCCCGCTGGTCGTCGAATCGTCGCTGCTTCACGGAAGAGGCAGCGGGGGCATGTCGGTCGGCCGTGTCGGTGGAAGGTATTCGATCACCTGCAGCTCGGGCATGGTCTCGTTCCAGATCGGGAGAGAGTTTGCCGGCTTGCGCTCGGGCGACGCTCCCCCTTCTTCGGTCCAATCTTCTCCGTCGAAAACCCACATGGTGAGGTCCTTTCCACAGCCCGCCGGAACTCTTCGGCGTACCACTGATTTTTCAAGGGGCCTGCCAGCTCTCATGGCTGAGCGCAGAATCTCCTAATTGCTGCATTCATTACAGTTATAGATGTGAATCCCCTGGAGACGCCTCGTCGCACGCGCCCCGGATGTCTCAATTTCAGATCAAGCCGTCCAGAGTCGGAGCCTGCGTCGCCTCAGCGACGACCCGCCGCACCCACGTGCGGCTCGCGTCGCAAGTGGTCGCGGAGCATCCGATAGGCCTTCCCGCGGTGGGAGATCTCGTCCTTCTCTTCGGCGTCCATCTCCGCGAAGGTTCGAGTCGAGCCGTGCGGTTTGAACCACGGGTCCCAGCCGAAGTTCTGAGCGCCGCGCGGTTCGACGAGGATCTCGCCGGCGCACTCGCCGACGAAGATTCTTGCTTCGACGCCATCCCAGTACGCAACGCAGCACTGCGCCTTCGCTGCGCGGTTGAGAAGTGCATAGGCGATTGCGCCGAGCCCTTTTCCACCCGCCGCTTCGAGAAGCCAGCGAACGTACGGGCCGGGAAAGTTGCCCAGTTCGTCGAAGCCGAGCGAAACGTCCTCGACGATGAGCCGGCCGTAGCCCTTGGTGCGAGCCACCTCCAGCTTGTAGCGGGAGATCTCCTCGACGGTTGCGGCCTGGATCTCCGGCAGGCTTATCGACACGCGGAGAAGAGAAACACCCAGAATGCGCTCCGCCTCAATGCCTTTGTTTGGATTGCCGGAGACGAGGATGAGCTTGTCGGCGTCGCTGGTCACGCGGCGAATTCTATACGCCGTTCGTGGACGAATCGCCGCGTGCGCGCGGAGCGCTAGAGCTCGTAACTGAGGGCACGCAGCGAGCGCGACAACCGCACCTTGAACCGCTCCGGCGCGGCCACTGGCGTCAGGCGGCGACGGATGAACTGGCGCAGGCGTTTCTGAATCCGGGCCCGCATGCCGCAGTCCGGGCAGTCGTCGAGGTGCCGGGAAATCTCGCGGAGCTTGGCGTCATTGAGGGAACCGTCGAGGAAAAAGTAAATGACGCGTCTGACGTCTTCACAGCCCATTTGCGAGTCCTTCCTGCTTCCGGAAATGACGACTCTCAATGGGCTGAAACTGGGTCACTCGATGGCGAATTCCTCGTCCTCTTCGTCCGCCACTTCGAACTCGAAATCCTCTTCTTCCTTGAAAAGAATCTCTTCTTCGTTCTCGTCCGGCTCGCGCACCTCGACCTCTTCAGCGCCTTCGTCTTTCTTCTTGCGCCCCTTCAGGTCGTCCTTGCGCGATCGCATCTTGGCGGGCTCCGCGCCCCCGCGGATGTACCCGTACTTGCGCGCGTAATCGAGCAGCGTGCGCTCGAGCATCTTGCGCCCGCGGTAGAGCCGCGACATCACCGTACCGACCGGGCAGTCCAGGATCTCGGCGATCTCCTTGTACGAAAAGCCTTCGATGTCGGCGAGCAGGACCACCATCTTGTAATCGTGCGGAAGCGAGTCGAGGGCACGCTTGACGTCGGCGTCCATCATGTCCTGGAAGATCTCGCTCTCCGGATCCTTGATCAGATCGGGAGCGTTCTTCTGGATCACACGCTCGTAAGATTCTTCAATTTCCGAGAAGTCGATCTTGTGCGGCGTGAGCTTCTTCTTGCGGTAGTTGTTGATGAACGTGTTCTTCATGATCTTGAAGAGCCACGCCTTGAAGTTCGTACCTTCTTCGAACTTGTCGTAGTACTTGTAGGCCTTGAGGTACGTCTCCTGCACGAGGTCCTCCGCGTCTTCGGAGTTCCGCGTCATTCGATAAGCGGTGTTGTAGAGGGAATCGACATACGGCATGGCCGCCTTTTCGAAGTCCCATCCCTGCTCGTGATCGTTGGCTACCGCGCTCTTCATGGTTTCTCCCGTGGTCCACTGCCGAAAAACTTCAACCTCCGTGCCGCTTGCTTTGTTAGATGCGGCGGCGTTCGGAGAGGTTACGGGTGCGACACGCGCAACTCGTGACCTTCGTGTAAGCTGTTTAGCCAATGTACTTTAGCGGCCTGACCCGTTTTCCCGCCTTCCGGCGAACGCGGGCGAAGCGCCCCGTGTGTCCGTCATCGAGACTGGACACGTTCGTCCTCGAAAATGGCTGGTTATTGTCTACGGAAGTCTACGGTAAACGGTGGGGTTTGCTGAGTAAGCGATGGTAAACAAACAGTAAACAGCAACTATTCCAGCGAATACTAGCACCATTGCAGTCCGGATTTCAATCCCGATACAGCGACAGCAACGCCTCGTAGGCGCGCGTCAACTCGATGAAGCGCGCTGCCGCCGCCGACTGCTCATCGGGCGACTGCCCGTGAAACCGGTCCGGGTGCTGCTGCGCCGCGAGCCTCCGGTAAGCCGAGATGATCACCTGCCGGGACGGTGGACCCTCGATCTGCAGCAGGGCCAGCCATTGTTCGCGATCTCCCTCGGCACGGGCGAACAAGGTCGTGCGGCTGGAGCGGTCGGCGTCGCGCGGCCGCCCCTCCTTGGCGTGATCGACGTAGTCGAATCCGTATTTCTCACGGAGCCGCGCCAGCGCGTCGATGCGGAATCCCAGCGCAAAGGCGAGGTCCAGCAGCGCCACGTACTGCAGCAGCGGAACGAGCCGACGCCGCTCAGCGGCGAGGCGCACGGCCGTGTCCAGCAGCGACTCCCGTTGCGCGGCGGACGAGCCCTGGGCGTAGGCGTCGCCCCAGTTCGCCACGTCGACGGACCGTGTCACCCGGGCAGCAAGCCCGGCCGAGCGACGGATCTCGCGCAAGGCTTCTTCGGCTGGGACACCACCGGCTGCAAGGACATGGAACAGCAGTGACGCGGCGATCTCGTCCCTGTTAGGCGCGGAGCCGCGCCGCCCTTCGGCGCGGCTCTTCTCACCTCGGGAGATCGCCACTGCGCCGGCAACGAACGAGGCGATCGCCACGCCGGCGGCAATCATGATCAGGACCGCCAGGAACTCCACGGCACCATGTTAGCGGCCAGTACCGCCGGCACGACGGGAATGGTCGACAGCGCCTCAGACGCCAGCGGTGGCCTGACTGATCGCCGCGTCGATCAAGACGATTCTGGCCTTCAGCTCGCGCTCGCTCAGGACCGCCGCCGAGCCGTCGACGTCGATCTCGTCGTCGAGGCTGATCCAGCTGCGGCAGCCGAGGTAATCGGGTTTGGCCTCGATGCGAACGGGCCGCGGCAACGCGAATACGCGCACCGCCACGACCTGCAGCGCCTGGTCGGGTCGAAAGCGATAGCGCGTCTCCACGGCATCCTTCGGAAGAACGACAAACGGTGTTAGGCGCGCCGGGGCACTCTCGTCACTGATGCGCCACGTGCGCACGACCTCGCACCAGTGGCTGACCGTGACTTGCTGTGGCTCGGTACCCGCCGCGGGCTGATGGTAGAACGTGGGATAGAGGTAGAAGCGGTCGGCCTCCAGGCCGAACTTCGGGTCGGCGAGGCCGCCCTTGCGAATGAGGATGACCTGCTCGCCGCGACCGAGGGCCTCGATCACGTTCGACCATTCCTTCAGCGCCGTGTGGTTGGGCAGCTTGTTCATGACGACAGTGCTCGAAACGTCACGGAGTTCACCGGCCCTTCCCAGACCGTCACGGCCGTGACGATGGCGGCCTCGTCGGCAACGGCCGCCGAGAGCTCCCGCTGGAACCATTCGGCGATGTTCTCGGCGGAGGGGTTGATGGTATCGAAGGGCGCCACGTCGTTGATGCATCCGTAATCGAGCTTCCGTGCCAGGGCCTCCAGCTTCCGCCTGGCGCTGACGAAATCGACGGCGATGTCATCGTGGTCGACGCCACCTCCGCGAGCCTGCAGCTCCGCCTCGACCTTGTACGAATGGCCGTGCAGCGGCTCGGAAATGCCGCGGTACTCGCGCAGAAAATGCGCGGCCTCGAAGCGCGCTTCGACCCGCACGCTGAACCTAGCGTTCATGCTCCCCCGGAAAGACGTGCGCAATCATCTCCTCTCTCATTCCAAGCTCCCGCAGCTCTTCCGCGGACGATTGCGATCGCAGCAACTCCACCGCCCGGCGGTCGTCCCAGCAGTCGGCCGGATTGTGGCCTTCTGCGAGCTCGATCAGCGAGAGCAGCGTGCGGCGGCGGCCCTCATCCCCCACGACCGGAAGTGTACAATGCGCGCGCCCGCGGAACGGACTGCCTGTATCCGAACCGCAGCACTCTCACTATGCCGCTGCCGAAGAGCGTTCTCTGCTCGAACTGCCACAAGAGCTACCCCGAGGGGTGGAGGCGCTGCCCTTATTGCGGGGTCAGCGAAGGCGCGCAGAAGCTCGAAGCCCAGAGCCGCCGTTTCATGCAGCAGAAGGTGCGCGAATGGGAGCAGCGCACGGGCCGGCCGAGTGAGCAGCGCTCCGGCGAGCGTTCCCGTCCCCATGAGCGCGGCGAACGACGTCCGCAGCGGCAGCGCGGGCGTGACCGCGGCCGCGATCAGCAGCAGCAATCGCCTCGTCCTGCGCCGCCCAATCCTCAGCGCCGGCAGCAGCCGCTCCCCCAGGAACAGCAACAGGCGAAGGCTGTCGAAGGTCGGCGCAGCGGACGTCGCAGACGGCGGCGCCGTGGCGGCGACCGATCGGGCGCGGCGGCAGGAGCCCAGGCCTCGACCCAGCCCCAGCAACAGCAGCCGCAGCGGCGTCCACCCGGACCCGAGCGCCAGGGTGGCGGCCCGCCGCGCCAGCCGAAGCCGCAGAACAGTGGCGGCGGCGAAATGCGCCAGCAGAACGGGCCCGGCGGCGAAGGCGAGCAGTCGAAGCGACGGCGGCGGTTCCGGAGACGGCGGCGTGGCGGCGGCGGACGCGAAGGCGGACCGCCTGCTCCGCCTCGAGGCCAGTAATCAGACGCTCGCTTCGGATACTTTCGATTCGGTCGGCGGAAGCGGTCGTTGCTGTGCCCGCAGATAGCGCGCCGAGCACTCCGCGAAACCCTCGCAGCGAATGCAGTAGCCGTCGTTGTTCTCCGGCTTGTAATCGACCGGAGGACAAATGTTCACCGGCCGCACGATCTCGCTCTCGCAGAGCGCGAGGAGTCGATCCAGCTCCGCCTGCGATCCGCCGGCCAGCGCCTTCTTGATCGCGGCAAACCGGCTTCCGTTGCGCACGGCCGTGACGTCGGGCGTCTGCGGCCTGACCTCGACGGGTACTGCACTGCGCACGATGCGTACCACCGGCACCCGGTGAAGAAGATAGAACGCGTATCCCGCCAGCGCACCGCCGAGGACGGCGATGTTCGCCGGACCGCCGAGAACCGCGCCGTAAAGCAGCAGGCCGCCGGCCAGATAGGCCAGCCATCGCACTCGGATCGGTACGATTGCGAAAAGGTAAAAGGTCTGCTCCGGGAACATCGAGGCGTACACGAACAGCAGCGTGTAATTCACGAAATACGACCCGAGCAGCGGCACGCCCAGCCACGAGGCCAGAACCGCGGAGACGACGGTCGAGATCAGGAAGAAGATCAGGAAGTTCACCGTCCCCCATTCCTCCTCCACGGTCGATCCCATCAGGTAAAGGATCAGGAGCGTGAAGAAGAGAATCAGGGGCTTGGGGAAGAAGAACCAGCCCTGGCCGGCCTGGGTGAACTGATAGGTCAGCAGGCGCCAATACTGTCCGGCCGCAAAGGAAGCGCGGTCGAACGAGAAGAGGGTCGCGAATTTCTTCGCGTCCTGGTATTCGAGGAAAAAGAACGCAACGTTCAGAAAAAGAAAGACGTAGACGCTGCGGAGGTTCTCCCCTCGTTTTCTGAGCATGGCGCGCTCAGTCGAGAACGCCGGCCTCCTCCGAAAAAATTCAGCGGACTACGACGTGATCGAGGCCCACGAAAGTGAGCAGGGAGCCGGTCGCGAGATGGTGCTGCGCGGCGACGCCCGCCGCGACCTCCAGCACGTACCGAGCGCTCGCGCCCGGCGGATAGCTCGGGCAGGGGTCGGCCTTACAGGGCTGCACATTGGCCTCGATGTGCACAACGTGCCTGGAGTCGTCGATCCAGATCATGTCCAGGGGGATCAGCGTGTTCTTCATCCAGAACGGATAGACGCCACTGATCGAAAAGATGAAGATCATGCCCTTGTCGGGCAGCAGCTGGTCGCGGTACATCAGTCCCTGCTCGCGGGTCGCGTCATCGGCAGCGATCTCGACGTGAACGCCGAAGCCGTCGGGAAATACGACGCGCGGACCGGTGGCGGATGGAGGCGACACGGGCGGCGTCGGTACCATAGGACGATCGCAGGCGCCGAGGAACGCCACCGCGATCAGGGCAATCAACACACACCTGAGGCCGCGGTCATCATTTCTCCGTATCGATCTCAACGACGTCCTCCTGCCGGCTGTCGCGGGGGATGAGCTCGTATTTCTTCGCGTAGTAGCGGAACGAGCGAAACGACATCTGCAGCAGCTCCGCGGCCTGCGTCTGCACACCGCCCGTCCGCTCCAGCGCCTTGAGCATGAAAATCTTGGCGATCGATTCCAGGTGCTGCTCCAGAGACATCCCCTCGGAAGGAAGGTCGAAGGTCGCGTCGGGGATGGTGCCGCCCAGGAGGATCTGCTCGGGAAGCGATTTCGTGGTCAGAACCTCGGAGGTCTCCAGGGCGATCATTCGCTCGATGACGTTCTCCAGCTCGCGGACGTTTCCCGGCCAGTGGTACTTCTCGATCAGGCGCATGGCATCGGCCGAGATCCGCTTCCTGGCGATGCCGAGCGTCGTGCAGAACTTGTCGATGAAGCTGTCGACCAGCAGGGGAATGTCCTCGCGGCGCTGGCGCAGGGGCGGCAGGGCGATGGGGATGACGTTGATCCGGTAGAACAGGTCCTCGCGGAACGTTCCCTTCTGGATCGAGTCGGCGAGGTCGCGGTTGGTAGCGGCGATGACCCGGACCTCCACCGGCGTCTCCACGTTGGAGCCCACCCGCCGCACCACCCGGTCCTGCAGGACGCGCAGCAGCTTGATCTGCATGGCCGTGGAGGTCTCGCCGATCTCGTCGAGGAAGATCGTGCCGCGGTCGGCCTCGGTGAAAAGGCCCTTCTTCTCGCGAATCGCGCCGGTGAAGGCGCCGCGTTCGTGACCGAACAGCTCCGACTCGAGCAGCGTCTCCGGCAGGGCACCGCAATTGATGGAAACGAACTTGCCGCGGCGCCCGGAGTTGTAATGAATGGCCCTGGCGATCAACTCCTTGCCCGTGCCCGATTCGCCGGAGATCAGGACCGTGGAGTTGGTCCTGGCAATGCGCTGGATGATCGTGAAGATCTCCTGCATCTTCGCGCTCTTGCCGAGGATGTTCGCGAAGGTGAAGCGCTCCTCGAGAGCGGTGCGGAGGTGCAGGTTCTCGTCCTCGAGCTCCTTCCGCTCCACGGCCTTGCGGACGATGATCTTCAGTTCTTCGATGTCGAAGGGCTTGGCGATGTAGTCGAGCGCGCCGGCTTTCAGCGCTTCCACCGCGGATTGGGTGGAGGTATGCGCCGTGATCATGATGAACGCCATGGAGGCGTTCTGAGCCTTGATCTCCTTGAGCAGGTCGATGCCCGATCCGTCGGGCAGCATCAGATCGCACAGCACCATGTCGGGCTCGTGCTTCTGCACCGCCGCCCGGGCGTCGGCCAGGGAGGCGGCCGCCTCGACGTGCCATCCCTCCTCCTCGAAAACGATGGAAAGGAAATCGCGCAGCGATGACTCGTCATCGACGACCAGCAGGTCCACGGCGTCGATTATCGCCTCTCCGCCTCGATGATGGCGAACAGATCGTCCAGTCGGCGGACGTCGACAAATTCGTCGCTCATCGAGGCCAGCAGCTGTTCCAGGCCCGCCTTGTGACGCCGCTCCAGCCACTCCGGCGCATCCACCCCGAGCTTTTCGACCGCGGCGAGGAAACCGATGGCCGCTGCATCGGAAGCAAGTCGAGGCCGCAGTGTCCGATTCATCGGCAGGTTTCGAGGTTGCGAGGTTTCGATGTCTCCAGGTCGGCCCGCCTCCCGGCCTCGTGACCCCGTGACCTCGTGACCCTCCTTCGGCAGCAACCGCCGCCGAATCCGATTCTTCGCCGACACGGTGGCCACGACGCTCGTGTCGTCATCCGCCGGGAGGAAATAGACCGCCCTGACCGACGGCCGCTTCTGTCCAATCCTGTGCGCCCGGCCGTTCCTCTGATCGAGCTTCACGGGATTCCATGGGATGTCGTAATGGATGACGAGCCCGGCGCGCTGAAGGTTCAGCCCTTCGCTGGCGAGGTCGGTGGCAATGAGCGCGTCGACGGCTCCGGCACGAAAGGCATCGATGGCCTCGCGGCCGACGCGAGCGGTCGCCAGGCCGCAGCGGCAGACTCGGCGCAGGAAGTCGAAGAGGGCGTGGGCCGTGGCTGCCGATCCGGTGAAGATCAGCATCGGATCGGCGGCTGCGAGAACAAGGTCGCGCAGCATCGACTGCTTCACCGGCGGAGCACTCTGGGTGGCGCTCCGCAGACGGTCGAGCCGCCTCACCTCCTCCTCGATATCGACAGCCGTGACCCGTTCGCTCGATTCAGGAAGCCAGACGTCCCAGAACAATATCTGCTGGAACGCGTCGCGGTCCTCCTCGTGCGCAAAGGCGCGCCGGTAGTCGCGTTTGGTGAGCACGCGTCCTCCGCGCAGGCTCTCCAGCGCGCGTTCGTAGAAGCGGCAATGACGGCGGATCGACTCCAGAAGGGCCGCTGCACTCGACTCGACCCGCCGCCGCAGGAACCTGCGCAACAGCGGCGCCGAGCCGACGAGCGGAAACTGCAGCGCGTCGATGAGATCGCCGACGGGCGGGACGGGATGGCGCAGAACCGTACGCTCGAGCTCGCCGAACTGCAGCTCCGGCGGGACCACGTGCCGGTCGCGCCGGATCACCAGGCTCTCGACGACGATCTGGATCGAAGCCAGGTCGTGCCGCGCGAATGCCGCGTCGATCGAGGGCACTCCGGCATCGGCGACGAGGTCGTCCGCAGCCATCAAGGCGATCAGCGCCTCGAGATCACGCGCCGAATTGCACACCGGCGTTGCCGTGACGAGAAGGACGCGTGCCGCTACGGTGCGCCGCGCCAGGGCCGCGTAGCGCTGCGTCTGCGGATTCCGGAACTCGTGCGCCTCGTCGACGATCACCAGGCGCTGCACTGCGGGTTGGGCCACGAACGGCGCCGTGATGATGCCGTCATGCGTGACCACCGCGGCGCTGACTCCGAAGTCCCGCAGCGTTTCGCACCACTGCGCGACCAGACCGGCCGGGACGACCAGGTCGATCGCCGCGCCGCGGCGCTGCCACTCGGCAGCGATTGCCGCTGCGACGAACGATTTCCCGAGTCCCGGCTCATCGGCCAGCAGCACTCCGCCGCGCGCGGCGAGCACGGCCATCGCGCGCCTGACCGCGGAGCGCTGATGATCAGCCAGCATCGCGTCCGAGGCGCCGGGCCACGAATCCGCGAAGGATCTCCAGCTCGGCGTCGCTCACGCCGTACAGCGATGCCGCGAGGCGATCGAGCTCGGGTCCCGGTGCCGCCCCACGCCGGGCCTGCCGCGCGACGCGCAGCAGCGCCGGCCACTGCGCCACCTCCGGGCCGACGTGAGGCAGCGGCATGCGGCCGACGGTCCGGCCGAAGAATCGGAAATGCGCGTCCTTGGCCCGCTCCGCCGTCGAGAGCAGGAGCGCGTCCGCGATCGCGGAGTTGAGCAGCGCACAGATGACATGCGCCTCGTCGATCGAGACCGCGTCAATCGAATAGAGCGTCTGATTCGGGACGAGCGGAAAGGACCGGCCCTGGTGCTCGACCGACTCCGGCAGAACGGCCGCGCACATTCCGCGCGAGACGTCCTTCCACGCCACCTTGATCCCCACGTGTTCGGGGCGGACGAAGGAGAGGCGGAGCGACGCGGCCTCGACGCCACGCGAGTCGGCAAAGTGCTGCATCCATCGCGGCGGCTTGCGCCAGGCGTCGGGCGGCGGCCACAGCATCCACACCGACGCCTCCGCGGACCAGCGCTTCAGATCGCGACCGCGGACGCAGCGGCAGATCGCGCCGAGCGGGATCGCCACACCATTCTCGACCGCTGCGCGCCGTCCGATCCGGATTTCGTCGAGAAAAAACGAGCGGTTGCCGCCCGTCTTCACGCCCATCAGCGGCTTCCTGCCGAGCGTTTCCACCAGCGGCGTGTGGTCGCGCCGGAGCCTCTGCACGATCGCAGCGATTTCCGGCGGGACGAGCAGCCACTCCGATCCCGCCGCGCCGGCGACGAGGTCGCGCTGGTCGACGGTGTACTCGCGCTCATCGGCAGCGATCGTGACTCGCGAGCCTCCCTTCGGCGGACGGTTGACCACGGTCAGGCCGAGCGGAAAGGTGTCAGCCTCGAAATGTTTCCTGGGCGTACAGCTCCAGTCATGGATCGCGGCGATGCTCATCCGACCGAGGGCACGGCGCAAGGCCGAGGCGTAACCGGCATTCGCGATCTTGGCGGGCATGAGCAGCGTCACGACACCCCCGGTGGAAGCCAGCGAGAGCGCGCGCTCGAAGAACGCCACCGAAAGATCGGGTTGATGGAACCCTGCGCCTTCGCTGTCGCTGAAGAGCGAATAGCGATCGCTGAGCATCCGCCTGGTCCCGGCCTCGATGCGCCCATTGCGCACCCACGGCGGGTTGCCGGCGATCACGTCGAAGCCGCCCCGCGCGATCACCTGCGCGAAGTGAACGTCGAAGGAGAAGAAGTCGAGCGTCCCCTCCTCGATGCGCTGCAGCGACCGGTTGTACCCGGCGATCCGCTGCTGCAGCTCCATGCAGCGCTCGCGGTCCAGCGGCCGCGCCCGGCCGAACAGGTCGCGCTCCGGAGTGGACAACCGCTGCAGCTCGCGCTCGTCCAGATCCACCGCCCCGGCCAGCAGGTCCGCCGCCAGCCTTCGGTCGTTGTCCCGGATCAGGCGCGCCAGTGCCGGTCGCTCCCATCGCGACGAACGGCGATAGCGCGCCACCAGGTCTCCCTGCGCCAGGACCGCGTAACGCCACTGCCGATAAATTTCGCCGCGGCCGTCGCCGAGGAAATCGGTCGGGCTGAAGAGCGAGCTGCCCTGCATGATGTTGCGGTCGAGGTTGGGCAGCGGTGGCACCTCCTCCACCGGAAGGCCGCATGGAGAGACGATGGCCAGCCAGAGCCGCAGCTCGCAGAGCCGCACTGCCTCCGGCTTGAGATCGACTCCGAACAGCGAGCGCTCGACGACGGACTGCCGGAGGTTCGCGTCGACCTCCATTCCAGCGATCTCCGAGAGCGTTCGCGTCAGTTTTTCGATCGTCACGAGCGAGGAGAGGAGAAAGGCCCCCGAGCCGCAGGCAGGATCGAGCACGGCCAGCGACTCGAGCCGCGCCAGGAGGGCTCGTGCCGTCTCCGCGTCGCAGCGCGGTGACCCCGACGCCAGCGCCTCCCGCAGAACCTCGTTTCCGCAGGCCAGCCACTCCGCAATCGATCGCCTGGTCAGCTCGTCGACGATCGTCCGCGGCGTGTAATAGCTGCCGGTCGCCGCCCGCTCCTCGGATGCCATCAGCGACTCGAAGACCTTGCCGAGCATTTCCGGATCGACATGCGTTCCGGCTGCGTCGCTCTCGTCGCTGCTGAAATCGAACTTTTCGAAGAGCGAGACAATCACCCGGCGCATGAGGCTGTTCGGAAGATGCAGGTCCCGATGCCGCCGCTCGAACGCGGACGGCTCGAACAGACCGCCGTTGAGATACGGGATCCGCCCGAGGGCGAGTGCGCGGGAGTCGCGCTCGACCGACGGTGTGTTCAGGCAGCCGAAGAACAGCGGGACGAGGACGTCGGAGAAGAACTCGCCGCCGGAGCGGAGGCACTGCTCGAGCCGGTCCGCCAGAAAGCGACGCTCCCCGTTGAGCCACCCTTTCTCCTGCACGAACGAGAGGAAGAGCAGGCGCGAGAGGATGAGCAGCGCCTCGGCGTGCAGGGCTTCAGCCTCTTCTTCCGAATGCGACGAGAGGGCCCGGAAGAGGTCCAGAACGGCAGAGCGGAAGCGCTCGAAGAAGCGACGGGTGACGCTCTCCCGGTCGAGGGCCAGGTCGAAGATGCGCGGGAGGTCGGCGGAGCTGCCGGCCGCCAGGAGATTGAGGCGATCGAGAGCATGGATACTGGGCGCTGCCAGGGCCACGTCGAGGCGGCGCAGCCTTCGCTGGCCGGAGAGATCGTAAATCGAAATCGAGTCGTTATTGCATCGCATGTAAACGATGCTCGATTTCGTGATCACATTATAATCATGATAACTGCGTAGAAATCTGAGCAGCGCTTCTTCGTCGGCCGGCCCGTCTGCAGCCAGCAGAAAAAGGTCGAAGCGGCGCATCCGCGACAGCAGGCAAAACTCGGCTTCCCCGTTCCACGGCACCTCGATTCCGGCGCGCCGCCACTCCTCGGCGGCCAGGGCCACCGGAGCCACCGGATAACCGAGCTCGCCGAACAGCGCGGCCACCCCGTCGACGCCGCGGCAGGCCCGCAGCCTCTCCGCGGTCAGCATCGCCGTCTCCGCGTTGCTACACTACCGGCCGCGTAATGCCGATCCGTTGGGCTTATCTGAAGCGCGTCGTCGCGGGTGCGATCTTCGGCCTCTACACCGCGCACCTGCTGTATTTCCTCAATCCCCAGATCGACGTGACGCCGCTCCGGCTGCTCTCCGTCACGCTGATCTACTGCGCGATCTGCGGACTGCTGGTCGGCACCCTGCTGTGGCTGCTCCGGCTGCTGCGCGTGAAGGTGCTCGGCAATCCCGCGCCGGAGGGACAGTACCGGGCGCACGGATTCGGCTTCGTGGTCCTGGCCGCGTTCATCGCCTCGGCGGTCTACTGGACGCACCTCTATGCATTCCGCGACTACCTTCCCATCGGCGCGGTCCGGCTGCTGGGCAAGGCCACGAACCTCATCACGGCCACGGCGTTCGCCCTGCTGATCCTCTGGTTTTTCGAGCGCAACGCCGACCGTCGCAAGTCGCGCCTGATCTTCACCTACGGCGTGCTGCTGATCGCGATCTCGTCGTTCTTCCTCTATCAGCGCCGCGACAGCTACCACACCGAGAAGCGGACTGCCGTCGTGGCCAACGTCGGCACGGTCGCGGGTGAACGGCCAGTGCTGGTCGTGGCCGTGCGCAACCTGCCCTACGACTGGATCGTGACGATTGCCGGTGAAGGCAACCTGCCCTTCTTCGAGCAGGCGCGGGAGCACGCCTATTTCGCGCGCATGGAGCCGTTCGCCACCACGAGCCAGGAGTCGCTGTGGGCATCGCTGGCGACCGGGAAACTGCCATACCGGCATGGGGTGACCGGCCACTACGCCTACCGCATGCTGATGAACAGCAGCGATCCTTCCGACCGTTTCCTGCTCGTTCCCGGCGGCATCGGCTTTCGGGCGTGGGGCCTGATCCCGCCGGTGCAGCGGATCACGACGGCTCTTCCGTCGGGCGATGCGCTCCCGTTGTGGACACTCGTCGGACGCCTGTCCTTCCGCTCGGCGGTCGTGAACTGGCCGTCCGTGACCAGCGGAGCGACGACCGTGGTCACCGACAACACCGTGCGATCGACGTCGCACCCGCAACGCATTCCGCCACCGGTCGTACAGAAATTCAACGGTGCGGGCATCGCACGCGATCGCGTCGTGGCCGGACTGGCCATCGACGAGAATGCGGTGGCCGTGGTCCGCAATCTGGCGGTGCTGCACGCGAACGAGCTGGACGTCGTCGATCTGGACGGGTTCTCCACCGCCCAGCGCGCCATGCACATCTACCGCAATGCGCTCCCGCCGCGTTCTTCGGCGAATGGCGAGGTGCTGCGAGCCTACGTCCAGCAGCTCGACGCCATGCTCCGTGGCCTGGCGCGCGATTTCCCCGACCACCTCCTGGTCGTGGTGTCGCCGTGCGGGCCGCAAGCGCCGGAGCTGCCGGTGGCGCCGTACGCGCTGGTTCGAGAGGTCCTGGCCAGCGACGAGGCGGGATCGAACGACGGCTTCGTCCTGATGACCGGAGCCGTGGCTGCCCACCGCGAGAACCCGTCGGCTGCGAAGGTCGTGGACCTGGTTCCGACGGTGCTGTTCGCGGCAGGGCTGCCGGTCGGTCGCGACATGGACGGCCGCGTTCTGGTCGACGCCTTCGACGACGGGTTCCTGCGCCGCAATCCGCTCTCGCTGATTCCGACGTACGAGGCCCGCGAGATCGTGCTGCGCCGCGCCGGCAGCTGAGAGGCTCACCGCCCCTCCCACTTTTTCGAACCGGCGTTGTAGCGGATGAGGCGGATCTTGCCGGTCGCACCGTAGACGCGCACCGCGTAGACGTCGCCGACGCGATCGGAGATGTAGATCGTGCCCGAGGTGGACTCGCCGATCGGCGAGAACGAGCAGAGCGTGGAGGCGTTGAACTGCACTGCAGAGCTGGAGGGGGTCAGCGCATCCCCGTCCGGGTCTTTGATCTTGAACGGAGGGACGGCGATGAAGGCGTTGCGCGCGGTCGTGAGCACGCGTTTCGGCGCGGCGAAGAGGGGATCGGTACCGTTGGTGATGTCGTCATTGCGGATGCCGTCGCCGTCGCCGTCGTCATAGACGGCGTAGAGCCATTCGCCGCCGCTCTTGGTGAACTTCACCCCGGCATGACAGGCGCGGGCGACGGCGCGCGAGCGGGCCAAGTGAAAGATCGAGCGGATCTCCGACGACGCCGCGCGCGTCGCGCTGCGGCGGTTCATGGTGATGAACGCCGGCGTGACGACGCCGGCCGTCATCCCGATGATGGCCACCACCACGAGCATCTCCGCGATCGTGAATCCTCGTTGTCTTCGCACAGGAGCTCCTTTCATCCGGGTCTCGGGTGTCGGGTGTCGGATTGACCACGCGTGATTTCTCGACTCCCGACACCTGACACCTGAGACCCGACACCCGGAGGGGGGCCGCCCTGCGGCGGCCCCGGGTGGCGGGAGGCCTCAGTTCGAGGCCGTCTTGGCGGGCTTTTTCGCGGCGCGCGGGCCGCGAGGAATGGACACCTTCCCGTTCAACGTGGTTTTTCCGTCGACGGTCAGATACCGGCTGAGGGCCTGGAAACGCTTTTCACCGAATCCCTTCACCTGCATCAGGTCGGTGGTCTTCTGGAAGGAACCGTGCGCCTTGCGGAAGTCGACGATGCTCTGCGCGGCCTTGGCTCCCACGCGCGGCAGCAGCATCAGCTGCGAGGTGTCGGCGGTGTTGATGTTGACTACTCCGGCCGGCGCAGCGCTCGGCGCCGCGGCGGCGAATGTGGCCGTGGTGATGGACACGAGGACGAGAGCGACGATGAGAATGATTGGGGACTTCCTGTTCATCGGGTCTTTTCTCCTTTCGTGTTGGTTGTTTTTGTTGATTGGCTGTTGCTTGGTTTGGCTGTTACCCACACTTGACTCGTGTTCGATCGGTCTTTCCTTTGCGAGCCGTCCTCTTCGGCACCACCTCCTTTCGGCGGTACCAGAGTTCAAGCGGACAGCCATGCCTGGCGGGCGACGAAGTCGTTGAATCGATGGCTGGTTACGCGATTCGGCCGCCGCGCGGGCTGTCAAGAAAATTGGCAGGAGCGGCGGAGGTGCTCAGGAGTGAACGGCGGGGCGATGACGTGAGCGGCGGAGAGCGGCACGAGTGTCATCCTGAGCCGGCGAAACCACGGGGGCGGTGGACGGTTGGCAGCGGTGGAGCGCGGCGAAGGATCCCCCGCCGGTCAGGCCTGGGCCCGGGCGGTGGAACGATTGTCGACTTCACGCGCGGGATCCTTCGCCGCGCTACGCCGCTCCACCACCCTTGCCGCCCCGCGGCTCCGCCGGCTCAGGATCAGGATGACACTCGCGCGGCGCTCCCCGTCCCGGCCCGGCTGCTATACTGAAATTCCCCCCGGCCATGAAGGAAAAGCGCGAGATCTATCGCTTCCTGCACGTCACTCCGCGCCGCATCTTCGAACAGCTCGATCAGTACGTCATCGGCCAGCGGCACGCCAAGGAAGTGCTGGCCATCGCCGCCTACAACCACCTCAAGCGCATCGAGTACCTCAAGTTCGGCGGCGAGACCACCATCCGCAAGTCGAACATCCTGCTGATCGGCCCGTCGGGGTGCGGCAAGACCTATCTGGCCCGGACGCTGGCGCGCGTGCTCGATGTGCCGTTCGCGTACAACGACGCCACCGCCTTCACCGAGGCGGGCTACTACGGCGAGGACGTCGAGGTGGCCATCGGCCGGCTGCTCTACGCGACCAACCAGAACGTGGACGCCGCCGAGAACGGCATCGTCTTCATCGACGAGATCGACAAGATCGCGCGGCGCTCAGGCGGTGCGCGTACGGGAGCAGGCGCACGCGACATCGGAGGCGAAGGCGTGCAGCAGGCGCTGCTGAAGATCCTCGAGGGCGAGAAGATCTTCGTTCCGATGAACGTGACTGCGCACTGGAACAAGTACGACTACGTCGAGGTAGACATCGCCAACATCCTCTTCATCTGCGCTGGGTCGTTTTCGGACCTCGATGACGCCTCGGAAACGAAAGCGATCGGCTTCTTCAACGGCGACGGCGCGCAGCACGAGATCACGACCGAAGACCTGGTCCAGTACGGATTCCTTCCCGAGCTCCTCGGCCGCCTTCCGGTGCGCGTGAAGCTCGATGCGCTCAATGCCGACGACCTCGTCACCATCCTCACCCAGCCGCGTGAAGCGATGATCCCGGAGTATCAGCGGCTGTGTGCACTCGATCAGATCCAGCTGGAGTTCACGCACGAGGCGCTGCTGGAGATCGCCGGCGCGGCGCTCAAACAGAAGCTCGGTGCGCGCGCCCTGAGGGCCATCATGGAGAAAGTGATGCACCCGATCCTCTTCCTCGGTCCCGAGCGCGCCGGCGAGCGCATCATCGTCGAGGCGGGTGATGTGCTGCGCGCCGTGGCCGTGTAGGGACGCGCAGCAGCGCGTCCGCAGCTCGTGATGGTTGGTAACGACGAGAGTTCCGGACGCGCTGCTGCGCGTCCCTACAGCGTCGGCATAAACTAACCGCTGCATGCAGAGCATCGGTATCTCCGCGAAGGTCAGCGCTCCCGCAGCCGTGCAGTATGCGAAATACATCGCCGACGACCTGACTCGGCGCGGCTTCGATGTCTGCTTCGACGACCAGACTGCGGCAGTGGTGGGCGGCGCTCCCCGCTGCTTCGTCAAGTCGGAGCTCGGCGGCCACGCCGACCTTCTGATCACGTTCGGCGGCGACGGCACGCTCCTCTCGCTGGCCCGTCATGCACCGGCACACGTTCCGATCCTCGGCGTGAACATGGGCACGCTGGGATTTCTCACCGAGGTGCGCGTCGAAGAGTTCCCCGAGATGATGGAGCGCATCCTGGCCGGCGACTTCCAGGTCGAGCCGCGCGTCACGTTCGACGTCACAGTGACCGGGCCGGGGCGCGACGGAACCCATTACCGCGTGCTCAACGACGCAGCCATCAACAAGAGTGCTCTCGCTCGCATCATCGAGATGAAAGTCACCGTCGCCGGGCTCTTCGTCTCGAGCTTTCGCGCCGACGGTCTGATCGTCGCCACGCCCACAGGCTCCACGGCCTACAACCTCTCCGCGGGCGGGCCGATCATCTATCCGACCATGGGCGCGGTGGTCATCACGCCCATCTGCCCGCACATGCTGACCAACCGGCCGCTCGTGCTCCCAGACGAGCTGGACATCGAGATCGGCATCTCCAGCCCCAGCGAAGACCAGGAGATCTACCTCACCCTCGACGGCCAGGAGGGCTTCCCGATCGGCGAGCATGACCGCGTCTGCGTTAAGAAATCCGAGCAGCGCGTCCTGCTGGTGCAGTCGGCCGACAAGAACTACTTCGACGTGCTGCGCAACAAGCTCAAATGGGGCGAGGCGTGAGGAAGTAAACCCTGGCGAAGAGCCTGTGCTCCAGTCCGCAGGTATTCCGTTAGGATGAACCGATGAAGCCAACCCTCCCCGCAGCCCTGCTCGCCTCGATGCTCGTCCTGGCCTGCACCACCTCTCAGAACGGAGCGAAAACAAGCGGCATGAACGACACGATTTTCATCGGCGGCACGGTCGCGGCCGGTCCGCAGCAGACGCCGCAGCGCAACACGGCGGTGTACGTCAGCGGCGGCCTTGTGCGTGAGGTCGGACCGGCGGACGCAATCCGCGCCGCTCATCCGAACGCACGCGTCTTCGACGCCGCGCACGCCACGATCCTGCCGGGCCTTACCGATGCTCACGGCCACCTCTACGGCCTCGGCCTGTCGCTCGACACGGTGAACGTGGTGGGCGCGACCACCTACGACGAGGTGATCGCGCGCGTCAAGGAGCGCGCCACCACCGCCCACCCCGGTGAGTGGATCCTCGGGCGCGGCTGGGACCAGAACCTCTGGCCGGGCCGGCAGTTTCCGACCGCCGCCCCGCTCGACGCTGCCGTGCCCGATCATCCCGTGTGGGTTCGACGCGTCGACGGCCATGCCGGAATCGCGAACAGCGCCGCGATGCACGCCGCGGGGGTCACCGCCTCGACACCCGACCCCGCCGGCGGCCACATCCTCCGCGACACCGCCGGTAATCCGACTGGAGTGTTCGTGGACAACGCCATGGAGTTGATCGACGCGAAGGTCCCGCCGCCGTCATTCGCATTGCGCAAGAAACGCGTGCTGGCCGCCGCTCAGACCATCGCCGCGAACGGCCTGACGGAAATGCACGATGCCGGCGCCGAGGCCGACACGATCCGCGCCATTCAGGAGCTGGTCGACGAGAAGAAGTTCCCGATCCGCATCTACGTGATGCTCGCCGACAACGGGCCGCTCCTCAACGATTGGCTCTACCGCCGCGGGCCGCTGGTCGATTACGGCGGCCACATGACCGTGCGCTCGATCAAGCTCTACGCGGACGGCGCACTCGGCAGCCGCGGCGCAGCGCTGCTGCAGCCTTACAGCGATGATCCGGGCAACACCGGTCTCCTGGTCTCCGAGCCCGCACACATCGTCAGCATTGCCGGCCGCGCCAGGGAACGCGGTTTTCAGGTCTGCACGCACGCCATCGGCGATCGCGCGGTGAACAACACCATCGATGCATACGAAGCGGGCGGCGTGAAGCCCGAGGACCGCTATCGCATCGAGCACTTCCAGATCGTGACGCCGCCTGATTTCAAGCGCATCGCCCGCGACGGCATCATCGCTTCGATGCAGCCGACGCACGCCACGTCGGACATGGGTTGGGCGGAGGCGCGGGTCGGTCCGGAAAGGATCAAGGGTGCCTATGCCTGGCGCACCGTCCTCGATTCCGGCGCGCGCATCGCGTTCGGTTCGGACTTTCCGGTCGAAGCGGTGAACCCGTTCTTCGGCATCTACTCCGCTGTGACACGCCAGGACCACAACGGAAACCCGCCGGGCGGGTGGTACCCGCAGCAGCGGCTGACGCTGGCCGAGGCCATCCGCGGATTCACGTCCGACGCAGCGTATGCGGCGTTCGAGGAGTCTTCGCGCGGCACGATCGAGCCCGGCAAGCTCGCCGACTTCACGATCGTCGACGGCGACTTCTTCACGATGCCGGCCAGCGATCTCTGGAAGGCGAAAGTGCGCGCGACGATCGTCGGCGGCGAGGTGGTGTACTCGGGGCAGTAGGCGCTGTCGCCGGCTCAAGATGACGTGGGCGCGGCCCCTACACTTCGTAATCGTCGAAGTGCGTGAGTGTGCGGAAGTCCTGGTAGCGTTCCTGGATCTCGCGCAGGCTGATCTCGCGCAGGCGGTCCAGCGAGAACTTCTCCACGGTGAACGAGGCCAGCACGCTGCCGAAGATGATGGCGCGCCGCATTTCGCGGTCGCTCGCCTCGCGGCGCGAAGCCAGGTAGCCGAGGAACCCGCCCGCGAAGGTGTCGCCGGCGCCGGTCGGATCGAAGACGGTCTCCAGCGGATAAGCAGGCGCGGCGAAGATCGCTTCGCGCGTGATCATCAGGACGCCGTACTCGCCACGCTTCACGATCAGCGTGCGCGGCCCGAGCGCCAGGATCTGCCGCGCGCCCTTCACCAGGTTCGCCTCTTCCGTGTACTGACGCACCTCGGCCTCGTTGATGATGACCAGGTCGACCTTGCCCAGAATCCGCGTGAGCGACTCCCTGGCCGTGGCGATCCAGAGGTTCATCGTGTCGAGAGCCACCAGCTTCGATCCCGGGCATTGCTCGAAGACGTCCATCTGCAGTTTCGGCTCGGCGTTGGCGAGGAAAATGACGTCCGCCGTCCGCTGCTTCTCGTTCAGCTCGGGCTTGAACCCGGCGAAGACATTGAGCTGGGTCTCGCGCGTCCTGGCGACGTTCAGATCGAATCCGTACTCACCGCTCCAGTAGAACGTCTTCTCGCCGGCGATCCGTTGCAGCCCGTCGAGGTTGATGTTGCGGTTCTTGAAGACGGAGGCATCCTCGTTCGTGAAATCGTCGCCGATCACGGCCACGAGATTGACATCCGAGAAGAACGAAGCGGCCACGGAAAAGTACGTTGCGGATCCGCCGAGGCAGTGCTCCGCTTTCCCGAATGGCGTCTGGATGGAGTCGAATGCGACGGTACCGACGACGGTGATGGACATTGTCTGGCTCTTGGCTCCTGGCTCTTGGCTCTTGGCTCTCAGGGTGTCGGGCCAATTGAGCGCGCGGAGATTAAACGAAGTTCGCCCGATTCACCAAGGGCCCACAACCGTAACTCTGAGCCGCTATTTCACGTACTTGCCGATGATCGGCGCGAGAGCCTTCTTCACACCTGCCGGAATCGCGGCGGGATCCGTGATGATGGCGAACTGCAGGGCGTTGCGGCATCCGCAATCACGCTTGCGGGAGGCTACGTCTTTGATCGACGTCCTCAGGATCTTCTGCGCCATTTCCGCGTTGGCGCGCAGGTAGCCGAGGATCGCTTCGACGCTCACGTCTTCTTCCGACTCGTGCCAGCAGTCGTAATCGGTGACCAGGGCCATGGTGGCGTAACAGATCTCGGCCTCCCGGGCCAGCTTCGCCTCCTGCAGATTGGTCATGCCGATGACGTCGACGCCCCAGGAGCGATAGAGGTTCGATTCGGCGCGCGTGGAGAACTGCGGCCCTTCGATGCAAACGTACGTTCCGCCGGTGTGCACCCGCGCTCCCGCTTTCCGGCCGGCCGCCGCCATCGCGTCCGCGACCGCCGTACAGATCGGATCTGCGAAGGTCACGTGGGCGACGATGCCTCCGCCGAAGAACGTGTCCGGCCGATGACGGGTGCGGTCGATGAACTGATACGGGAAGACGATGTCGGTCGGCCGGTAGGTTTCTCTCATCGACCCGACGGCGCTCGCCGAAAGAATCGTGTGCACGCCGAGGAGCTTGAATCCGAAGATGTTCGCGCGGAAATTGAGCTCGCTCGGGAGCTTGCGATGGCCGCTCCCATGGCGCGAGAGGAAGGCCACGCGCACACCGTCGATCTCGCCGATGACATATGGATCCGACGGCTCGCCAAACGGAGTCTCGAGAGTGCGCTCCTCGAGGACCTCCAGC
Source organism: Acidobacteriota bacterium (assembly GCA_021781455.1). Lineage (GTDB taxonomy): Bacteria > Acidobacteriota > Thermoanaerobaculia > Gp7-AA8 > Gp7-AA8 > JAJXWV01. Next base: position 7,600 of record JAJXWV010000090.1, on the reverse strand, counting down.
CCGTCCATGCGATAGAGACCCGAGCCGCCGATGATGCCGATGTCGATGTTGGTCATTGCCATTTCCTTGAATCAGACCGCGGACCGCGGACCGCAAACCGCGGACCGCAGACCGCGGACCGCAGACCGCAGACCGCGGTCTGCGGTCTGCCGTCCGGTCACTCCGTCCTGTATTTCCTCATCGACTCGTCGATTGCCGCAGCGACGCGTTTGGCGAGCTCCACGGCGGCCAGGCCGTCCTGGCCGGAAACGATCGGGCGCCTGCGGTCGCGCACGCAGCCGAGAAACGATTCCAACTCGGCGCGCAGCGGCTCCTTCTTTTCGACCGTGATCGCCAGCGGCTCGATCGAGCGGCCGACCAGCCGGTATCCCTTTACTTCCTGTTCGCGCGTGTCGATGGAGACATAGGAGTCGCTGCTGAAGAGCCGTACCTTGCGCACGCGGTCCTGCGAAACACGGCTGGCGGTCAGGTTGGCCACGGCGCCGTTGGCGAGCTCGAGGCGCACGTTGGCGAGGTCGACTTTGTCGGTCAGCACCGGAACGCCCACTGCGCGCACCTCGACGACTTCCTGCCGCAGCAGCGAAAGCACCAGATTGAGATCGTGGATCATCAGGTCGAGCAGCACGTCGACGTCGAGCGAGCGCGCCACGAACACTCCCAGCCTTTCTGCCTCGACATAGCGCACGTCCCTGGCCATCGCCGCAACGGCGGTGACGGCGGGGTTGTACCGCTCGACATGCCCGACCTGGATGAGCCTCCCGCGATCCGCGGCCAGGTCGATCAGGCGGCGGGCCTCGTCGACCGTGGCGGTGATCGGCTTCTCCACCATGACGTCGCAGCCGGCTTCGATGAGCTGGCTGGCCACTTCGAAGTGCAGCGTGGTCGGCGTGGCGACGACGGCCGCGTCGATCTGAACGGCCAGGTCGGCAATGCTCGCGAACCGCTCGAGGCCGAGGTTCTTCGAGATCTCGGCCGCCACTTCGTCATTGGCCTCGACGAACCCGACCGCCTTCGCCTCCGGCATCTCCGTGAGAATCCGGGCGTGCAGGCGGCCGAGGTAGCCGGTGCCGACGACGCCGACGCGCAGCGGGGCCGGAACGCTCAACGGATGAATCCCCGATGCGAGCCGCGCACGAACTCGGCCAGATAGCGCACCTCGGGATAGTTGCTCAACTCGCTCTCGATCCGCAGCAGCGCTTCTTCGAGCTTCAGCTTCGAGCGGACGAGAAGGCGGTAGGCGCGCTGGAGCGCTTCGATGGTGTCCTTGGAAAAGCCCCTGCGCTCCAGGCCGATCGTGTTGATGCCGTAGGAGGCCGCCGGACGGCTGCCCACCGTCTTGACGAACGGAAGCACGTCCTGCGTGGCCATGCTCCCGCCGCCGATGAAGGCGTGCTCGCCGACGCGGCAGAACTGGTGCACGGCCGAGAAAGCCCCGATGGTGGAGAAGTCGCCGACCTCGACGTGACCCGCCAGCGTGGCGTTGTTCGCGAACACGGTCTGCGAGCCGACGTGGCAGTCGTGGGCCACGTGCGAGTAGGCCATGAAGAAGTTGCTCGAGGCGATGGTGGTCAGGCCGCCTCCGCCGGCGGTGCCGCGGTTGACGGTGACGAACTCCCGGAAGACGTTGTCGTTGCCGATCGAGATCGCCGTCCGTTCACCGCCGTACTTCAGATCCTGCGGAGGGCCGCCGATCGACGCGTGCCCGTAGAAATTGTTGCGCTCGCCGATCGCAGTCGGCCCTTCGATGCGGGTGAAGGGGCCGATGACGCAGCCACTGCCGATCGTCACGTTCGGCCCGATGACCACGTACGGCCCGACGCTGACGTCGTGCGCGAGGGAGGCGGCGTCGCTGATGATTGCTGTGGAGTCGATGACGGCCATGGCTACTCCGGACGCTCCGTCATGATGCTGAGCAGGTCGGCTTCGGCGACGATGGCTCCGTCGACCCGTGCCTCTCCGTGAAGGCGCACGCTGCTGGCCCGCTTCTGCAGAACGGTGAGCTCCATGATCAGCTGATCGCCGGGAATCACCGTGCGCCGAAAGCGGGCCTTGTCCACGCCTCCGAAGAGAAAGAGCTTTCTGTGGCGTTCAGGCAGCTCCCGCAGGAACAGAACCGCCCCGCACTGCGCCATCGCTTCCACGATGAGCACACCCGGCATCACCGGCGCTCCCGGAAAGTGTCCCTGGAAGAAATGCTCGTTGGCGGTCACGTTCTTCAGACCGACGATCCGCTTTTCGGGCTCGATCTCCAGGATGCGGTCGACCAGCAGCATCGGATATCGATGCGGCAGAAGTTTCATGATCTCGAGAATCGTCAACATGTTTGTAGTCCTGAGTCCTGAGTGCTGAGTCCTGAGTGCGGCTCGGAACTCGTCATTTCTTTTGATCCTCACGACCCGTGCCCCGGCGCGTCATCCTCTTCAGCGCAACTTCGCGGCGCGCAAAATCACGGAAGGGGATGGCCGGATTCCCCATCACCTTCACGCCGTCGGCGACATCGTCCAGCACGGCGCTCTTGGCCGCGAGCTGCGCGCCCTTGCCGATCTTCAGGTGCCCGGCGACGCCCACCTGGCCGGCCGCCACGACGTAGTCGCCGAGTTCGGTCGATCCGGCGATACCCACCTGCGAGACGAGCAGACAGTGCTTGCCGACCTTCACGTTGTGACCGATCTGCACGAGGTTGTCGATCTTCGTTCCCTCGCCGATGACCGTCTCGCCGAGGGCCGCGCGGTCGATGGTCGTCCCGGCGCCGATCTCCACGTCGTCTTCAATCCGCACGATTCCGACCTGCGGGATCTTGTGATGGCGCCCGCCGTGCGTAGCAAACCCGTAACCGTCGGCGCCGACGACGACGCCGCTGTGGAGGATGCAGCGCCGGCCGACGATCGAGCCGTAGTAGATCGACACCTGCGGATAGACGATCGTCTTCTCGCCGATGCGCGCGCCCGCTTCGATCGTCACGTTGGGGTAGATGATCGCGTAATCGCCGATCACGACGTCGTCACCGATGGACGTGAATGGTCCGACGGAAACGTTTGCGCCGAGCTTCGCCGTCTCCGAGATGGAGGCCAGCGCGGAGATGCCCCGCGGCGCCGGACGTTCGGCGAACCAGCGCGACACGATCGTGGCCATCGCGAAGTAGGGGTCGGCCACGCGAATCCAGCGTTCGGACTCGCCGGCCAGGTCGTTGGACACCAGGATGGCCGCGGCGCGGCTGAAGGCGAGCTGGGACGCGTACTTCGGATTGGCCAGGAAGCTGATGTGCCGCTCGGTCGCTTCGGAGAGCGGAGCAACGCCCGCGATCGCGACGTCGTCCTTCCCGCTGAAGGTTCCGCCGATGAATGCGACGATTTCCCTGAGGCTTACCTCGGACATTCGGGCGCGCATTGTACTTGAGCGAAGGAGCGCCGGCAGCCTGCCGGCCGGTGCGCGGGCTGCCAGCCCGCGCGGCGTGGAGAGGGACGCGGCGGCGCGGGCCGCCGCCACACCGGCCGGCAGGCTGCCGGCGCTCCGGAACACAAAGGCCGGGGTTGCCCCCGGCCTAACGTGACGCCAAAAGGACGGCGATTACTGCTTCGCCGCTGCGGGAGCCGGCGCGGCAGTCGTTGCGTCGAAGCGCTTGATCACCGTGTCGGTGATGTCGATGGCGTCCGATGCGTACACCAGGCCGGACTCGTACTTGTTGAAGATGGCCGCCAGGCCCATCTCTTTGCCGAGCTGGTCGATGACCGGCTTGATCTTCTGCTCGAGCGCGGCCAGCTCCTTGTCTCGGGCGTCGCTGACCTCGCGGTCGGCGTCCTGCGCGTAGCGCTGCATGGCGATCTTCTTGTCCGAGAGCTGCTTCTGCAGATCCGCGAGCTTGTCTTCGCTCAGCGAGAGCTTCTTGGTATTGATGTCGTTTTCGAGAGCCTTGGCCTCTTCGTCCATCTTCTGGGCGCGGGCGACGCGCTCGTCCTGCATCTTCTTCAGCTTCTCGTATGCCGCCTTGCCGGCGGTCGACGTCGCCAGGACCCTCTGCACATCGATCACCGCCACGCGCATGGGCGACGCGCTCTGCGCGAACGCCGGCACCGACAGTGCGGCGACGGCCACTGCAACCAGCAACTTCTTCATGAGATCTCCTTCAGGTTTCGTCCGCGAGGACGTGTGTTCGTTCTAATGTTGATTCCTGGACCCATCGATAAATCCGGGGTCGATTAGTACGTATTCCCGATCGTGAACTGGAAGCTCTCGAACTGATCGCAGTTCGCCGTGATCGTCGACGTGCAGCTCGGCTGCGGTTTGATGTTGAACGCGTAGATGAATCGCAGCGGGAACTGGAACACCGGCAGGAAAATGCGCAACTCCATGCCCGCCGAGTAGCGCGTCCGGCTCAGCTTCCAGGGTTCGTGATAGCCGTAAGCCTGCCCTGCATCCGCGAACAGCACGAACCGCAGTGGGTCGTTGATGTGGTAGATGTACTCGAAGTTGGCCACGTGGTACTTGTACCCGCCCGCGGCACGGCTGATGCCGGCGATGGTCTCGGTCGGCCCGAGGGTGCCGAACTTGAATCCGCGCACCGAGTATTCGCCGCCGACCAGGAAGCGCTCCGTCTCCGGAACGCAAAGGGTGTTGTTCTTCGCCACCCACTCCTCGTAAGTGTTCGAGCAATTCTTGTCGAGCGGGAAAATGCGGCCGCCCTCGACGTTCAGGCTCACCGTGGTCTTGCGCGACAGCTTCAGGAACTTGGTGAAGTTGAGGGTCGGCTTGAACTCGTGCACGGTGCCGCCCAGCGGCCCGCCGCTGTAGGCCAGAGCCAGGCTGTACCTCGCGCCGCGGGTGGTGTCGAAGGGGTTGTCGCGCGAGTCGAAGGCATAGGCCGGAACGATCGACGAGGTGCGGAAGCTGTAGTCCGTGATGGTGGCCACGGGAATGTTGCCGTTCGGATCAGGCGTGCCGGTGAACTCGTAGTGCACCTTGGACAGCTGATGCCCGAGGACGAACGACAGACTGTCGAAGCGGCGCAGACGATAGCCATAGGCGAGCGATCCGCCCTTGCTGCGGCTCTCGTATCCGACCGCGGCCGGCAGACGGACGTCACTGTTGAAGACCGAGATGCCGAGGCTGTTCGGCGTGTCGAGGAACCAGGGATCGGAGTAGGAAATGTTGAACAGGTGCGTGCGCGTGCCCTGCTGGAAGCTGAGGCCGAGGCTCTCGCCCTCGCCGAGGAAGTTGCGCGTCGAGAACTGCGACTGCACGAAGAACCCGCCGCCCTCCGAATAGCCGCCGCCGAACTGCACGTCGTTCTTCCCTTCCTCGGTCCCCTTCACCGTCACGTCGACGGTCTTGCTGTCCTGGTTCACCTTGAAGTCGGGATTGTCGGTGACCTTGAAGTAGCCGAGCTGTCCGATCTTGTAGAGGCTCTGCTTGAAGGTCTCCATGTCCATGATCTGACCTTCCTGCAGGAAGATCTCGCGGCGGAGAACCTTGTCCTTGGTGCTGGTGTTGCCCTGGAACTCGAGGCGACCGAGGCGGAACTGGTCGCCCTCGTAGACCTGCACCTTCACGTCGATGACGTTGTTGTCCCTCTGCACATACTCGGGATTGACGTACGAGTAGATGTAGCCGCGCATGCGGTAGGCGTCGCCGAAGGCGTCCAGACGGCTCTGGATCGGCTTGCGGCGGATGACGTCGCCCTTCTTCACCGGCCAGTCACCGATGATCTGCTGATTGGTGAAGAGCTTGTTGCCCTCGACGGAGACATTGCCCATCCGGTACACCGTTCCTTCGTGTACCGGAATGATGATCTTCACGCGCGGCTTCTTGGTGTTCTTCCCCACCGTGACGATCTGCGGATCGTCGAAGCGGACGTTGAAGTAGCCGTAGTCCTCGTAATAGTTCTTCAGGTTTTCGATGTCTTCGTCGAGCTTGGACGGGATATAGAGGTTCTTCTTCCGGATCCAGCTGATGATGTTGTTGGTCTTGACCTCTTTCATCACCCAACGCAGGCGACGCGAGGAGAAGTGCTTGTTGCCGGTGAACTCGATCGAGGCCACCTTGGCCTTCACGCCCTCGTTGATGTTGAAGACGATCTTCTTTTCGGTGGCGTCACCGGCCAGCACTTCGATCGACGAGACCACCGAAGGATCTTCGTAACCGTTCTCGACGTAGGCGTGCTTGATCGACTCGGCGGCGCGGTTGATCAGCGTCTGGTCGATGGTGCTTCCGACGTGGAGATCGATCTTGTCCTTCTCCAGCGCCTCGGTGATCTTGTTGGTGGCCAGATCCTTGTTGCCACGGTACTCGACCGAGCCGATGCGCGGCCGCTCTTTGACCGTCACGTGCAGGATCACCCCGGCGTCGGAGCGGTCGGCGTCGACGCGGATGTCATCGAACAGCCCCGTCTGCCAGAGGTTGAGAAAGTTGCGCTGGATGGCGGCCGGATCGTATGGCTCTCCGGGCGTGACTCCCAGATAGACGCGGATCGTGTCGGCTGCGACGGACGTGTTACCCGTGACATCGAGGCGATCGACTTTCAGTCCCGCCAGAGGATTGCTCGCTGTCGGCGTCGGCGGAACTGCCGAAGGCGCGGGCTGGTTCAGCGGACGGTCGGTGATGCGGCCCGTGCCCGGGTTCTCCAGGATCATCCCCGGGCGCAGGCGCCCCTTCGGAGTCTGGTCCTGATTGGAGGGCGGCGGCTGAGTCTGCGGCGGCTGACTCTGCGCAGGCGCAGGGGTGGTCTGCGCCTGTGCCGTCCCTAGGAGTAGTGCGGCCGCAAGCAATACGGAGGAGATTCTCGTCATAAAAGGTAGTTTTGCTGCCTCGTGTCGTGAGACGGACGACCCGCGGCTGGAGTCACGTGCGAGCAAGAACAGCGTCGAAACGCGGGGCATTCTAGCCGTTACAGGGAAGCAGGGCCACTCACTCCGGGCGGAAATGCGCAGGCGCAACGCTTCGAGGGATGCTACCGGACGCTCTGCCGCACCTTGTGACGGCAACGTTACAGAGGCGGGACTCACGATTTCCGATCCGTCGCCGCCGCGCGAATCGATGGCGAGGCATGATCACTCGCCGATGTTCGTCATCAGGCGTAAGTCGCCTTTCCGCTGCCGAAAGACCAGTTCTCCTTCGTCACCTCGACGAGGTTGATGACCACGTCATCAGGCCGGACATCGGCGTCGCGGCCGAGGCGCGCGGTGATGTCGGCATACAGATTCTTCTTCACCTCGACCGAGCGTCCGGCGTTCAGCGTGATCTCGATGAGGATGAGGTCTTCACTGCGCGACACGCCGCCGTACGACGCATGAGCGATCACAGAGCCGCCCTCGTGCTCGAAGATGATCTGGAAACGATCGTCGACCGGGACGTTCGCCTGCTTGACGAGAGCCTCGTGAACCGCATCCGCAACCGAGCGGCGATACTCGTCGGACTTCCCGCGGCGGAGATGGATCTTGACCAGAGGCATGACGGAAGTGTAGCGCGATGGAAGCGGGTAGCGGGTAGCGGGTAGCGGGTAGCGGGTAGCGGGTAGCGGGTAGCGGGTAGCGGGTAGCGGGTAGCGGGTAGCGGGTAGCGGGTAGCGGGTAGCGGGTAGCGGGTAGCGGGTAGCGGGTAGCGGGTA
>JAJXWV010000024.1 GCA_021781455.1 Acidobacteriota bacterium | reverse complement strand
CCTCACGCGCGTCGCGGGCGGCTCCTCGGGCGGCTCGGCCGCGGCGGTGGCCGCGCGCATGGTCCCGGCCGCCCTCGGCTCGGAGACCGGCGGCTCGGTGCGCCAGCCGGCCGCGCTGTGCGGTGTCGTCGGGGTGAAGCCGACCTACGGCCGCGTCAGCCGCTGGGGCCTGGTTGCCTTCGCGTCGGGCCTCGACCAGATCGGCATCGTCACGAAGACGGTTCGCGAGTCCGCCGAGCTCCTCGGTGTGATCGCAGGGCACGATCCGCATGACTCCACCTCGAGCCCACAGCCGGTCGACGATTACACCGCTGATCTCGGCAAGGGACCTCGCGGACTGCGATTCGGAGTCGTGCGCGAAGCCGTCGAGCGGCTCGCAGGAGAGATGCGCACGAATTTCGACGCGGCGCTGGCGGTGTTGCGCGGCGCCGGTGCGGTGGTCGTCGACGTCAGCGTCCCGACCATCGGCCGGTCGATCGCGATTTACTACATCGTGGCGAATGCCGAAGCGAGCGCGAACCTGTCGCGGTTTGATGGTGTGAGATACGGGCACCGCAGCGAGCGCGCCGCGACGGTCGAGGACCTCTACTTCGACTCCCGCGGCGAAGGCTTCGGCGCCGAGGTGAAGCGGCGGATCATGCTGGGCACGTTCGCGCTGTCGTCGGGTTACTACGACGCGTACTACTCGCGGGCCCAGCGCGTCCGGGCGAAGCTCCGACACGACTTTGAGGAGGCGTTCCGCACGGTCGACTTCCTGCTGACGCCGACCACGCCCGAGGCCGCGTTCGAGATCGGCGCGAAGACGACGGATCCGCTGTCGATGTACCTCAACGATATCTTCACCGCACCGGCGAACCTGGTGGGCGTGCCGGCGATCGCGGTGCCGTCGGGCTTCGACTCGCGCGGCCTGCCGCTGTCGCTGCAGATCATGGCTCCGCACTTTGCCGAGCGCGCGATGTTCCGCGCGGCGGAGGCGTTCGAGCGGGAGACGGGATACTGGCGGAAGGCGCCCCCGTCACTCTGAAGCGATCCGTGTGGGGCAGGCTTTCCAGCCTGCCCTCCTTAAAGTTCGCACTGTTTTCTATTTCTGCACAGCCTCTGAGGCCCACCCATCCATCCCCGCGTCTCCGCCGGCTCAGAGTGACGGGGGAGAGGCTCTGAGTGACGGGTTGGCGCGTTCCCCGACGAGGTCCGGTGCTAAAATCACGGCGTGCGGACGTGGTGGGTGTGGATCCCGGTTGTCCTCCTTTTCAATGCGGCTCTTCCTGCGGCCGCCTCCACCACGAACGACTTCATCGCCACGGCTCCCATCACGCCGGAGCTGCGCGCTTCGCTGACGCACGAATACGAGATCGTCGCGGTCGTGAAGCCGCATCCGGGGGACGCCTGGACGCGGCTGGCGAAGCGCATCAGCGGCGACGCGGCGCACTGGCAGGAGATCGCCTCGTACAACTCCGCCGGTCCGAACCTCACCACCAGTCAGACGGTGCGCGTGCCGTTCGCGCTGCTCCGTCCTGAGCTGCAGCAGCAGACCATCCGGGCGCTTTTCGCCGCGGACCGCCTCACCGGCGCAGGATGGCGCCACGTCGTCATCGGCAACGGCATCGAAGGGGAGTCGCTGTGGAACATCGCCGCCTGGTTCACGGGCGACGGTGCGAACTACACGGCCATCCGCAAGGCGAATCCCGGCCAGGGGCTCTCGACCCGAAGAGGGGACGTCATCGTCGTTCCGGCACAACTGCTCACGGCCGCGTTCCGCGGACCGCGCGAGGTGGAGGGACAGAATGCAGCGTCGACGGCAGCAGAGGTTCGGGAATCGGCAGACGATCCGGTTCAGCGTACGAGCGCGCATGAAAATGCTGCGGAGACGGCCGTGGTGGAAGCTGTCTCCGTGGGACAGCCGTCGCTGACCTACGAGCGCAAAGCCGGGATCCCCTACGCCGTGTACCGGCTGCAGAAGGACGAGGCGCTCTACTCCTCGGTGGCCATCCGCTTCACCGGACGCGTCTACGCGAAAGACGTCGGCGAGGTCCTCGACCGCATCGTGAAATTCAACGGCATCGAGGACGTCACGAAGATCCGCGTCGGCTATCCGGTGAAGATCCCGATGGACCTGCTGCTGCCAGAGTACCGGCCCGCGGGCGATCCGGCCCGCGTGGCCGCGGAGAACTCCATACGGGAGAGCGCGAAGCTCGCCAAACGAACGCGGGCGAAGAATCTCTCCGGCGTCTGGGTCATTCTCGACGCGGGCCACGGCGGGCGCGACGCAGGCACCGTTCACAACGAAGTCGAGGAGGCGAGTTACGTCTACGACGTCACCTGCCGACTCAAACGCGTGCTCGAGAAACGGAGCGGCGCGAAGGTCTGGACGACGACCAAATCGAGGTCGCACGCCTACGAGATCTCGCCCGATGACGAGCCGGAGGAAGCGAACGACCACGTCGTCCTGACCACGCCGCGCTACAAACTCGACGATTCGGTCGTCGGCGTGAACCTGCGCTGGTATCTGGCGAACTCGATCTTCCGCCGCGCCCTGAGGGACGCCGTGCCGCCGGAGAAGGTCATCTTCATCTCCATCCACGCCGACTCGCTCCACCCGTCGCTGCGCGGCGCGATGGCCTATATCCCCGGCGAGCGCTACGTGCAGGGCTCCTATCGCAAGAGCGCGGAGGTCTACCTGGCGCGTGCCGAGGTGCGGGAGAAGCCGGTGGTCACACACTCGGAAAAAGAGTCGCTGGTGGCGGAAGGGCTTTCCCGCGATCTCGCGGAGTCGATCATCGACTCGTTCGGGCAGGCGGGGCTGAAGACGCATCCGTTCGCCCCGGTTCGCGACAACGTCGTCCGCGACGGCCGCGAGTGGGTGCCGGCCGTGATCCGCTACAACGTCGTCCCCACGCGACTCCTCCTCGAGATCTGCAACCTCGGCAACGGCAACGACCGCACCCTCATGAAGACGAAGAAGTACCGCGAGCACGTGGCCCAGGCCATCTACCGGGGGATCGTCTCTTTTTTTGAGGACAAGGAGCCGGCCGCGATTCCGGTGCACGTGGCCAGGGGGCGGTGATCGAACTGCGGTTACGCGGTTACGCGGTTACGGGGTTGCGAGGTTGCGCGGTGGGCGATGGATCGATCAGTCTCCAGATCATCGAGCTGGTCAGGCCGTAACCTCGTAACCTCGTAACCTCGCAACCCGCCCCGCCCGACTCGCCCATATAATCCCGCCCGCAAATGCCGCGCTCTTTCGAAGGGGATCTGAATGCCGAGGGGCTTCGCTTCGGTGTGATCGCCAGCCGCTTCAACGACGAGATCGTCTCGGGGCTGCTCGAGGGCGCGCTCGATTGTCTGCGGCGGCACGGCGCACGGGACGAGGATGTCTCGGTCTATCGCGTGCCGGGAGCATTCGAGATTCCGATGATGGCGCGTCTGCTCGTGGAGCAGGGGACCTTCGACGCGATCGTCACGGTCGGCTGTCTTCTGCGCGGCGAAACTCCGCACTTCGATTTCATCTCCGCGCAGGTGACCAGCGAACTCTCTCGCGTGGCCGTCCATACGCGATTCCCGGTGGCGTTCGGCGTGATCACGGTCAACACCCAGGAGCAGGCCGTGGCCCGCTCTTCGCCCGGCAGTGGCAATAAGGGTTGGGAAGCCGCGCTCGCGGCGATCGAGATGGCGAATCTCAGGAGGCTCGTAGCTCGACGGGAAACACAATGAAGTGCTGAGTACTGAGTGCTGAGTACTGAGTGTCCGGGGCGCGATTCGACTCAGTACTCAGTACTCAGCACTCAGTACTCAGCACTCGGTTGGCACGAAGAAAGGATAGACAACAACATACCCATGGGTGCCCGGCGGAAAGCGCGTGAGCTCGCGCTGCAGATGCTCTTTCAATACGACATGGCAGGCAATGAGCCTGACATGATCATCGCCACGTTCGAGGATCTGCAGAAGTCGAAGGCAAACACGCGGGAATTCGCGGTGCGGATCTTCCGTGGGACGGTGAGCTACCTCGCCGAGATCGACGACATCATCCAGCAGCAGGCCGAGAACTGGCGGCTGTCGCGCATGGCCGTGGTGGACCGCAACATCATCCGCATGTCGGTCTACGAATTCCTGCACGAGAGCGACACCCCGAAGCTGGTCATCATCGACGAGGCCATCGAGATCGCCAAGAGGTTCGGGACGCAGAAGTCGTCGCAGTTCATCAACGGCATACTGGACGGAATCCTCAAACGGTACAATCTCGCGACGTGAGGCGGAAACAGCTCTTGGCTCGTGGCTCTTGGCTCTTGGGAGGGACGTGTTCGCCCAGGAGCCAACAGCCAACAGCCAACAGCCTGGGTGGGGGCACCCCATGAGTCTTCTCGGGCGGCTCGAAGACCTCTCCCTCATCGACATCGTCCAGATCGTCTTTCTCAGCCGGCGTACGGGCGTGCTCGAGATCATCGATGAAAGCGGCCGCCACACCGTGCTTTTCCGGCAGGGGCTGGTGGTCAACGCCTCCTCCCCCGAATATCCCGACCTGGTCGCTTTCCTCGAGAAGAAGAGCCTCGTCAACACCTTGCAGGCGGCCAGCCTCAGGAAGATGGAGGAAAGCGGCATCGCCTACGGCACGGCGATCGTCGAGATGAACCTGCTCAGCCCCGAAGACCTGGCCGACGCCATCCGATCCCGCATCGTCGAAGTCGTGACACCCCTGATGGACAGCCGCGAAGGGGAGTTCAACTTCATCCTCAGCGACTCGATGACGTTGCTCGATGTCGAGTACGACCCGGACTCGATCTTCAAGGAAGGCGGCCTGGCGCCGCAGAAGATCCTCGGCGGGCCCGAAGGCGAGAAGCTCAAGCCGCTCAAGGGCCTCGAGGAGTCGCTCAAGGCGGGTAAGGAGCTCCTGCGCGGAGCGACTTCCGGCGAGCCCGCCGCCCCCGCCTCTCTCGACCTCGGCCTCGGCCAGCGCGCCACCGCAGCAGCCGAACGCCCGCCCGCCCCGCCCGTCGCCGCTCCGCAGTCCGTGGCGTTTCCTCTGCCTGAGGCCCCGGCGACCTTCACGCCCGTTGTCGACGAGGAGCCGTTTCCGCAGTCCGCTCCGCCCGCCCCTCCTCCTGCGCCGGCTGCGCAGAACCCGCCCCACGGCTCCGCCGCCGGGCAATTCAAGGTCGCGGGGGGGCTGTTCTCGATCGAGACACCCGAGGCTCAATTCCGGAACGTGGTGCTGTACGAGCGCAACCCGCTCGTGCGGGTGGCCGCGAAGCGCGCCTTCGCCCGGAAGAACGTGAGGATTTTCCAGTACGGCTCGCTCGAGGACGTCCGCGCGGCCATGACCGACCTGTTCCGCTCGAACAGTTTCTTCGTCACCTTTCTCGAGCTCAGCGAAGAAGACAAGACCAGCGACGGTCCTTCGGTCCGGTTGATGCAGCAGTTGAAGGCGCGCAATCCGCGTCTGCCGGTGGTCCTCGTCGATCCGGCCGCGGATCTTCGACGGCGGCACGACGTCCTTCGCGCCGGCGCCGATCTCTATCTGACCAAGCCCACTCCGGCGCGGCTGCAGCCGGGGCTGGCGGAGGAAGAGCTTTCCCTCTTCGCCGATGAGCTCGTGCTGTTTGCCGAGCGCTCCTTTCAGCAGTGGGAAGAGCTGACCGGCCGCTACGGAGTCGAAGCCGGAAAGAAGTTTTACGAGCTGGCCAGCAAGGACAGCGTCGACCGCAGCTTCGGCCTCCTCAAGCAGCTCATCAACGAGCTCTCGAACCCGAACGACATCGGGGAAGTCTCGGCGACCATCCTGCGCCTGGCCTCGCAGTACGTCGACCGGGGCGCGCTCTTCGTCCTCCGCAACGGCGAGTTCGTCGGCCTGGGCGGCTTCGGCGTCACCGGAGGAGGTGAGGAGATGTCGGGACGGGTAAAGCGCATCCGCATCGCCCGGAACATTCCCTCGATCCTCGCAGACGTGGCGTCCACGGGCGCTCCCCATCGCGGAAAGATGCGAAAGACGCCCGCCAACGTCGACCTCGTCGAGCACCTCGGCGGAGCGCTGCCGAGCGAGGTCGTGGCTCTCCCGATCGCGCACGCCGACCGTACGATTGGTATCCTTTATGGGGACAACGCCGAGAATCACGGTCCAATCGACAATGTCACGGGTCTGGAGATCTTCCTCACGCAGGCGGGCTACGCGTTCAGCAACGCGGTGTTCGCGTCGGAGCGGGCGAGATCCTAAGGATGAAGGCTGAAGGATGAACATCACATCTTTGTCTCCCGGTCATCCCTCATCCTTCATCCCTCAGTCCCCGGTGAGAATGCCATGAAGATCCTCGTCGTCGAAGATTCCTCCTCGATGCGCGCCTACCTGACGACCATCATCGAGGGAGGCACCGAGTCGTACGATCTCGACATCGTCGAGGCCTCCAGCGGTTTCGAGGCGCTGAAGACCCTTCCCCATCACCACTTCGACGCCATCCTCACCGACATCAACATGCCGGACATCAACGGGCTGGAGCTGGTGAGCTTTCTGAAGAACCACCCGGTCTACAAGGCCATCCCCATCATGGTCATCTCCACGGAATCGAGCGACGAGGACCGGAAGCGCGCCGAGGCACTGGGCGCCGAGGAGTACCTGGTCAAGCCGTTCGAGGCGGGCCAGCTGATCGAGAAGCTGCGGCGCCTGTTGAAAGTCGCGTGACCTCTCAATTTCTCCCGAGCACTCGAATCGCGAAGGCGCGACACCGGGAAAAGTGAACGTTCGATCGTTCGTTCCCCCTCTCCCCGCCGCAGCGGGGAGAGGGCCGGGGTGAGGGGTCTCGTTCTCGTTCAAGAGGAGACCCCTCATCCGCCTTCGGCACCTTCTCCCCGCTGCGGCGGGGAGAAGGGCGACGAACGCCAGAGCCCGCATAAACACTGGAGGTTTCTTTCAAGCGAAGCGAGGGATCTGCGGAGCTGGCGCGGCGAGCCGCGGCAAATCCACGCGTGGTCTGCTGTCCTGCAGACATGTCTACGCCGCTCCGTTGATGCCTCGCTTCGCTCGGCATGAACTGAGAAACTGCTACCATTCCCCGAGGTCCAATGAGCCGCGAAGACACCCGTGCCCGGGAGGAGTTCACCAGCGAGGCGGAGGAGCTCCTCGATGCCCTTTCGCGCGATCTCGTCGAGTTCGAAGCGCAGGGTGCGAACGTCCGTCCGGAGCTGGTCAACAAGATCTTCCGCGGCGTGCACTCGCTCAAGGGACTGGCCGGCATGCTGGGCTTCGGCGAGATCTCCGAGCTTTCGCACAACCTCGAGGACATGCTGGACAAGCTTCGGATGGGTCGTATCGCCATCACGAAGGAGCTGACGGACCTCCTTTACGACGCCGTGGACACCCTCAACCGGCTGGTGATGGCCATCAACGATCCCTCGCTTCAGGCTCTGATCGACATCACGAACCTGACCAGCCGGATCCACCAGGCGGTGACCAATCAGCCCGAGCAGAAGCATCAGGACCCGTTTGCCGAGCTCACCCTCGACGAGCAGACGCGCAAGTCGCTCACCGAGTACGAGGAGCACCGGCTGATCGAGAACGTCCGTTCCGGCAAGCACATCCTGGCTGTGGAAGTGACCTTCGACCTGGCCGACTTCGACGAGCGCCTGCGGGTGCTCACGGCGTCGCTGAGCGACGCCGGCGAGGTGATCTCCACCCTGCCGGCGCTCGACGGCATTGGCGGAAGCGGCATCGCTTTCCGCCTGCTGTACGGCTCGCTGCTCAACGAAGCGGCGGTGGCGGCGATCGCGCCCGACGCGAAGGTGAGCTCACTGCGGAAGCCCACGGCGCCGGCGCGCACGGTCGAAGAGGGCGGCCTGGCCATCCCCGAGGCCCCGGCCGACGAGGACCTCTCGATCCGGTCGCTGTCGCAGACGGTGCGCGTGGACATCGGAAAGCTCGACCACGTGATGAACATCGTGGGCGAGCTGATCATCGAGCGCACGCAGCTGGAGACGCTGACCCACTCGCCGGAAGTGCAGCAGGTGCGGATGCTCTCGCACGAGCTGACCAAGATCTCGCGCAACCTCGACCGCCGGCTCAACGAGCTGCAGAAGTCGGTGATCGAGACGCGCATGGTGCCGGTCGGGCAGATCTACTCGAAGCTGTCGCGGACGGTGCGCAAGATCGCCCGCGAGCTGAACAAGGAAATGGAGCTGATCCTGCGCGGCGAGGACACGGAGCTCGACAAGATGATGGTCGAGCTGCTGGCGGACCCGCTGATGCACATCATCCGCAATGCCATCGACCACGGCATCGAGTCGCCGGAAGCGCGCCGTGCGGCGGGCAAGTCGCCGGTGGGCCGCGTGACGCTGGACGCCTACCAGCAGGGGAACTCCGTGGTTCTGGACATCACCGACGACGGCCGTGGCATCGATCCTGAGAACGTCCGGGCCGTGGCCGTGAAGCGCGGCCTGATCACCGACCGCGAAGCGATCGACGAGCACCGCATCGTCGAGCTGATCTTCACGCCGGGCTTCTCCACC
Organism: Acidobacteriota bacterium; assembly: GCA_021781455.1. GTDB lineage: Bacteria > Acidobacteriota > Thermoanaerobaculia > Gp7-AA8 > Gp7-AA8 > JAJXWV01. Next base: position 72,452 of record JAJXWV010000024.1, on the reverse strand, counting down.
GCTGCAGCCGTGAGCGAGATCTCCGGTCGCGGCGTCGGCCTCGACGTCGTCAAGCGCAATCTCCAGGAGATGAAGGGCACCATCGACGTGCTCTCCAAGCCGGGAGAGGGAACGACCTTCCGGATCATGCTGCCGATCACGCTGGCCATCATCCAGGCGCTGATCGTCCGCGCGGCGGGCGAGAAGTTCGCCATCCCCCTCACGTCGGTCGAAGAGTCTCTGCGGATCTACACGCGCGACATCCGCACGGTGGAGCGCCGCGAGGTCTTCACTCTCCGCGAGTCGACCATCCCGCTGCTGCGGCTCTCCGATGCCTTCAAGCTCAGCGACGGCCACGATCGCGGGCCGGACGCCAAGTGGTTCGTGGTGGTGACGCGATCGGGCGAGAAGACGGTGGGCCTCCTCGTCGACGCCCTGGTGCGCCAGCAGGAGATCGTGATCAAGTCCATCGGCGAGCGGCTGAAGTCGACGCCCGGCATCGCCGGGGCCACCGAGCTGGGCGAGAGCGAGATCATCCTGGTGCTCGACGCCGGATCGCTGATCGACAACTTCGGAGGACGAGCGAGGGAGTATCGGGCGGGGGCGGTGGTGCAGGCATGACCTGGTTACGCGGTTACGCGGTTCCGCGGTTCCGCGGTGGCATGAACACCGCGCAACCGCGCAACCTCGCAACCTCGCAACCCGTCCTCGGAGCCAACCGCCATGTTTGAAGAATTCTTCGGCTTCGCCTCCAAACCTTTCGGCAAGACGCCCGATCCGGCGTTCCTGTACGAGAGCACGCAGCATCGCGAGGCGCTGGCCAGACTCGAGTACGCGGTCGAGGAAAAGGAGCTGGCGCTTCTCGTCGGCGACATCGGCTCGGGCAAGACTACCCTCTCCCGCGCCCTGATCGACCGCCTCGGCGACTCCCATCCGGTGGTTCTGCTGATCAACCCGCGCCTCTCGCCCACGCAGCTTCTGCGCTCCGTGGCGTCGGGGCTGGGCATCCAGCCGGCGCGCTTCCGCAACGACCTCCTCGACCAGATTCACACCAGGCTGTTCGAGCTCTACGAGGAGCACCGCGAGCCTGTGCTCATGATCGACGAGGCCCAACTCATCCCCACCAAGGCCACGTTCGACGAGATCCGCCTGCTGACGAATTTCCAGCTCGACGACCAGAACCTCCTCTCGGTCATTCTCATCGGCCAGCCGGAGCTCGACGAACGGCTGGACCGCTCCGTCTACGCGCCCCTGCGCCAGCGCATCGGCCTCCGTTACTTCCTCGGGCCGCTCTCGCTGGAAGAGACCATCGCCTATATCGATCATCGGATCCGCGTCGCCGGCGGCGGGCGGAATCCGTTCAGCCGCGCGGCCATGACCGAGATTCACACGGTCAGCGGCGGCATTCCGCGGCTCATCAACACGCTGGCCACGACGGCTCTGCTCGATGCCTTCGGGGAAGACGCCGCCAGCATCGAGCCGCCGCGCATTGCCGCCGCCGCGCGCGAGCATCGCATGGAGCACGCGCATGGTTGATCTGGTCAAGATCAGGAAGAAAGCGAAGGAACGGCTCGAAACGCAGGTCTCGGGTGTCGGGTCTCAGGTGTCAGGAGAACCGGGTGTCGAGACGAAGGGCGTTTCGATACAACTTCCCGTCGAGGCACCGAAATCTGACGCATCAAAGCGCCGCGGCTCGAAGAAAACGTCCGCTCCTTCAGAGGCGGCGCCTGCAGAGGCCAAGCCCGGTCCCGACACTCAACCCCCGACACCCGACCCCCGAGTGGACCCCCGACCCCCGACCCCCGACACCCCGGCGAAATCCACGAAACTCGACCGCTTCAAAGAGCAGGCGGGCAAGCGCCGCGAAGCCGCGGACAGCCACGGGCGCGTGGCGACGGAGTCGACGGTCGCCGACGAGCGGCTGGAGGTCCTGACCTTTGCCATCGCCGGCGAGAATTACGCGATCGACATCGAGCGCATCGTGGAGATCGTGCCGCCGCGCGCGGCCACCCGCGTGCCCAATGCGGCGCAGTCGATCGTCGGGATCATTTCGCTGCGCGGCACGATCGTGACGCTCATCGACGTGCGCCGCCGGCTGAAGCACGCTCCCAGCGAGTCGACGCCGGAAAGCCGCATCATCGTCGTCGAGCACGAGGGGGAGACGGTGGGGTTCGAAGTCGACCGCGTCTTCCGTGTGGTCAAGATCGCCGCCGCCGACGTCGACCCTCATCCCGTCGTCCACACCAGTGAGCAGGATGAATCGATCCGTGGCGTGTTCCGGCACGGCCAGTCGTTGACGATCCTGCTCGATTTCGCCAAGCTGCTCGGCGGCAGAGAGAGCCAGCCCGCCGGGTCGCGCGAAGCGCTCGCTGCGGGACGCTGATGGTCCGCCTCCGATCCTATGGAAATCACCTGTAAGAACTGTTTTTCGCGTTTCCGCGCGGCGGTGCAGACGCCGCTGGTCGCACCGGTGCGTGTGCTCTGCCCCTCGTGCGGCCATCAGATGGTCCTGAAGCCGCCGCAGAGGCATGAACAGCACGCAGTCCAGTTTCCGACGGTCGACCGCCGCGGCTCGATCCCCAGGCGCCGCACCGCCGCCGTCGCCGACGAGCCCCGCCCGTTCCGCAACTTTCTCGGCGAGCACCTCAAACGTCTCGGTTTCGACGTGACCTTTTTCGAGACCGGCGAGCCGATCGCGCACTTCGTCCGCAGCAATCGAGCCGAGCTGGCCATCGTCAACGTCTATCTCAAGGGCAAGCTGGGCGTGGAAGTGACCGAGGAGATCAAGGCCGATCCGCTGCTCAAGGAGACGCGGGTAATCCTCATCGGCGCCCTGTTCCGCGCCAATCGCTTCCGCGCCAATCCCACGAACCTCTACGGCGCCGACGAGTACATCGAGGAGCAGATTCCGGAGCTGGAGTTCAGCCAGATCATCCGGAAGCTCTTTCCGGAGATCGGCGGGACCGTCGAAGGGCCCGTCGAGCCGGTCGAGTTCGACGAGGCCCGCCGCCTGGCCCGGCTCATCCTCTCCGATATCGTCATCTACAACGCCGCCAAGGTGGAGCGCGGGATCCGCGACGGCACTTTCTTCGACATCCTCCGCGACGAGATCGACGAAGGCAGGCAGTACTTCGAGTCGCGCGTTTCGATCCGCGTCCGCCGGGACAGCGAGATCTTCGCCGAGACTCTCGAACAGTTCGTGCAGATGAAGCGGGAAGAGCTGGAGCGGCTCAAGCGAGCTTGACGGGTGTTTAGCGCCGGACTGACGGATATTGACAGGTGGAAATCGAGAATTGAACCCGAAGAAGAGCGGGTAGCGGGTAGCGGGTAGCGGGTAGGACGATGGTTCTCCTACTCGCTACACGCCACCCGCTATCCGCTACGCGCTGGGGTAAACCATGACCGCTGATCCACAACTCATCGAACAGGCCCGCTCCGCCGACCCGGACGCGCGGCAGAAGGCGGCCGTCCTCGTCGCGCAGTCAGCGAGCGACCACGATCTGCCGCTGATGTTCGAGCTGCTGGGCGACAAGGACTGGCGCGTGCGGAAGACGATCGTGGACGGGTTCGTGCGCGACGCGCGCTCCGGCATCGTGGAGGGGCTCCTCGACGCCCTGGCCGATTCCGAGAACGCCGGCAAACGCAATTCCGCCACCGAGGCCCTGATCCGCATCGGCGAGCCGGCCATTCCGCCGATCGTGCAGCGTGTCAGCAAGGAATGGGACGTCGATGTCCGCCTCTCGTTCGTCAACCTCCTCGGCGATCTCCGCAGCGACGACGCCTTCCAGGTCCTGCTGCAACTGCTCGAGAAGGAGCAGGACATCAACGTGGCCTCGTCGGTGGTCTCGTCGCTCGGCAAGTACCGCGATGCCGCGGCGCTGCCTCAGCTCATCCGCATGCTGAACCAGCGCGAAGACCTCTGGCTGAAGTTCCACGTGGTGGAGGCCCTGGGCGACATCGGCGACCGTTCCGCATTGCCGGCGATCCTCCCGCTCTATGCCGAAAAATCGCTGCGCAAGCCGGTTCTCGAGGCCATCGGCAAGATCGCCGACGTCGGTACGATCAGCTTCCTGCTGAAGATCATCGCCGAAGAGGAGAAGCTGAACCTGACGGCGTTGCGGGCGCTGGTGCGGATCGCCGAGGCGGACAAGCCGCGCGTGATCGCTCAGTCGGAGCAGAACCTCATCCAGCGCAAGTTCCGCGAGTCGTTCCCGGCGGACAAGGTGGCGCCGCTGATCGAGCATCTCCACTCCACGCCCAAGCGCGATGTGAGGAGCTTCATCCTGAAATTCCTCGGCTGGTCAGGCGACGAGCGCGCGCTGCCGGTGCTCATCGCGTACCTCGAGCAGCCGGAGAATGCGGAGATCGCGGCGCAGGCGCTGATCGATTTCGGCCCGACCGCGATTCTGAAGATTCTCGAGGCGCTGCGCAACGCGGAAGAAGACGACGTGGTGGCGCTGCTGCTGCGCGTGGTCAACGTCATCGGCGGCCCCGAGGCCATTCCCAGCATCCTGGCGTTTCTCGATCACGACAACCCGATGATCCGGCGGCTGGGGCTGGAGACCCTCGGCGAAATTCCGCATCCCGGCTCGATCGACTACCTCCTGGCGAAGCTCGACGACTACGACGTGGCCTGCCAGCAGGCCGCGGTCAACTCCATCTCCGCACTGGTGGCGAGCTTTCCGGAGACGAAGGTGGACGTGCTGCTGAAGATCCGCCGGCTGCTGCAGTCGCCGTCGATCCCGGTGAAGCTGAACTCGCTCTCGGTGTTCGTGAACATCCAGGGCGAGGGCTATCACGACGAGCTGCTGCTGGCGTCGAAGGACAGCGACCCCACCATCCGCCAGAAAGCAGTTTCGCTGATGGGCAAGTTCGGCGAGGAGCGCTTTGCCGACCAGCTCGTGCTCTCGCTGGCCGACGAGTCGACGTCCGTGCGCCTGGCCGCCATCAACGCCATCGTGCGCCTGCGGCCCGAGAAGGGGCTGGCTCCGCTGATCAGCTCACTCGAGGACAACGACATCTGGATCCGCACCGCCGCCGCGCAGGCCCTCGGCGAATACCGGCAGCCGCGCGGCCTCGAGCCGCTCATGCACCATCTCGAGCACGACCTGCCGCCGGTGCGCATCGCGGTGATCGAGGCTCTCGGCAAATCGGAAACGGCGGAGGTCAAGGACGTCCTCTTCCACTGCCTCGACGAGTCGGACCTGGAGATCCGCCGGGCGGCCATGCTCGGGCTGGCGCGGGTGCCGGGCAGCGACGTCTTCGACCGCCTCGTGGCCTCGCTCGAAGACGAGGACTGGCGCATCCGCGCCGCGGCCGCCACTGCGCTCGGCAATCGCGGCGACAAGTACGCGCTGCCGGCGCTGCATCACGCCCTCGAAGACTCCGACACGTACGTCCAGCAGTCGGCCGTTCTGGCGCTCGATCACATCGCCGATCGTTCCTCGTTCCCGTTCCTTTTCAAGGCGCTCGAGAACGCGGCCATCCTCGACGAAGTCTCGGAGGTGTTCGTCAAGCACAAGCAGCTCTACCGCGATCTTCTCGAGGACGCCTGGCGCACCGCCGACAGCCGCCGCGAAGTCGTCATCGCCGCGATCCTGCAGGCCATGAAGAAGAGGGACGAGGAATGAGCCTCTCGGAGTGCGGGCGTCCCGCCCGCACCCGCGGCGCGTCTCGCGCCGCGGATTGTTTGTGTGCAATTGCTGCCGGGCGAGACGCCCGGCGGATGCGGGCGGGACGCCCGCACTCCTTGCCATGACCACATTCAGCCTGTCGCTCAACCATCATCTCGAGCTGCCTGACGACGTGTTCAGGCTGCTGCGGGACCAGATCTACCGGCGCACGGGCATGTGGTTCGCGGACTCCTCGAAGTACCTCCTGCAGAAGCGGCTCTCGCCGCGCGCCAGGGAGCTGAATTTCGATTCGTTCCAGAAGTACTTCTACTTCCTCCAGTACGATCCGCGCGCTGACGCCGAGTTCGACCAGATCTACGACCTGGTGACGACCAACGAGACGTATTTCTTCCGCGAGCCGGCGCAGCTGACCGCCTTCGCCGAGGAGATCGTGCCGGAGATCCTGGAGCGCAAGACCATGAAGAAGGTGCGCATCTGGTCGGCCGGCTGCTCGTCGGGAGAAGAGCCGTACTCGATCGCCATCCTGCTGCAGGAGAGCCGCTGGTTCGAGCGCGCGGCCTTCGAGATCTTCGCCAGCGACATCAATCAGCAGGTGTTGGGGAAGGCGCGCCGGGGCCATTACCGCGAGACCGCCTTCCGCGCCACCGACGCGACGCTGCGCGACCGCTACTTCACGCGCGACGCTGACGGATCGTGGAAGATCAGCGACGAGATCCGCAACCGCGTCTCCTTCGGCCGCCTCAATCTCTACGACGAAGGCCGCGTTTCGCTCCTCGGCAACCTCGACGTCGTCCTCTGCCGCAACGTCATCATTTACTTCGACGACGCTTCGAAGAGAGTCGTCGTGAACAGCTTCTACAACCGCCTTCAGGAGGGCGGCTATCTGCTTCTCGGCCATTCCGAGTCGCTGATCTCGCTCTCCACGCAGTTCAAGCTGCGGCACCTCAGGAACGACATGGTCTACCAGAAATGACCGAGTCCTGAGTCCTGAGTCCTGAGTACCGAGTCCCCGTCACTCTGACTCTGAGCCGGGAAGGTGGGGCGGGTGGAGCGGCGCAGCGCGGCGAAGAGTCTCAAACCTACTGAAGCGTCCCGGTAAGAGACTCTTCGCCGTGCTCCACCGCTCCCGCCTATCCACCGCCCCCGCGGTTCCGCCGGCTCAGAGTGACGGGCCCCGGGAGTCCGCACTCAGTACTCCGCACTCAGTACTCAGCACTCAGTACTCAGCACTCGTCCTTCAGCACTGCCTGACTCAGGACTCAGGACTGTAGAATGCGCCCGTGCCGTTCGAACGCCTGATCCGCGCTCTGGTGGTCGACGATTCCGCATACAACCGCGTCACCCTGACGCGGATGCTGGAGTCGGATCCGCGCATTCGCGTGGTGGCCACGGCGGTCAACGGCGAGGACGCCATCAAGCAGGTGATGCGTCACCGCCCCGACATCATCACCCTCGACCTCGAGATGCCGGTCATGGACGGCTTTGCCTTCCTGCGCTGGCTCATGGTGAACATTCCCACGGCGGTGATCGCGGTCTCGTCCCGCGCCAGCGACCGGAGCGTGTTCAAGGCCCTCGAGCTCGGCGCCGTCGACTTCATCGCCAAGCCGGGCGGACGGGTCTCGCCGCGCCTCGAGGAGATCCAGCGCGATCTCCTCGCCAAGGTGGCTCAGGTGGCCGAGCTGCGGATGGAGAATCTCCGCCGGCGGATCGTCGAAGAACAGCCCGCCGCCGCCGAGCCGGAAGCAGGAACGGCTGTCTGCCCGAGCGGTGTCGAGCTCGTGGTGATCGGCTGCTCGACCGGCGGTCCGCCCGCGCTCCAGCAGCTCTTTCAAAACCTGCCGCTGGTGCAGATTCCGGTGGTCGTGGCGCAGCATATGCCGTCGACCTTCACGCGGCTCTTCGCCGAGAGGGTGAACCGGCTGACGCAATACGCCGTGCAGGAGGCCGTTGACGGGCAGCCGGTGTTGGGCGGGCACGTCTACATCGCGCCAGGCGGCATGCAGACCGAAGTGCGGCGGCGCGGCGACGGGCTGGTGATGCGCGTCTTTCCGCCGGCCGAGAACGACATCTATGCTCCTTCCGTCGATCGCCTCTTCCGCACCGCCAGCGACGCCTGCGGCGAGAAAGTCATCGCGGTGATCCTCACCGGCATGGGCGATGACGGATCGACGGCCATGAAGATCGTCCGGGAGCGGGGAGGAAGGACCATCGCCGAATCGGAGAAGACGGCGATCATCTTCGGGATGCCCGCGGAGGCGATCAAGACCGGCGCGGTCGAGGAGGTCCTTCTCCTCGGCGAGATTCCCGAAGCCATCCGGCGGATGTGCACCGTGGTGGAGAAGGTCTGACCCCAATGGCCCCAATGGCCGCGAAATGCTTCAAATCGAGACCCTTCTCCCCCACGCGAAGACGTAGGGGAGAAGGTGCCGAAGGCGGATGAGGGGGTCGTTGAATCGGCGCTTAACTTAAGGCCATTGCGTCTGACCCAGACGGGATCGGAAGGAAAGACCGCAGGCGGCGTAGCCGCCGCCAGAATTTAGCGGCGGCCGTCAGGCCGCCGGAGCAAGCGATCGCATCAGCGTATGAGGGCACGAAGTGCCCGATAGAAGGCTGTTCGCACTGACACGAGGCGTACACTTTCGCTGCCTCCGTGCCTTTTTTCAGCCCCGAAACCGCACTCCGCTCTCCCGATTCCGGCGATGCTGTGCTAGATTCACGTGTCGGTCCGAGCCACGAAACATGAGCGAAGAATCCAAAGCCGAGAAGTTTCTCGAGCTGTTCAGCAAAGGCAAGGAGTTCACCGAGGAACTGCTGAAGGAAAACCAGCGCCTGCGCTACCGCCTGGCCGCGCTGGAGACCGAGTCTTCGGTCGGCAGCTCCCGCGACGAAGTCGACCGTCTCCGAGCCGAAGTCCAGCAGCTGGCCGAAGAAAACCGCCACATGGCCCAGCGCTTCCGCGAAGTGGAAGAGGAGAACAAGGACTTCGCCAGCCGCTACATCGAGATCGAGGAGCAGAACAACAACCTGGCCAACCTTTACGTGGCCAGCTACCAGCTCCACTCCACGCTCGACTTCAAGGAGGTCGTGCAGATCGTCCAGGAGATCATCATCAACCTGGTGGGGGCGGAGTCGTTCGCCATCCTGCTGCTCGACGAGAAGACCAACGAGCTCAAGACCATCGCCAGCGAAGGCGGCGACGTCATGCCGGGGGTGGAGAGCATCTCCACGCGGCTGGGCGAGGGCGTCCTCGGCCAGGTGGCGCGCACCGGAGAGAGCTACTACATCAACCAGGACGTCGAAGGCGGCCGGGTCACGATCGAAAAGCCGCTCGCGGCCGTGCCGCTGAAGATCAAGGAACACGTCATCGGCCTGATCGTCATCTACAAGCTGCTGCAGCAGAAGGACGCCTTCACAGCTGTCGATTACGAGCTCTTCTCGCTGCTGGCCGCGCATGCGGCCACGGCCATTTTTTCCTCGAAGCTTTACTCGCAGTCGGAACGGAAGCTCAATACCATCCAGAGCTTCCTCGACCTGCTCACCACGAACTGAAGAGGCCGAATTTGTCACTCGACAACGCCAACTTCCTCGTCGTCGAAGACAGCCCGACGATGCGCCAGTTGATCTCGTTTTCCCTGAAGCGATTCAAGGGAGCGAAGATCATCGAGGCCGTTGACGGCGTGGATGCGCTGAAGAAACTGTCCGGCCCCGACAGGATCGACCTGATCCTGACCGACATCAATATGCCGGTCATGGACGGGCTCAAGCTCGTGTCCCTGGTGCGGCAGAATGCGCAGCTCAAGGCCATCCCCATCATCATCATCACCACCGAAGGGGCGGAAGAGGATCGGGAGCGCGGGCTGGCCCTGGGGGCGAACGCGTACATCTCCAAGCCCATCCAGTCGTCGCACCTGATCAAGACGATCTCCGACCTGCTGGCCGCGGCGTAGCCGGTGCGGGCAGGCTCTCCAGCCTGCCGCCGGAGCGGGCTGGAACGCCCGCTCCACACGCGATGAACGATCTTCTCGAATCCCGCCGCGGACAGGCTGCGATCGTCGCGGCGATCGTCTTCGTATTTCTGGCTCTTCGCATCGCGCTCCTCCGCGTCCGCGAGCCGTTCTTCGACGAGCTCTTCACCCTCTGGATCGTGTCGAAGCCGTTCGCCGGCATTCTGGAGGCGCTGAGACACGACTCCGGGCCGCCGCTGTTCTACTTCGTCGTGCATGCGCTGGCGCTGCGCTCGGTCGATGCCATTCGCGTTCTGTCGCTGATCGCCTCGACGGTCACGCTGGCGTTGATCGTGAGTGCGCGGCCGCTCGGGAACGTACGCTTCCTCGCCGCTGCGCTGCTGGCGGTCTACCCGCCCGCGGTGCTGTTCGCCATCGATGCCCGCGCCTACGCGCTCTGTGCGATGTTCGCAGCGGCTGGCCTGCTCGCGGTCTGGAGCGATCGCCCGTTCGTCGCCGCGGCGATGTTCGTCGCGGCGGCGTATTCGCATTACTACGGCGCGCTGTTTTTTCCGCTGGTGCTCGTCGTTCACGGGGGACAGGCTGGAAAGCCTGTCCTACACGAGGGACAGGCTGGAAAGCCTGTCCTACACGAGGGACAGGCTGGAAAGCCTGTCCTACACGGGGGGACGCTACACCGGGGGACGGCGTTTTTCGCGGCGATCGTTCTCTTCATTCCCGGCTTCTGGCTCGCGCTGCACCAGCCGCGCGAAGCGATGCAGTGGCTGCACGAGTCGCGCTGGTCGTGGACCCAGGACCTCTCGTTCGCCGGTGCTTATCCCTACGCACTGTTCGCTCCTGTGCCACGCTGGCTGGTGCTGGCGGCGGCCGTTCTGCTGCTGATCGCGATCGCGGCGCCGCTCGCCAGCCGCAGAGCCTTTTCCCCACTGCTCGTCTTCGCCGCCTCGGCGACATTGATTCCGCTGGGCGCGGCCGTCCTCGCCGGCGTCTACTTCCCGATGCGCCTCGAATCCGTGATCGCCGTGCCGCTGGTGCTCTGGATCGGCGCTTCCCTCGACGCCTGCAGTGCCCCGCTGCGGCGGCTGCTCCTGGCCGCGTTTCTCCTCATCGGCGTGAGCGTCGCCGGTGCGGGCATTGCCGATCACGCCGGCCGTTCCGTCGATCCGTACCGCGCCGCCGCGCTCTGGACCGCCGCTCACGTCCGCCCGACCGACACCGTGGTCGCGTCCGGCTACTGCTACCTCGAGGCGGCGGCGAACGTGCATGCTCATCTGCTGGCCATGCCGGCGGAGCAGGCAATTCATCCGGGATGGCGTGCGTTTCCGACTCCGCAGACGGCCGCGCCGGCGGGTCCGTTCGTCTGGATCGGGGAGCGCGCCGCGCCGGAGCTGTCAATCCTGCGCAAGACGCGCACAGTCAAGCCGTTGTACGTGAATGAGCGGGCCGTGGTGGCGTTCGTACGCTAAACTGATTCCACAATCCCATGCCACATTTCATCACCGACAAGTGCATCGGCTGCGGTGTCTGCGAGGTCAAGTGCCCCACCAACACGATCTGGGGCACCACCAAGGAGATGTTCTACATCCACCCGGAGCGCTGCATCGACTGCTCCGTCTGCGGCATCTACTGCCCGGTGGACGCCATCCAGAACCAGCACGGTGAGCTGATCCCGCGCGTCAAGCCGAAGGAGATCCCGAAGGCGGAGGTGATCAAGGAGCTCTGCACCGGCTGCGAGTTCTGCGTCGACATCTGTCCGTTCGACGCCATCGCCATGGTGGCTGCCGAGGACGAGACGGTGGCGAATCACTACAAGATCGCCGCGGTGGTGAAGGACAAGTGCGTGGCCTGCCGCCTCTGCGAATCAGTCTGCGACAAGGACGCCATCGTCGTGCCTGAGGCGCCCACGCAGCTCAAGACGTACCTGCCCGAGTTTGTCGTGATCGGGACCGGAAGGTGATGACGAAGTGCTGAGTACTGAGTGCTGAGTACTGAGTGGGCGACGCTGCCTTCTCAGCACTCAGCACTCAGCACTCAGTACTCAGCACTCAGTACTCAGCACTTGGATATGCCTCCCCGCGAGCCCGACTTCGCCGACGACCCCTCCGCTGACGTGCCGAAGGAATCGGCGCGCACGATCCTCTTCCAGTTCGTCGTCTTTCCGCTCGGCATCGTGGTCATCGCCGTCGGCGTCTTCTTTCTGTTCGGCAAGCTCGCCTCCGACGGCCAGTCCATCCCCGATTACCTGAACCAGATCCGGTCGGGGAGCTCGCACGAGCGGTGGCAGGCGGCCTATCAGCTGTCGAAGTCGCTCAAGCGGGGCGAGGCGAAGAAGTACCCGAACCTCGAGCAGGAAGTGGCGGCGCTCTACGTCTCCTCGAAGAGCGACGATCCCCGCGTCCGGCGCTATCTCTCGATGGTCCTCGGCAACCTCGGCGACCGCCGGGCCACGCCGCTGCTGGTGGCCTCGCTCGACGAGAAGGACGTCGAGACGAGGATCTACGCGCTGCTCGCTCTCGGCGAGCTTCACGATCCCGCCGCGGTGCCGCAGGTCATGAAAGCGGCCGGAGACGACGAGAAGGACGTGCGCGTGACGGCGCTCTACGCGCTCGGCTCGATCGGCGACCCGCGCGCGATCCCGCTTCTGGCCGCGACGCTCAGCGATCCGCAGCCGGACGTCCGCTTCAACGCCGCCGTGGCGCTGGCGCGGTTCGGCGACCGGCGTGCCCTTCCCGTGTTGCGGGAGATGCTCGACCGCCAGCACCTGAACGGGATTCGCAGCATGCGCGAAGACCAGAAGGAAGACGCGATGATCGTGGCCATCTCCTCGATCACGCGGCTCGTCGGGCGCGAGGCGATTCCCGATCTCGAGCCGCTGTCGGGCGATTCGAGCCTGCGCGTGCAGTCGGCGGCGCGGGAAGCGCTGGCGGAGCTGAAGTAGGTCGCCTGCGTGTGGGACAGGCTTTCCAGCCTGTCCCCCTTGGGCGCGCTGGAAAAGCTCGCCGACACGAGCGGCGTGCGGAGCGGCTCGAACGGCTCAACGTGACGGCTGGCGCGATTTCGCCTGCTCAGGATGGCGTCGACGGCGTCAAATGCCGGGTCGAAACTCGCAACTACCACTGCACGCTCGACTTGCTACGTCACGTTACAGTGTAGCGAAGATCACATTTTCAATTGACATGGTTTCCGGATTCGCCGATATTAGCGACACACCAGCACTTCACATCCCCATGGCGGAAGAAATCACCCCCTTCCAAGTCGCCCCGAAGACTCCCCTGGCCGGGAGCGCCGCCGCGGACATCCGCGACCAGGGGGAGATCACCCGCCGCAGTTTTCCTCTCGTCCTCACCACCGCCTGGGTCGCCCTCGCCGCCGCACTCGGCGGCCTGGCCAGCATCCTCGGCCGCTTCATGTTCCCGAACGTCCTCTTCGAGCCGGTCCAGAAATTCAAGGCCGGCTTCCTCAACGACTACACCGTCGGCGCAGTCGACGAGCGCTGGAAGGAGAAGTACGGCATCTGGCTCGTGCGCAACGAGAAGGTGATGTACGCCCTGATCGCCGTCTGCACGCACCTCGGCTGCACGCCTAACTGGCTCGAATCGCAGAACAAATTCAAATGCCCCTGCCATGGCAGCGGCTACTACCGCACCGGCGTGAATTTCGAAGGCCCGGCCCCGCGCCCACTGGAGCGGGCCAAGATCTTTCTCGATCCCGCGGATGGCCAGATCGTCGTCGACAAGTCGGTCCAGTTCCATCAGGAACGCGGCGAGTGGACCAATCCGGATTCGTTCATCAAGACGTAGCGGCTCCTGGCTCTTAGCTCTTGGCTCTTGGGCCGCCCCCCAAGAGCCAAGAGCCAACAGCCAACAGCTTTCACGAACTGGAGCACGATGGCGAACCTCAAATCCGTCCAGGAAGGCATCGTCAATTCGCAGATCTGGAAGTCGGTCTTCCGGGTCGGGATTCCGAACACGAACCGCAAGCGCGTCCTGGCGGTCCTCGGCTCGCTGATCCTGCACCTCCATCCGGTCAAGGTGCGCCGCTCCGGCGTGCGCATGAGCTACACCTGGTGCATGGGCGGGACCTCGTTCTTCCTGTTTCTCGTGGAGACGGTCACGGGCCTGCTGCTGATGTTCTATTACCGCCCCACGATCGAATACGCCTTCACCGACATCCTGGACCTGCGCGAGCAGGCGCCCTTCGGGATCATGCGGGAGATGCACCGCTGGGGTGCGCACGCCATGGTCATCGCGGTCTGGCTGCACATGTTCCGCGTCTTCATGACCGGGTCGTACAAGCCGCCCCGCGAGTTCAACTGGAACATCGGCGTGATCCTGCTGGTGCTCACCCTTCTGCTTTCATTCACCGGGTACCTGCTGCCGTGGGATCAGCTGGCCATCTGGGCCATCACGGTCGGCTCGAACATGGCGCGCGCCACACCCGGCGCGGGAAACGAGGGCCCCATGTCGGGGCTCATAAAACTTGGCGACATACGGCTGATCCACGCCGGCGACGACGCGCGATTCGCGCTCATCGGCGGCCGGTCGATCGGCCCCTCCACGCTGCTGCGCTTCTACGTGCTGCACTGCATGGTCATCCCTCTGGCCGCCGGATTCCTGATGGCCATTCACTTCTGGCGCGTGAGGAAGGACGGCGGCATCAGCGGGCCGTTGTGACGACGAGAGGCTCCTGGCTCTCAGCTCCTGGCTGTTGGGCCTCGGCTGAACCCAAGAGCCAAGAGCGAAGAGCCAGGAGCCAGACAAGTGAACGACGATGACCTTCCTCAAGGACTTCATCAACACCCTGTCCGCCGCGTCGACCTCGTTCCTGCTGTTGACGTCCGTCTTCGCGTTCGTGGTGTTCTTCAACCTGCTGGAGGGGAAGATCCGGTCGAAGGTGGGGGCGATCTTCATCGCCTTCGGCACGCTCTTCGTCGTCGTCGGTTTCGCCGTCCGTCCGCTGCTGTACCTCGGCATCGCCTACTTCGTGATCCTCTTCATGCTGTCCAACCTCGGCGGCCGGCTGTGGGACAAGCGAGTGGGGCTGCGGCTGCTGATCGGCGCCCTGGCGGCGTTCGGCCTGTCGATGCTCGACCCGAACTTCTTTCTCATCGCCGCCAAGCCCGACAACGTGCCCATCGGCGCGATGATCTTCCTGCTCGGGATCTTCACCTGGATTGCGCTGCGGAAGGCCTATCTCAACGACCGCCAGCTCGCCGCGGGCGGCATTCCCTGGGAGAAGACCGAGTCGGACGAGAAGCTCTTCACCTGGCCGGACCTCGTCTACACGGAGATGCTCTGCATGATCCTGCTGACGATCGTCATGATCGTCTGGTCGATCGCGCTGCGCGCGCCGCTCGAAGAAGCCGCCAACCCCACCTCCTCTCCGAATCCGGCCAAGGCCCCCTGGTACTTCCTCGGCCTCCAGGAGATGCTGGTCTACTTCGACCCCTGGCTGGCCGGCGTGGTCCTGCCGACGCTGATCATCGTCGGCCTCATGGCCATCCCGTACATCGACACCAATCCAAAGGGCAACGGCTACTACTCGTTCCGCGAGCGCAAGTGGGAGATCGGCGTCTTTCTCTACGGCTTCCTCGTGCTCTGGTCGTTCCTGATCATCACCGGCACGTTCCTGCGCGGCCCCAACTGGAACTTCTTCGGGCCGTTCGAGTACTGGGATCCGAACAAGCTCGTACCACTGGTCAACGTCGACCTCTCCGAGATCATCTGGGTGAAGCTGTTAGGCATGCCGCTGCCCAAGCTGTGGATCCTGCGGGAGTCGTTCGGGATCCTGCTGGTACTGGCGTACCTGAGCCTGCCGCCGCTGCTGGCCGCGAAACCGTTTCGCCGCTTCTACCTGAAGATGGGCGGCCCGCGCTACTACGTCGGCTCGTTCCTCTTCCTTTTCATGATGGCGCTGCCGATCAAGATGGTCCTGCGGTGGCTGTTCAACCTGAAGTACATCGTTCATATCCAGGAGATCTTTTTCAACATATGAAGACGAGACCGCAGACCGCAGACCGCAGGCGGCGGACCGCAGATCGCGGTCTCACGGCGTCCTCCGACTGTGGTCTGTGGTCTGCGGTCTGCGGTCTGTGGTCTGTGGTCTGAACCAATGAAACCCCAAGAGCCGATCCCCCACAACTACTCGATGGCGAAGCTCAATCTGATCTTCGCCGTGTCGGCGCTCGGACTCCTGTTCGTGACCGGCGGGATCGTGCTCTACGACTACGTCCGCGGCTGGAAGTGGTTCCAATGGGAGTTCATTCGCATCCAGCAGGAGCGCCTGCAGCAGGACCTGCGGGCCGCGCAGCAGGGCGAGAACCGCACGCGCATGGCGCAGCTCGACAAACAGATCAAGCAGCAGGAGCTCACCATCGCCGCGCACCGCCAGCAGTACGTGCTGGCGCAGCGGGATCTCGATCAGTGGGAAGGGCAGCACTACGCGGCGGACGAGGACTACCGCTTCGCCAAGGCCAACCTCGACGCCAAGCGATACGAGCTCGAGATGGCGGTCCTGCAGAAGCGCCGCGACCGGGCACAGACGCGGAAGGAATACATCGACCTCTCCAATCACGTCGACGACCTGCAGCTGCGCCTGCAGGCCGTGACGCGCGATCGCGACGCCGTCCAGGCCCGGGTGAACGCCTGGCTGAAGAAGATCAAGGATGCCGAGGACACCAGGAAGCAGCTGACCGCATCGATCGACCTCGTCAAAAAGCAGCTCGCCGCCGTTTCCACGAACGGCCAGTTCTTCATCCTGAACGCCCCGATGCTCGACTTCATCAGCCCGACCTTCAAGATCGACCAGGTGGTCCTGCCCGATCTGTTCGTCAACGTCAATTACATGGAGGTTCCGCGCGTCGACCGCTGCCAGACCTGCCATCGGGCCATCGACCAGCCGGGCTTCGAGTCGAAGAAGGAAGCGGCGCGGCTCTCCGCCGAGCTGCAGCAGAAGCTCGACACCTATCAGATCCCGCAGAACAAGCGCGCCGCCACCGAGCAGCGCATCGCCCAGCTCAAGCGCATCCAGGACGCGCCGCAGGAGATCCTCAATCCCTGGCGCACGCATCCCAAGCTCGACCTCTTCGTGGGATCGGCCTCGGCGCATCCGCTGCTCGAGTACGGATGCACCTCCTGCCATCACGGAATGGACCGGGCCACGGAGTTCGGCCGGGCCGGCCACGTCCCGCCTAACGCGAAGATGGAGCGCCGCTGGTCCGGCTTCTGGAACGTCGCCAAACGCCAGTGGGGATACGAGGAGAACCCCTTCGACGAAACGCCGATGTATCCGCGGCAGTACTACGAGGCCGGCTGCGTGAAGTGCCACGCCAACCAGGTGCAGATCAAAGGCGGCGCCCAGATCACCAGGGCCGAGGCGACCGTGGAGCTCATCGGCTGCTATGCCTGCCACAAGATCGCCAACTGGCGCTTCACCGGCCTGCGCAAGCCCGGGCCCGACCTGACCGGCATCGCCGAGAAAACCACGCCGGAGTGGGCCATCCGCTGGATCTCGGAGCCGCACGACTTCCGCTCCACGACGCGCATGCCGTCGTTCTTCTACCAGCGCAACATGGTCGGGCCGGCCGTGCCCGCCGCCGAGCGCGCCCAGAACATCAAGTACCAGGACGCGGAGATCCGCGCCATCGTCGAGTACCTCTTTTCGAAGTCGAAGCACCGGGTCTGGCCCGCGCCGGGCCCGGGCGACGCCGCCCGCGGCAAGCAGCTCGTCAACACGATCGGCTGCCTCGGCTGCCACGTCGACACCGAGACGGTGAAGGGCGCCACGACCGGCGAGATGCGCCTGGCGCGCCGCACCGATTTCCCGCTGGAGCGCAACTACGGCTTCAACCTCACGGGTGTTGGAACCAAGACCAACGCGGCCTGGATCTACAACTGGGTGCGCAATCCGAAGGCGTATTACCCCGAGGCGCCGATGCCGTCGCTGCGGCTGTCCGACCAGGAGGCCGCCGACGTCACGGCCTACCTGGTCACCCTGCAGAAGCCGCAGTTCATGCAGAAGCCCATTCGCCCGGTCGATCCGGAGGCGGTTCGCGAACTGGCCAAGGGCTATCTCGTCAACACCCGCACCGACCGCGATGCGGAGGCGAAGCTCAAGACGATGCCGATGCACGAGCAGCTCGTCTATCTCGGCCAGCGGAGCATCGAGAAATACGGCTGCTACTCCTGCCACAACATCGACGGATTCGAGGGCCTCAAGCCGATCGGCACCGACCTGACCATCGAAGGGTCGAAGGCGCTGCATCTCTTCGACTTCGGATTCGTGCACGACTACAAGGCCGAGGATGGCGTGCACGAGCACGTGCTGCACACGGTGCCGTCGTGGATCTACAACAAGCTGCGCAGCCCGCGCATCTACGACGATCTCCGCACCAAGGCCTACAACGACAAGCTGAAGATGCCGAACTTCCACCTCACGCCGGAGGAAGCGCGGCTGGTCACGACGGTGGTCCTGGGCCTGACCAAGGACCAGATCGGCGCGGACAAGATCGCCGCGACCGATCCGCAGACGCGTGCCGCCCAGGAAGGGCTGAAGCTCGTCTCGCAGCACAACTGCCGCGCCTGTCACATCGTCGACGGCTACGGGCGGGCCATCGCCTCGCTGATCTCGGACACGAACTTCCTCCCGCCGGACCTGACGCCGGAGGGGGCTCGCGCCCAGTCGCCGTTCCTCTTCAATTTTCTCAAGGATCCGACGGTCATGAAGATCCGGCCGTGGGTGAGCGTGCGCATGCCCACGTTCCAGTTCACGGATGCGGAGGCGAACACGCTGGTGGGGATGTTCGCCGCGGAAGGGAAGGCGCACGAATTCGACAACGCGGTCTACAGCATGCCGCCGGCATCGAACGTGGCGGTGGGGCGGGAAGTCTTCAACATGCTCCGTTGCGCGCAGTGCCACGCCACGACTCCGGTCAATCCGGAAGCGCCGCCGGTGCCGAAGACGGCCAGCACGCAGTCGCTGGCGCCGAACCTCACGCTGGCGCGGGTGCGCCTGCGCCACGACTGGATTCCCGACTGGATCCGCCGGCCCAACGAGATGATCCCGGGCACGCGCATGCCGGCGAACTTCCCGCGCGATCCGGCCACGGGCGGATTCATCTCGCCGCTGGCCAACGCCATCGACTCGCCGCAGTTCGCGAAGTCGAAGGCCGCCCTGATGCCGTACTTCAAGAGCGAAGCAGATCTCAAGCGGACCATGGCCGACCCGGTCGCGCTCACCGAATACCTGCGCGACTACATCTGGAGCATTGGCATCACACAGATTCGCGCGGCGGCGCCGAACCAGGCGCCTGCCGTGATTGCGCCTCCTTCGATGCCGAAGCAGCTGCCGGCCATGAAGACCGGACGGGCGGAGCAGGGTGGAGGAGTCACAGCTGGGCGATGAGTAATGAGATGGAAATGAAACGCATGTGTTGGTTGCCCTTCTCCCCGCCGCAGCGGGGAGAAGGTGGCCGAAGGCCGGATGAGGGGTCTCGTCAAGAGAAACAAGGAGAAAAATGACACTCAAGAAGTTCGTAACGCTCATGTTCGCCGCCGCGCTGGTGATGTTCGTGTTCGCGTGCGGCAAGGGTCACGAAGCGGCGTCGAAGGAAGACGAAGGTGAGGACGACGAGGCGCCGCAGGCCGCCAGCGCGCCGGCAACGACGTCCGGAGCGCCGGCTGCCGCTGCCGCCGCTGTGCCGGTCGTGGCCGACGCCGCCACCATCACCGGTGTCGTGAAGCTCGTCGGGAATGCACCGAAGATGCCGACGATCCAGATGAACGCCGATCCGTACTGCTCGTCCCAGCATCCGAACGGACAGAACGCGCAGGACGAAGAGGTGGTGGTCGACGCGGCCGGCGATCTCGCCAACGTGCTCGTCTACATCAAGAACCCGCCGCCGGGTAACTATCCGATGCCGTCCACTCCGGCCACGCTCGACCAGAAGGGCTGCCGCTACTACCCGCACGTGCAGGCGGTGCGTGTCGACCAGCCGCTCGAGATCAGGAACGACGACCAGACGCTGCACAACGTGCACGCCATGCCCGTCGTCAACTCGCAGTTCAACGAGGGTCAGCCGATTCAGGGGATGGTGGCCACGAAGAAGTTCGACAAGGTGGAGATGACGCCGTTCAAGGTCAAGTGCGACGTCCACGGCTGGATGAAGTCGTACATGGCCGTGATGCCGCACCCGTTCTACGCGGTCTCGCAGATGAACGGCACGTTCACCATTCCCAACCTCCCGCCCGGGACCTACACGCTGGTGTCGTGGCAGGAGAAGTACGGGCCGCAGGAGCAGCAGATCACCGTCGGACCGAAAGAGACGAAGCAGGTATCGATTACATACAAGGCGTCGTAATGAAAAGGGGTGCGGGCTTCCAGCCCGCCAGTCGCCAGGCTTCCAGCCTGGCGACTGGAACGACAACCGGTCGGGCAAGATGCCCGACCGGAGGCGGGCAGGATGCCCGCACCCCATGAACAGTTCCCAAGGGAGCAACGGAAACCAGAGGCAGGAATCCTGAGGCGCCCCCGGCGAACGACGGCCGAATGGCAGCCGTCGTTCGCCGGCTCAGGAGAGGGCGGGTGGCGTAGGGACGCGCAGCAGCGCGTCCGCAGCTTTCGTCAACGGGGGAGCGGACGCACTGCTGTGCGTCCCTACAAAAGTCGGAGGAGCTAGCTTGGCGCAGAAACGACAGATCCGGATTGGCGACCAGTACCTCTACGCGCGAGACGCGGAGAAGGCGCTCCGCGAGGCTCTCCGCGTGGCCGAAGCGGAGGAGCGCGAGCATGCGGCGCACCAGGAGCCGTGGATCCGGCGCTACGTCTTCTCCACCGATCACAAGTGGATCGGCATCCAGTACGGCGTCACGGCGCTCTCTTTCCTGCTCTTCGGCTTCTGCCTGATGATCCTGATGCGCCTGCAGCTGGGCTGGCCGGGCCAGGCCTTCAGCGTCATGAAGGTCCTCGGCGAGAATCGCGCTCCCGGCGGAGTGCTGTTGCCGGAGGCCTACAACCAGTTAGGCGCGATGCACGGCACGATCATGGTTTTCCTGGCCATCGTGCCGCTGGCCGTGGGCGCCTTCGGAAACTACCTGGTGCCGCTGCAGATCGGCGCGCCCGACATGGCCTTCCCGAAACTGAACATGGCCAGCTACTGGTGCTACCTGCCCGGCGGGCTGATCATGCTCTCCAGCTTCGCGCTCAAGGACGGCACGGCCGCCTCGGGGTGGACTTCCTATCCGCCGCTCTCCGACATCGCCACACGAGGCCAGACCTTCTGGCTGGTGGGCATGATCTTCCTCATCACCTCGTCGCTGCTCGGATCGGTGAACTTCATCGTCACGATCGTCCAGCTGCGGGCCAAGGGGATGAACTTCATGCGCCTGCCGTTCTTCGTCTGGGCGCAGTTCGTGACCTCGTTCCTGCTGCTGCTGGCCTTCCCGCCGCTCGAGGCCGCGGCCGTGCTGCAGCTCATGGACCGCGTCGCGCACACGAGCTTCTTCCTGCCCAGCGGCCTGGTGGTCAGCGGCACGCCGCTGACGGTCGCGGGCGGCGGCAACCCGCTGCTGTGGCAGCACCTGTTCTGGTTCCTGGCGCATCCCGAGGTTTACGTGCTGATCCTGCCGGCGATGGGAATCGTCGCGGAGGTGATCGCGAACAACACCCGCAAGCCGCTGTGGGGCTACCGCTCCATGGTCAGCGCGACGATCTTCCTCGGCTTCATGTCCTTCGTGGTCTGGGCGCACCACATGTTCCTGACCGGGATGGGGACGATCATCAGCTCGTTCTTCCAGACCACCACGATGATCATCTCGATCCCCTCGGTGATCATCCTCAGCGCGCTGTTCCTCTCGCTGTGGGGCGGCTCGATCCGCTTCACGACGCCGATGATGTTCGCCCTGGCCTTCCTGCCGATGTTCGGCATCGGAGGGTTGACCGGCCTGCCGTTAGGCCTGGCGGCGACCGACATCCACCTGCACGACACCTACTACGTCATCGGGCACTTCCACTACGTGGTGGCGCCGGGGACCATCTTCGCCATGTTCGCCGGCATCTACTACTGGTTCCCGAAGATCACCGGGCGGAAGCTCAACGACTTCTGGGGACGCGTGCACTTCTGGGGCTCGTTCGTCTGCATCAACGGGATCTTCTTCCCGATGTTCATCCAGGGACTGGCAGGCATCTCGCGCCGGCTCTACGACGGCGGCATGCAGTACGCGCACGCCAGGGAAGTGGCCTCGCAGACGAATCCGTTCATGTCCATGTCGGCCATCGGGCTGCTGATCTTCCAGATCCCGTTCATCGTGAACTTCTTCTGGAACGCCTTCCAGGCCATGCGCGGCAAGGTGACGGTGGGCTCGAATCCGTGGGAAGCGACCACGCTGGATTGGGCGGCCACGAGCTCGCCTCCGCTGCGGCACGGCAATTTCGAAGTGATGCCGATCGTCCGCCGCGGACCGTACGAGTACAACAGCCCCGAAGCGACCAATGCCGATTACCTGCCGCAGAACGCGGTGGTGGAGCAGCCGGCACCGGTGCTCGCCCCGCCCACCGCACCAGTCGTCGCCTGATCAGGAGGAAAGATGGACCACGCAGCCGGCCACGTCGAGATCCCGTACACCGTCAGCCCGCGCCCCGATACCGGGCTTTACAACGGAAAGCTCGGCATATGGCTGTTCCTGGCCTCCGAGGTGATGCTGTTCGGGGCGCTCTTCTCGTCGTTGATCCTGATCCGTACGGGATCGCCGAGCTGGCCGCACGGCTGGGAAGAGCTGCACGTCGTGCCCGCCACGATCAACACCTTCGTGCTGATCATGTCCTCGGTCACCGTGGTCCTGGCCTGGGCGAACCTGCGGCTGGGCAATTTCAAGCTGGGGCGGATCTTCATCGGCGTGACGCTGCTCTGCGGCCTGGTGTTCATGGGCATCAAGGCCTACGAGTACTCGCTGAGCTTCGCGCACGGCCACTACCCGTCCACCAGCGACTTCTTCGCCATCTACTTCACCATGACCGGGCTGCACGGGCTGCACGTGTTAGGCGGCATGATCGTTTTCGCCTACTTCCTGGGGCCGGGGTCGAAGATGTGGCACACGGACCGGGCCCGGTTCACGAACCGCATCGAGATCGTCGGGCTGTACTGGCACTTCGTCGACCTGGTGTGGATCTTCCTGTTCCCGACGCTGTATCTGCTGTGAGGAGGCTGGCGTGACCGATCAGACAATCACTCCCGACATCGCCCCGACCGACGCGATGCCGGTTCCCCAGAGCGAGGCCGAAGACGAGCACACCCACGCGGGCGTGCACGACGCCAACCTGCACCACTCGCCGGAGGAGATCCGGCGGGAGATGCGGGTGTACCTGACCGTGTTCGCCGGGCTGGCAGTGCTGACCGGCGCCACGGTGGCCGCGCGCTTTCTGCTGCATCTGCCGCTCCGGCAGGCCATGGCCCTGGCCATCGCCATCGCCTGCATGAAGGGTTTCCTGGTGGCGGGATTCTTCATGCACCTGCTCACCGAGAAGAAGGTCATCTACGGCGTTCTGATCCTGACCGGCATCTTCTTCGCGCTGCTGCTGTGGCTGCCGGTTCACGACGTTCTCGACAAGTTCGGACACTACTGATGTCGCTTCGCATTTTTCACATCGTCTTCATCTCCGCCTCGGTGCTCCTCTGCGCGTTCGTCGCGGTGTGGGGGCTGCGCGCGTTCGCGGTGTCGAGGAACGTCGGCTCGCTGGCCTTCGGAATCCTCTTCATCGCCGCCGGCGCACTGCTGATCGAGTACGGGCGGCGGACTTTCCGGAAGCTGAAGGAGCTGCCATGAGGAACCTGGTTGCGCGGTTGCGCGGTTGCGAGGTTGCGCGGTGCGCGGGTATCGAACACCGCGAAACCGCGAAACCGCGGAACCGCGCGACCATGGCTTCGCTTCTCGCTCTGGCTCTCTGCCTTCTTCCGTCCGCCTTATCCGCCTGCCCCGTCTGTTTCGGCGATCCGTCCTCCAACCTGAACAAGGGCGCCTCGAATGGAATCCTGTTCATGCTCGCCATCATCGGCCTCGTGCAGATCGGGTTCATCGCCCTGTTCTGGACCTTCTGGCGGCGAGCGAAAGCGCTGCGAGCGAGGCGGGAGCAGTTCCAGTTGATCGAGGGAGGACTGCAGTGAGGCGCGCAATGGACATTGAAGGAGAGATCGAATTGAAAATTGAAAATGGAGAATTGAAAATTGAAAGCGCTAAACCAAGTGCTGTCAGCCTTCCAGTTTTCAATTTTCAATTTTCAATTTTCAATTTTCAATTCTTCTTCTCCTTCTCACCACTCCGGAGAATCGCGATGAAAGAATTCCTCGCCCAGTAACTGCAGTGAGGCGCGCAATGGACATTGAAGGAGAGATCGAATTGAAAATTGAAAATGGAGAATTGAAAATTGAAAGCGCTAAACCAAGTGCTGTCAGCCTTCCAGTTTTCAATTTTCAATTTTCAATTTTCAATTCTTCTTCTCCTTCTCACCACTCCGGAGAATCGCGATGAAAGAATTCCTCGCCCAGTACATGCCGCCCGACTACTCGGCGCACGGGCCGCAGCTCGACAGCCTCAATGCCTACGTGCACTGGCTGATGCTGATCCTCTTCGTCTTCTGGGGCGCCTACTTCCTCTTCGTCCTCTGGCGCTTCAACGCGAACAGGAACCCGAAGGCGAACTATCACGGCATGCGCTCGCACTGGTCGACTTACAGCGAAGCCGGCGTGGCCATCGTCGAGGCGGTCCTCCTCATCGGCTTCTCGATTCCGGCCTGGTACCGCTGGACGAACCGCCCCGGTCCCGAAACCAATCCGCTGGAGCTGCGCATCGTGGCCGAGCAGTTTGCGTGGAACGCCCACTATCCGGGTGCAGATGGAATCTTCGGCCGCCGCGACGTCAAGCTCGTCTCGTCGACCAATCCTCTCGGCCTCGACATGACCGACCCTCACGCCAAGGACGACGTGGTCGCGCTCAACCAGCTCCACCTCGAGGTGAACCGGCCGGCCATCATCCACATCACGTCAAAGGACGTGATCCACAGCTTCTTCCTCCCGGTGATGCGCGTGAAGCAGGACGCCATTCCGGGGATGGACGTGGCCATCCACTTCACGCCGGTGAAGGCGACCGGCCCCGACGACCATTGGGAGATCGCCTGCGCGCAGCTCTGTGGGCTGGGGCATTACCGGATGCGCGGACAGCTGACGGTGGACACGAAATCCGGCTTCCAGGCGTGGATGAAATCGCAGGTCGCACAGAATTCACCGGCCCCTGACACGAATCCCGTCCAGGCGGCCACGACTTCGTCGCCAACGACACCGCATGTCTGATAAAAAAGGAGTAGCGCACGTCATTAACGGGGTCACGAGGTCACGAGGTTTCGAGGTCACGAGGTGACCTCAGAACTCGTGGTCTGCGCGGCCAGCCATCTTTGAAATCATGAGCGGTTCGCGATTCTTGCGAGACCGTGGGGCCTGCAGCCTCGTGACCTCGCAACCTCGTGACCTCGTAACCAATAAGAAATGATCACTCCGATTCAGCCCACCCCCACCTGGCTCCGCCGCTACGCGAAAGTCGTTGCGGCCTGTACGCTCTTCCTCATCTACGCCGGGGCCATGGTCACCTCGACCGGCTCCGGACTGGCCGTTCCCGACTGGCCGCTGTCCTACGGCATGCTCATGCCGCCGATGATCGCCGGAATCTTCTACGAGCACGGCCATCGCATGATCGCGGCGAGCGTCGGCCTGTTGACCGTCTTCCAGGCCCTTGCACTGCAGCTTCGCGAGCCGAAGCGCTTCGTGCGCATCCTCGGCTGGTGCGCGCTCGGCGCGGTCGTCGCCCAGGGCGTTCTGGGCGGTCTGACGGTGCTGCTGCTGCTGCCGCCCTCCGTGTCGATCTCGCACGCCGGGCTGGCGGAGATCTTCCTCGGCCTGAACATGTCGATCGCGTTCTTCACGTCGGAATCGTTCCTGCGGCTGCGCGAAGGGGAGGGCGATGAGCACGCGCCGACCGGGCTGACTACGCTGCTGGTGGCGCTCGTCTATCTGCAGATTCTCGCGGGCGCGCTCATGCGGCACCTCAACGCCGGCCTGGCCATTCCCGATTTTCCGCTGTCGTTCGGCCGGCTCATTCCTCCGTTCACGAGCGTCGCCATCGCCGCAAACTTCGCGCACCGCGTCGGTGCGACGCTGGTGACGATCACCGTGATCGCGCTGGCCGTCCGGGTCTATCGATCCGCCTCTGCCCTGCGGCCTCTGATGACCGTGTTGCTGGGGCTGATTGCGCTGCAGATCTACCTTGGAGCCAAAGTGGTGTGGTTCGGCTCCGCGAATCCGGGCGCGTACCACTCGCTCGCCGGCGCGACTGCGCTGCGGCTGGCGAGCATCACCAGCTTCCACGTGGTCACCGGCGCCGCGACGTTGGCGACCTCGCTTCTGTTGGCGTTGAGCGCGCGCGCCACGGCGTCACAGCGGATCGAGCGGCAGGCTGGTGCGTTTGTCGCAAGCGAGGTTGCGGCGTGAGCGAGATCGCGATCATGGACAGCGTGCCGGTTGAGGGGCTTGTCACGAGGCAGAGCGCCATTGCGGACTATCTTCAGCTCTCGAAATCGCGCATCGTCCTGATGGTTCTGATCACGACGGCGGCCGGATATCTCATCGCGGCGCCTCACATCAGCGCGCTCGTTCTGATCAACACGCTCGTCGGTACGGCCATGGTGGCCGCCGGCACGAATGCCCTCAACCAGTACGTCGAGCGCGCCCACGACGCGAAGATGCGCCGCACGCGCCTTCGCCCGCTGCCCGACGGCCGCATCACGCCGCGCGCGGCCCTGCTCTTCTCCGCCGCGATCGCGATCATCGGCACGGCCTATCTGGCGCTCACCGTCAATCTGCTCACCGCAATCCTCGGCGCCTTCACGCTGACCAGCTACATCTTCGTCTACACGCCGCTGAAGCGGATCTCCACCGCCTGTACGATCATCGGAGCCGTTCCTGGCGCCATTCCGCCGCTCATGGGATGGACCGCCGCGACGGGGCACCTGGCCGCGGGCGGCTGGATCGTCTTCGGAATCCTCTTCTTCTGGCAGCTGCCGCACTTCATGGCCATCAGCTGGATCTACCGCGAGGACTACGGCCGCGCGGGGTTCGTGATGACGGCCGTGCGCGACAACGACGGAACGGCCACCGCGCGCCTGGCCATCTTCTACAGTCTGGCGCTGCTGGCCGTGAGCGTTCTTCCGTCGCTCACCGGAATGACCGGCCGGGCGTACCTGGCCGGCGCAATCGCAACCGGCGTCGCGCTACTGGCGATGTCGATCCGATTCTTCTTCGACCGCTCGAACCGCGTGGCCTTCCGGCTGTTCATGACGTCGAATCTGTATCTGGTCGTCGTGATGACGATGCTGGTGATCGCGGCTCGGTAAAGAACAAATGTTGAATGTTGAATGTTCAATGCCGATCGTGGCCTGCGCCGTTCCTCATTCAGCATTCAACATTGAACATTGAACGTTTTCTTTTGACTATGCTCCGCAAACTTCCGATCGTCTGTTTTTCACTCGCCCTCGCCGCCTGCTCGCCGAAAGCCGACCTGCCGAAGCTGTTTCCGGTTCCCGACGCGACCCTGGTCGCCGACAGCGGCAAGCCGCTGAAGCTGGCTTCGCTCAAGGGCAACGTCACGGTCTACGACTTCATCTTCACGAACTGTGCATCGAGCTGCCCGATGATGACGCAGCAGATGCGCGAGCTCACGACGAAGATCGACAAGGACGCCCCGGTGCGCTTCGTGTCGATCACTGTCGACCCAGTGCACGACACACCGGCAAAGCTCGCTCAGTACGCCGCGCAATTCCGCAACGATCCGCGATGGACGTTCCTCACGACCGGCGATCCCGCGAGCACGGTCCGCCTCTCGGTCGACGGTTTCAAGCTCGCTGCGGAGTCCCCCGCGCCGGGAACCGAGCCGCTGCTGCACAGCACGAAATTCGCGATAGCGGACAAGAACGGGATCATCCGCGAGTATTACGGCTCGACCGACGGCGATGCCGCCGAGCACGTGGCGAAGACCGTCAAGCAGCTGCTGCGCGAGGACTAGAGCTTCGGTGTAGGGCAGGCTTTCCAGCCTGCCCCCTGCCCCCCCCTTGGCGGTCTGGAAACCGCGCCCCACACCAAGGACCGTCCCGGTAAGAGACTCTTCGCCGCGCTCCACCGCTCCCACCCGCCCACCGCCCCCGCGGTTGCGCCGGCTCAGAGTGACGGGGGTTGCGGTTGCGCCGGCTCAGATGACAGTGACGGTCGACCGCGCGATCCGGCTAAACTGCGGGCCGCGTGTCCGGTTTCCTCCACTTCATGCCCGTGCTCAATGCCTCGCTGAATGGGCTCAGCGGCGTCTGGCTCCTTCTCGGGTACATCCAGATCCGGCGCAAGAACATCCGCACGCACAAGCGCTTCATGCTCGCGGCCTGCACCACCTCGGCGCTTTTCCTCGTCTCCTACCTGACCTATCACGCCTTCGTCGGCACGACGCGGTTTGCCGGGCAGGGATGGAGCCGCCCGCTCTACTTCACCATCCTGATCTCGCACACGATTCTGGCCGCGCTGATCGTGCCCCTGGCGATCGTCACCGTCTGGCGCGGCCTCGAGATGCGCGTGGTCCGCCATCGCGCCATCGCGGTGTGGACCTTCCCGATCTGGATGTACGTGTCGGTGACCGGCGTTCTCGTCTATTTCTTTCTTTACCACTGGTTCCCATCGCGTCCCTGACGTCATTCGGAGCGGGTGAAACCGCAGTCCCCGTCATTCGGAGCCGTGAAACCGCAGTCCCCCGTCACTCTGAGCCGGCGCAACCGCGGGGGCGGTGGGCGGGTGGGAGCGGTGGAGCGCGGCGAAGAGTCTCTTACCGGGACGATTTGTTGGTTTGGAGCGGACAGCAGGCTCACCGCGATCTGCGCATCTGGAGACTCTTCGCCGCGCTACGCCGCTCCTTCCACCCGACCTTCCCCGCGGTTCCGCCGGCTCAGAGTGACGGGCGCCGCTGCTGCGCCGGCTCAGAGTGGCGGGCGCCGCGGCTGCGCGTGACGGAATCGTGGTCGCGATAGACTGAAGACCATGACTCGCGCCTCCGAACTTCTCGAGCAGCTCGGCACCTACGTTCCTGCGGATGCCCTCGAAGCGCTGCATCACGCGTCGATCATCGGGCTTCTGTCGACGACTGCTGCTCCCTTCTCGCGGCAGCAGTTCACGCCCGGCCACATCACCGCCAGCTGCTTCATCATCGAGGGCGACCGCCTGCTGCTGCACCATCACAAGCGCCTCGATCGCTGGCTGCAGATGGGCGGCCATGTGGACGGCGACGAGTCCCCTGTACAGACGGCATTGCGCGAGGGTGCCGAGGAATCGGGGCTGCGCGATCTCGAGCTCGTCTTCGATGAAGTGTTCGACCTCGACGTCCATGCCATTCCGGCGGGGAAAGGCGAGCCCGACCATCGTCACTTCGACGTGCGCTTTCTGGCACGGACTGCGTTTCCCGAGGCGATCAGCATCGATCCCAGCGAGTCGAACGACCTTGCCTGGGTGGCGCTCGATCGAGCCGTTGCCCTGATGAACGAAGAGGCCTCGACACGCGTGATCCGCAAAATCGAGAGGACCCGGGACAGGAGACATGCGTGAGCCGACAATTGCTTGAGAACGAGCTCGATGCCAGCCCATTCGCGCAATTCGCGAAATGGTTCGAAGAGGCGAAGAAGGCCCAGCCCGAGCTGCCGGAAGGGATGACGGTCTCCACGGCCTCGCGTGACGGCATCGTTTCCTCGCGCATCTGCCTGATGAAGGACTTCGACGCGCGCGGCTTCGTCTTCTTCACGAATTACAACAGCGTCAAGGGGATGCAGATCCACGACAACCCGTACGCCGCGCTCTGCTGGTGGTGGCCGTCGCTGGAGCGTCAGGTGCGTGCCGAGGGAGCGATCGTGAAGGTGACCGAGGAAGAATCGGAGGAGTACTGGCAGACGCGCCCGCGCGGCAGCCAGATCGGCGCCTGGGCCTCCGACCAGAGCAAGGTCATCCTCGGGCGCGGCGATCTCGAGGAGCGAGTCCGTGAGATGGAAGAGGGTCATCGCGACCGTCCCGTTCCCCGCCCGCCGCACTGGGGCGGCTATCGCGTGATCCCGAACCAGATCGAGTTCTGGCAGGGACGGCCTGACCGGCTGCACGATCGCTTCGTGTATCGCCTGCGGGAGTCGAAGGACTGGATCATCGAACGGCTTTCTCCTTAGCTGGATTTTTTCACCACAGAGAGCACAGAGAACACAGAGTCTTTTGGGAGGGAAACCGATGAACGATTCCTTCCTGGCTTTCTCCGTGCTCTCTGTGTCTCTGCGGTGAAATCAGCCGTGATACGAAACTCATGAAGAAGCGAATCCTCTTTCTCTGCACGGGCAACGCGGCGCGGAGCCAGATGGCCGAGGGGCTGGCGAACGCGTTCCATGGCGAGGTGGTGGAGGCAGTCTCGGCAGGATCGCATCCCGCCGGGTGGGTCCATCCGAACGCGATCCGCGCGATGGCCGAGATCGGGATCGACATTCACGATGCAGAGTCGAAGAGCGCGGATCGGTTCGAGAACGAGGCTTTCGACGTGGTCGTGACGGTCTGCGATTCCGCCGCCCGAGCCTGTCCCTCGTGGCCGAACGCGAAGCGCATCGCGCACTGGCCGATCGAGGATCCTTCCTGGGCGCCGGAAGGGGAGCAGTTCGCGCGCTTCGTCGAAACGCGCGACGACCTGGAGAAGCGGATCGATGCACTGGTGGCGGAGCTGGCAGGTGAATGATCAATTTATGATTGATGATTTATGAACCGATAACAGATAATTAAATTACAAATCATAAATCATCAATCATAAATTTCAGTTCACTTCTCCGCCCGTCGCGGTGGCCTGTTCCGGCGGCTCGCCGGCGCCGGCCTGCTGGGCGAGGATCAGCATTCTCGCTTCACCGCGGATTGCCGGCAGGTGAGCGGCGAAGGCGGCCGCGCCGGCGAGGGTGAGCATTCCGCCGAGCGCCACGGTCCAGGGCGCGCCGATGCGGCCGGCCAGCGATCCCGCCAGCAGCGCACCGAACGGGCCGATGCCGACGAACGTCATGGAATAGACCGCCATCACCCGCCCCCGGAACTCTTCCTTCACCATCGACTGGATGAGCGTGTTCGACGACGCCATCTGCACCATCATGGCGATGCCGACCGGCACCAGCAGCACGATCGAAAGGGCGAGCCGGTCATGCGGTAGATCAGCCACGACTGGGCGACCTGCTGCATCCAGGTGCCGACGAGCGAGATCAGCTGTCCGCTGACGAAGAGGCGGAAATTGCGATGGCGAAGGGCGCGCAGCGGATGGGAGCGCGGCTGTGGCTCTGGACTGCTCATTTCAGACGTTGTGCCCAAACGACTTGTCATCCCTCGCCAGAGGGTGGATACGTTCGATCGTTCCCCCTCTCCCCGCCGCAGCGGGGAGAGGGCCGGGGTGAGGGGTCTCGCGGTCGTTCGAAAGGAGACCCCTCTCCGCCTTCGGCACCTTCTCCCCGCTGCGGCGGGGAGAAGGGCAACATGCACGAGACCCGCATAAACACTGGGAGTTTCTTGTAAGCGCAGCGAGGGACCTGTGAGTGCGGGAGGACACGGAATGCGCTGAAATCGCTCATGTTAGGCGCCAGCCCGACTGCCCGGATCCCTCGATGACACTCGGGATGGCCAGAGCGGCCGCTCAGATCGTATCTGCATTCCGCGGTGCGATCACGTTCAGCGATCGTGGCCGCACGCGCACCCGCACCTCGGCGTCCAGCTCGATCGGCTCTCCGTCGACATGGGCAACGCCTGCAGTCTCGCGGCGAATGACCACCTCGGAGACGCGCCGCGTGATCACGCCGCGCGAATGGTGCAGTGAGCCGGTGAAGACGCGACCCACCAGCAGCGGCGCAGCAAGCACGCTCACGTCACGGACCACGACGAGATCGAGCAGGCCGTCGCGCATCGAGGCGTTGGCGGCGACGCGCGCGTTGTTGCCGTACTGCGAGCCGTTCGCCACGTCGACCGCCCATGCCCGCGTCGAGATCGTCTCGCCGTCGGCAACGATCTCGTACGCCTCGGGCCGATACCGGCCGATCACGCGCAGCCCGACGTGCAGGTACGTCCGCAGCCCGCGCGCGGGATGAGCGGCGAACTGGTGGGCGATGACGGCATCGAACCCGACGCCCATGACGCCGACGTACGCAAGGCCGTTCACCTCCGCGGTGTCGATGCGGAGCGGCCCGAGGTCGCGGCAGGCCTTCATCGCGGCGCGCGCGTCCATCGGAAATCCGAGGTGCCGGGCGAAGCCGTTGCCGGAGCCGGTGGGGATGACGGCCAGAGCCAGATCGGTCCCGATGAGGCGCCTGGCAACCTCGTGGACCGTGCCGTCGCCGCCGACCGCGAAGACCACTTCGAATCCGCTGCGCTGCGCGTCGGCGATGATGCCGTCCAGATCCTCCTTCGCCTCGCAGTCCACGACGTCGAATGCCGGCCAGTCGCACGAGGAGCGGATCAGCGATGCGACGTTGGCGCGGCGGTTCGGCCCGGAGCGGGCGTTGACCAGGAAGAGAGCTTTCAGGCGCGCACCTCGCGATGCCGGAACATGAGGACATTATGAAGGCGCTCCTTCATCCCGAGCCGGCAGAACCCCGCCCCCGCGGCTCCGCCGGCTCAGAGTGACGGGGCTGCGGCTCGGCCGGCTCCGAGTGATGGGGTGCCTCAGCCCGCGCGCATGATCTCGACGAGCACCGGCTTCAGTCCGTTGATGATGAACTGGATTCCGATGGCACCGAGGAGGAGAGCCATGATCTTCGCAAAGACGGCGCGGCCGCGGTCGCCGATGACCTGGGAGAGAGGCACAGCGGCGAGAAGCACGGCCCACGAGGTGATGCCCACGGCGACGATGGCCACGATGACGGCGAGCTTCTGTTCGATTCCCGGATAGAGGTTGACCAGCACCATGACCGAGGTGATGGCGCCGGGGCCGGAGAGCATCGGCACGGCCAGGGGGACGATGGCGACCGACGAGGGATCCATCTCGGCCTTGTGCACGTCGCTGTCGGCCATCTGCTTTTCGCCGCCGACGTTGAAGGCGCGGCGGTCGTCGTCAACGAGCGTGCGCAGAGCGTTGGTGAGAAAGATCACGCCGCCCATGATCTGGAAGGCCGGCACGGTGATTCCGAAGATGTGGAAGACGTAATTGCCGGCGAGCAGAAAGAGGGTGAGGACGGCCATGCAGGCCAGTCCGGCGACGAGGGCCACGGCGCGGCGCGTGCGGACCGAGGCATCGTGCGTGAGGGCGACGAAGGACGGCACGACGGCCAGCGGATTGACCATCGTGATCATCGCCGCGAACGACAACAGCACGACTTTGTACAGCGGCATGGCGCGGGATTCTATTGCGGATTGCTTTCCAGTCCGCGAATCCGGCTACTGGATTCTCACCACAGAGACAGGAAGTACACAGCGCAGGCTCGCTCCGCTCGCCCGCAACCGGAGATGTCTCTTAGGTCCCCTCGCCCCGCGGCGCGATGCATCAACCACTCGGATCGAAGGTCCGCGGGGCGAGGGGATGCAAGGGGAGTGGGGTACCGAGGATCCTCGAATTTCTCAGGAATTGTGGGGTTTTC
Organism: Acidobacteriota bacterium; assembly: GCA_021781455.1. GTDB lineage: Bacteria > Acidobacteriota > Thermoanaerobaculia > Gp7-AA8 > Gp7-AA8 > JAJXWV01. The sequence continues at coordinate 39,184 of JAJXWV010000024.1, read as the reverse complement.
GTGAGCAATCGCGACCCCACTCCCCTTCATCCCCTCGCCCCGTGCGGATCAATTCTGCGAGGTTGTTCGTCGGGGAGCACGGGGCGAGGGGACCGGTCGCCCTGCCGTTTGTGCAAGGAAGTCTTCGCGTGGCGCGCAGAAACTTCGACTTAGTAGTTCAGAGTGACGGGGACTGTGCTCACACATCGACGACGACGTCGCTCTCGTCGTCGATGTACCAGAGCAGGCCGCTGCAGGGACGGCCGGTGATGGCGGCGATCGCGGCGCAGTACTGGCCGACCTGGTGGCGGTCTTTCGTCAGCCGCGCTTCGTCCGGCTTGCCGCTCTTGTAGTCGAGGACGACCTCGCCGCCCTCCTCGCGCGTCAGCCGGTCGATCCTTTTCTCGACGAGCGCGCCCTTTTCGTCGAGGTAGCGGATCGGCACCTCCAGGCCGACCGGCTCGGCTGCGGCGATGCGCTGCATGACCGGCGATCGAGCCAGGGTTGCCACGCGCTGCCGCACGCGGGCTGCAGTCGCCTGGGGCACGGCGAGCTCCGCGGCCAGCGCATCGAGAAGGGGCCCCGCCGCGGCTCGTCCGTCCCAGACCTCCAGGAAGCGGTGCAGCAGAAGGCCGGCGTTGCGGTTTCGCAACCCGGAGCGGGCCACGGCGATTTCTGCCGCAGGCAGCGTCTCGAGCGGCTCCGGATCGCGGAGAGCGAGCGGCACGATCGGCGCCGCCGCGAGCTCTGCTTCCAGCCGTTCGTCGGTGAGGCGGCGCCGCCGCCGCTCCGTTCTGTCGGCGCGGGATGCGGTCTCGAGTGCGATCGGGACGGCAGTGCCGGCGACATTGCACGGTACGACCCGGCGCTCAGGTGACCAGGTAAAGTCGTCGATGGGAATGCCGGCGTCGTCGCGCAGGCAGGCGTAGAAGCTTCCCTTGTTCACCTTGGCGGCCTTGCTATGGACGAAGACCACGTCGGTCCGGGCGCGCGTCACTGCCACGTAGAAGAGGCGCCGCGCCTCTGCTTCCTCGCGAAGGACGCTGACGCGCTTGAGCTTTTCGCCGTCGCTCGTGAAGCGGAACTGCGCGGAGATCGAATCGGGAGCGCAGAGCACGAGGCTCTTCGGCTCCTCGACGGCGAAGATGCGCGCTCCGTCGTTTCCCCCCGCGGCGAAGGCGAGGTCGGGAAGGATCACGGTTTCGAACTCGAGGCCCTTCGCGGCGTGCACGGAAAGGATGCGCACCGCGTTGCGGCTGTCGTCGGCGAGGAGCGGTTCCATCTCGTCGGGATCGTTGCGGCGGCGGGCGATCTCGTCGACGAACTGCCGCACCGAGCCGCCGATGCGCTGGTCGTAGTCGAAGGCCAGCGCCCGGAGGTGATCGAGGTGGCGCTGCGATCGATGACGATCGGCAAGCGCGCCGTGGACGCGCTCGATCTCCGTCGTCTCGACGATGAGGTCCATCAACTGCGAGACCGTCAGCTGGCGCGAGGCGTCGCGGTAACCGGTCATCGCGGAGGTGAACGACAGCCACGGATCCGCGTCGTAGGGACGCGCAGCAGCGCGTCCGCAGCTCTCGTCGTCGTTTGCCGTAGCTCCCTCCCCGTGGGGAGCGGACGCACTGCTGTGCGTCCCTACGGGATCCGTCAGCTGCACCGTTCCCCTGACGATCTCCTCGTCGGTCAGCGCGAAGTACGGGGTGCGCGCTGCGGAAATCTGCGCGCCGCGGTCGAACGGATAGGCGATCGCGCGCAGGATCGCCATCATGGCCACCGGCGCAGGGCGGTCGAGAAAGAGCCTGGTCGGCGGCAGCACGTACTCGATCCCGTGCCGGTCGAAGGTGTCGAGGTAGCCGTCGATGATGGTCAGCCTGCGGAAGAGCAGCGCGAAGCGCCTGAGGTCCGATCCATTCTCATCCCGCTGTGACTCGATCCAGGCGGCGATGGCCTCTGCCTCCGCAACGAAGCGGTCCGACGACTCCTCGCAGTCGGCGTGCAGGATCGTCAGGCGTGCGTCCATCTCGCGTTCGCACTCGCCTTTCGCGGCGTGCAGGGCGTTGTACGACGGACGGAAGACATTCGGATCGTGTGCGGGCAGCGGCGGGAAGAGCCTGGCGAAGATGGCGTTGATGGCCGCCAGCAGCGGTGCGTCGCTGCGGTACTGATCGTCGATGATCCGTTTGTCGGCGCCTTCGGCGACGAGCCGCTGCGTCATCTGGAAATACGTTTCGGGATCGGCCCTGCGGAAGCCGTAGATGGACTGCTTCGGATCGCCGACCACGATGGTCTTTCCGGCGACGTACGCGCCCGCGGAGTCGCGCGCCAGCCGGTCGAGGATTCTGGCCTGGGTGCGGTCGGTGTCCTGGAACTCGTCGACGAAAATGAAGTCGTACTGCCGGCGTACGCGCTCGAGCACCGCCGGGTCGTCGAGCAGCGCGAGGGTGCGGAGGAGGAGATCGTCGAAGTCGACGACACCTAGTTTTCGCTTTTCGCGATCCAGGAAGGCGATGAAGCGCCCGGCCAGCGCGTGCAGGGCCATGGCCGCGCGATGCGAGGCCAGACGGTCGTGGATCGACTTTCCCTTCGACCCTGTCCGGAGCCACCGCAGCGCTTCCTTCACCGCGGCGTTGTTCTTTCCCTTCGGCAGGTCGATCTCGCGGATCGATCCGGCGATGGGAGCGAAGTACTCCAGCCACCCGTCGACCGAGCCGCGCTCCGGAAGCTCTGTGCGCTGCAGGTAGGAGAACGTTCGCCTGGCGCCCTCGTGCGCGATGGTCTCCAGGTCGGCACCGCGAATGACCAGCACGGCCGAGCGCATGTCGTCCTCGAACTCCTCGATGGAGCCGAACTCGAGATTGCGCTCGCCGAGGAGGTCGCGGCGGTCCACGAGCGAAAAGATCATGTCGCGCACCTGGAAGAGGTAGCCGGCGTGCGCGAGCAGGACTTCCCATTCGCGCAGGGCCTCGTCGCTGGCGCGGGTGCGCGTCTCCTCGTCGATCCAGGCGTCGTAGAGCTCGGAGTACAGCAGCGAGCGCTCGAACCCTTCGATGATCTTGAACTGCGGGTCGAGCTCCGCCTCGATCGGGAACTGCCGGAGCAGCGACTGGCAGAAGGAGTGGATCGTCTGCGATCGCAGCAGGTGGATCGAAGCGAGCTGGGTGGCGCAGGCCTGCCGCCACACATGGCGTTTTTCCGGCGGCACTTCGAGCAGCGGCTTCGGGGATCCGACCGGCCAGACCACGCGCTCATCGTCGAAGTGCAGGTCGAGCTCGGCCAGGGCGGCGTGAATTCGATCGGCGATCTCGCCGGCCGCCTTTTCGGTGAACGTGACCAGGACGATGCGCTCCGGCGAGAGCTGCGCGTCCTCGAGCATCAGCCTCACCACCTCGGCCACGATGGCGGTGGTCTTGCCTGTTCCGGCGCCTGCCTCGATGACGACGTTGCGGCGGTGCGGGACGTCGGGAGCTCTATCGGGTGCCTTCCCGAACGTGAACGACTGCTGCAGCGGAGCGGCGGTCATCGCCGCTCTCCCAGCTCGCCGAGCAGCGTGCGCGGGTCTTTCGACTGCCTGACCGCCCGCGCTTCCTCGGCATCGTGCTTCGTCCGGCAGGAGTGATTCACCGGGCAGTACTTGCAGGAGATGAAGTCGCGGTCGTCGGGATAGGCCGGGAAGAACCCGCGGGCGATCGATGATGCAAAGATCTCGAGCGTCGCGCGGACTCCGTCGACATGCGTGGCCAGATCGAAGCCGTAGCTGGCCAGCTTCTGATCGCCCGTGACGAGAGGCTTGATCGTGCCGCGGATGGCGGTCTCGCTGATTCCGAAGAACTGCGCGACGGCCATCGCGTAGAGAGCGAGCTGCAGCCGGACGCCGCGGTCGATCTTGTCGGCGAGCTTGACGTGGCGAATGGCTTTGCCGGATTTGTAATCGACGATGCGGAAATGGACGGAGGTTGCGAGGTCGCGAGGTTTCGAGGTTTCGAGGTTGACCTCGTGACCGCCCACGTCGATCCGGTCGATCTGCCCCTCGATGCTGATGGGGATTCCCGCAGCGGTCACGACGAACGGCTCCGGATGCGTGGCGCCGCCCTCGCGACGCTGGTACTTGTCGCCGAAGCTGTACTCGAACCATCGCGGCCGGAGGCCGTTTTCGGCGAGATCGGCGAGGTCGCGGACCACGAAGTCGCGAAGGATGCGGCGCGTGGCCCGGCGCTCGATCGCGCGCACGTTGCGGTTGAAGGGGGGAGCCGTGGCATCGAGCCGGTCGAACTCCGCGTCGATGGCCGCCTCCAGGCGCGACACGAGGGCAACCGGCAGCTGCGGCAGCTGTGCTTCCGCTTCGGCCAGATCGTCGTCCGACATGCCGCGGTAGAAGTTCTCGAGGATTCGATGGTCGAGGCTGCCCTTGTCACGCGGATTGATCTGGAGCTCGCGGTCGGGATCTTCCACGCTCTCGACCTTCAGGATGACCTTGAGGAGGAACTTCTGCGGGCATTCGCCGAAATCCTCGAGCTGGGTGGGGGAGACGTGCTCGAGGGCGTGCGCGAAGTGCTGCCTGAGCGCGTCGTCGTCGATGAAGCCGTCGAACGGCCCGTTCGTGCCGGCGCGGGCGATGAGCTGGAGTTGACGAATCGGGGTCGCCGGGTCACGAGGTCGCCGGGTCACCGGGTTGGTGCTGCGAGTCGTGTCCTCACCCGGCGACTCGGTGACCCGGTGACCCGATGACCTCCCGTTCGCAATCGCCTTCGAGAAGTCCCTCAACAGCTCCTGCTTCCGCTCCGGCTGCTGCTCGATCACGAAGTTCTTCAGGAGTTGCGACGGGCGGAGGATCTTGCCGAAGCCGTCGCTGCCGGCAAAGGAGAAATGGATCGACGAGGTACCGTCGAGCATCAGCTGGAAGAGCAGGCGCTCCTCGTCGCGGCCGTCGCCGATCTGCCGCACGCCGAGGAGACGGCGGTCGCTGTCGGGAAGGAGAGGATCCTCGAGGCGGCGCTGCGGGAAGAGCTCGTCCTGCATGCGCACTGCGAAGAGGTGCTCGAAGCCGTGCCCGCGGAAGCGCATCACGTCGCCGAGCCAGACCTGGGGGAGCTCAGGAGTGCGGGCGTCCCGCCCGCTCGCGCCGGGCGTCTCGCCCGGCGCTGATGCTTCGAGCTCCGCGGCACGAGACGTGCCGCGGTTGCGGGCGAGACGCCCGCACTCCAGGGCGTCCAGAACCGACGCCGCGTCGAAGCGGATGTTCATGCGCTCGCCGTTCGCGAACAGCGCCGCGATCGCTTCGATCTCCTGAGCGGCGGCGACATCGCTCTCCGTTCGAACCGTGAAGCGGCCCGCGACGGAGATCAGGAAATCGCTCCAGTCGCTGCCGCGCAGCAGGGGAGAGGCAATCGCGGAGGTGAGGTCCTCGAGCTCCTTCACCAGCTCGACGTAATCGCGAAGGACCAGCGATCGCTCCCGAAACGGCGCCAGATCGTCGCTGCTGCCGCCGGCGATGCGTCTCTTCCGCGCCTCTTCGTCTGCCTTGTCGACGTTGATCCGCGTCTTCGGCCGGAATCCGTCGCGGATGAGCTCCAGGACGTCGACGCGCTGAAGCCCGCGCTCGCGAATCCTGAGGATGTTGGCGACGCCGCGGCCGATCCGATGACCGATGAGCGGCAATTCCTCAGCCGCCGTGGTGCGGAAGCCGTAGCGCTCCGCGAAGCGGTTGAACAGGTGCACATCGGCCGGATCGAGTGAGCGGGCCACGATGCCGATCGACTGCGGCGGCGTTCCCGACTGCAGAAGGGCGGCGATGCTCGTGCACGTCTCGGCGATCTCCGCATCGCGCCGCTCGTGCTCGCTCACCGACCAATTCCGAGGCGTCGTCGAATCGAGACCCTTCTCCCCGCCGCAGCGGGGAGAAGGTGGCCGAAGGCCGGATGAGGGGTCCTCTGCAGAAGCCAGAGACCCCTCACCCCCGCTTCGCGGACCCTCTCCCCGCTGCGGCGGGGAGAGGGGGCTCGATCGCACGATCTTCATCTCCCGCAGGCTCGCGATCAGCGGCTGCGCGAATCGATAGGATTCGGAGTCGCCGGCCGGCACGTGAATTCCGGCGAGCCTTCCCGCTCGCGCCAGCGCGTCGACCACTGCGCGCTGCGCACCGGTCAGGTCGTAGAACCCGGCCACGATCTGCGGCACGACGGCGGCACCGCGATCGAGGAGCTCGGCGGCGCGCGCCAGCAGCGCGGCGGGGTCGATGGCGCCGAGGAGTCCGACCAGACGTTCGTACTCGCCCCAGACGCGGAGGACCAGGCGCGTGCGATCGCTGTTGCGCAGCGGAGCAGTGCGGGCGCGGCGGCGCAGCTCGTCGAGAGTCAGGCCGCTGTCGCGCACGTCGCGATACGACCGTTCCAGCATCGCGGCGATGCCCCGGCCCTGGAGGATCGGGTCGTCGACGGAGTGAATCGCGCTGCGCATCGCCAGCCGCCGTTCGGCGTCGGTCGCCACGCGCGGGAACTCGCCGGCGTCATTCGCGATGCGGCGCGCCAGCCCGTCGATCGTTCGCAGCTGCAGCCCGGCCATTCCGCGACCGCGCTCCCCAAGCACGCGGGCAATCGCCTCCGCCACGCCGTGAGATGCAACGACGACTTCCGCGGTCCACGCCCGCAACGGGTCAGGATTCCGGCTGGACTCGAGCTGCGCGGCCACCGCGGCGGCCAGCTCGCGATAGCGCCCGAAAAAGAGGGGAACGGAGGGAGGCATTAGTTATTCGAATTCTAACGGATAGGTGCGACGCTCAAGTCAGTCCTGAGTCCTGAGTCCTGAGCGAACGTCCATTCTCGACTCAAACCTAAGTCCTCAGCACTCAGCACTCAGCACTCAGGACTCAGGACTTGGTTCCCATGGTATTGATCTGGCAATTGTCCGCTCCTGTCGCATGTGGATAATCGAACAGCATGGGAAAAGGGGCAGTGCGAGTCATTCGGGTGCCGAAGGGCGTCACGGTGGCGTTGCTCGTCCTCGTTTCCGTCGCCATGATCGCGTTCTACGTCGTTCTTTCGGGGCGGGCCTATGTGCGGCCGAAGGGCTCGTCCGAAGAGCTGGTGATGCGGGTGGTGAGCGACGAGCAGAAGGGAACGCTCACCTTCACGACCGCCCTGGCCATCCTCTGGCCGGTCGCGGCGAACGTGCTTTTCTTCATGCCGTGGGGCTTTCTGGCCTTCGTCGCTCTCGACGCGCCGGGACGACCGCGCCTGCGGACGTATGCGGTGACCCTGGCGGGCGGGATCGTCTTCGCGGCGGCCATCGAGATCTGGCAGACGTTCCTGCCGGCTCCCGTCACGACCGGCTCGGATGCAATCGCGAATGCCGCGGGCGCGCTGGCAGGAGCGCTGGCGGGTCATCTGCGGAAGCAGGTGCGTATCCGGTTCGAGTCCTGAGCGGGCAGCGTGCAGCGTGCAGGGAACAGGAGACCGACCCTGCCCGCTACCCGCTGCCCGCTGGTTCTCCTTCGCTGAGCGGCGCCTCAGGGACAAAGAGGTTGTGGTGATACTGATCGTGGAAGACGACCCGCAGGTGGCGCGCCTGATCACGCTCGTCCTGCAGAGGAGCGGCGAACGCTCCGAAGTCGTCTCCGACGGGCAGACCGCGCTCCAGCGGGCCACAGAGCTGAAGCCGTCCTTGATCTTCGCCGACCTGACCATCAAAGGGATGGGAGGCGAGGCACTCTGTAGCGCGCTCAAAGCGCAGCCGGAAACGCGCGAGATTCCGTATATCGTGCTCTCGGGGGACCGCGACGTGGCGGAAAAGGCTCGAATTTGCGGCGCCGACGACTACATGGGCAAACCTTTTGAATTCGAGGATCTGATTCGTCTCGTCAGGAAATATGCAAGAGCTCAAAGCTGAGAAGCCGATCGAGTCCCCCGCAGGAACCGATGTCGTTACCCGGCTGATGGATCGCATCCGCGAGGAAGGCTTCACCACCGGCCAGCCGATCGAGGAGTGGCAGCAGTTCGGCGAGATCATCTTCCGCCGGCCGGAAAAGATCTCAGTAGCTTCGGGCGAGACGATCTTCATCTTCACGCGCATCCCGGAGCTCAACGAGCGCATCCTGCGGCAGACCTCCGAGGCCGTCGTCAACACATACAAGGCGAAGAGCTTCCAGGATAAGGCGCTCTCGATCCTGCAGTTGACGACCGTCTACCATTGCCTCGTCGTCGACGGCGATCAGCCGTACAACGACTCGCTGGACGCCTTCATTGTCCGGCGCGGAGGGGCGACATTCCTCCCGGTCGTTCTCATCCCCGAGATCAATCAGGTTCTCTATCCGCAAGCCGAGGAACGGGTGGGCACCGTAAGCCCTCGCATCGAGTATTTTCAGTACCTCCTCGGCGAGCTTCGGGAGAGCGTGAACATGCACCGCGCCACGGTGCAGGCCTTCTACATCTCGGTGGCCATCGTGCTCGTGCTGCTCATCGCCGTCGGATTCTCGCTGGTGCGGTGAGCCAGACCGTGTGGGGCAGGCTTTCCAGCCTGCCCTTCCTCCCGGGCTCGAAAGTCCGCCCCACACCAGGGAGAGCCGCGTCTCCCGTCACTCTGAGCCGGCGAAGCCGCGGGGGCGGTGGACGGGCGGGAGGGTGGAGCGGGGCAGCGCGGCGAAGAGTCTCAACCCTACTGATCGTTCCGGTAAGAGACTCTTCGCCGCGCTCCACCGCTCCCGCCCGTCCCCGCGGTTACGCCGGCTCAGAGTGACGGGCCTTCCGCTGGTTTGGCCCGCGGTCCGTTGTCTGCGGTCTGCGGTCTGCGGTCCGCGGTCCGCGGTCCGCGGTCTGCCTCATCCCGTAGAATACGCGGCGCATGTTTCCCCTCCGCCCCAAAGACGTCTTCGACGAGCTGCAGAAGACTGTGCTCGGGCAGGATGAAGCCATCCGCGAGATCTCGGTCGCGGTCGTCAAGCACCTGGTCGGGCATCCCGCGCCGAACATCCTGCTGATCGGCAACTCCGGCTCCGGCAAGACGACGATCATGCGCGCAGTCGAGCACTTCCTCATGCGCTCGGGGGTGGGCGGCCTGGCGAACGTCGTTCGCATCAACGCCAACGTCCTCGCCGAGGAGAGGGCCGGGTACGGAAAACTCCTGCTGGGGCGGCTGTACGACAACGCGAAATCGCTGATGGGAGCGGGCGCATCGCGCCAGGAGCTCCTCGGCTCGGTCGCCAGCGGGATCGTATTCATCGACGAAGTCGACAAGATCCGCGCGAACGTCGGCTCGCAGCCGAACGTCCGGGGAATCGTCGCCCAGGAAGCGCTGCTGACGCTGATGGAGAACGAGAACGTCGAGTTCGAGGTGGAAGGCGAGACCGTCTCCGTCAACTCATCCGGCATGTTGTTCGTGACGGGTGGGGCGTTCGAGGATCTCTATGACAGCGTCCTGCGCCGGGCCGTGATCGGACAGGACGTGCAGCCGATGAAACCGGTCGTGGTGGTGTCGGCATCGGGCGAGGTGCGCGAGGAGCTGCCGTTCCAGTTGCGGGAGTACCTCAAGTACGACGACCTCTTCCGATACGGCATGACCCCGCAGTTCATCTCGCGATTCGAGTCGATCGTGGTGCTCAACGATCTGACGGAGAAGGACCTCTCGCGGATTTTCGTCGAGCCCGATGCCTCGATTTTCCGCACCTCGCGCGAATACTTCACCCGCTTCGGCGTCGACCTGCAGATCACGCGCGGCGCTCTCGTGGCCATCGCCTGGGACGCCTCACGCCAGAAGCGCCTCGGCGCACGCGCCTTGCGGGAGACCTTCCGCCGGGTCATCCGGCACCTGGAGTTCGACCCCAACGACGGCGGCCAGCGCGTCATCACCATCGACGAGGAGATGGTGAAGTCGTCGATGTCCAATCGGGAAGGAGCGTTGAAAAGATAACTGCCCGCCGCCCACCCAAGCGGTTGCGAGGTTGCGCGGTTCCGCGGTTGCGCGGTGTGCGAGCTTCGCGATCCGCTCTTACACCACGTAACCGCGCAACCGCGCAACCACGTAACCGCGTAACCCGTTCATCACTTCAGAACCAATCCAATGTCGGATCAATCAATCTTCCAGAAACTCAAACGTGGGCTCTTCATGACCCACACCGAGATCATCGAGAAGGTCAAAGAGGCGATGACGCCCGACCTTCCGATCGACAAACACGCCATCGACGGGCTCGAGGAAGGGTTGCTCGGGGCCGATGTCGGGGCCGAGCTGACCATGTCGATCGTCGGCCGCGTCGAGGGACGCGTTCGCGACGAGAAGATCACTTCCATGGATCGACTCGGCCAGGTCATCCGCGACGAGACCCGGGCCCTCATCCCGGAGCGACAGATCGCCACGATCGACCTTTCGAGGGCCAGACCGTTCGTGATCCTCGTCGTGGGCGTCAACGGCACCGGCAAGACCACCACGATTGCCAAGCTCGCCGCGCGCTGGAAGGGCGAAGGGAAGAGCGTTCTGCTCGGCGCTGCCGACACCTTCCGCGCCGCGGCCATCGAACAGCTGCAGATGTGGGCTGACCGCGTCGGCGTGCCGATGGTCAAGCACAAGGCGGGATCGGATCCGGCCGCGGTGGCGCATGACACGATCACCGCCGCGAAATCGCGTGGCACCGATGTCGTGCTGATCGACACCGCCGGCCGGCTGCACAACAAAGCCCATCTGATGCAGGAGCTGTCCAAGGTGCGGCGCGTCATCGAGAAGGAACTGCCGGGCGCGCCCCACGAGACGCTGCTGGTCCTCGACGGGACGACCGGACAGAACGGCGTCAATCAGGCCGAGGCCTTCCTGGAAGCGGCGAAGCTGACCGGCATGGTCGTGACGAAACTCGACGGAACCGCCAAAGGCGGCGTGATCCTTTCGATCATGCGGCAGTTCGACATCCCGGTGAAATTCATCGGGGTGGGCGAGGGCGCCGACGATCTGATCCCCTTCGACCCGCAGGCATACGTGGACACGCTGTTCGAGGCGTGAGCGTCGAGCGCAGACGGGCCTTTGTCGAGGCGGCGCAGCCGCCGACAGAATTTAGCGGCGGCCGTCAGGCCGCCGTCCGATCAGCCCAAACCAGCGTCCGAGCACGCGAAGCGCGCGACAGATCATTGTGTCTGTTCTGCCAGTTTCTGTCGGGCACTTCGTGCCCTCGTACGCTGATGCGATTGCTTGCTCCGGCGGCCTGACGGCCGCCGCTAAATTCTGTCGGCGGCTACGCCGCCTTGACGGCTACGCCGCCTTGACGGCTGCGCCGCCTTGATCTCGTGGCGACGGCGGAAGAGCGCAGATCCACGTGACCTGCGAATAGCGTCGCGGCTCTCCACAGCTCTGGGTGAAGGCGCCGCCGTCGTTGCCGCAGAGCCTCGGATGCGCCCGCTATCGCTTCTTCTTCACCGCTTTGCTGCCGCCAGTCTCGAATTCCTCGACCGTCAGCTGCAGGTCGTCGCGGCGCGGGCCGTCGCCCATCACGCCGGAGTAGACCTCTTTGGCGAGCTCGCGGGTCAGGTGCGAGTAGACGTCACCGTCGATGATCATGTTCGGCCCGTGATCGCACAGATCGAGACACGAGACGGAACAAACGCGCACGACCGATTTCCGCCCGCGCTCTCGATTGAGATCCTTCAAATCGTCGCGGATGAACTCTCCGCGCTCGATGCCCCGGTCCGGGTTGTTGCATCGTTCGCCCGTGCAGACGAGGAAGTGCTTTTGGAAGGGGTATTTCATTGGGTCGGACCGCAGACCGCAGACCGCGGACCGCAGACCGCGGACCACAGACCACAGAAGGGAAACAGCACTGCGGTCTGCAGTCTGCGGTCTGCGGTCTGCAGTCTGCCTCTTCTACGCTGGCGCCACGAATTTTCTTCCCGCGTCGAGGACGTGCTTGAGGTCCTTCGGGCTGCACGCCTCGGCGTAGATGCGGGCCACCGGCTCGGTTCCGGAGAGCCGGAACAACAGCCAGGTGTTCGCGTCGAACACCAGTTTCACGCCGTCGATGGTGTTCACGTTCGCCACGGTCAGGCCGTCGACTTCTTTCGGCGGATTGGCCAGCTTGGCCGCGAGCGAGTCCCTCAGCTGCGGCGTGAGCTTCATGTCCACGCGCTTCGAGTAGAAGTAGCCGAACTCCTGGAACGTCGCTTCGATCAGCTCACCGAGCTTCTTCCCGGTCCGGGCCACCATCTCCGCGACGAGCAGGCAGGCCAGGACGCCGTCCTTCTCCGGAAGGTGGCGGTACATCGACATGCCGGCGCTCTCCTCGCCGCCGAGGGCGATCTTGTCTTCCAGAATCAGCTCGCCGATGTACTTGAAGCCGACCGGCGTCTCGTAGACCGGCACGTCGAGTTTCTTTCCGATCGCGTCGATGAGATGGGTGGTGGCCACGGAGCGGGCCAGCCCTCCCGGGATGTTGCGATAGCGCTTCAGGTAGAGCGCCACCAGCGCGATGACCATGTTCGGGGAGACGAAGCGATTGCGGTCGTCGATGATGCCGAAGCGGTCGGCGTCGCCGTCGGTCGAGAGGCCGAGGTCGTATTTCTCGTTTTCCACGACCTTGCGCAGGTCGCCCAGATTTTTCTCGCTGCATTCGGGCGAGAAACCGCCGAAGTACGGGTCGCGATAGTTGTGAATCGTCTTCACATCGACGCCCGCTTCGATGAGGAAGTAGTCGAGGTAATCGCGGGAAGTGCCGTAGAGCGTGTCGATGGCGATGCGCAGGCCGCTCTTGCGGATCGTTTCGATGTCGATCTTCTGCCGCAGCTCGTTGAGGTAGCGGTCCTTCGGGTCGATCGTCTCGATCAGCTCCGGAACGTCATAGACGTCGATGCGCTCGTGCTTCTCCTCGAGCGTGTGGATCTCGCTCTCGATGGCCTCGGTGACCTCGGGCAACGCGGGGGCTCCGTTCGAGGTCGAGAACTTCAGGCCGTTGTACTCGGGCGGATTGTGCGAGGCGGTGAAGTTGATCGCTCCCATCGCTTTCCGGCGCACCGTCTCGAAGGCCGCGCATGGGGTCGGTACGTCGCGCGTGCAGAGGAAGGTCTGGATACCGTTGAAGGCCAGGATCTTCGAAGCCTCCGCGGCGAACTTTTCGGAAAGGAACCTCGTGTCGTAGGCGACGACGACGCCGGAGCCCTTCTGTCCTGAATTTTTGAGGTAGTTTGCGATGCCCTGGGTGGCGATCCGGACGTTGTCGAAGGTGAAATCCTCGCCGATGATGCCACGCCAGCCCGACGTGCCGAATTTGATCATTGACCTCTCCCGGTGCCGCGCTGAGGGGACGCAACGTTAGCACAACAGCTGTTCCTCGGCCGATGGCGCATTCACGGGCCGGCAGCGGAGCAAGTCACGATGCCTCTGCGGATTGCGTCACCGAACGGCCGTACCACGCGGACGGGAAATCCCTAGCGAAGAACGGGCCCGATCGCGGCCGCCGCGACTTGTCATCCAACTTGTCATCCCGAGCACTCGAATCGCGCGGAGGCGCAACACCGGAGCGAAGAAACGTTCGATGGTTCGCCCCCCGCCGCAGCATGGAGAGGGCCGGGGCGAGGGGTCTCGTTCTCGCGCAAAAGGAGACCCCTTATCCGCCTTCGGCACCTTCTCCCCGCTGGCGGGGAGAAGGGCAACGAACGCCAGAACCCGCATAAACACAGGGAGTTTCCTGGAAGCGTCAGCGCGGGATCCGGGCGGCAGGTGGCGCGGGGATAAACTACCTTCCGCCTTGGCCTGTTTTACGCACACTTCCGAACCCAGCCATGGGTGACCGCCCGCTGCTGCTGATCGCAGACGACAACGAAGATGTCGTCATGCTGCTGAAGTCCTATCTGCGAGCTCTCGATTGCGAAATGATCGTGGCCGCGGACGGGGAAGAAGCGCTCGCCCTGGCGCAGGCGCGGCTGCCCGACGTGGCGCTCCTCGATGTGATCATGCCAAAGCGCAGCGGCTGGGAGGTCTGCCAGGCGCTCAAGAACGTGCAGCGGACCTCCGGGATCGCGGTTGTCCTGATCACAGCGCGTGGCGACGTGAAGGATCGCCTCACTGGACTGCAGGTCGGCGCGGACGACTACCTGGTCAAGCCATTCGACCGCGACCAGGTCGTGAAGCGCGTGCGTGCTCTTCTGTCACGCCAGCCGGCGCGGGAGCCACGGCCAGAGGGGGGGCGCAGCGGTTTCGAGAGCCTGCTGTTCGACCGTGCCAGCGGATTCCCGACGGTGCCGGTCATCATCAACCGGGTCAAGGAAACACTCATCGAGCAGGGCGAGATCGGGATCGTCTTCATCGACATCGAGCAGTTCGAGAGCATCGAGGTCGAATACGGATGGGCCTTCTTCGACGAATTTCTGCGCCGCGTCAGCGAAGTGGTGACGGCCGAGTCGAAGGAGCGCTTTCACAACGCCATCCTCGCGGCCCAGCGCGTCGGCGGGTCGAGCTTCTACGTCTTCCACCAGACGCGCGGACAGGATCTCTCGGCCGAGGCGGCCGCCGACGCCATGGCCGCCGACCTCAGGCAGAAGCTCATCGACACGCTTCGGCAACGCTTTCCGAACATGCATCCGGAACAGATCGGCTTCTATGTCGGGGCGGCGCGGATCGAGTACCGGCCCCAGATCCGGCTCGAGCGCCAGATCTACCACGGCATGCAGATCGCCGCGGACGCTGTGCGCGACGCCGAGCAGCAGCGCCGAAAACAGCTCACGCGTGAGCTGCGCGACATCATCCGGCGCAAGCGGCTGACCACCCTCTTCCAGCCGATCGTGCGGGCCCGGGATGCCACGATCTTCGGCTACGAGATCCTCACGCGCGGGCCGGCGCACTCGTCGTTCCGCAATTCCGACATGCTCTTCTCGTTCGCGCGGGAGTCCAAACTGGCGTGGGCCCTGGAGGCCATCGCCCTCGACTGCGCGCTGAAGCGCCTGCGGCACATGGACCTTCGCAATCGCAAGTTCCTCCTCAACCTCGAGGCGGAGATGTTCGGCGAGGAGCTGAAACTGCACGAGATGGTCAGCTTCTTCTCCGAGCACCGCGGCGCATTCGTCTTCGAGCTGACCGAGCGCGCCGCCATCGAGGACTACCGCGTATTCCGCGGGTTGCTCGAGGAGTTCCGCGAGAAGGGCATCGAGATCGCCATCGACGATGCCGGCTCCGGCTACGCCTCGCTGGAAGCGATCGCCGCGCTGGCCCCCGACTACCTGAAGGTGACCAAGAGCCTGGTCTCGACGCTGTCGTCGGAGCCGATCAAGCAGGACCTGGTGCGGATGCTGGTCGACCTGGCGGGGAAGATCAACGCCACCACGCTGGCCGAGGGCATCGAGACGCAGGAGGAGTTCGAGACCTGCCGCGACCTGGGAATCGAGCTGATCCAGGGTTACTTCTTCGCCCATCCGCGGGAGAGCGTCGAGTTGGGCGAGGCCGAGGTGGCGGAGTCGGTGCGCGCCATGGAGACGGCGCCGCAGCCGGCCGGCGCGGTGCGGTGAATCAGAGCGCTAGGGAGCAGAGCGCAGGTGGCGACCTGTCATCCCGAGCGTCAGCGAGGGATCTGGGCGGTCGGGCGGCACGATAACTGACGTTCTTGATCCGGGCGCGCGCCCCACCCACCCAGATCCCTCGTCGCCCGCTCGGGATGACAAGCAGGATGACAAGCCGCGCTCTGCGCTCCGCGCCCTGCCCTCTGCCCTCTGCGCTCTCGATTCGGGTACGCTCCCCAATCCGCAATGGACCAGATCCGCATCGTCTTCCTCGGTACGGGTGCCGCGGCGCCGACACGCCAGCGGAACGTCTCCTCCGTTGCCGTGGTGCTCGACGGCCGCGTGCTCCTGTTCGACTGCGGCGAGGGGACGCAACATCAGCTGATGCGCAGCCCCGTCCGCAGCGGCGCCATCGAGGCCGTCTTCATCACGCATCTCCACGGCGATCACCTCTTCGGTCTGCCCGGTCTCATCGCCACGCTCGGCCTCAACGCACGCACCGCGCCGCTGACGATCTACGGCCCCCCAGGACTGCGCGCATTCCTCGACGCCATCCCGTATCCCGGCACGACCTATGACGTGGAAGTCGTGGAGATCGGGCCTGCAGACTGCGCCGGGGTTCGCAAAGGCGCCGGCTATCGCGTGTTTGCCTCGCTCCTGCAGCACTCCGTTCCCTGCTTTGGCTACTCGATCGTCGAGGACGACCGCGCCGGCGCCTTCGACGTCGGCAAGGCTCGCGCTCTCGGCGTGCCGGAAGGGCCGCTGTTCGGACGCCTGCAGCGCGGCCTCGACGTCACCGTCGGAGGAACTCTCGTGCGCAGCGAGGAGGTCGTCGGTCCGCTCCGGCCCGGCAGACGCATCGCCTTCTGCACGGACACCCGGCCCTGTGCCGCAGCCGCGGAGTTGTCGCGAGGCTCCGATGTCATGATCCACGAGGCGACGTACGCGAACGATCACGCGCAGGAAGCGGTCGACCGCTTTCATTCCACGGCGGAAGAGGCTGCGCGCGTGGCCCGCGATGCGGCACCGCAGCGGCTGATTCTCACGCACGTGTCGGCCCGCTACGAGGACGACGCGCCGCTCCTGGCCGACGCCCGGCCGCTCTTTCCCTCGACCGAGGTCGCATCCGACCTTCTGGAAATCGCGGTACCGCGCAGGGAATGAGCTATGAGAGGCGGCGTAGCCGCCGTAAGAATTTAGCGGCGGCCGTGAGGCCGCCGGAGTGAGCGATCGCATCAGCGTACGAGGGCACGAAGTGCCCGACAGAAAGCCGTGGAGGCAGGCCGAGGATCTGACGCACGCTGCGCGCTTGGACGTTGGGTTGGGCCGACCGGACGGCGGCCTGACGGCCGCCGCTAAATTCTGCCGGCGGCTCCGCCGCCTCGACAGCCAGCTGTCAGAGCCAATTCTCATTTCACCCGCGGCTGATTTGGGATCGGTGAGCAAAGACACTGACCTCTCCCGCCGGCCTGTGGCACCGTGAGTTAGGCCGGGCAGGCCGGGGGATCACCAATGAACACACTCACTCGAACGGCAGCCGTCCTTCTGCTTCTCGTCGCCGCCGTCGCAAGTGCGCAGAAAGCGGAGCACCTCACTGTTTCCGTTCCGGTGGCCGACATGTATCGGACGGCCTCGACCGATTCGGATGTCGTTTCACAGGCCATCTTCGGGAGCGACGTGCAGCAGGTCGAGGCGAGCGACGGCTGGCTCAAAGTCCGCACCGCCGACCAGTACACCGGATGGATCCCTGCGGGCGACATCAGCCACGGCGTGTACGCGCCCGGCAAAGTGGCGACCGTCTCGAGCCTCTTCGCAGCCCTCTATCGTGAGCCGGACATCGAGAAGCATCGCCCGGTGGTGACGGTGCCGTTCGATTCGCGCCTCGAGATCACCGGCCAGAAGCAGGTCAAAGAGGACCTCTACTTTTCCGTCCGCCTCCCGGACGGCACACCCGCCTGGGTTCAGGCGGGCGACGTCGTCTTCGACGCAAAACCGCTGTCGATTCCCGAGGCCATCGCTCTGGCGAAGAGGTTTCTCGGGTTGCCCTATCGCTGGGGCGGGACCTCGAGCCTCGGCTACGACTGCTCCGGTTTCACGCAGATGCTCATGCGCAAGCGAGGTGTGAGCATGCCGCGCGACGCGAGCGTCCAGGCGAAGTGGGACGGCTCGGTCTCCGTCGAACGGAATGACCTCCGTCCCGGCGATCTCCTGTATTTTGGCAAGGACCAGAAGGTCAACCACACCGGCATGTACATCGGGAATGGCGAGTTCATTCACGCCACGCGGCAGGACCATCCCTACGTGCAGATCAGCCGCCTCGACGACGCACCGTGGACCACCCGTTTCATCACCGCTCGGAGGCTCAAATGAACCGTCGTGAATTCGTGAAGACCGCCGCCATCGCGTCCGCGGTCACCTCGCTGCCATCCAGCATCCTCACTGCTGCCGAAGCGGCCGCTCCGCAGGGCGCATCGTTGGAAGCGAAAGTCGTCCGCCTGAATCTGCGGCACACCTGGACGACGCACATGTCATCGAGCGCCTATCGCGACACGCTTCACCTGAAGCTGACGCGTGACGGGATCACCGGAATCGGGGAAGGCGCGCCGATCGTCCGCTACGACGAGGACGCCGTGCGCGGCAAGGCGGCTGTCGAGAGCATCCGCGATCTGCTCCTCTCGTCCTCGCCCCTGCATTACGAGAAGGTCATGGCCGAGGTGCGCCGGCGTTTTCACGGCAACTACGCGGCCCAGGCCGCAATCGACATCGCCCTGATGGACTGGGTCGGGAAAAAGCACGGAGTGCCGCTTTACGAGCACTACGGCCTCGATCGCGCGGACGCGCCGATCACCACATTTTCCATCGGAATCGACAATCCCGAGACCACGCGGCTGAAGGTGGAAGAAGCCGCGCCGTTCCCCGTGCTGAAGATCAAGGTGGGGCTGGACACCGACGAAGCAACGCTGGCCGCGGTTCGCGCGGTCACCAAGAAGCCGCTGCGCGTCGATGCCAACGAAGGATGGAAGAACAAGGAAGAAGCGGTGCGCAAGATCAACTGGCTCGAGTCACAGGGAGTCGAGTTCATCGAGCAGCCGCTGCCCGCGGAGATGATCGAGGAGACGCGCTGGGTTCGCAGCCGTGTGCACATACCGATCATCGCCGACGAAGCGTGCGTGAACCTGGCCGCGATTCCGAAGCTCGCCGAGGCCTATGACGGCATCAACGTGAAGCTCGACAAGTGCGGCGGCATGCAGCAGGCCTACGCCATGATCAAGACCGCAAAATCGCTGGGCATGAAGACGATGCTCGGCTGCATGATCTCGAGCTCGGTCTCCGTGACCGCCGCCGCGCATCTGTCGCCGCTCGTCGATTACGCCGATCTCGACGGCAACCTGCTCATCGGGAACGATCCCTGGGTCGGGGTCAAGGTCGTCAACGGCAAGCTGGTATTGCCGGAGGGACCTGGGCTCGGGCTGACACCGGCCCAGGTTTGAGAGGCCCCTCATCCGCCTTCGGCACCTTCTCCCCGCTGCGGCGGGGAGAAGGGCAACGAACAGGCGCCCGGTTCGAGAACGACGAAGGGCGGCCCGGCTCAAGGACGATGAACCGGTGCTCGCGAGAATTCTTCACGCGAGAATTCTTCAATTGTTGCCCCTCTCCCCGCCGCAAGCGGGGAGAGGGTGGCGAAGCCGGGTGAGGGGTCCCCCGGCGGCTGAAGTCAGCCGCCTATGCCTTCTTGTGGCAGGCCGTGCAGGTGACGGGGCCCTTCTTCAGCGTTTTGTGGCAGCCGACGCAGCGGATGTGCATCGGGTTCTTCGTCAGACTCATGTCGCTCATCGTCGACACTTTCCCCTGGGCCTTGAGGTGGCACGAGGAGCACTTCTCGACCTTCACCTTCGAGTCGGCGGTCAGCCCTTTGTTGGTGTGGTGGCACGTGTCGCAGGTCTTGACCAGCGTCGTGTGTTTTTCATGCGGGAAGACCACCGGAGCCTGCTTCTTGGCTGCAGCATTGATCGTGACCGTGGCCGGGATCTTGTCCGCGAACGCGATGGCGGCGGTGAGACAGGCGACGATCGCCAGCACGAGATAGAGAATCTTTCGCATCACAACTCCTTCCGTTCGCGCCCACGCTGCCACAGCGGCGGACGGTTCTCGGCGTGGCCCGTCACACTGCCGCAGTATCGCGACATCCGCAGACCGGGTGTCGCACGACCGCTTTGCCGTAAACCACAGCCAGGGACCGGAGTATCCTCGTTTCATGGCAGCTGAGAGCAAAGGCAGGGTCAAAGGCGGCGCGATCCAGTCGCGCCTGGCATTCGTTCGGGAGCACGGCGGCGAAGAAGCGGCTGGTCGAGTGCTGGCGCGGCTTTCCGAGGAGGACCGCAAGGCGTGCGGGCGAGCGCTCGCGGCGGCCTGGTATCCGTTCGACCTCAATGAACGTCTCGATGACGCCATCGCCGCGGAGATGGGCATGGGCGACAAGGTCTTCATCCTGATGGGTGAAAAGTCGGCCGCGCACAACCTGGGATCCACTCATCGCGTCTTCATGACCGATCGCGATCCGCACGGCCTGCTTCGTCGTGCCGCCCAGATCTACCAGGCCTACTACGACACCGGCCGGCGCGAGTACGAGCGCCTCGGCGACCACACGGCCGCCCTGCGAACGTACGACAGCGCCACCGTCTCCAAACACGATTGCCTGACCGTGGTCGGCTGGCATCGCAAGGCCATCGAGATGTGCGGCGGGACCAACGTCCGGGTGACCGAGACGAAGTGCCGTGCCCGTGGGGACAACGTCTGCGAGTACGTCTGCGAATGGGCGTGAGTGCATCACCTGTCGCCGTCACTCTGAGCCGGCGGAGCCGCGGGGAGAGCGGGTGGGTGGAGCGGCGGAGCGCGGCGAAGAGTCTCCAGATTGCACGATCGCGGTGAGCCTGCTGTCAGGCGCGATCCGCTCGTGGTCGCACCGGCTCAGAATGACCGAGGTCGTGCTCTACCCCAGCGTCTCCGCTGCCGCCTCGACCCGCACCAGCGCGTTCTCCAGATCGGTGCGCAGGTCTTCGTAGTCCTCGCATCCCACTGCCAGCCTGACCAAACCGGGCGTGATGCCCTGGCGCAGCTGCTCGTCTGCGGCAACGCCCTTGTGCGTCATGGAGGCGGGGTGCTCGATCAGCGACTCGACTCCGCCTAACGAAACGGCCAGGGTGATCAGGCGGACGCCGTTCATCAGCTCGCGTCCCGCCTCCACTCCGCCGCGGAGCTCGAAGGCCAGCACGGCGCCGGGACCCGCCATCTGCTTACGGGCCAGCTCGTGCTGCGGATGCGACTTCAACCCGGGATAGCGCACCCACGCCACGGCGCCGTGCGTCTCCAGCCACCGGGCGATCTTCCAGGCATTCTCCTGGGCGCGCTCCACGCGCATGCCGAGAGTGCGGATGCCACGCAGGACCAGCCAGGCCTGATGCGGATCCATGGTCATTCCGAACGTGATCGCGGCATCGCGGCAGGCCGCGAGCGCTGCCGGATCGCGCGCCACCACGATCCCGGCCACCACGTCGGCATGGCCGTTGAGCGACTTGGTCATGGAGTGAAGGACGATGTCCGCTCCCTGTTCGAGCGGCCGCTGCAGGTGAGGACCGGCGAACGTGTTGTCGACGGCCAGCGGAATCCTCGCCGATCGCGCCACCTTCACGGCGGCCGCCAGATCGACGAGGTCGAGCGTCGGGTTTGCCGGGGTCTCGACGTACACCATCCGCGTTTCGGGCCGCACCGCCGCGGCGAGCGCCGCGGAATCGGCGGCCGGTACCCACGTCGCCGTGATGCCGAAGCGGCTCAGGTACTTGTCGATCAGCCCGCGGGACGGGCCGTACAGCGGATGAGTGCCGATGAGATGGTCGCCGCTGCGCAGATGCGACAGCAGCACGGTGCTGACAGCGGCCATGCCCGTTGCCGTCGCCACCGCTCCGCAGCCGTTTTCGAGCTGGGCTACGCAGTCTTCGAGCGCCTGAACGGTTGGATTGGCGAGTCGCGTGTAGATCGGCCCGGACGAGGTTCCGGCAAAGCGTGCCGCCCCCTCCTCGGCGTTCGGGAACGCGAAGGTCGAGCTCTGGTAGATCGGCACCGACACCGCGCCTTTGTGGTCGGCGGGATCGAATCCGGCGTGAATGGCTTTGCTGTTGCGTCCCTTGTATTCGTGAGACATGGCTCTTTCTTTCTTTCTCTTTGGCGTGTGGTTGGAGCGGGCGCGGTTTCCGAGAAGAGTCTTATGACGCGATCGCCGCCGCAGTGCGAGGAGTTTTGTGCTGTGGCCGGGTGACGCGCGTCATGGCGCGTCCTCGCAACCGCGGGCGAGGGCGCGCGCGGCGTCGGCATTCGGGAAGAGCTCGTGAGCCGCGCGGGCATGGTCGCAGCGCCGCTGCCGCCCGCGTTCGATCCTGGCCAGCCTCAGCTGCAGGCGATAGTTGCCGGGATCGATCTGAGCGGCCCGTTCGAGCGAGGCGCGGTCGCTGTGCGTCGCGTACGTCTCCATGGCCAGGAGCTGCGATCCGCTGCGAAACGCGCCGAATGCCGCTACGGCAAGGACGGCGATTACGGCCGAACCGTGAAGCAGCCGGCCCCGTGCGCCGGCCGGCTCCTCGTCGGGAGTCCAGAGCGCGCCGAGCGCGGTCCAGACCAGCAGCGTCGGCAGGGGAAGAAGGAGCACGGCATCGAATAGCCCCGCCAGAACCGCGGCCGCAATCGTCGCCAGGAGCGTCGTCTCGAGCAGCGCATTCTCCACGTCGCCGTCGTGGACAAGCGGTTCCGGGCGCCGTGGCCGCCGTACGAGTTGCCGGAATGCGGAGCTTGCGATGCCGAAGAAGAAGAGGGCCAGGAGCACGGCCGCGATGGGACCGCGTTCCGAAATGAAGGCGATCCAGTCGCTGCTCGGCCATGGATTGAACGTCATGCCCGGCTCTGACGGATTCATCGACCGGTCGCTGCGCGGAACGAACTTCGGGTACACCACCGCCCAGTTTCCCGGCCCGACGCCGAAGAGCGGATGGGATGCGGTCATGCGCAGCGATCGCTCGTACTGGACCAGCCGTGCGCGGCCGCTGCCTTCGCCGTAGCTGACCACGTCCTTCATCGATTCGAGGTACGGGTTCTCGCTGCGCCAGTGGAGGGCGTTCGGAAGAAATGCTGCGGCTACGGCGGCCAGACCGGCGACGACCACGAGCAGGGCGAACCGTCTCCAGGTCCTGCCGTCGCGGCGCAGCGAGCTCGACGCCACCAGAGCGACGATGAAGACGATCCCGACTGCGGCGCAGGCGATCCAGGCCGCGCGGGATCGGGTTAGCACGAGCGCTGCGGTCACGGCCGCGGCTGCGGCGCAGGCGAAGAAGAGGCGCCGTGCGCGCAGGGCGGCGAAGAGCACCAGCGGCAGCCCGAACGCCGCGGCGTGGCCGACGAAATTGCGATTGCCGAGCGTCCCGCCCGGGGCGCGATTGAGCGAGAAGAACCGGGTTTCCAGTCCATAGGCCTGGAGCAGTGCCGTGATGGCGACAGCCGTGATGGCGAAGGCGAGTGCATTGAGCAGCGGTCGCGCCAGCCCCGACTGCCGCAAACCGCGGGCTGCCCAGAAAAGTGCCGCGCCGGAAGCGCTGATGGCCAGGCCTCTCATGCCCAGCCACCGGTTCGTCGCCGTCGCGGCCGAGATCGCGCCGAGGACGAGCCAGCCGATCAGGTAGAGGTCGGGGCGCGTGGTCGCCGTCCGCCGGATCGCGCGGAGTGAGAAGAGTCCGACCACAAGAGCGGTGACGTGCAGAGCCACGTCTTTCGGCACGAAGAAGCGGTCGAGATCGAAGACGTTGAGCGTGGAGACGACGAGAACCACGACGATCGCGCCGATCTCGAGGGCGCGCAGCGCCAGGCGCTCAGGGAAGCCGGGAGCGGTCCCGGCGTCGAGTGCGGTCGAGCTCATTCGATTTTCAGTCTACCTTTTGTGGATTCGTGGTTCTCCCCTCTCCCAGCGGAGTAGGGACGCGCAGCAGCGCGTCCGCAACTTCCGTCGTTTCCCTCAAACCAGAGTTGCGGACGCGCTGCTGCGCGTCCCTACTGAACCGAGGGCGACTTCCATCGCTCATCCAAGGAACAAGGGCGAGCGGAAACGTCAGCGGACAGCGTCGCGCTTAGGCCAGCCAGCACAGGCGCGAAGCGACTGGGCGCACTACGCCGTGTGCGATGCGTCATAGCTGTTTGTGCGGCCCTCTTCCTATCGTGCGACAAAACAGAACGACGCAGGAGAACGATCGTTGTCTTCCATTTCCGGAGCCTCTGGATTTCACCTCACCGCCGCGGGTGGCCCTCTCCTCCGGCAGCCGCTCGCTCCTCTCGTCCCCAGGCCCGATGAAGTCGTCGTCGAAGTGGCCGGCTGCGGCCTTTGCCACACCGATATCGGCTTTGCGTATGGCGGGGTTCCGACCCGCCATCCGCTCCCTCTCGTCCTCGGCCATGAAATCGCCGGGCGGGTGGTTGCGGCGGGAGAAGGGAAGCAGGAATGGCTCGGCCGATCGGTCGTCGTTCCAGCCGTGATCGCATGCGGCGAGTGCGAAGCTTGCCGCGCCGGCCGTCCGACCATCTGCCGCAAGCAGTTCATGCCCGGAAACGACGGCGACGGCGGCTTCGCCTCGCATGTGCTCCTGCCTGCTCGCGGCCTCTGCCCGGTGCCGGACACGCTGCCAGCGGGAACGACCCTGGAGATGCTCTCGGTCGTCGCCGACGCCGTGACCACGCCTTACGAAGCGGTCGACCGCGCCGGCGTCGGTTCGAATGACATCGCCGTCTTCGTCGGTGCCGGTGGCGTCGGCGGCTTCGGCGTGCAGATTGCCGCCGCCGCAGGCGCCTCCGTCGTTGCCATCGACGTCGACGCGGCCCGGCTCGAGCTCGCTTCGCGGCATGGTGCGGTCCTGACGCTCAACGCGAAGGATCTCAATCCGAAGGAGCTGAAGGCGAAGATCCGTGCGCTTTCCAGCGAGACGGGCCGCGGCCGCACGGGCCTGAAGATCTTCGAGACCAGCGGCACGACGGCTGGACAGCAGACCGCGTTCGGCCTTCTCGATTTCGGCGGCTATCTCGCCGTCGTCGGCTTCACTCCGGAAAAGGTGGAAGTGCGACTTTCGAACCTCATGGCCTTCGACGCCACGGCCCGAGGCAACTGGGGTTGCGCGCCGGAGAAGTACCCGGCGGCGCTGCAACTGGTTCTCGACGGCAAGGTGGCGCTTGCGCCCTACGTCGAAATGCATTCGCTCGACGAGCTGCCCGATCTGTTCGAGGCGGCGAAAAACCACAAGGTCCGCTTGCGGCCGGTGCTCGTGCCAGGAGCGGCGCAGACAGGAGTGTCCGTGCCGCATGAACAGGCGGGAGCGCTCCAGGGCGCCGCACGCAGCTGAGGAGGAGAAGCTCTGATGAAAAACCACGACCTCGTTGAGGGCTTCGCGCCGCGCGAGATCCTCGTATCGCATCAACCGGTCCTCGATCACCAGGGGCTGCCTGCCGACGGGCTGCACAGCGTCCGGATCACGTTGAACAACCCCGGCGAGATGAACGCTTACACGACCGGCATGATCAAGGAGGTCATCCTGGCGTTGCGCGAGGCCTCGAATGATCGCGCTGCAGTGGCAGTCGTCCTCACCGGTGCCGGCACCGCTGCGTTCTGCGCCGGCGGCAACACGCGCGAGTACGCCGAGGTCTATGCCGGAAATCCCGGCGAGTACCGGCAGTACATGCGCCTCTTCAACGACATGGTCACGGCGGTCCTGCACTGCGACAAGCCGGTGATCTGTCGCGTGAACGGCCTCCGCGTCGGCGGCGGCCAGGAGATCGGGATGGCCTGCGACTTCTCCATCTCCAGCGACCTGGCGGTCTTCAGCCAGGCCGGCCCGAAGCACGGCTCGGCACCCGACGGCGGCAGTACCGACTTCCTGCCGCTCTTCGTCGGGATCGAGCGAGCGATGATGAGCGCCACTCTCTGCCAGACCTGGAGCGCGCACCGCTTCTACTGGCTCGGCGGACTGACCCAGATCGTTCCCGCGCTTCTGGTCGACGACGAGTGGGTGCCGAATCCGCTGGTGGTCACCGACCGGATTCTCGACGGCTACGGCCGCATCGCCATCGGCGAGATGAAGAACGGCACCGCGCGCGAGCAGGGGAAGGCGCTGATGGCTCGCGGCAAGGTCGATCTGGCGCTTCTCGACGAAGCCGTCAACGACCTCACCACGAAGCTGCTCTACACGATGCCGGACTGCCTGACCAAGACCATCGAGAGCGTGCGCAAGCACAAGCTCGAGCACTGGGACCGCAACCGGGAATCGAACCGCGCCTGGCTGTCCCTGAACATGATGACCGAGGCCAAGGCCGGGTTCCGAGCCTTCCACTACGGGACGAAGCAGCAGCGCGAAGTCGATTTCGTGAAACTCCGCCAGAGTCTCGCCGCCGGCGCCACCTGGAGCGATGAGCTGATCGAACAGATCGCACCGTGGGTGCCGTCGCACGAAGAGGTGAAGGCGTGATCGGAGCGCCGGCTGCCAGCCGGCCGGTGCGGCGGCGGCCCGCGCCGCCGCGATTCGAGGCGTTCTCGCAATGACCGCAACTCTTACAGACCTGCTGCAGCTCGCCCGCTCCCTCCACGACGACCTCGATCTGACGCAGGTCTCGAAGTGGAAGGCGGCGAAGCCGGGGCGTAAGGCGGTCGGACACATGCCGATCTACGTTCCGCGCGAGCTGATCCATGCCGCCGGGATGTTGCCGGTCGGCGTCGTCGGCGGAGGCGACCGCCTCGAGATCATCCGCGGTGACGCCTATTTCCAGAGCTACATCTGCCGCATTCCGCGGAGCACGATCGAGCTGGCGCTTTCCGGCCGGCTCGATGTGCTCGACGGAATGCTTTTCCCGTCGATCTGCGACGTCATCCGCAATCTCTCCGGCATGTGGCGAATGCTCTTTCCCGATCGCTACGTGCACTACGTCGACGTCCCGCAGAATTTCGATCCCGCGGTGGGCGGCCAGTTCTGGCGCCGCGAGCTCGAGACCATGCGGGACGATTTCGCGCGGCTGTCGGGACACCCTGTCGACGACGAGGACCTGCGCGCCAGCATCGCGGTCTACAACGACAACCGCGCCGCGCTGCGCGATCTCTACCGCGAGCGCAGCCGCCGCCCGTGGGTGTTCCCGCTCTCCGAGGTCTATCTCCTTCTTCGCGCCGGGAACGTGCTCCCGCCCGAGGAGCACACGCAAATGCTGCGCGCATACCTTCGCCAGGCGCCGCTCGATTCCTCGCGCCGCGAGCAGGACCAGAGCCGCGTCGTCCTGGTGGGGATGTTCTGCGAGCAGCCGCCACACGGCCTGGTCGTCACGCTCGAGCGCGCCGGATGCTCGGCCGTCGACGACGATCTTCTCCTCGGCCTGCGCTGGCTCACGCGCGATGTGGCGGTCGACGGCGATCCGCTCTCGAATCTCGTCGACGCCTATCTGACGGCCAGCGCCTCGACCGCCTCGCGCTATTCGCCGGACGGGGATCGTGCGCGCTGGCTTCTCGACTCCGTCAAGCGCAACTCCGCGGAAGGCGTGGTCTTCTGCGCGCCGAGCTTCTGCGATCCGGCGCTGCTCGACCAGCCGATGCTCGTGGCCGCGCTCGATCGCGCCGGCATCCCGCACACCGAGTTCAAGTACGCCGAGGACACCGGCCAGTTCGCCGTGATCCGCGAGCAGGCCGGCACGTTCTCCGATTCGATCCGCCTGTGGAGCACGCCATGAAGCGGGGTGCCGGCATCCTGCCGGCCGGTTGCCGGGCTTCCAGCCCGGCGACTTTCTCTTCAGCGCACTCGAAACCGGCCGGGCAGGATGCCCGGCCGGCGGCCGGCTGGAAGCCGGCACTCCAGAGGGGCCGCGCATGAGCGACATCCAAAAAGAACCCTCCATGCTTCTCCAGAAGCGGCTGCTGGCGGATCACTTCGATGCCCTGGCCCGCGCGCCGGAAGAGGGGAAGAAGGTCGTCTACACCTTCGTCCCGGGCAATCTCAACGAGCTCGTTCGCTCGTTCGATCTGCTGCCGGTGCTGCCGGAGATCAACGCCCTGCAGTCCGGCATGCGCAAGCTCTCCGGCGGCTACATCGCCGAAGCGGAGAAGCACGGGCACAGCGAAGACGTCTGCACGTACGTGAAGTGCGACATCGGCATGCTGCGCAAGGGCAACATCGGACCGACGGGCAAGCGACTGCCGAAGCCCGACCTGCTGCTCCTCTCCTACACCGGCTGCTTCACCTTCATGAAGTGGTTCGAGCTGCTGCGCGAGGAGTACGACTGCCCGGTGGCCATGCTGCACGTGCCGTATCAGGCGGACGGCCGCATCGACCCGCACCAGCGCGATTACGTCGTGCAGCAGCTGCGGAGCGAGGTCATCCCCAAGCTCGAGCAGGTGAGCGGAAAGAAGTTCGACGAAGAGCGGCTCCGCTCGATGCTCCGCCTCTCCGCGAAAGCGGAAGACGACCTGGTGTGGGTTCTCGAGAGCGCGCGCAACGTCCCTTCGCCGATCGACGCCTATTTCGGCGGCGTCTACTACATCGGCCCGATCTTCAGCGCCTTCCGCGGGACGCCTGAGGGAATCGAGTACTACGCGACGCTGAGGCGCGAGATCGAGGAGCGCGTCGCGAAACGGGAAGGTCCGATCACGCCCGACGGGCAGCTCGAGAACGAGCGCTACCGGCTGGTCGTGGAAGGGCCGCCTAACTGGACGAGTTTCCGCGAGTTCTGGCACATGTTCTACGAGGAGGACGCCGTCGTCGTGGCCAGCACGTACACCAAGGTGGGCGGCCTGTACGACACCGGCTTCCGCCACGATCCCGATCATCCTCTGGAAACCCTCGCCGACTACTGCCTCGGCTGTTACACGAACCTCGGCCTGCCCGCCCGCGTGGCGCTGCTGGAGCGCTACATCCGCGACTACAAGGCCGACGGCCTCCTGATCAACAGCGTGAAGAGCTGCAACTCCTTCAGCGTCGGCCAGCTGCTGATGCTGCGCGAGCTCGAACAGCGCACCGGCGTTCCCGGCGCCTTCATCGAGAGCGATCTCGTCGACCCCCGCTACTTCTCCGCGGCCAACATCAAGAACCGCATCGAGAGCTACCTGCAGATGCTCGACCAGAAGCGGCAGTCGAAGGTGGCCTCATGAGCGGCATGCGCGTCTTCGTCGGCATCGACCTCGGCTCGACGACCACCAAGGCCGTGATTCTCGACGACGACGAGCAGGTGGTCGGCCGCGGCATCACCAACAGCCGCAGCAACTACGACGTGGCCTGCGCCATCGTGCGCGACGAGGCCTTCGTCCGAGCGCGATTCAGCATGACCGGCGAGCGCATGCGCCGCGATCCGGCTCTCGGACACGTCAGCGACCTCTTCCTGCCGCTGCTGGAGCGCCACTTCCGCCGGCAGCAGCACCTGGCCCTGCTGGCCAGCCTGCGGAAGTCGATGCTCGCCGCTGCGGACACGCCCCGGCATCGCCCTTACCACGAGGAGCTGTCGCGCACCATCGAAGACATCGTCGACCGGATGATCGAGCGCGCGCAAGAGCACTTCGCCGAAGGCGCCGCGCGCAAGAGCGACTTCTTCCGCGACATCGCCGCGGCCGACTACATGCATCTGGCCGAGGAGCGGGGGAATCCGAAGGGAATCACGTTCGAGACGCTCTGCTCGATGTTCGATGCCGCCATCCTGGTCGTGGAGAACACGATCGAGGAGGACGCGTTCAACGCGCACATCCGGCAGGCGCTCGAAGCGGCGCTGCCTGGAGTGCGGGCGTCCCGCCCGCACCCGCCGGGCGTCCCGCCCGGCGGTGATGGCGATGGAGCAGCGCCGGGCGCGCTCGACCTCGCCAGGTACGCCGACGCCCTCACCCGCGCCATCGACGACGTCCGCTCGGTCGAGCTGATCGAGGCGGCCACGGTCGGCACCGGGTACGGCCGGCAGCGGCTCCCGTTCCCGAAGGAGCAGATCCGCAGCGAGATCCTCTGCCATGGTCTCGGCGCTCACGCCATGTTCCCGAAGACGCGCACGGTGCTCGACATCGGCGGGCAGGACACGAAGGCCATCCAGGTCGACGCCGAGGGGATCGTCACCAGCTTCCAGATGAACGACCGTTGCGCCGCCGGCTGCGGCCGTTATCTCGGCTACATCGCGGACGAGATGAACCTCGGTTTGCACGAGCTCGGTCCTCTCGCGCAGCAGAGCCATCATCGGGTGAAGATCAACAGCACCTGCACGGTCTTCGCCGGCGCCGAGCTGCGCGACCGCCTGGCGTTGGGCCAGAAGCGCGAGGACATCCTGGCGGGTCTTCATCGGGCCATCATCCTGCGGGCCATGTCGCTGCTGGCGCGCTCGGGGGGCATCGCCGACGAGTTCACGTTCACCGGAGGCGTGGCGCGGAATGCCGCCGCGGTGGCGGCGTTGCGCGACCTGGTGCTCGAGAACTACGGCGAACGGACCCTCAACATTTCTCACGAGTCGATCTACACCGGTGCACTCGGTGCGGCGCTGTTCGCGGTGCGCGCGGAAAAGAAGGCGGCGGCATGAGCGGAGAGCTCCTCACGGCCGGTGTCGACGTCGGATCGAGCGCGGTGAAGGTCGCGCTCACGACGACTCTCGATGTGGCAGAGGCTCCCCAGGCGGGGGGCACAGACAAGAATGTCTGTGCTACACGGGAGAAGATCGTGGCTCTTCATGCGGAGCGCATCCGCCG
This sequence comes from Acidobacteriota bacterium, assembly GCA_021781455.1. Taxonomy (GTDB): domain Bacteria; phylum Acidobacteriota; class Thermoanaerobaculia; order Gp7-AA8; family Gp7-AA8; genus JAJXWV01. The sequence goes on along the minus strand of JAJXWV010000024.1, from coordinate 8,992 downwards.
GCGCGAGCTGCGCAAGGTGATCGCCGACTGCTGGCACGCGGCACTGGACAAGGCGAACGTCAGCGAGAGCGACGTGGTTTACGTGGCCACGACCGGCGAAGGCGATCTGGTCGAGTTCCGCCGCGGCCATTTCTACGGCATGACCACGCACTCCCGCGGCGCGCAGTTCCTGATGCCCCAGGCGCGGGCCGTCGTCGACATCGGTGCGCTGCACGCCCGGGCCATGAAGATCGACGAGCGCAGCCGCGTGCTCAACTACAAGATGACCTCGCAGTGCGCCTCCGGAACGGGGCAGTTCCTGGAGAACGTGGCCCGCTATCTCGGCATCGCGCTGGAGGACGTCGGGCCGATGTCGCTCAACGCCTCCTCGCCGGAAGCGGTGAGCAGCATCTGCGCCGTGCTCGCCGAGACCGACGTCATCAACATGGTCAGCCGCGGCATCAAGGCCGCCGACATCCTCAAGGGCATTCACCTGTCGATGGCCGGGCGTTACGTGAAACTGCTGCGCTCCATGGGCGTCACCACGGACGTGGCGCTGACCGGCGGGCTCGCTGCCGACGTCGGCCTGGCCGCCGCGTTCTCGGAAAAGGCGCGCGAGGATGGGATGGAGATGACGATCCACACGCATCCGCATTCGCATCTGGCCGGGGCGATCGGCGCAGCGCTCTGGGGCGCGTACAGACATCGTGTGCTCGAGCGCCGCGCGGAGATCGCATCGTGAGCGCCACTCCTCTCGCGGGGAAGATCGCCGCGGTGACAGGTGCGGCCGGAGGGATCGGGCACGCCATCGTGAGCCAGCTCGCCTCCGCCGGCGCGCGCGTTTTCTCGCTCGACCTCGTCGACTTCGACAGCGGGGAGGCGGAGTCGATCCGCTGCGACCTTCGCGACGAAGAATCCGTTCGCGCCGCGGTCGCGCAGGTCGGCAAGCGCGCCGGGGGTCTCGACATCGCCGTCCATGCCGCCGGTGTCGCCCGCGACGCCGTGGCCTGGAAGATGCGCCTGGAGGACTGGGACTTCGTTCACGCGGTCAACCTGCGCGGCGCGTTCCTTCTGATCCGCGAAGCCGTGCCGCTGATGCGCGACCGCGGCGGCCGCATCGTGCTCATCGGATCGATCAACGGATCGCGCGGGAAGCGCGGCACCGCGGCGTACTCGTCGAGCAAGGCGGGGTTGGTCGGTCTGGCCAGGACCGTATCGCGCGAAGCCGGCCGCTTCGGCATCATGGTCAATGTCGTCGAGCCCGGTTGGGTGCGCACGCCCCTGACCGAGTCGCTGCCGTCACAGCTGCGCGATGCCGCGGCGGCGGAGACTGTCACCGGCGAGCTCGTCGAGCCGGACGACGTCGCCGCCGTGGTGACGTTCCTTTCCGGCCCGGGCGCGCGCCGCATCACCGGTCAGGTCCTGCGCGTCGATTCCGGGCAGCTGATCGGCGGATGAGGAGATTTTCGATGGTCGAAACGACGTCGCCCGAGAACGAGACTTTGGAAACCGCAAGCCTGATCGTCCGCTCGATCCGCGAGGAGGACCTCGCGGTCATCACGGCCATCGACGCGGTCAGCGCGCATCACGAACGGCCGCAGTACTTTCGCATGATCCTGGAGCGGACCCGGCGCCTGGCCGAGATGCAGATGTCGCTCGTCGCCGAGGCGGACGGCCGCGTCCTCGGTTTCGTGATCGCCTCCGTCTACTACGGCCAGTACGGAATCGTGGAGCCGGCCGCATCGATCGACGCAATCGGCGTGGCTCTCGATGTCCGCGGCCGCGGCGTCGGCCACGCGCTTCTGCAGCAGCTCCGCTCCAACCTCGGCGCTCTCGGCGTGACCACGTTCCGCAGCGAAGTCGCCTGGAGCGATTTCGACCTGCTCGCGTTTTTCGAGAGCGAAGGTTTCGTCCCCGCTCCCAGGCTCTGTCTCGAATCCCGGGTCAGTCCGGAGAAACAGTGACTTGTAGGGACGCGCAGCAGCGCGTCCGCAACTCCGGCGTGGCGGAGAGCTGCGGACGCGCTGCTGCGCGTCCCTGCCTTGTGAGCGCGACCTAACAGGAGGAATCGATGTCCCAGCAGAAGAGCACTCCGATCCCGCGTTGCCAGCGCTGTGGCCGGCTGGCAGCGGAGACCGACAAGTTCTGCGCCGAATGCGGCAACTTCCTTCGCGACGCCTGGACTGACAGGCGCCTGCTCCTCTCGCTTTCACAGGAAAGAGAGGGAAATAGTCGCGACGCGCAGCGCGATCTGGAGCGCCTCCTCGACATCGAGCCCGACAACGTCCTCGCCAATCACATCCTCGGCACCTTCTACTTTCACCAGGGAATGCTCGACCGCGCCATCGATCGCTATGAACGAGCGGTCAGGAGTGAGCCGAAATTCGTCCTCGCCCACTACGACCTCGGCGTGGCCTGCTATCACCGCGGCAACATGAAGGCGGCCGCCGCCGCGTTCCGCGACTGCCTCTCCATCGATCCCGACTACAAGGCCGCGCATTACCGACTGGCGCTTTCGCTCTTTCACCTCGGCCAGCTCGAGGAAGCGCTCGAGCATTTCCAGCAGTCGATGATCCTCACGCCCGAGTACCTCATGGCTCACTACCACATGGGGGTGATTTACGAGCGCCGCGGGGATCTCGACGCGGCCGCTCGCGAGTTCGAGAAAAGCCTGGCCGAGGCGGTGGGGGAGGTCAGCAGCATCTACCACCTCGCACTGATCAGGCGGCAGCGCGGCGACATCAAAGGCGCCGAACAGCTTCTGCAGCGCGCCGAAGAATTCGCCGCTGCGAAAGCGCTGTCCTGATCGCACCCTCGCGTTGTCAGGGGAGGAACATGGCCATTCCCGACGAGAGCCGTCTGATATTCGACTGGTCGTCCTCCGGCGAGCGGCAGGCCCGCTGGCCGGATCACGTCATGCTCCACGACGAGACGCTGCGCGACGGACTGCAGAGCCCCTCGGTCGTCGACCCGCCCGTCGAGGCCAAGGTCGAGATCCTTCACCTCATGGAGAGCTTCGGCATCGACAGCGCGGACATCGGCCTTCCCGGCGCGGGCCAGCGCCAGCGCGACGCGGTGGTGCGGCTCTGCCGTGAGATCGACAGCGCGCGGATGCGCATCCGCGCGACCTGCGCAGCACGCACGCTGGCCGTCGACATTCAGCCTATGGCCGACATCGTCCAGCTCACGGGCGTTCCGATCGAGGCCATGATCTTCATCGGCAGCAGCCCGATCAGGCAGTACGCCGAGGAGTGGGACCTGGAGTTCATCCTGAAGCAGTCGCGCGAGGCCATCGCCTTTGCCGTTCGCCAGGGCCTGGAGGTCACGTACGTCACCGAAGACACGGTGCGCTCTTCTCCGGAGGACCTGCGCGTGCTGCTGACGGCCGCAATCGAGGAGGGAGCGACGCGCGTCTGTCTCTGCGACACCTGCGGCGCGGTCGTCCCGGACGGCGCGTACAACCTCGTCGCCTTCGTGCGCGAGCTGATTGCGTCGCTCGGTGTGGACGTGGGCATCGACTGGCACGGCCACCGCGACCGCGGTCTCGATCTCGCCAACAGCCTGGCCGCGATCGAGGGAGGAGCGTCGCGGGTCCACGGCACGGCCCTCGGGATCGGCGAGCGCGTCGGCAACACGCCGATGGAACAGCTGCTCGTCAACCTCAAGCTGATGAAGATGCGCGAGGACGACCTCACCCAACTTCCTCGCTATGCCGCCGCGGTCTCTGAAGCAACGGCTGTTCCGATCGCCGTCAATACCGCGATCGTCGGCCGGGACGCCTTCCGAACCGCGACGGGCGTGCACGCGGCGGCCGTGGTCAAAGCCCACAAGCGCGGCCAGGAGCTGCTCGCGAACTCGGTCTACTCCGGAGTGCCGGCCCACCTCATCGGACGACGGCAGGAGATCGAGATCGGCCCGATGTCCGGCAACTCGAACGTGGTCTGGTATCTCGCGGAGCGCGCCCTTCCCGGCACTCCCGAAGTGATCCGCGCCGTCCTCGCCGCGGCAAAGGTCAGCAACCGCGTGCTGACCGAGCAGGATGTGCTCGACGCGATTGCCCGGGTGCAGACGCCGGCCGAAGTGTGAACCTGGTCGCTGTAGGGACGCGCAGCAGCGCGTCCGCAGCTCTCGCGTGTGGCCCGCCCGCCAAGGTTGCGGACGCGCTGCTGCGCGTCCCTACGCCCGGCCGCCCGTTATCACCTCTCATGCGGGTCGTGCGAAACTGTTGGCCGGAATGACTGACGAGCGGCGAGCGGCGGCGCGGTTTCAAGCTCCGGAAGGAGTCGAGGTGACGGTCAGCGGCGTCTCCGCACGACTCCTCGAGTTGAGCGCTGTCGGTGCACGCATCGAGCACGAAGACCGCATTCCACTCAACGCCCCACAGATGCGGATCTCCTGGGGGGGCACCACCATCACTCTGCCCGTGCAGATTGCGCGCGCGGAGATTGCCGGCCGTCGCGGATCGCGACTGATCTACCAGAGCGGCGTTCATTTCACGGCCGTCGACGTCGACGCGAAAAGTCTGATCGCGTCGGTTCTCGCCACTGCGGACCCCGTTCCCGCGATGGCGGAGCCCGCTGCGGCCGCGGAGGCCGGCGCCGGGGAAATCGCCGGCGAGGCCGCGGTCGTTCCCGGGCCGGCAGCCGCTCCGCCGCTGCAGCGCGCTCCTGCGCCTGCGGCTGCACGTCCGTCGCTCGACGACTCCTGGACTCGCCAGGTGCGGTTCTTCAAAGACGATCTCGAGGAAGACGACCTGCCTTACGCGCAGTTCCGGCTCACTCCCACGGGATGGGAGAAGAACTACGTGGCCTCGCCGGAACAGCCGCAGGACGGCTTCACCATCGCGCGGAATGACCTCGACTTCGCGGAGCTGCAGAAGACGTTCGAGTGTGCCGACCCCGACACGCGGCGCATGATGCAGATCGCGCTCGAGTCGAAGCTCGCCGCCGGTCGGGTGTCCTGAGTCCTGAGTCCTGAGTGCTGAGTCCTGAGTGACGGTCGCGCGGTTCCGCCGGTTCAGGATGACGGTGGCGCGATCACTCAGCACTCAGGACTCAGGACTGTGCGCGCGCCGCGTCCGCCTTCCTGATCAGCTTCCTGCACGGACCGGCGATCCGCTCTGCCATCAGCTCGTAGCCGCGGGCGTTGGGATGGATCTCGTCGCTCTTCAGCTTCGGATCGGTCTCGATCCCGTGCAGCAGGTTGGCGACGAAGAGGCAGTGGTTGTCCCTGGCCACCGCGCCGTACATCTTTTCGTAGTCGGCGGTCAGGCTCGGGAATCGGAAGCCGAGAACGACGACCATCGCGCCGGCCGTCTCGATCCTGCGCACGATCTCGCGCAGGTTCGTTTCCGTGGTGGAGATCGGCACGCCGCGCAGGAAGTCGTTGCCGCCGAGGCCGACCAGAACGATGCGCGGGTCGCGCGAGAGGACGTCCGCGTCGAGCCGCGCCAACGCCCCCTCGGTCGTGTCGCCGCTGACGCCGGCGTTCATCACCGGCAGTCCGATCAAAGCGGAGAGCCTGGAGGGATAGTCCTGGCCCGGTGAAGCGCCATATCCGGCGGTGAGCGAGTCGCCGAAGGCGATGATGTTCGCGCCGCGCGAGTCGAGGTTCTTCACCTTCGAGTACGGCGACGGCCAGAACAGCCAGACCAGGACGACCAGCAGCAGGGCCGCGGGGGCGGCGATCTTCCACGGCGGATTCGTCGGACGAGGCTTCTGAATCGTTCTCGCTGGCGGACGCGGCATCGTGTCAATACTCGCCGTACGCGTCGTCCGGATAGCAATACAGCCACCGCTCTCCCGGTTCGGCGGAGGCGATGACCGGATGGCTGGAGGCGCGGGCGTGTTTGCTGGCGTGGCGGTTCGGCGAGGAATCGCAGCAGCGCGTGCCGCCGCAGCTCTGGCACGTGCGCAGATGCACCCAGGTCGATCCGATCTTCACGCACTCCTCGCACTCGCGCTTCTTCGGCTGCTTGACGTCGTCGACGCCCTCGATGTGGGCACAGGTCTTTGCTTCCATGGCTCAGCCCCTTTCCAGCTCGGAACGGTTCCAGTTTGCCAGGATCGCGCCCGCTTCGTAGGTGCTCTGCAGGAAGTCGAGCAACGTCTGGCGTGGCGAGGCGGAGGTGCGGACGTCGTCGTACATGAGGATGTACTCGCCGAGCTGCGAGTCGTAATGAGCCGCTGCGGGCCGGACCGCGGCACGATCGAATCCCTCGGGCTGCGGCGTGTGGTACGCGTAGAACGCCGCATCGGCCACCGGACCGCTGCCGGGCCAGAATCCGGCGCTGCTCACCTCGTGCGAATAGGCCTCGCTCATCATCGGATCGTCGCGTGCCGGCGCGCGGCGGCCGCTGAAGCGCGTCACTGCCAGGTCGAAGCTTCCCCAGAAGAAATGCACCGGGCTGCACTTGCCGATGAAGCGGCTTCGGAACTCCTGCAGCACGTTGTGCACCGCCACAGTGATCCGCCACCAGCGGTTCGCCCACTCGGGGTCGTATGTGGTGTGCTCGCGATCGAGGTCGAGGCGGATGTTTTCGGGGAGCTCGGAGGAGAGCGGATTGATCTCCACCTCGATCTTCAGCTCCGCCAGCGCCTTCATGACCGATGCGTAGAACTCCGCGCACGGTCGCGGACGCAGCTCGAACGTCCGCCGCAGTCCCCAGCTCGTGTCGATCCGCAGACGGTGGTCGCAGAAGTCGAAGGCGATCTCGAAGGCGCGGTTACCGAGCGGAATCGGCGAGGTTGTCAATCCCCGCCCGGTGAGATACAGCGTGGCATTCCACCAGTGATTGACCAGCGGCGTCCGCGCCGTTCTGATCTTGCCGATCACCTGTGTCCAGAGGTGGAGCGTGTCGTAGGTCTTCTGCCAGGACGCGAGAGGAAGGGCAGGCCAGTCGTCGTTCATGTTGGGAGGGACATTATGGCCCGGCGGAATTCGGATGGCGCGGACTTTGGTCGCGGAAGAATTGAAAGAGAGGCACAGGACAGCCTCTGTCATCCCAAGCACTCGAATCGCGCAGGCGCGACACCGCAGAGAAGAAACGTTCGATCGTTCCCCCTCTCCCCGCCGCAGCGGGGAGAGGGCCGGGGTGAGGGGTCTCGTTCTCGCTCAGAAAAAGACCCCTTGTACGCCTTGGGCACCTCCTCCCCGCTGCGGCGGGGAGAAGGGTAACGAACGCCAGAGCTCGCATGAACACTGGGAGTTTCTTGGAAGCGTCAGCGAGGGATCTGGGTGGAAGGGTGGTGCCCTCTTTCGCTGTCACTCCTCGCTCCACCCGCCCTCCCACATCCCTCGCTGACGTTCGGGAGGCTCGCGATAGACTCGAGCGATGAACGGATCGCATGCCCTCGAGTTCCTGCAGCCTTCCGAAGTCGAGCGGATCGTCGGCGAGGCGTGCCGCGTCCTGGCATCGACCGGCGTCGCAGTCGAGAACGGCGAAGCCCGAGAGCTGCTGAGGGCCGCTGGGGCGAAGGAGAGCGCGGGACGCCTGCGCATTCCGGAGACCTCGGTGCGGGCGGCCCTGGCGACCGTTCCCTCGCACGTCCTCCTCTACGATCGCGACGGTGCCCCGGCCATCGACCTCGGCGGCCTTCAGGTCCACTTCGATCCCGGATCGGCGGCCATTCACGTCCTCGATGCGACCGCGCAGCGGCGGAGGGCGGCGAAGACCGCCGATGTCATCGATCTGGTCCGGCTCGTCGATGGTCTGCCGAACTACTCGGCACAGTCGACGGCCGTCGTTCCTGGCGATATTCCGCCGGAGATCGGCGATCGCTTCCGGCTCTACCTCGCGCTGCGCCATGGCCGGAAGCCGATCGTCACCGGAACCTTCCGCAAGGACGGCTTCGCACCGATGCTCGCCATGCTTGCGGCGATTCGCGGCGGAGAGAGCGAGCTCGCGCGCAAGCCTCTGGCGGTGTTCGACTGCTGCGTCAGCCCTCCGCTGAAGTGGACGGATCTCTGCTGCCAGGCCCTCATCGACTGCGCGCGCAGCGGAGTGCCGGCCGAAGTGATCCCGATGCCGATGACGGGGGCCACCTCGCCGGTGACGCTGCACCACACGATCGTGCAGCACTGCGCCGAGAATCTGTCGGGGCTGGTGATTCACCAGCTGGTGCGGCCCGGCGCGTCGTTCATCTTCGGCGGTGCTCCGACGGCATTCGACATGCGCCACGGCACGACGCCCATGGGGGCAATGGAGACGATGCTGCTGGCCGCCGGGTATGCGCAGGTCGGACGGCATCTGAACATGCCCACGCACGGCTATCTCTGTGTCTCCGACGCCAAGACGGTCGACTACCAGGCCGGCCTGGAGAGCGGCACGGGCGCGCTGTTAGGCGCACTGGCCGGGGTGAACATGATCTCTGGTGCGGGCATGCTCGACTTCCTGCTGACGCAGTCGCTGGAGAAGCTGGTCCTCGACCACGAGGCCTGCGGCCTGGCGCTGCGGGCGGTGCGCGGCATCGAGGCGGATACCACCGACGCGGCGGCGCTCATCGCCGAGGTGGTGAGCCAGCCGGAGTTCCTCTCGCACGAGCACACCCGGCGCAACTGGCGGCGTGAGCTGTCGATGCCCGGCGCCGTGATCGACCGCGGGAGCTACGGCGACTGGGAGAGGGAAGGGGCGATGAGAGCCGAAGAGCGCGCCACCGCGGAAGTAGCCAGGTTGTTAGGCGCCGGCGAGACCCACCCGCTTGCGCCCGATCTCGCTGCCGCGCTCGACGACATCATCGCGCACGAAGCGTCGGCCTGGAACGCGTCGCTCCCGCTCCGCTGACCGCCTGAAGTCGGACAGGTGGTCATCGCCTTGCGCGCAGGTGAGCTACCGACCTTGTCATCCCGAGCGTCAGCGAGGGATCTGGGAGGGTGGGGCGCGAAAATGCTGGTTTTGCGCCGCCGCACACCCCTAGTGGCCTGTATCGGCTGAATTGGTACCACCTGGCTTGGTCTCGACGCCGTGAGCTTCGTTGCGCCTCCTCAGCATAGTCACCGCTATGCCTGCGTCGGC
>JAJXWV010000013.1 GCA_021781455.1 Acidobacteriota bacterium | reverse complement strand
AGGAAGCCCCTCTCGCACGCGAGATGGCGGTCGTCATTGGCAATCTCCACGATCCTGCCGATCACGGCGGAAACCTCGATCGTTCACGTATCCGAGTACGTCCACGCCAACCGGCCTCGCCTCGAGCTTCTGCAGCCCACTAGGTGCCGCCATCAGATACTTGAATCCACTGTCCTTGGATCTGGCTCGAGCATCAACGTTGGCTTCAAAATGCTCCGCGCACTTCACTGTGCCGTCCGTGATCTGACGCACACAGAGAACACGGCGCCGGTCATTTTCCGTGACCGCAATCATGTCTCCGGGAACGAGTCGAACCAGCAGGCCATTAATAGCAACAGATCCGGCCTGCTGATTTGCAGCGAACCGGGACACGACCGAGCCGGTCCATCGCCCTTTTCGATCGGGGACGATGTCGTAGCAATAGTTTCCGTCCGTCTTCACGTACCGGTACGGCTGGCCGGTCTGTCGATCGCGAATTGGGACCACTTTTAGGCGCTCCTCGACAAGAACCCGCCGCACTCCAGTGCGTTCGCCGAAGGCCCGGAGCGCCGCGCGCACGTCACTCGCGGCACTCTTGCCGGCCATCGCCGCACGCAGTGCTTCGCGCAGCCCCGGGTCGGCCACCGCGTCGAGATCAACGGGCTTCAGGCTATCCAACGGGACTCGATGCGCCACCAGCGGTGCGCGCTCGCCGGCCGCCGGTTCCGCCCGAAGGCCGTAGTTCGTGTCGTTGTGCAGCGCTCCCTCGAGACCGCGGTCGGGTCGGTGCGAGACAACGATCTTGAAGACGGCGTCCGCAACGTCCCTGCGGAACGATGACCACGGCGGCTGGAGTCCATCGAGCAGCCGATCCAATCCTGCCGCCTCGGCGCGAGCCGCCGCATCCGCGACGCGTTTGATCAAAGATCGGCTGCAAACGCCGACCACCGCCGCATCGACGGCATGGTGCCGGTGGTCGTCTCGATTCTTCCGGCCGTCCGACGACAGGACATCGTGGAGACCGAGCTTGCCCCGGAGCAGGCCGGTCAGCCGGCCGCTCGACACCCAGACCGCGTTCGGGGGGCAGACGGCGGTCAGGTACTCGCGGGCGACGCGGCTCAGATACTGCGTATCGATCAGCTGTCGGTCCAGGAAGTCGCGGCCGCCGAGGAAGTCTTCCAAGGCCGTTTCGGAAAACCACTTGACCTTGCGGGCATCGAGCATCTCCCCCGCGCGGGCCAGGATGGCCGGCCACGAATACACCGGCGGGTTGTGGCCAAAGGCCTCGAACGGTGTTCGGTTGCCTTTGTCCCGGTTCGCACGCCGCCGGCACAGCAACCGGTTGCCGAGACCGTCGTTAAGGGAGCGCGAGAACGGCAGGATGTGATCGATCTCGACCTCGTCGGAGAACAGCAGTGACAGCGAGATCGGCTCTCCCGAGTAAACGCAGCAGGCGCCGAGGGGATCCTTGCGTTTGAGCTCGTTGAACAGGCGCAGGCGTATCCGGTTTTCGCGGTTGACGCGCTGGCCCAACTGCTCAAGCTCCGCATCGAGCTTGGCGTTGTACTCGGCATTTTCCTGCTGTTCACGCTCGATCTCGCGGCGACGCTGGCCGGACATGCCGAACTCGCGGGCGAGCTCGACGATGATCTGGGCGGGGTGACCAAACCGGCGGATCAGCTCGTTGACGATCAGGCGCAGCTGATTGAGGCCGATATGAACGGTCGGATTCGCGATGCGGCCGAACTCGCGCTCCTCCGCGACGCGTGCCGTTTCAACCGGCGTCACGTAGCCGGTCAGCAGCGCGCCGTAGTACGGCAGGCGCGGGTAGATTTCTCCGGTGTACTGAGAGCTGTGCGAGCCATACCCCGCCCGCTCGACCGCAATGTCGTAGGTCACGACGTCACGCTCGAGCTCCGCGACGATTTTCGCAAGCGCCGTCGGCCCCAGGGATCCAAAGCCTTCCGGCAAGGTCACGTGTGCGAGGCGTTCTGCAGTAGTCGGGTCCATCGACCATGGGGGTGCACACAGCACAGTCACTAGCGTCGTCGTGTCGTCGGCTTTCTCGACCACCAACGCGAGATCGCGACGTGCTGCGGCCGACAGCGCAGCCCAGCGGTCGCCGAGCACGGGCGCAAGCTGCGACTCGACGGCGTCCCCTTTCAGGTCGCGACGTCGGCCGTCCAGCTCGAGGTTGAATCGGGCGCTGCGCGGTGCGTCGATCAATTTGCGGAGCGCGGCGAAGGTCCGCTTGCCGCTCGTCGACAGGGCTTCGAGGCAGCGATTGCGCTCCTCGAGCGTCAACGGTCGTGCGTTCGGTCCATCGATCAGCCGTAGGTTGTTCAGTTCCTGCAGGATCCGGAACTGCTGTTGCAGCGGGGACGCGAGCGGCTCGCGGTATTCGTGTCGCTCGAACGGACAGCGGCCCGGCTTCATCGGTTTCAGCGGACGCTGGAACAGCAGCGTGTCGCGCAGCGTGTCCCGCGCGCTATCCGTCAGAAGCTTCGGGTGGTGCCGGCGCTGCGACTCCCACAGGATGTCGAACTCCTCGGCCACCATCGCGCGCTGCAGGTAGAGCACGTACTCGCCGTCCGCAGTTCGGCGCGCGCGAACGGTCTTGCGTTCGGCGTGCAACATTGCGAGGTATTCGCCGACCGTGCGGGCGCCGGCGGCCTGACACTGCTCCCGCAGGCGTTGAACCGCCTTGTTGATCAGCCCCGTTTCCTTCTGCTGGTCGGCGTCGCGCCGCTCTTTGCGACCGCTGCGGAACCCGCGACGCCGGGCCAGGTGGTAGATCGCCCGGCCAATTTCGTGGGGAGTGAGCGCTGCGTCGAGCGCGCGCCGCCGCAGTTCGTACGGATCGAGTCCCTTCAGCGCCTGACGCGCACCCTCCTCGGTCGGCCACAGACCGGCGGCGAGCAGCCCTTCGCGCATCCGGCGCATTCGCTTCAGCCAGCGGTCGCGGCGGCGACGCATCTGTCGCGCGAGACGGCGGTCGGCGGCGAGGGACTGCAGACTCTTGGCGTTACGGCCATCGGAAAAGATCCGCACACCCATGCGCAGGATCGAAGCCGGTTCATCGTTCTGGTCAAGGCGGTATGTACACCAGCCGATCGAGTTCGTACCGAGGTCCAGCCCCAACCGATATTTGTCTTTTGCCATCGATCCCTCGTTGTTGTTGACAGCTGATCGTTCCGGATCTACCGTCTAATGTGTCAGCAGATCAGGAAATGCGCTCTCTCCGATAACAAGCTGAGAGATGCACCAAATCCGGGGGCGGCCGCAAGGCCGCCCTTGTTTTTTGGCCCAGTGAATTGGCGGACACTGGGACATTGTGCGCTGAGCGCATCGAGCATGGCGACCGTGATCACCGGCAGGCGTTCCGTCATCGGACGCACCTTGCCCCGCTCCTTCATGTAGACGTCGTAGCTCACGTCGCCACGCGGCACGGTCAACTTGCGGCGCAGACGCTTCAGGAACTCGCCCATGTGCCAGATATTGCTGTGAGGGTGCCCAGTACGCAATATGCGTAGCATCGGCACCGAAGCGCGCGCATCGCGGATCGCACAGATGCGCCTGGTCTATTTCGAAAGGAAAAATACGAGGAGTCGAACTCCTACTTCTGGATCGGCGGCGAGTTGATTCCGGAACCGAAAGCCATCAAGTGCAACAAGACGTTGAAGCGGATCCAGTTCAACGTACTCGGCAGAATGCAGCTCACCCAGGACAGCAAGCTGCACGGCAAGGGGAGTTTAAAAGGCCGCAAAATCGCCGAGCGCGTCACGATGCGGTCGCAAAAACCTCCGATGTCGGGCCCTCGCCGAACCCGGCGGCACCGGCGTTGGCGCCTCTTTTTGGCCGATCGATTATGAGCTATCCATGGATCACGGGACGCTCCAGAACGCCTCACGGCCCGTTGTAGCGGCCCGCCGAACGACTGCCACCCGCATTCCCCTCTTCCAGACGAGGAAGACGCTACGGCAGCGCCCGGGAGCGCAGAAAGCTGGGGCGCCCGGTGCCTCGGCCAAGCCGTGAACAAAGCTTAGGCCCGTGATAAATCCGGGCCGCCGAGGGCCATTTTTAGGCTACTTTTGGCGGGTTCCATCGAGGCAAGGCAGGGACTATATTATTGATTCGTTTAAACTTTTAATCGTTCGCTGGCAGGCTCGTTTTCGTTCGGGATGTGGTGTCGCAGGCGCCAGTCCTGTCCGCAAGCGGTCATAGCTCTTCACTCGACCGCTGGCCCGCCAATACTTCCCAAATGTTTCCCGGGCGGTGTTCGAATCAGACCCGGGGAGCCAACCCTGCGCGCCGAATCCGCACCCGCACCGCCGCCGGGCGGCGCCGGACGATTCCTGGCCGCGTCAATCGAGCCCGAACCGGCGGTGAAACCAGGTCTTCATCAGGTGGGTCAGCACCAGGTACGCCGCGAGCATCGCGGCGAGCAG
>JAJXWV010000022.1 GCA_021781455.1 Acidobacteriota bacterium | reverse complement strand
GCAAGCAGATCAACGAACCCCAAATCTCGCCGCCCCCCTTTGCCACAACACCATTCCAACTCGTCGCTGCTGCTAACGCCTAGCCACCAGACGTCCAAACTCCAGGGACGCGCTGCTGCGCGTCCCTGCAGGCACTCCAGCACTCGCTCTACGGGGACATCGCGCTCGGCGGACCCGGAATGGCAGCAGACTCCACCCGCTTCTCGCTCATGCGATGATCACGTCGATGCGAATGTCCACCGTTGAATTCGAGCAGGTCGTCGAGGAGGCGCTCAACCGGCTTCCCGAGCGGTTCGCGCAGATGCTCCAGAACATCGCCGTCGTCATCGAAGACGAACCGACCGAAGAAGACCTCGAGGTACTCGACGATGAGGGCGGCGACGAGGAAGAGCACGACGAAGGGAGCGAGCTGCTCGGCCTCTATCGCGGCACTCCGTTGACGGAGCGCTCGTACGGAATGCCATTGCTGCCCGACAAGGTGGCGATCTTCCGCGGGCCGATCCTCCGCATCGCGCGCAACCGCCGCGAGGCCGTCCGCGAGATCCGCGACACTGTCATCCACGAGCTCGGCCACTACTTCGGGCTGGGCGACAACGACATGATTTATTGAGCTCAATCCCGAGCGGCGCTCGGGATGAACTGAAACGGGACTAGAGGCCTGTATCGCCTGAATTGGTACCACCTGGCCTGGTCTCGACGCCGTGAGCTTCGTTGCGCCTCCTCAGCATAGTCACCGCGATGCCTGCGTCGGCGCGCCTCGCTCACGTCGCCGATCCCGGCGCCATCTGGTACCAATTCAACCAATACAGGCCACTAGTCCCGCGGAATCTCGAACGGAACCTCGTCTTCGGGCGCCGCGTCCCACTCCACGCGGCGATCGTCCTCGTCAAAACGGGCGGGCGTCTTCTGTTCGTCGTCGATGTACAACCGGATGTCTTCCATGGGAATCCTCCCTGACGCACCCGCTCCTAATGCGCGCCGAACTGCGCGGTCTCGGTGGAGCTCTCCAGCGCCGTGGTCGACGCCTGTCCCTGCGAGACCACCTTCATCACTTCGTCGAAATAGCCGGTGCCCACTTCGTGCTGGTGCCTGGTCGCCGTGTAGCCGTCCTTTTCTGCGGCGAACTCGGCCTGCTGCAGGCGCGAGTAGGCGGCCATTCCTTCGCCTCTGTACTGGCGCGCCAGCTCGTACATCGAGTAGTTGAGGGCGTGAAAACCCGCCAGGGTGACGAACTGGAACTTGTAGCCCATGTCTGCCAGCTCGCTCTGAAAGCTGGCGATCTTCTCCGGCGTGAGCTTCTTCGCCCAGTTGAAGGATGGTGAGCAGTTGTACGCCAGCAGCTTGCCGGGAAACTTCTCGTGAACGGCCGAGGAGAAGCGGCGCGCCTCGTCGACGTCGGGATTCGCGGTCTCCATCCACAGCAGGTCGGCGTAAGGCGCATACGCGAGCGCACGAGCGATGGCCATTTCTACGCCGCCCTGAATGCGGAAGAAGCCTTCGGTGGTTCGCTCCGCCGTGATGAACTCGCGATCGCGCTCGTCGACGTCGCTGGTCAGCAGCGTCGCGGAGTTCGCGTCGGTGCGCGCCACGATGAGCGTGGGCACGCCGCAGATGTCGGCGGCCAGCCGCGCCGAGGTCAGTGTGCGGATGAACTGGCAGGTCGGCACGAGCACCTTTCCGCCGAGGTGCCCGCACTTCTTTTCCGAGGCCAGCTGATCCTCGAAGTGGACGGCCGCCGCGCCGGCCTCGATCATCTGCTTCATCAGCTCGAAGGCATTCAGTGCGCCGCCGAAGCCGGCTTCCGCGTCGGCGACGATCGGCGCAAACCACCAGGTACCGTTGCGCCCTTCGCTGTGATCGATCTGATCGGCCCGCTGCAATGCCTGGTTGATGCGCTTGACCACCTGCGGCACGGAATTCGACGGATAAAGGCTCTGATCGGGATACATCTGGCCGGCCAGGTTCGCGTCGGCCGCAACCTGCCAGCCGCTGAGATAGATCGCCTGCAGGCCGGCCCGGACCTGCTGGATGGCCTGATTTCCAGTCAGCGCGCCCAGTGCCCCGACGAACGGCTCCTCGTGGAGAAGCTTCCACAGCCGCTCCGCTCCCAGTTCCGCGAGGGTATGGGCAATGTCGATCGAGCCGCGCAGCCGGAGAACGTCCTCGGCCGTGTAGTCGCGCGTGATGCCGTTCCAGCGATGGTTGTTCTCCCATTCGCGTTCCAGGCTCTGCGCATCGCGGGATCGGACTGCTTCGAGTCGTCTTGCCATTCGGTCTCCTTTGCGAATTGCTGAAGTTCCGTTCGGGTCAGCGGCCGCTGCCGGCGGCCGAGGCCTGGGCCTCTTCGATTTCGAGTAATTCGTCGTAAGCAGGGATGGTCAGAAAATCGGCGAGCTCTCCGGCCAGCGTGAGCCGGTCGAACAACCCTGCGGCACGATCGAGGAAACCTTCCGCGACGCGCGCGGCGCCGAGACGCTCACGGATCGAGACCAGCTCTTCGCCGCGGAGGCGACGATAAAGATCGCCCGTAACGCGACGGCCGTCGTCGAGACGGGCCTCGTGGTGGATCCACTGCCACAGCTGCGTGCGCGAGATCTCCGCGGTGGCGGCGTCCTCCATCAGGTTGTACAGCGGCACGCAGCCGAGCCCGCCGAGCCACGCCTCGAGATAGAGGATGCCGACGTTGATGTTCTGGCGCATCCCCTTCTCGGTGATGGCCCCCTCCGGGATCCGCAGCAGATCGCCAGCGGAGATGCGGGCCTCGTCGCGTTTGCGGTCGATCTGATTGGCCTCAGGCATGTGCTCGTCGAAAACCGCCTTCGCCACCGGAACCAGCCCCGGATGCGCCACCCAGGTGCCGTCGTGGCCCGCGCGGACCTCGCGAACCTTGTCTGCACGAACCTTGGCCATGGCCGCCTCGTTCGCCGTTTCGTCGCCCTTGATCGGAATCTGCGCCGCCATGCCGCCCATGGCATGAATGCCGCGGCGGTGGCAGGTCTGGATCAGCAGGTCGACGTACGAGGCCAGGAAGGCCTTGTCCATCGTGATGAGCGCGCGGTCGGGGGTGAGGAAGTCGTGTCGCGCCCTGAATTTCTTGATGAACGAGAAGATGTAGTCCCAGCGGCCGCAGTTCAGTCCCGCGGAGTGCTCGCGCAGCTCCCAAAGGATCTCGTGCATTTCGAACGCTGCCAGGATCGTCTCGATGAGCACGGTGGCTCGGATCGAGCCCGTCGGGATTCCCAGGTTCTTCTGCGCGGCCACGAAGACGTCGTTCCACAGCCGCGCCTCGAGATGGCTCTCCATCTTGGGCAGATAGAAGTACGGCCCGGTGCCACGGGCGAGCAGTTCGCCGGCGTTGTGGAAAAAGTAGAGCGCAAAATCGAAGAGGCTCGCGCTGACCGGTTTGCCGTCGACGCGGAGATGCTCCTCGAGCAGGTGCCAGCCGCGGGGACGGACGAGAAGCGTGGCCGTCGTCTCGTTGAGCCGGTATTGCTTTCCGCCGGGCCCGGCGTAGTCGATCTGCCGGCGAACGGCGTCGCGCAGGTTCAGCTGCCCTTCGATGTTGTTCGCCCAGGTCGGCGTGTGCGCGTCTTCGAAGTCCGCCATGAACACGCTGGCGCCGCTGTTGAGCGCGTTGATGATCATCTTGCGGTCGACCGGCCCGGTGATCTCGACGCGGCGGTCGACCAGATCGTGCGGAATCGGGGCGACGCTCCAGTCGCTTTCGCGAAGCGCTTTGGTCTCCGGGAGGAAGTCGGGCAGCTCGCCGGCGTCGAGGCGCCGCTTGCGATCCTGGCGTCGGGCCAGGAGCTCTTCGCGACGCGGCCCGAACGAGCGCTGTAGAAACGCGACGAACTGCAGGGCCGCGGGCGAGAGAATCTCGTCCCATTCCGGGCGGCTCTCGCCGCGCAGCTCGATCCCGACATCACGGAAGCTGGCGATGCTCGTCACAGGCTCATACCTTTCGTGGTCATGTTGTAAAATGATGAGCACATGACAGGCCATGGTCAACAAATCTACAGCGATGAGTTAGTTACGTTGTGCAGATTTGTAAATGCAATTCTGTGAACCTGTCAATGGCTGTAAGGTTGCAGACAACGTGCGCCGGGTGCGCACTCAGATTGACTGAAGGAAGCGTGCCAGCAGTGAGCGGTCACGAGCTTGACCTCGTGGCCGGTTCATGAGGAGGGCTCACATGAACGCGACCGTCAAACTCGGAGCGAAAGTCCGCGCGCTGCGCCGGCGCGAAGGGCTGACCCAGAGCGACCTCGCCGCCAGGCTCGACATCTCCGCCAGTTACCTCAACCTGATCGAGCACAACCAGCGGCCGCTGCCGGCTCATCTGCTCGTGAAGGTCGCTCAGGTCTTCAAGATCGAGCTCGACTCCTTCGCCGACGACGACGCCACGCGCGTGGCCGGCGACCTCCAGGAAGTCTTCGGCGATCCGCTGTTCGAAGAGCATCCCCTGACCACCGTCGACGTGCGCGAGCTCGCCGACAACCCCTCGCTGTCGCGCGCGGTGCTGGCGCTCTACCGCGCCTATCGAAGCTCCTCGGAATCGACGCACGCCCTCGCCTCCAGGCTCTACGACGGCCGCGATTTCCCCGGCGTCAATCCGGCCCATCTCCCTTCCGAAGAAGTGTCGGACGTGATCCAGCACAACATGAACTACTTCCCGGAGCTCGAGGCCGCTGCCGAAGAGATCGCCGCGCGTGCCCGCTTCGACCGCACCGACATCTATCGCTCGCTGGTCCAGTACCTCGGCAGCCGGCATGCGGTCGAGGTCCAACTCACTCCGGTGAGCCGCGATCGCGGCGCGCTCCGACGCTTCGATCCGGAGCGCCTGGTGCTGTCACTGTCGGAGATGCTGCCGCCCTGGAGCCGCCAATTCCAAGTGGCACACCAGATCGGCCTGCTCGAGGCCGAGACGGCCATCGACTCGATCCTCAAACAGTCAACGACCTATCTGACGACTTCGGAGTCGCTGAAACTCTGCCGTATCGCCCTGGCCAACTATTTCGCGGCGGCGCTCCTGATGCCCTACGACGAATTCCTCCGCACCGCCGAAGAAGTCCGCTACGACGTCGAGCTCCTGCAGCACCACTACACCGCCAGCTGGGAACAGATCTGCCACCGCCTGACCACGCTTCGAAAGCCGGGCGCCTCCGGGGTGTCCTTTCACTTCCTGCGCGTCGACATTGCCGGAAACATCTCCAAGCGGTTCAGCGGCACCGGAATCCGCTTCGCGCGCTTCTCGGGCTCGTGCCCGCGCTGGGACGTTCACATCGCCTTCCTCACGCCGGGGCGCATTCGCACACAGGTATCGAAGATGCCGGACGGCACGGCGTACTTCTGCGTGGCCCGCACGATCCGCAAGAGCTTCGGCTTTCCCTCCGGCGATGCGCTCATGGCAGTGGGCATCGGCTGTGCCGTCGCGGAAGCGAGGAAGCTCGTCTACGCCGACGGCTACGATCTCGAGAACCTCGAGGCCGCCGTGCCGATCGGGACGACGTGCCGGCTCTGCGAACGGCTCGACTGCGACGAACGCGCCTTTCCGCCGCTCCAGCACGGCCTGGTCGTGGACCAGAACGTGCGCGGGCGATCGTTCTACGTGCCCGCCGAGGTGGCCTCGCGATCGGCGGAGCAGAAGATATCGGCCGCCAAGCCCGGAAGGAAGTCGAAACGCGCCACGGCGTGATCATGCCCACCCGAGCGTGATCGCTTTATCATCCCGAGCACTCGAATCGCGAAGGCGCGACACCGGAGAGAAGAGCCGTTCGATCGTTCCCCCTCTCCCCGCTGCAGCGGGGAAGAGGGCCGGGCTGAGGGGTCTCGTTCTTGTTCGAGAGAAAGGCCCCTCATCCGCCTTCGGCACCTTCTCCCCGCTGCGGCGGGGAGAAGGGCAACGAACACCAGAGCCCGCATAAACACTGCGAGTTTCTTGGAAGCACTCCAGCGGCGCAGCCGACTCGCCCGCTCGGGATGAAAAGCGGGCTACGTGTGAAAGCGGTACTGCAGAGCGCGCTGGATCTCGTCGAGCTCCTGCGAATCTCCTGCCCCTAACGGCTTGGGGATCTCGATCGGCCTGACGGACGGATCCCGGAAGGTGATCACGCAGTAGTCCGCACCGGGGCGGTCGATGACGTCGGCGATTTCGTCGGGATCGCGGCCGATCTCTTTCATCTCCTCCCGGGCAATCCGCCGCACGCGGTCTTCGAAGTCGGTCATGGCGACCAGGATTGCCAGTGCCGTGCCTCGCACGAGCGTATAGCCCGAAAAAAGAAAGCGGGCAGGAGTCGCCTCCTACCCGCTACCCGCTACCCGCTACCCGCTAAGGGCTTACTCGTTGACTGCCTGTTTCCGGCAGAACTGATCGAATGCCGCCGTCAGCTCGGCGGCGATGTCCCACGGCTGGCGTCCCTCGATCTGCCAGCGCTCCACCATCTTCACGACCTGTCCGTCGCGGAAAAGAGCGATCGACGGTGAAGAAGGGCGATAGCCAGCCAGGTACGAGCGAGCGCGAGCGGTGGCCTCGACGTCGTTTCCGGCGAAGACGGTGATCATCCGGTCGGGGAGCACGCTGTGCTCGAGAGCCATGGCAACCGCAGGGCGGGCGTTGCCGGCTGCACAGCCGCAGACGGAGTTGACCACAAGAAGAACCGTCCCCTTGGGGTCGCTGAGAACCGCGTCGACGTCCGCCACGGTCTTCGTCTCCTGGATGCCCAGGCTCGTCAGTTCCTGGCGCATGGGCGCAACAAGCATCTCGTCGTACATTCCTCTGTCCTCCAGTGGCGATGAACGGGGGATTGTAGCGAAGGATTCCAGGCGATGGTTCGCAGGTCACCAGGTTTCCGGGTCACCGGGTGACCTGGTGACCTGGTGACACAAAAAAGAAAAACGCCCGGCTTCGGCCGGGCGTTTCGAAGTTGCGATTGGCTGAAAACTACGGATGGAACCGTAAGAAGATGCCGTAGCGAGTAGCGTCGAAGTCGCCGAAGGTGGGGGTGAGCTCGTGGTACTTGTCCTTGGCGTATTCGGCGACGATGGCGGTGCGAGTCTTGGGCGGCAGGTCGACGCCCAGACGGAGCCGGGTGCGGTTGATGTCGAAGGGGTTGTCGCCGCGGTTGGTGAAGCGGCTGAACCCCGCATCGAACGACACCGGCGCGAAGTTGACCAGGAACCCGCCCTCCCGCGCCTTGCCCGTCTCGGTGTAGAGCGAGATGTCGGTGTTGAAGTTCTCCGGATGGCGGAACAGGATCGAGTTGTCGGCCTTGAACTGCGAGACCGACCCGCGCAGGGACAGGAACTTCGCCGGCGTCACTTCCACGTCGCCCGAGTACTGCCGCACTTTCCCGTCGAGGTTGATTCCCGTCTGGGGGTTCTTCTGCTTGAGGTTCTCGGCCGTCACCCCCAGCTTGACCCACTTCGGCGCCGCGTACCCCGCGCGCACCCGGTAGCGGTTCCGATCCGTGAAGTCGGTCCGGAAGATCGGGTTGTCGGCCGAGTCCTTGCGGTAGGCCGCCCCCAGGGTGAACCCGGCCTTGCTGAACGATGCATTGATATCAAAGGTCTTGATCTTCCGCTCGTAGGCGCCCCCCTGCGGTGACCCCGCCGGATTGGGGTTGCCCGGCACCACGATCTCCGACAGGTCCGGTGCCACATCGGCCGTCTGCTTGTCCTGCCGGTACTCGGCCCGCACCGAGAACGGTCCCTCCGGCCTCGCCGAGATCCCGATGTTGGCCACGTTGTCGACCCGCGTGATCGCGCTCGCCGCATCGAGCACCGCCTGCACGTCCTTCGGATCGAGCCCGCTGAAGTTCGTCGTCCCCTGGTAGAGTGTGTTGAGCAGCGCCGTCCCGGTCAGGTCCCGATGATCCTTCTGGAACCCGGCAAAGGCATCGAGCCCGCCTACGATCGTCACCTCCGCCCGCGCCCCTCCCCGCCAGGTCGTGTTCTTCGCCGTCTGCGCGGCCGTCTCGGCCAGCCCGTTGAAGAACCGGTTGATCCCGAACGAGATGAACGACCCGGTCAGGCCCTCGGTCTCGTCTCCGTTCGACTCGGCCGCGAACCGCACGTAGTTGCCCGTCACCCGCACCCGCCCCAGGAACTGCCCCGTGGCGTACAGGTTCGTGAACGGCGTCTTGACGTCGGTCCGGTCGTTGCGTGTGATCAGGGTCGCCGTCGGCACCTGCCCCAACACCGGGTTCGGGAAGTTCCCCGTCGTCGCTCCGGCCAGCCCCAGGCTCTCCGTGCTCGACAGCTTCCGCCACCCCTGGGTGACCGATCCGTACACCGGCCCGAGGTTGAACCCTGTGCCGATGCGGAACTCGTGATCGCGGTCCTTCAGATCCTGGCTCAGCAGAAACTCGTTGCCTCCCTGGTGGTAGGTCGTCGTCCCCGGTCCGCTGAGGTTGTTCAGCGAGTACCCGATGAACGGACTGATCGCTTTGCCCGGCAGGAACTCCAGGTCCGCGTCGAGCATGTTCTGGGTCCGGTCGTAGGTGTGCTGGCCGGGAATGATCCCCTGCGCCAGAAGCGGGTTGGCGTACGCCGGCAGCGCGCTGAAGTTGTTGGTGTGCCGGTAGCCCAGAGTGAACCGGTAGACCTCCCTCTTCTCGGCGCTGAGCCGCAGCGCGCCTGCAGGCCCCGCTCCCAGGTCGCTCGCGTCGATGCGGAACCGGTCGAACAGGCTCGTCTTGCCTTCGAAGTCCGAGGTCGCCAGGCTGAACGAGCGCAACAGAAATCCGCTCCGCTCGTTGATCTGGGTCCGGTACATGTCTTCGTTGCCATTGACCTTGAGCGTCCGGAGCCCGATCTCCATGTCGTACGGGGTGGTCGACTGCGCCTCGAGCGCTCCCGCGCCGGCGGCCAGCAGACCCAGAGAAAGCCACAGTGCGAACTTGCGTGATCTCATCGGCTTTCTCCTCCTACTTCATCAGCTGCGGATCGCGGTTCGACCCGTGGATCGCCATGTGGCAGCTCGTGCAGTTCTGGTAGCGCACGCTCGTGAGGTTGTGGAACGAGGGCGGCTGGCTTCCCAGCGTGCTCGCCGTGATCGGCGAATGGCACTCGATGCACAGCTGCATCACCGTCGCCCGATTCAGCATCTTCGGGTTCGACGATCCATGCACTTCATGGCACGTCGTGCAGTCGCCGATCGCCACGCTGCCGTGGTTGAACACGAACGGGCCCCGCTTGTCCGCGTGGCAGTTCAGGCACGGCACCTCTCCGGCCGCCGTCTGTCTGAGGTTCGCCGGCTTGAACGGCATCCCGTGCGGCTCGTGGCACGACGAGCACTCCATCCCGCCCCGGCCCAGCCGATGTGCATACGGCTTGTTCCGGAACGAGGCGGCGTAACTCGCGTGGCACGTCGCGCACAGACTCAGCTGATCTTTGACCAACAGGTGCGGCGCCCGCGGCTCGCTCGAGTGGATCGAGTGGCACGTCAAACAGTTCACCTGCGACGAGTTCGCGTGCTGGCCTGCGTGCCGTGAGATCCGGTCCGTGTTGGTGTCGTGGCACGACAGGCACGTCTTGTTCGCTCCCGCCAAACCCACCGGCTTGTAGATCAGCGTCTTGTCTCCGCCCGCGTCCATGTGCGCCGTCCCGCTCCCGTGGCACCCTTCGCACACCGAGTTCGGCACCACCTGGCCCTTGGTCGCCTTGCCCTGCGCGTGCGGGTTGATCCCGAATGCTTTCGCCTGGTCGTGGCAGTCCCCGCACGACATCGCCGGCGTCGCCTCGGCTGCCGCAGGCGCTTTCGCTTCCGCGGGTGGCGGCGGTGGTTGCGGCCGCGCCGGTGCCGGTGTCGCCGACTGCTCCTGGGCGGGTGCTGGTGGCGGTGGCGGCTGCTCCTGCGCGCGCCCGGTTGCCGGTGACAGAGCCCATGCCAGAAGCAGGGCCAGTCCGCCCATTGCGTATCGCTTCATCGGATTCCCCTTTTCCGCTCGCTGTGCTCACAAAGGAGGGGGGCTTGGGAGCCCCCCTCCATCATGAGACGTAATATTTCAAGCGGACTCTAGACTCAGCGGGCGTGCACCTTTGCGACGTCCCAGTCCTTGCCGGTACCGTGGCAGGTCGCACACGCCTCGGCCGGTGTGCCCGTTCCACCGAACTGGGTAGTGTTGAGGTACGCGTGCGCGGCGGCGTCCTCATTGTCGTGGCAGCCGAGGCAGGCTGCGGTCGCGGGGCCCTGCGGCGAGAAGTAGTCGCGCAGAGTGGTGACCGAGGCGATGCCGGTCTGCTGGAGCGGAAGCGTGTAGCTGGAACCGACGTGGCACTTCGCGCAGTCGAGCCGGTCGCCGGGGAAGCGGATGTCGTTGAAGTTGTTCTCGCTGCCGTGATAGCCGTAGACCGTGAAGTCCTGCGTCAGGTCCTCGCCGCTGTGGATGCGGTGAATGAGACGCTGGAACGAGATCGACTCCGCGGGGCCTTCGGTCGATGGGCGCTGAGCGCTATCGCTCGCGGTGGGGTTGTGGCAGATCACGCATTCCTGGGTCGTCATGCGCTGGCCGCCGTGAAGGGCGAGCTGATCGTGGCAGGCGTTGCAATGGTTGGTCGCCACGACGGTGCGGCGCGGCTGCGGCGTGCTGTCGGTGACCGCGACATCGAAAATGGGATTGATGGCGCATTCGCGGACGGCGATGTCGGCCTGGCCGTCGCCGCGCTTGAGAGTGGCGTTGCGATAGATGTCTGCGCTCACCGTCCAGGTCCCGGTCGCGGTGGCGGGGATGGCGTGCGTGAACGTGTACGTCGTGGTGCCCTTCGTGGCGTCGAAGACGCCGGGGTTGGTGTTGGAGGAGGAGGCGACGCCGTTCTCACGCCAGTTGGTTGCGCTGTTGTAGTTGGTGGTGTTGCCGGCGAGGATCGGAGCGAAGGTGGCGAGCTTGCTGCCGTCGACCGCGCTGCCGTCGGTGTTTGTGATGCTGTATACGGCGGTCGGCTTCTGTCCGGGCTTGGTGTTCGTCACGCTGACGATCTTCGCGACGAGGCCTTTGAGCTGGTTCGACTTCAGCGGGTTCGTGTGTGCGCCCTGGATCGACGCGTCGAACTCGACGCCCGACGAAGGAACGTGGCACTTCGCGCACGCGCTGTCGTCGGCCATCGGACCGGCCGGGTGATTCGCGCCGGTCGTCCAGTTGATGTCGTCATGGCAGGAGCCGCAGGCCGCGCGGCTCGGGTTCGTGTACCAGGCACTCGACTGCGAAGGAACGTTCTTCGGATTGGGTCCCGCGTGGCATGTCGCGCAATTCCGGATGTCCTGCGGGAACGTGACGGTCGTGAAGTCGTCTCCGCCCGGCACCGGCGCATACGTTCCACCAGCCTGAACGCTTGGCAGATTGGAGGCATCATGAAGGCGGTGGATCAGAACGCGGAAATCGAGAGTCTGCCCATTGGGAAACGTCGGCATCTGCGAGGTATGGCAGAGCACGCAGAGCTTGACATCGTTGATCCGCTGCCCGGAGAACTGCGAATGGAAGTAGAGCGGATCGTGGCAGGAGTCGCACGCTCCGGTGTTCAGCTTGTCGAACACAGCAGTCGGAGTACCGCCGTCCGGACGGAACGTGTAGAGAGCGGCCGGCGCGGCGTAATCCTTGCCGATGATGTCCTTCGTATCGCGCCCTGCGTAGACGCCGAGCGTGTAGGTCTGGGTCGGACCGACGCCTGACGGAAGCGGCTTGGCGAACGTGAACTTCGCATGGCCCATATCCAGGTCAGTCCACGTACCCCCGATGTCGTGAAGGGGATAACTGATCGTCCCGAAGTTCGCGACGTTGAGGTTCACGTACTCGGATGTCGTCGGATTCCACATTGCGAGAACGAAATCAGCCCCGATCTTTCCGGGCGTCAGCGCGCCATTCCGATCGAGCGGCTGTCCAAGGTCGTCGGTAAAGCGCAGCTCGACGACCGGCTGCTGACCGGAGGCGACGTTCGTCACGCCTACGATCGTGGTATTGATGCCGGGACGGATATAGGCAACGACATCGTTAGTGAGGTATGCCTCGAGCTGGTCCGCTTTGAACCGCGGCGCCTGCGAGGGAGCAGGGGCCATGGGAGCGGCGGTCCGGGATCGTGAAGCGCCCGTTGCGTTGACCAACGCCTTCGGTGGCGCGGGGAACGTGAGCGCTCCTGCCGTAGCCATGATGAGCAGGCCGCGCAGGATGGTTTCCATGGTTGTCCTCCAATTCGATTACTACGTTCGCGGCGATTGTTGAGCGAGCAGCGGATAGCGCCCCGTGTCGGATGCTGCGATAGTCTGGTGCGCGTCGCAACACATGAAGCGTGACAACTGACACATCTGCAAGGAGGGCCGCTATGAAGCCCGTGTGCACCTGATCAAGGCTCTTCTGATGAAGAAGTTGCTGTGAAGCGCGAGCCCTGCCACCAGCCTCCACTGATCAGACACGCCCGACAACGCTGAACTCGCACGTTTCACGAACGCAATCGCCGTCCAACAACGAAGAAGCCCGCCGGGAGGCGGGCTTCGAATTTCGTCACGATGCATGCAACGCGGCTCACGCCGCACCAGCGTCACCAGATCTTGCACATCTTCGACCTCACCATCGGCTGGCCGTCGTGGCAGTCGAACGCCTTCTGAAACTGCGGAAGGTTCGACACCACACCGTTGATTCGGTACTTCCCCGGCGAGTGCGGGTTCGTGATCGCGTTCACCCTGAGGTTCTCCGGACGCTGGTTCTCGCACGCCCACTGCGCCATGCCGATGAAGAACCTTTGATCCGGCGTGAAGCCGTCGATCGGCTCAAGCTTCTCGCTGGCCGTGGCATCCTTCCATGCGATGTAGGCCAGCAGTGTTCCTCCGATGTCGGCCACGTCTTCGCCCGAGGTCAGCTTCGAGTTGATCTTGATGTCGTCGATGATCGTGTACTGCGCGTACTGGTCGCGCACGCAATTGACGCGCTCATCGAACGCCTTGGCATCCGCCGGCGTCCACCAATCCTTCAGATTCCCCTGCGCATCGAACTGGCGTCCTTCGTCGTCGAAGCCGTGTGTCAGCTCGTGGCCGATCGTCGCTCCGGTGTTGCCGTAGTTCGGCGCGGCGTCCATCTTCGGGTCGTACAGCGGCGGCTGAAGAACACCGGCCGGGAAGTTGATGTCGTTCATCTGCGGGTTGTAATAGGCGTTGACGGTGGGCGGAGTCATGCCCCACTCGCCGCGGTCGACCGGTTTGCCGATCTTCTTCAACTCGCGTTCGGACTCGAAGACGGTGGCTCTCTGGGCGTTCCCGTAGAAGTCGCCGCGCTTCACGACGACACTGGAGTAGTCGCGCCAGCGGTCGGGATAGCCGACCTTGTTGGCCACTGCATGCAGCTTCTCGAGCGCGCGCTCCTTGGTGGGCTCCGTCATCCAGTCGAGAGTCTTGATCTCGTTCTCCATGGCCTTCTCGATGCGACGGGTCATGTCGACGGTGTCTTCCTTGGTCTTGGCCGAGAACGTGCGGCGAACGAACTCCTGACCGAGAGCCTCGCCGAGGTCGCGGTCGACGTAGCGCACGCACTGCTTCCAGCGCGGGGGCTGCTGCGCCACGCCGCGGAGAGTGCGGGAGAAGAAGTCGAAGTTCTCGGTCACGAACGGCTTCGACAGGTAGGGAGCGCGGGCGTGCACGGCATGCCAGCGCAGATAGGTCTTCCAGTCGGCCAGTGGAACGGTTTTCAGCTCATGCTCCACTTCCTTGAAGAACGCCGGTTGCGTGACGTTGACGATCTTCACGCTGCCGACGCCGCTGAGGTCGAGATAGCGCTTCCAGTTGAACGACGGCGTGAGCTTCTGCAGCTCCGCCGGCGTGAGCTTGTGGAAGAGGTTGTACGGATCGCGGCGCTGCACGCGGGTGAGCGAGGCCTTGGCCAGCGCCGTCTCCATGCGCATGACCGTCTCGGCGTCGCCCTTCGCCTTCGCCGCCGGCTCGCCGATCAGCTCGAACATCTTCGCGACGTGCTGCACGTACTTGGTCCGGAGCTCCTTCGAGCGGGCATCGTCCTTGGTGTAGTAGTCGCGATCGGGAAGGCCGAGCCCTCCGGCATTGAGAAAGGCGATGACCTGAGTGGCGTCGCTGAAATCCTGGTCCGACCCGAATCCGAAGAGCAGGCCGTTGCCGTACGTGGTGGGGTGCTCCCTGGCCAGGAAAGCCGCCAGCTCGCTCCGGCTCTTCAGCCCGGCGATGCGCCGGAGCAGCGGCTGCAGAGGTTTCGCGCCTAACGCGTCGATGGCCGTCTCGTCCATGCAGGCGTGGAAGTAATCGCCGATCTCCTGCTGGACGGGCGTGCGGTCCGGCCCCCCCCTGGCCGCTTCCTCCAGGATGCCCCAGAGAAACTGCGCATTCTCCTCGGTCAGCTTTCCGTACACGCTCCATGCGGCCTGGTCAGGCGGGATCGGGTTGCTGGCCATCCAGCCTCCGCACGAGTACTGGTAGAAGTCGACGCAGGGATTGGCCGAGCGATCCATCGACGGGATGTCGAGGCTGGGCGTGTACGGAATCGCGCTCAGCGGCTTCTCTTTCGGGACTGCGTTGTCGGGTTTGGGCGCGACCATCGGCGGGGGTGCCACTTCGGGCTTCGCCACCGCAGGCTTCTGCTGCTGGGCGGGCTGCGCCTGCTGCGCGGGATTCGGATTCTGCTGAGCGAATGCTGCCGCGGAGGCGAGCAGCAGGATTGCGGTGAACGTACGCGTCATGCGTGTCCTCCTTCGAGGGCCGGAGTCTATCTGAAGCGGTCACGAGGTCACGAGGTTTCGAGGTCGCGAGGCGGACCAGGATTGTTCGAACCTCGCGACCTCGCAACCTCGTGACCCGGTTTCCTCCTGCTCTCGGCCTAACACTTCACGGCGCTCCAGCAGGCGCGCGGCGCGGGGGCGGCATCGGCGCGTCGCCTTTCATCAGGCTCCAGAGAACGCGATTGAGGATTGCTTCGTCGGCCGCATCGGGCTTGCTGAAGTCCAGCTTCGACGACTGCTTCGCCTCGGCCGTTCCGGGGGGGTTCTTCTCGTTGAGGTCCACCGCGGGCTTGATGGCGTCGTAGGGGCGAAGGTCGGGTTTCGTGCTGAAGATGCCGCGCAGCGGACGGCCGTAGAAGTCGAACTGCGACAGCGAATCGAGCCCGAGGATCTCTTCGATCGTGGCCAGGACGTCGGTGGTGTTGGCAAAGCGATGCACGAGCCCGCTGTGCGTGTACGGAGAGACGACGAGGAGGGGCGAGCGATGGGAGTCGACGTGATCGGGGCCGTTCTGCGCGTCGTCCTCGAGGATGAAGACGACGGAATCCTTCCAGAAGGGGGAATGGCTCAGCGCTTCGACGATTCGGCCTAACGCGAGGTCGTTGTCGGCCACGTAGGCGCGCGGCGTCGGCTTGCCGGCTGTCGCGCCGGCGGTGTGGTCGTTCGGAAGGCGGAGAATCTGCAGCGCCGGCATCGATCCCGCGGCGGAGAACCCGTGGAGGTCGGCGATCCAGACGTCGGCGCGGCGCTGGTCGGGGATGTCGAGATCCCACGGCGGATACTCGCGGCTGGCCACAGCGAGGAGGGCACGGCGGGTGGGCAGGAATTGATCCGGCTCCTCGCGCGGATCCTCGTTGGAGGAGAGCACGAACTCGCCGTAATCGCGCAGCGAGATGCCCTTGCGCAGGGCCAGATCCCAGAGGTAGCCGTTGGCCGGCGAGTTCACGTCATCGTCTTCGTCGACGATCTTGCCGCGGTTCGAGCCTTCGTAGTCGTACGTGCGGCCGCGTCCGGAGTAATTCGAAGGAACGGTCTTGGTCACGTAATCGGTGGCGTACGCGGCCGTCGACCAGTTGTGCCCGTCCGCGCTCACTTCGGCATTCACGAAGAAACGGTCGAACAGCCCGAAGCGGTCGGCCAGGGCGTGGTGGTTCGGCGTGACCTCTCGTGGAAAGTAGACGAGCGAGGCGTCGCCGTCGCCCCCCGCCATGTCGCCCAGAATCTGGTCGTACGTGCGGTTCTCTTTGATGATGTAGATGACGTGGTGCAGTGGGGGGTATTTCGCTGCCGCTCGTGATGTCCAACCGTTGGCTGCGGCGACTCTCCGTGACATCGCGGCGAGGTCGGCCGCAGTCCACTGCAGCGGCAGGCTCATCAGCGAGCCGCGGATCTGCCCCAGCGTGTACTCGGCCGGCGGATATTTGCGGCCCGGCCGAGGACCGGCGGGATTCGGCCCGCTGCCCGCGCCCTTGCCGCTGACGACGAGCAGCCTGTCGCCCGAGACCGCAAGAGCCGTCGGATACCACTGGGCAGGGACCCGGCCGAGGAGCGCGTCGGTTCCATTCACTTCCTTGCGCCCGGATGTCGCCGCCGACAATCCGAACAGGGCCACGGCGTTCGCGTCCGCTTCGGCCACGAACAAGGTCGAGCCGTCCGGCGACAGCGCCAGCGCATTCGGGGTGCTCCCTTCGTGCGGGCCCGTGGGAGGCGGATCGCTCAGGACCTTCACCACCGCATCGTGATTGATGTCCACGACGGCGATGCTGTCGGCCGTCGAGGAGGCGACGAACAGGCGGCCGCCCTCGTCGTCGAGCAGGAGCGCCGACGGGTGGCGATTGGCGACGATGCGCCCCACCCGATGGAGCAGCCCATCGCTGTCGCTGCGGAAATGCGTGACGGTGTCGTCGCCCCACGCCGAGACGAAGACATCACCGCGCTTCGACACCGCGACCGCGTAGGGATAACGGTCGGTCTCCAGGCGCTGGAGGATATGGCCGCTCGCGACATCGATGACGGCAACCGTGTCGGCAAGATTCTCGGCGACGAAGAGCCTGCGCCCGTCCGGCGAGAATGCCAGGCCGGCTGGATAGCGGGTCCCGCTGTGCTTCGGCTCTTTGACGGCGAGCACGACGCCGCCGTCGGCCACGGCTGCGCCGTCGCGCCAGGCATAGCGATAAAGGCGGTCTTCGTTGCCGCCCGAGGCCCACAGCGATCTTCCGTCCGGCGCGAATGCCAGGCCGACGAAGGCCGCGGGCTGCTCGATCGTCTGCAGCACGGCACCGGTGGAATCGACGATCTGCACGCCCTGCTGGCGATAGCCGCAGAGAAGGACCGCGAAACGGTTTCCATCCGGTGCGGCGGCGATCGCGAGAGGAAAATTGCCGAGCGGCCGCGCCGGCGCCGCGGGATCGAGGAACGCTCCGGTCGGGAGACGGACGGGATCGGCGGATGCGAGCGCGACGCTGAGCGGGAGGACGAGAGAGATCGCGATGGCGAGACGGCGCAACATGGTGCCGTACGGTAGCAGAGGAAGAGCGACTCTCGATTTTAGATTTGAGATATTTGAGATTGATGATTTATGAACCGCAGCAGCCGTCTTCGGTTCACAAATCATCAATCTCAAATCCTAAATCGAACTATCCTCTCGCTCGCACTGCGGTTGCCCAGCCGTCGAAAGAGACATGCCGGACGACAACAACGACTCTCCTTTCCTCACCTTTCCGCGGGCGGAGTGGGCGCACCTGCGCGGCGGGACGCCGATGACGCTCTCGCAGCACGACATCGACGAGATCCGCGGCATCAACGAAGAGCTCTCGCTCCGGGAAGTGGAGGAGGTCTACCTGCCGCTCTCGCGGCTGCTCAACCTCCACATCGCCGCTATCCAGGAGTTGCACCGGGTGACTTCGCGATTCCTCGGCACGCTGGCCGAGAAAGTCCCGTACGTGATCGCCATCGCCGGGAGCGTGTCGGCCGGCAAGAGCACCACTGCGCGCATTCTGCAGACGCTGCTGTCGCGCTGGCCCGATCACCCACGCGTCGATCTCGTCACCACCGACGGCTTCCTCTTTCCGAACGCCGTCCTGAACGAGCGCGGAATCATGGACCGCAAGGGTTTTCCGGAGAGCTACGACCGGGTGCGGCTGGTGCGCTTCGTGTCGGAGCTGAAGTCGGGCGTGTCGCCGCTGCGCATCCCTACCTACTCCCACCTTCAGTACGACATCCTGCCCGGCGCGGAGCAGACCATCGAGCGGCCGGACATCGTCATCCTGGAAGGCCTCAACGTGCTGCAGACCGGGAAGGCCACGCCGGTGTTCATCTCCGACTTCGTCGATTTTTCGATCTACGTCGACGCCGGGCCCGAACAGCTCGAATCGTGGTTCCTGACGCGCTTTCGCAAACTCCGCGACACCGCCTTCCGCGATCCGCGCTCGTTCTTCCACCGCTACGCGAGCGTGCCGGAGGAAGAGGCAATGTCGGTCGCCCGCGAAGTCTGGAGCCGGATCAACCTCGTCAATCTCCAGGAGAACATCCTGCCGACGCGCGACCGCGCGCGGCTGATCCTGGAGAAGGGCGATGGCCATGTCGTTGAGCGCGTGCTGATGCGCCGCGTGTGAGACGAGCGGCTAGCGAGTAGCGGATAGGCCTACCCGCCCCCCTCACTGCCCGCTCCTACCCGCTACCCGCTACCCGCTACCCGCTCACATGGCACGCGGCTCGCTCGTGTCTTACGTTTCCATCTGGAGCGCGCAATCAGGAGGAAGAAATGACGACGTGGCAAATCGATCCCGCCCATACGACAGTCGAGTTTTCCGTCAAGCACATGATGTTCACCACAGTCCGTGGCCGATTCACCAGCCTGAAAGGAACCATCAACGCAGACGAGCAGAACCCGAGCCGCTCGACGGTGACCGTCGAGATCCAGGCCAGCAGCATCGACACAGGCGTTGGCGATCGCGACAACCACCTCCGCTCCGCCGATTTTCTCGACGTCGAGAAATTTCCCACCATCACGTTCCGGAGCAAGCGTGTCGAGGGAGCCGCAAACAAGGAAGGCGATCGTTTCAAGGTCACCGGCGACCTGACCATCCACGGGAAGTCGATCGAAGTCACATTCGATGCGACCTACGGCGGACAGGGGAAGGATCCGTGGGGCAAGCAGCGCGCCGGCGCGAGCGCCAAGACCGAGATCGACCGGCGCGAGTGGGGCCTGCAGTGGAACCAGGCGCTCGAGACTGGCGGCATTCTGGTCGGCAACACGCTCAAGATCGACATCGACGTACAGGCGGTGAAGGAGTAACGGTCACGAGGTCACGAGGTCACGAGGTTTCGAGGTGGCGAAGCGGACCGGTCTGCCTCGCGACCTCGCAACCTCGTGACCTCGCAAACTTCAACCGAGTGCCCGGTAAGATGGCCGGCAAATGCCCGCGCTCCTCGACGTCCTGCAGAAACGCTTTCCCGAATCGTCCCGGACGACGCTGCGGCAGATTCTGCAGAACGACCGCGTGCGCGTGAACGGCGTGGTCGAGCGCTCGGCGAAACGCGAGATCGGCCCGCAGGATCGGGTCGAGGTGCGATCGAAGCTCGACACGCTCGACGCGCGACTCAGGATCCTTTACGAGGACGAAGATCTGGTCGTCGTCGACAAGGCTGCCGGGCTGCTGACGGTCGCCAGCGCCACCGAGCGCGGCCAGACCGCGGAAGCGCTCCTGAACGCGTTCTACAAGGCACGACCGGGCGAGAGCCGCGTCCACATCGTGCAGCGCCTCGACCGCGACACCTCGGGCGTGATCGTCTTCGCGCGCAACCTCGACATGCGCGACCGCCTGCAGGAGCTGTTCGCCACGCATGACATCGAGCGGCTGTACGTGGCCATCATTCACGGAGCGATGCCACAGCGCTCGGGAACGATCCGCTCGTTTCTTGCCGAGGATGACGACCTCCGCGTCCGGAGCATCGCCGATCCCGCGCGCGGCAAAGAGGCCATCACGCATTACCGCGTGGTGCGGAAAGGCGAACAATATTCGGTGCTGGAAGTGACGCTGGAGACGGGGCGCAGAAACCAGATCCGCGTCCATCTGTCCGAGGCTGGTCACCCGATCGTCGGCGACGCGATGTACGGCCGCGGTCTCCCCGACCGGCTCGGGCGCCTCGCCCTGCACGCCCGCGACCTCGGCTTCGTCCATCCGCGGACGAAGAAGAGGATGTCGTTCAAGGCGCCCGTGCCGGACGAGCTCGCTGATTTCCGGTTGTAGGGATGCGCGATTGAGTGGCTTCAACCGCCCGAACGCACTTGATGTGTGATTCTCGTCGCATGACCCTGTGGCGGCCGCCCGTAGGTGGGCCGTGACGTGATCTCTACAATCCGTCGCACCTCTCCTCTCGACTGAATCACGAGGGACCTTATGCGATCCAGCCGACTAACCTTCTTCCTGATCACTCTGCTGACCTGCTCCGCGGCCTTCGCCAGCGACACGCCCCACATGGCCTGGCTCAAGGCGAAATGCGCCCTTTGCCACGGCGAAGACGGCTCAGGCAACACCCCCGAAGGCCGCAGCCGCGGCGTACCGGATCTTCGAAGCGAAGCGATCCAGAAGCTCACGGACGACGAACTGGCAAAGCTGATCACCGCGGGTCATTCGCGGATGCCGTCATTCAAGGCGACGTTGACGCGCGAGCAAGTCATGCTGCTTGTCACCTACATCCGATCGCTCGCAAAGAAGTAGAGATCTCGTCGCAGACCTCGATCACGCGCCGATCCGCTTCCGCAAGCGTCCCGCGAATTTCCGCGTGAGCAGCACCAGGGTGGCCAGAAGCGCTCCGGCGATCAGGATCCGCACGAACGCCTGCCGTGGGCTGACCACACCTGCGGCAATCGACGACGCCAGCCACGTGAAGATGAAGATTCCCGGAATCGTGCCGACGAACGTGGCCACGAGGTAGTCGCGCCAGCCGATGCCGGCCAGCCCCGCCGCGTAATTCAGCACGTTGTACGGCACCACCGGGATGAGGCGCATCAGCAACAGCGTCGTGAAGCCCTCGTTTCGCAACGCATCGTGAATGCGCCCGGCCCGCCGCTTCATCACGTCGCCGATCCACGCCGCTCCCGTTCGGCCGATCGAATACGACACCGCAGATCCGATCGTCGACGCGGCCAGTACCCACAGGCCGCCGATCCACCAGCCCCAAACCACTCCGGCGGTCAGGGTCAGGACCGTGGCCGGAAAGAGCAGCGCATTGAAGAACGTGTAAAGCGCGATGAACGCCAGCGGCGCCCACCAGCGCTGGCCAACCATCGCCAGCCACTCGGCGACAGCCCGCGGATGCAGACCGGAACGCGCCAGCGCGATGGCGACGACGATCAGTACCGCTACGACAGCGACGGCGACCCAGAAGCGGCGGCGGTTGTTCTGCATGGCTCTTGGTTGACTTTCGCCACTCACTGCGACCACGACGCGATCTTCCTGGCCACCCCGCCGATCCACGATCTTCCCAGCGCCTCGTAGTGCTGGGAAGCGGCCTTCTGAATTGCGTCGGCGAGCGACGGATAAGGCGAGACGAGTTGGGCGAGCCCGCCCACGCGTACGCCGCTCGCCCGCGCCAGCACCAGCGGCTCGATCAGAGTCGAGGCGTCGTTCGCCACGACGTGCGCTCCCAGGATCCTGCCGCGTCGATCCGCGACGATCTTGACAAAACCGGGTCCCGACCTCTCGACGACTGCCCGGTCGACATCCTTCAGCTCCGCCACATACGTCCGCACGCCGCTTCCGAGACGCTCCATCGCCTCCGCTTCGGTCAGCCCGATGTGGCCGGCCTCCGGATCGGTGTAGAGCGCCCACGGGACGTTCGAATAATCGACTTTGCGCCGGCCGGGGAAGAGCATGTTACGCACGAGCTTCACCGCTTCGTACGCGGCGACCTGCGTGAACTGCAGTCCGCCGTGAACGTCGCCACAAGCCCAGATGCGCGGGATGCTCGTCTGCAGGTAATCGTCGACGGCGATGTAGGAGCCGTTCATCTTCATGCCCAGCGCCTCGAGGCCGAGCCCTTCGGTATTGCCGCGGCGGCCGGAGGCGACGAAGATCTCGTCGGCGGTCAGCTCCTCCGTCCGGCCATCCTTCGCCTCGATCGTCAGCACCTTGCGACCGTTCTCACGGCGCGCCTTTCTTGCACTCCATCCCGTGCGGATCTCCACTCCCTCGCCGGCAAGCAGGCCGCGTACGAACCGCGCGACCGCCGCGTCCTCGTGCGCGAGGATCTCGTCCATCATCTCCACGACCGTGACGCGGCAGCCGAAGCGGCGAAACATCTGCGCGAACTCGATGCCGATCGCTCCCCCGCCCAGGATGACCAGCGAGGCGGGAAATTCGTTCTGCAGCAGGAACGAGGCGTGGTCGAGAAAGCCGGTCTCCGCGAGGCCGTCGACCGGCGGTACGGCCGTGCGGGAGCCGGTGGCGACGACGATGTCTTTGGCAGTGAGGCCCTCATCGCCGGCCTGCACTTCCGTGGCGGAGAGAAGGCGCGCCGGCGCCTCGATCACTTCCACGCCGAGTGCGCGGAAACGGCTCGGGTCGTCGTGCACCCCGACCGCGGCGCGTGCGGCGCGCATCGACTCCATGATCCGCGGCGGCGAGATCTCGAACCGGTGCGGCTCCAAACCGAAGCGCCCGGCGTTCGCGGCACAGTGGATCAGTCGAGCAGTGGCGATCAGGGCCTTGGTCGGCACGCATCCTGTCCAGAGGCAATCGCCGCCCAGCGGCGCGCGGTCGACCAGCGCCACTCTTCGCCCGAGGCGTGCGCAACCGGAGGCGGTGACCAGCCCGGCCGTGCCGCCTCCGATGACGACCACGTCGAATGATTTGGTCATGGCCCGACGATAACGCAGACCGGGTTGCGCGGTTACGCGGTTGCGCGGTGGGAAAGCCCGCCTGTTGGGCTCGCTGACCGCGCAACCGCGGAACTGCGGAACCGCGCAACCTTTTGCGATGGGCCCACAGCTTGCTCATTGAACAATGGAGGTTCGAACATGAAACGCATTCATTTCGCGGGCATTGCAGCCTCGCTCGCGCTGCTCTTCGCCGCCGGTTGCGGCGCCATGGGCCAGTACGGTTACCCGAGCCGAGACAACTACCCCTATCCGAGCTCGCCGTCGACCTACCCCGGCCAGCAGGGCTCCGACATGCTCGGAACGGTCAACAACATCGACACGCGCGCCCAGCGCATCGATCTCACGGTCAACGCCATCAACGGCCACCCCAACAACCCCTATCAAACGTCGGTCTACTACGACTCGCGGACTCAGGTCCTCTACCAGGGACGCAGTTACAGCGCGTCCAACCTGGAGCCCGGAGACCAGATCGACGTGAGCATGTACTACGACAACGGGCGGTCGGTGGCCGGAACGATCACCGTGACCGCCGACGTGCGCAACAACCAGGGCTATCCCGGCGGCGCCTATCCGGGGAGCAGCTACCCGCCTAATAACTATCCCAACGACAACTATCCGCAGAACACGAACGAAGGCGACATCCGGGGCACCGTCAACTACGTCGACACGCAGGCGCAGCGCATCGACCTCGGTTCCGCGTATGCCACGAATCTTCGGAACAGCGGCGGCCGCGGCAATTACTCGATCTTCTACGATTCGCGCACGCAGGTCCTGTATCAGGGCCAGACCTATCGCCCCGCGGACCTCGAGCGCGGCGACCAGGTGGACGTTCGCGTCTTCAACAACGGCAACGGCCAGTACCAGGCTGACACGATCACGGTGACCAGGAATATTAGGCAGTAGTCGGGGACGGGTTACGGGGTTGCGCGGTTGCGCGGTTGCGAGGTGTGCCTCTGCGCATGGTGAGCCTCGCGACCCCGTGACCCCGTGACCTCGGAACCGCGAAACCGCGCAACCCGGTTTCTTTCCCCCACCCACCCGTGTCTCATCAGCCAAGGAGATTCTGATGAGACGCACTAACCTCGTTCTCGCAGTTGCCGGCGCGTTCCTCTGCTGCGCCGCTTCCTTTGCCACGACCCAGTCCGGCTTCGGCCTCAACCTGCTCGTGAATGGCGCGGAGCGCCCCGAGTACCGCGGGCGCGGGAGCGTCTATGTCGAGGCCGTACGCGGTAGCGATTACGCGATCCGCATCACCAATCCGACGCCCTATCGGGTGGCGGTGGCGCTGTCGGTCGATGGCCTCAACACCATCGACGCGCGCCACACGGCGCCCTGGGACGCCGCAAAATGGGTCCTCGATCCCTACGAGTCGGCGGTCATCTCCGGCTGGCAGGTCAACCGGCAGACCGCGCGCCGCTTCTACTTCACCGGTGAGACCGACTCCTACGGCGCAGCCATCGGCCACAGCGAAAACCTCGGCATCATCGAGGCCGTGTTCTTCCGCGAGCGCCCTTCGGCAATCGATACGTTCCTCGATCGCCGGAGCGCGCCGGCGCCCTCAGCGCGTAACCAGGCGTCGCCAGCCTCCGCCGGAGCGGCGAAGAGCGAGGTCGCGCTGTCGGACGACTATGCAGCCACGGGCATGGGTGACCGGACGCATCACAGCGTGCGCACCGTCGACATCCACCTCGTCCCGCAACCGGTCGCGTCGATGCGAATCCGCTACGAATTCCGGCCGCAACTCGTGAAGCTGGGCATCCTGCCGTCGTTAGGCGCCGCCCCGCTGGAACGCCGCGAACACGCCCGCGGCTTCGAGAGCTACTGCCCCGAACCATGATCCGCAGTAGGGACGCGCAGCAGCGCGTCCGCAACTCTCGTTGATCTCCTGGTGGACCGGGGTTGCGGACGCGCTGCTGCGCGTCCCTGCCCCGGTTCGACACGTCTATGGATTCGAGCTCAGCACGAATCGGGCGCGGCATCCCGCGCAGGACCAGGTCGCAGATCGCAGGCGGGCTCAGCACGTCAGCCGTAACCTCGTGACCGTCGCTCCGACCGGATTCAACTGGAAATCAGCCCTCCCGAGAACCGGTTTTAACGACGCAGCTTCGGCTGCCCCGCCGTCCGCGCCGAGATCGCGCCGACGATGATCGACACGTTGAAGAACGGCACCGCGATCTTCGCCTACTACCCCGACTCGAGCTGGCTGCATGGGTCGGCGTTCCTGAATTGACTGAGGTCGCAGCTTTCAGGTCGCAGCTCTTGGCTCTTGGGGATCTCGTGTCCCCCATGAGCCAAGAGCCGACAGCCAAGAGCCGGGAAGAGCGCACACCGGGCCAGCGCGGCTGGCCGCGCGCTACACTGTCGTCAAACCATGAACATGCTTTTCGTCGCGGCGGCGATCATCGTGGCCGGCGCGATCGGATTTGGCGTCGGCAAGCGGCACGCGAGGCGCTTTCAGCGCGCCCGGCGGATCCGCATCGACAGGTTCAAGCTCAAGCGGCGCCACGCCGACATCGAGCTGGAAGTCTTCGGCTCGCGTGAGGTCGTCGACGCCATCCGCGACTACGCGAGGCACAATCACGTCACCACCGACGAGGCCATGCACCAGGCCCGGGCCTACCTCGCCGAGATCGTGCCGAAATTCAACCTGCTGGCCTATTACCGGTTCGGCGCGCCGATCGCCCGCGCCATCATGCACTTTCTCTATCGCCCGGTCGTCGAGCGCGCTCCGTTGCACCGCTTCAACGAGCACGCTCCGAAAGGGTCGGTGGTCGTCTACGTCATCAACCACCGCTCCAACGCCGACTACGTGCTGGTCGCGCACATGCTCTTCAAGTTCATCTCGCTGTCGTATGCGGTCGGCGAGTGGGCGCGCGTCTGGCCGTTGAACCATCTCTTCAAGTGGTTCGGCGCGTACTTCATCCGCCGCCGCTACCGCGAGCCGCTCTACCACGCGGTGCTGTCGAACTTCGTCCGCACGATCACGCGGAACGGGGTGACCCAGGGGATCTTCATCGAAGGCGGCCTGTCGCGCGACGGCGCCTTCGGCAAGCCGAAGCTGGGGATGCTCGACTACATCGTCTCCTCGAAGCGCGATCCTTCCTTCACCGCGCCGCTGTTCGTCATTCCCACGGCCATCAACTACGACCGCGTGCTCGAGGATCGGCGCCTGACCGAGGAGCTGTTAGGGCGAGAGGACCGCAGCGGGAAGATGGAGAAGCTGGCCACCACGTTCGAGTTTCTCTTCAAGAACAGCCTCCGCAGCGTGGTGCGGCGGTTCAAGCGCTTCGGGTATGCGGTGGTGGCGTTCGGTGAACCGATCAGCGTGGACGAGTTCGCGCGACAGCATCCGGCCCTGCTGGCGAAGGAATTCGAAGAGCGCAAACCAGAGATGCAGCGTCTGGCCGAGACCATCATGGACGGGATCTCGCACGCCCTGCCGGTCACGCCCGTGGCGCTTCTGGCCACCGTTTTCGCGGAACACGAATGGCTCGACGATCGCGAGATCATCGCCGCCGTCGATGAACGCCGTACCGCGTGGGCGGAGCGTAACTGGCTTCTGCGCGAGAAGGACGGCGCCTCGCTGTGGAATGCCGCGCGCGAGGTGCTCGTCATCCGCCATCTCCTGGAAAACGCCGGCGGACGATGGCGATGGAATCCCGGCGAGCGGCTGCTGCTCGCCTACTACGCGAATTCTCTTCTGCCTTTCGAGACCGTCAAGACGCGCGGCTGGCGCGACAACAGCGTTCCCGTGGCGGTTGCGCCCGGATTCAAAGCGGCCGTCGTGTAAGGGCACGCGCCCAGCAGACATGATCGCGCAAACCGTCACTCTGACGAAAAAAAAGGGCGGCAGCCCGCGGCTGCCGCCCTTTCCGAACTTCGGGATGCGAAAAACTACTGCTTGGCCGTGATCGTCGTCGGATCGTTGGTCTTGTTGTCGGCCAGCGACGCCGAGGTGTGAATGTTCGAGCCCTTCAGGACTGTGACCGTGGCGAAGCCCCAATCGAGATTGGGTGCATTCGCGCGGTTCTTGAACGGCTCGGTATCCTGCACGACCTGGCCGGCAGGAACGGTGAGCGTGTACGTCTTGATGGAAGTGCCGGTGGCGTCGTACAGAGTGATCGAGACCTGAGCTTCCGTCGTACCGGAGTTCGTCACGCTGATGTTCGTGCGGAACGAATCCGACTTCTGGCGCAGGCCGATGAGGCTGACCGTCTGGCCGGTGCTGTAACCGACGTCTGCGACGGCGCCGTCGAGGTTCTGTCCGAACGTACCGCTGGTCGCCGCGTTGAAGATGCGCCCGTTGACCAGCAGCGGCTGGTCGGAGCAGATCTCGAGCGAGCCCAGGTTGTTGCCGCCACCGAGCGTGGCGTTGACGATGTCCTCGAAGGCCTTCTGGCCGCTGGCCACGACTGCGCCATTGCCGGTGAGCATGGTGCCGTCCGACTGGTGGAGGAAGAACTTCAGAGTGGCGTCATGCGAGGAGAGGTTGCGCGTGATGATGTCGGTGCGCCACTGGCTGCCTTCGCTGCCGGGCATGTGGCCCGCGATCTCGGCCCAGTAGACGTATGAGCTCGTGCACGAGACCGCGCCCGCGCCGTTACCGAGTCCACCGCCGATGGCCGCGGCGGAATTGCCCGCAGGCGTCGTCGCGGTCGCCGTTCCGCCGAGGGAGCTCGCGAGCGCATTGGTCGCGTAGATTGAAAGATCGAGAGCCGAGTTGACGAAGGCCGGATTGTGGACGCCTTCGCTCTTGTCGTTCTCGACCATGAAGTAGTTCCACCCGGCCTTGATCAGGGCCGGATCGACGGCCGCCGGAAGCGCAGTAGAGCTGCCGCCGGGGCGAACGACCTTGATGGAGCCGAGCTGGACGTCGGCAGCCGTCTTGCTCCCCAGAGCAACCGTGAGCGCCTGCTGGCCGTGGCTGGATTCGAAGGTGACGCCGCTGATGTCGCTCGCGTTCCTGGCGACGGTACCGCCGCCGAAGTCGATGCTGTTGCCGGCGCGAATCTGCGCCTGCATTGAGCTCTTGTAGACTGCCTCGATGTTGCTCTTCAGTGTGACGAGTTTCTCGACGACCCTACCCTGGACCGCGTCCGCCGTGATCTCGCTGTGGCACTGCTTACAGATCGCCGGGTCGGCGTAGAACGTGTGGTTCGTCTGGTTCGCCATG
Organism: Acidobacteriota bacterium; assembly: GCA_021781455.1. Lineage (GTDB taxonomy): Bacteria > Acidobacteriota > Thermoanaerobaculia > Gp7-AA8 > Gp7-AA8 > JAJXWV01. The sequence continues at coordinate 55,998 of JAJXWV010000022.1, read as the reverse complement.
GAGATCGTGGAAGGTGCGCTGCTCTTGCGCATGTGGCAGGTCACGCACGAGTCGGCGAGCATGCCGTGATACCCACGAGTTCCGACTTTGACGAAGTAGAGGTTCTGGCCCAGCAGGATATCGGCCTGGGGTCCTTCGTGCGGGGCGTTCCCCGCTGCGGTGAAGTGCTGCTCGTCGCGGAGGCCGCGGCGGCTGTTGTGGCAGGTCATGCACTCGGCGGCCTTGCCGACGTTCGTCGCCGCGAATCCGGCGTCGAGAACCGGCGTGTTGCCCTGAACGCGCATCTGCGCGTTCGTTCCGGCGCTCGAGGTCGTCCCCTCGGCGTGCGGGTCGTGGCAGACGACGCAGGTCTGCGGCTGAACGTTGTCCGCAGTCCACGTCACGTTGATCGTAGCGGTGCTGGCGTAGCCCTTGTCGCCCCACTGCATGAAGCCCTGCGCGGAGTGGCACTTCGCGCAGCCGGCATTCGTGCCTTCGTTGATAGCCGTCTCGAAGTTCGCGTGGCCGGACAGCTGCCACTGCTGGAAGCGACCGTGACGGGCAGGCTCGCCGTGGCAGGAACCGCAGACGTCCGAGGAGAGCGAAACGCGGGCGCCCGGGTCGCTCCCGACCGACGTGCCGTGAGCGTCGCTGTTCTGCGGACCGTGGCAGTTCTCGCACTGGATGTTTGTGAGACGCGCGGTGGCCGGGTAACTGGTGAGGATCTTCGTCCAGTTGAGCGGGTCGCCCTTGGTCATGTGCCCGAAGTCTTTCTCAAAGCCTGCGAAGTCGGACTGGTCGGCGAGGCCGTTGTTATTCAGCGCCGTGCCGGTGTAACCGACCGTGTGGCACTCCCAGCACGATTCACCATAGTGGCTGGCGCCGGGTGCAGTGACGTTCTGGGTCAGAATCTCGGCGTGGCCCGACTGCGCCCACGGCGTGAAGACTTCGGTCTGGCCGACGTGGCAGCTCTTGCAGCTCGGGTCCGTCGTCGGACGGCCGTTCGCGTCCTGGCCAACGATGATGCCTTTCCACGTGCCCGCGTAGACCGTGAAGTTCACGGCCGCATTCGTGGCCAGGTTGGTGACGCTCAGCTTGTACGAGCCGGCCACGTCCGGCGTGAACTCGGGGTTCTGGCTCGTCGCGTCGACGAGTGTCGTCTTCGAGCCCGACGGCGCGGTCAGCGTCCAGTTGTAGCTGGCCTGCTGCGGCGCGTGCAGGATGACCGGAAGATTGATCGCCACATTCCGCTGACCGACCGAAGTCGACCACGGAATCGAGGCGCTGAACGACGCCGGAACATTGTACGTACCCGACGAAGTCACGATCGTCAGAGTGAATCGGAACGAGGTCGCGTCACTGAGCGCGTGGTTCGAAACGCCGACGACCTGGAACCGCTCCTGGAGCCCACCGTAGAAATTCGCCGCCCGAGTCGGAACGTAGTCGGGAATGGCCGAATCCGGCAGCCCCGGCTCCTCCAGCGCGGTGATGAGCTGGTTCCGGAGCGTCTTCCGATCCGGGACCGTGAGTGTGATCGTGTCGGTTGTCGTACCCGACGCGTTCACTGTGACGCCGCTGGTTTGCTTCCAGCTGACGCTCTGCAGGGCAGAGCCGTCCGTGATCGTGATGGTCGCCTTGACCGTCACGGCCGCGCCGGGCGCCGGGTCAGGGGTGACCTTCAACGCCACGGTCGGCGCGCCAGCGGCAAAAGCACCCGCGACGAACCCGGGCAGAACGGCCGCGAACAACGCTGCGAGCAGCGCCACTCTCTGAACGAGATTCAGACCTTTCATGCGTTTTCTCCTTCTGATTTGTGCGGCATTAGGACCGCGAAACTGCAGGGAACTGACAGTGGACGATGGTTTCTTTCGCAGAGCGCAGTGAAGCGGATCGTCTAAGCAGCTGTATGTCTCAGGAGTCACCAGAGGTCTGTGCAAGACGCGACCGAGGGGCTGCGTCATGATCACTCGTCGTGAATGGCAGTGGCTGCGGCAATTTGCTTCAGGGCGCAGCCCGCGATGCTCGCAAGTTCTTGTTTCAACGTCGTCACGGCTCGTTGTGCTCAGGCAAAAAAAGCAGCCGGGCGGTCCCGCGCCCGGCTGCTGCGGACGAGACGCCCGCACCCTCGCTACACAGCCACCTCACGCCCGGCTTCCACACGCCGCGGCTCGTACCGGATCGGCAGGTATTCGGGGAACCACATCGCCTGGCGGACGGTCTTGTCGAGGTTCACCAGCACGCTGCCGTCCGCATGTCCCTCAGCGACCGCGCGGCGGATCACCGCCGTGGCCACCGCCTCGGAACACTCGCGGATGCGCGACAGCTGCGGATAGACCGCCGACTCGGCGAGATCCGCCGCCGTCACGGCGTCGGCCAGTGCTTTGGCCGAGGCGAGGAACATCCCATCGCTGATGTACGTGGCTCGCGCCACGCAGACGCCGAGTCCAACGCCGGGGAAGATGAAGGAGTTGTTGCACTGCCCGATGCGCGACTTCTTTCCGTTGAACGTGACCGGCGCAAACGGGCTGCCGGTTGCGACCACCGCGCGCCCGTCCGACCAGCGGATGGCTTCCTCAGCGGTGCACTCGGCCTTCGACGTCGGATTGGACAACGGGAAGATGAGCGGACGCTCGTTGATCTTCGCCATCAGACGAATCACGCTCTCGCTGAACGTGCCCGGTGTCGCGGAAACACCGATGAGGATCGTCGGCTTGGCGTTGGCGACGACTTCCTCGAGCGTGATGCGCGAGCGGTCGGTGCACTTCCATGCCGCCACCTCGTCGGTTCCGCGTGCGTAGGCGGCCTTGAAATCCTCGAGTCCCGGACGGCTGGAGAGAACGAGTCCTTTGGTGTCGACGGTCCAGATCCGCCGGCGCGCTTCTTCCTCGGAAAGGCCTCCCTCGACGAGTGCGGCGACGAACAGGCCGGCGATACCGTGGGCGGACGCTCCGGCGCCGGCGAAGACGAGGCGCTGATCGCGCATCGATTTCCCGGTCACGCGCAGGCCGCCGTAGATGCCGGAGAGGACCACTGCCGCGGTGCCCTGGATGTCGTCGTTGAACGTGGTGGCCTGGTTGCGGAAGCGATCGAGCTGCTTGATGGCATTCGCCTTCAGGAAGTCCTCCCACTGCAGTAGAACGTTAGGATAGACGCGCCTGACCGCAGTCACGAAGCGATCGATGAAGTTCTGATACTCATCGCCGCGCACGCGCTTCTGACGAAGGCCGAGGTACAGCGGATCGCGGAGGCGCTCCTCGTTGTCGGTGCCGACGTCGAGCGTGATCGGCAGCGTGCTGTAAGGCGAGATGCCCGCGCACAGCGTGTAGAGGCAGAGCTTCCCGATGGGGATGCCCATGCCGCCGGCGCCCTGGTCGCCCAACCCGAGAATGCGCTCGCCATCGGTCACCACGATCACCGACGGATTCCTGGTGTGATAGTTGGACAGGACCTTCTCGATGGCGTCACGCTGGTCGTAACCGATGTAGAGACCGCGGCCGCGGCGATAGATGTGCGAGTACTTCTGGCAGGCCTCGCCGACCACGGGCGTGTAGACGATCGGCATCATCTCGTCGATGCGCTCGTGGCAGAGGCGGAAGAAGAGCGTCTCGTTCCGGTCCTGCAGGCTGGCCATGTAGATGAATTTTTCCAGCGCCGTCGACTTCGCCTGGAAGTTCTCGTAGACGCGTTCCAGCTGCATCTCGATGGTGGAGACCTGCGGCGGCAGCAATCCGTGCAGGTCGAGCTCGTCGCGCTCACGCGCCGTGAAGGCGGTGCCCTTGTTCGTGAATGGATCCATCAGGAGCGCCTTGCCCTTGACGGGTGTGGAGATGTAGTGCTGCCATGTGGCGGGATCTACTTTGATGGTGAAATTCACACGACCTCCGATCACCTTCGAAGCTAATCTCCGCCTCCTGCACCCTCGATGACAGGGGCGGCGCGGAGATCGTGATGCGCGGCACCCGCGCGGTGTGGCGGGAGGTGACGTGGTTGCGCGGTTGCGCGGTTACGCGGTTGCGCGGTTACGAGGTCACGAGGTCACGAGGTCACGAGGTCACGAGGTCATCAGTCAAGACGCAATTTTCGCAGTCTCGGAACCGCGGAACCTCGCAACCTCGCAACCATCAAAGGTGCTGCTCGAACAGCCACGTCCACACTTCCGCTTCGCCGTACGCGCGGTCCCAGGCGTTGTGCCCCACACCGGGATATTCGGTATAGCGAACGTTTGCCGCGGCTTTCTTCAGCTCCCCGTCGAGGCGCCGCGCCTCGTCGACCGGGATGACCGGATCATCCGCACCGTGGAAAATCCAGATCGGCATCGCGCGCAGTGACTGCGCCACGAAGGCATACGGATCGACTCCGTCGGGAATGAGCGGAGAACGGTGAACCGCGGTCGTGGTCGGATGCGGAAGCAGCCCGCCGCAGACGATTACCATCGCGGCGAATCGGGCCGGGTGCGCCAGCGCCAGGTGGATGCTTCCGTAGCCACCCATCGACAAGCCGGTCACGTAGGTTCGACGAGGATCGCCGTGGAACTCCGCAGTGGCGGCATCGAGCGCAGCCATCGCCGCGTCGGCGGGGACGCCAATCCAGCTCGTGTCGAGCGGAGCCTGCGGGAAGACCACGATGGCCGGCACGCGCGCGGGCTCGAAGCGGATCGCACCTCCGACTCCAATCTGCGTCGGGCGAAGGCCATCGCTGCCGCGCTCGCCCGATCCGTGCAGAAAGAGAATGACCGGCCAGCTTCGCCCGCGGTCGAAGTCGCGCGGCACGTAGACCGAGTACGGAAACTCAGTTCCGCCGACCCGCACGCGGCGGTTCAGGAAGCCCGTTTCCTGGTGGACGCTCATCGTGCAGCACGACGATAGCGCGAAGAGCGCGAGCGCGCAGGCCAGCAGAGTTCTCGACATGGACCTCATCGTACGACCAGCCCGCCGGGCTCGGACCGGGTGGCTCATACGGTTGGCGTAGAATTGTCGCGCGGATCGGTCCCCTCTTCGCCGCAAGCGAGCTCGCCCGTGAACCTCCCTGACAGTCCGAGGATTCTTGCGCCCCGCAGCCACGCGATCGTCGTCACCGCCGTCTATGCCGTTCTAGCCGCGGCCTGGATCTACGCCTCGGATGCGCTCCTGGGACGGATCGTCTTTGATCCCGTCCTCTTTTCGACGCTGTCCATGTACAAGGGCTGGGTCTTCGTGGCCTTCACCTCGGCCCTGCTCTACGCTCACCTCAGAAACTCATCCGCGAAGGCTGCTGAAGAGCCGGGCGCCGAAGACGATGGTCCGTTCAACATCTGGTTGCCGCTGCTGATCTTTCTGCTGTTTGTCGGCATCGTCACCGCCACCGGGTATCTGGCCTACCGGAACACCGCCCGCGCCGCGAAAGTGCGTGCCGAAGAGACATTGGGAGCCGTCGCCGATCTGAAAGTCCATCAGATCGCCGACTGGATGAATGAGAGGCGCGGGAACGCGGAGCGCATCAGCCATGACCCGTTCATGGCACCCGAAGCCGAGGCGTGGCTGTCCCGCGGAGCGCCGGAGGATGCCACGGCAGCACGCCTGCGCGCCCGTCTGGACGGCCTGCGCTCGGCCCGCGGGTGGGATCGGATATCGCTCCTCGACCGGCAGGGAGAGCCCCGGATGACGGTCGGCGTCCCCCGCGCCTATTCGCAGCTGTCGCGGACGCTTGCTCTTCAGGCCATCGCCTCGAGGGAGACAGTCTTCTCCGATTTCCACCGCCACGACCAGCAGATCGAGCTCGGTTTCTTCGCTCCGCTGCTGGTCGGCACCGGAGATCAGGCGCGCTCCATCGGCGCCGTGGCGATGGAGATCGATCCCCAGCAGTATCTCTATCCGCTCATCCAGAGCTGGCCGCTTCCCTCGAGGAGTGGAGAGACCCTCCTCGTGCGGCGCGAGGGCAACTTCGTCGTGTTCCTGAACGACCTGCGGCTCCGCAAAGGATCGACGCTCTCGCTGCGTTTCCCGTTGACCAGCAAGCTGGTTGCCGCACAGGCGGTCCTCGGCGCCAGGGGGCCGCTGGAGGAGCGCGACTATCGCGGCATTCCGGTGCTGGCCTGCGCGCGCAGGGTGCCGGGCACGTCGTGGGTGCTCGTGGCGAAGGTCGACCTGCAGGAAGTGAAGGGGCCGGTGGCCGAGAACGCACGGCTGATGGCCATCATCGGGCTCGTGCTGGTTCTCGCGGCGGCGCTGGCGACCGCGCTGTGGCTGCGGCAGCAACGCGCGATCGCGCTGGTCCGCCAATACCGCGCGGAGCGTGAACGGACGGTGCTGGAGAAGCACCTCGACACGCTGACCCGCTACGCCAACGACATGATCCTGATCATGGACGACGAGGGGCGCATCCTCGACGCCAACGAACGCGCCGTGGCCGCATACGGGTTTCCACGCGAAGAGCTGCTGCGAATGAACGTGCGCAGTCTCCGCGCGCCGGCGGCGCTGGAAACGTTCGAATCCGATTGGCAGAAGGCGCGCTGGGAAGACGGCGTCGTTTTCGAGACCATCCACAGGCGCAGCGACGGCACGGCCTTCCCCGTGGAGGTCAGCTCGCGGGGGATCCGGGCCGACGACGTCACCCTTCGCCAGAGCATCATCCGCGACATCAGCGAGCGAAAGGAGGCGGACGGCAAGATCCGCCGCCTGAGCAACCTCTACGCCGCCCTGAGCCAGATGAATCAGGCCATCGTGCGCGGCAAGCGACGCCAGGAGTTGTTAGGCGAGATCTGCCGCGTGGCCGTCGAGTACGGACGGCTGCACTTCGCCTGGGTCGGCTCGATCGACGAGCATGACGGACGGGTCAAGCCCGCAGCGACCTACGGCCCCGATTCCGGTTATCTCGCGCAGATCACGGTTCTGGCCGATCCTGCGCAGCCAACGGGGCGCGGGCCGATCGGCCGGACCCTTCGTGAAGGCCACACCCAGGTCTGCAACGACATCTTCACCGATCCGAGCATGATTCCGTGGCGGGCCGCGGCCGCGCAGTCCGGGTTCCGCTCCATCGCCACGCTGCCTCTGCTCGAAGAAGGGAAGATCGTGGCCGTTCTCGCCGTCTACGCCGACGAGCCCGGGTTCTTCGACAACGAGACCATCGCCCTGCTCGAGGAGATGTGCAGCGACGTTTCCTTCGGTCTGGAAAACCTCGCCAAGGAAGAGCGACGACGGGCTGCGGAGGCGGCGCTGCGGGAGAGCGAAGAGAAATACCGGCTCCTGTTCAGCAGCGAGCGGGACGCCATCGTCCTGTTCGACGCCGACAGCACGCGCATCCTCGACGCCAACGAGGCCTTCCTGGCGCTCTCCGGCTACACGGCGGAAGAAACGACCCAGCTACGCGTTCAGGACGTCAGCGCCGACCCCGACGCCACTCGTGACTCGCTCCGCAACGTGCGCGAGCGAGGGTTCGATCACGTCGACGTACGGCTGTTCCGCCGCAAGGACGGCACCGCCCTCTCGGTGGAGATCTCCCTGAACACGTTCGTCTGGCGCGGCCGGCGCCTGGTCACGTCGATCCTCCGCGACATCACCGAAAGGATGAAGGCCGAGGAAAGCGCCCGCCTCTGGGCCCGGGTGCTCGAGGACAGCGCCGAGGGAATCGTCATCACTGATACCGACCGCAGAATCCTCACGGTGAACAAGGCATTCACCGCGCTCACCGGGTATGCGCCGGAAGAGGTCATCGGATCCGACCCGAAGGTCCTCAGCTCGGGACGACACGAACCGGCCTTCTACCACGTGATGTGGCGGACCATCCGCGAGTCGGGCCGATGGCAGGGAGAGATCTGGAACCGGCGCAAGAGCGGCGAGGTCTATCTGGAGTGGCTCTCCATCACGGCGGTGCGCAACGACGCCGGCCAGATCACGCACTACGTCGGCATCTTCACCGACATCACCGAGCGGAAAGAGTCGGCGGACCGCATCGAGTTCCTGGCCAATCACGATTTCCTGACCGGCCTGCCCAACCGTTCCCTGATGAACGACCTGGCCCGCCAGGCTGTGGCCACGACCCGCCGCAAGGGGTCGAATCTCGCTCTTCTCTTCCTCGACCTCGACCGCTTCAAGACCATCAACGACTCGCTCGGCCATCCTGCCGGAGACGTCCTGCTCCAGCGCGTCGCCTCGCGCCTGACCGACTGCGTCCGCGAAGGCGACACCGTGGCCCGCCTCGGTGGAGACGAGTTCCTGATCATGCTTCCCGAGCTGGCCAGGAGCCAGGACGCCGCGCTCGTGGCCGAAAAGATCGTGCAGGCCATGCACAAGCCGATCTACGTCCAGGAGCACGAGCTCGCCATCACGGCCTCGATCGGCATCAGCATCTGCCCGCACGACGGGTTCGACGTACCCACGCTCGTGAAGAATGCCGACGCCGCCATGTACCACGCCAAAGAGCGCGGCCGGAACAACTTCCAGTTCTTCACGCCGGACATGAATGCCCGCGCCTTCGAAGCGCTCTCGGTCGAGATGAGCCTGCGCGGCGCCCTGGAACGCAACGAGTTCACGCTGCACTATCAGCCGCAGATACAGATCCTCACCGGCCGCATCATCGGCGCTGAGGCCCTCATCCGCTGGAATCATCGTGACCTCGGCTTTGTCTCACCCGGAAAATTCATTCCCGTCGCCGAAGAGCATGGATTGATCGTCCCCATCGGCGACTGGGTCCTGCGCACCGCCTGCGCACAGGTCCGTCAGTGGCTCGACGAAGGACTGCCCGCCGTCCCCGTGGCCGTGAACGTGTCGGCGGTGCAGTTCAGGCAACCGGGCCTTGCCACACGCGTCGCCGAGATCCTCGAGCAGACCGGCCTGGCGCCGGAGTACCTGGAGCTCGAACTGACCGAGAGCATCATCATGCGCGAAGCCGAGCAGTCGATCGAGGTGCTGCTCGAGCTGCACGACATGGGCATCTCACTCTCCATCGACGACTTCGGCACCGGATACTCGTCCCTGAGCTACCTGCGGCGATTCCCGATCCACAAGCTCAAAATCGATCAGTCGTTCGTCCGGGACATCAACACGAATCCCGATGCCGCGGCCATCGCCACGGCGATCATCGGCATGGGCAAGAGCCTCAAGCTCCGAGTCATCGCCGAAGGAGTGGAAACGGCCGAGCAGCAGAAGTTCCTGGAGTCGCTGCAGTGCGACGAGCTGCAGGGGTTCCACATCGGACGTCCGACCGAAGCAGAGAAATTTTCCGCGCTGCTGCGCACCTCCGGCTCGGTACCTGCCTGAGATCAGCGAACGATGAAGATCTTCCGAAGCGGCAGCGACGCCTTCACAGTGGAGTTCGAATCGGAGGAAGAGCTGCGTGAAGAGCATCGCACGAATCTCTCCGTGGGAGGGCTGCGCCTTTCCGAGCCGCTGCCGCTTCATGCGCAGATCGGCGTGACACTTCGCGGTCCCTGGGGAGGCGAAGTCGAGGTCCGGGCCACGGTCGTCGCTCCGCTGCCCGACGGCGCGGCCGTGGCCATCACCGACGACCCGCAGGAACTCCTAACAAGGCTCCTCGCACACACAGACGTCAGCGACGAAGCCGACGAGTCGACGGAGAGAAGTCAGAACGTTTCCGATCGCCTTCGTGGCCTGACCCAGACCGAGAAGATCATCCAGGCGGCGAAGGCCGACCGTGTGGAGCGCGCCTTTCTCGTGCAGGACAGCGATCCACGCGTCCTGCTGTCGCTGCTGCGCAATCCGCGGATCACGGTCGACGAGGTGGTGAGGGTGGCGAAGTCGTCGCACCTCACCTACCAGACCGCCGACATGATCATGAAGACGACTCAGTGGATCGGCAACCTCGATGTCCGGCTGGCGCTGATCCACAATCCGAAAACGCCTCCACCGTTTGCCATGCGGATTCTCGCCACCCTGCCGGAGAGCGAGGTACGCGTGATCGCGCGCGGCGCCGCCACGAGCATGGCCCTCAAGCAGGCCGCGCTACGCCGGCTGCAGGGCTCGAGTTGAGCCTGCGGGACAACGGGAGGGACGCGCCGCGGCGCGTCCCTCCATGGTGACACTCGCCCCGCCGTCCCGTGAACCGGCACACTACCGCCTCGGGCCCGCCGACTGCATGTTGGCTGGGAGGAGGACGCAGATGTCCCAGAACCAGGATCCGAATGCTCCCGAATCTCGCTCCGCGACGCGCGAGTTCCTGCGCGAGTGGGGATTCGACCTCGAAGCCTTCGAGGCCCGCGCTAAACAGTCGCTCAGCAGCACCCGTGGCGACCTCGGCGAGGTCACGGGAGCGCTTCGCAAGGTCATGGCCTCGACCAAGCAAACGCTGATCGACCTTCACAAAGCGCGGCAACCCGTCGCGACCGAGTTGAAGTCCGGCTTCGAGCGCGCCTGGGACGAGATCGAACAGGCGTTCGCCAGCGCCCGCCGCCGGATGCGCGAGACGCGCGAGGGCGAAGAGGTCGGCGCCGAGAAGAAGCCGCGTGACGTCTCGCCTGACGAGTAGGAACGTTTCTTTTCTCCGGTGTCGCGCTTGCGCGATTCGGACGCTCGGGATGACGGCCGTGGCGCACTCCCACCACCCCGCTACAATGCTCGTTTCGATCGATGCCCACTCGCGACGAGCTCGAACAACTCTTCCGCGCGCCCAGCGGTGATCTTCAGCAGACGCCCTATCCCATCCTGCTGCTGGCCATCGCCGCGCACGAGCGTTCGGCCGTGCTCGAGCTGCGGCGCAACCAGCTCGAGAAGACGATCGTCTTCGACGACGGCTCTCCCGTCGAATGTCGCTCCAACATCGCCACCGAGACCCTGGGGCGCTTCCTGGTGAGCAGCGGCAAGGTCTCAGAGGCTGACTGTCATGCCGCCTTCGCCGTGGCGGCATCGCGCGGCGTCCCGCTCGGCGAGATCCTCACCGAGCGCAAGCTGATCGCACCGACTGAGCTCTATCGCGCGCTTCAGCAGAATCTCGGCCGCAAGCTGCTCGAGCCGTTCAGCTGGAAGAGCGGCAGCTGGGCGATCTCTTTCGACGTGCCGCCAACTGCGTCTGTCCTGCGCGTGAAAGTGCCGCAGCTCCTCGTCACCGGCATCGGCAAGATCGAGACGCAGGAAACCGCCGACGAGGCCGCTGCGGCCGCGAACGGGAAGTACCTGGCCATCGCCGAAAATCCGATCTTCGGGATCGAGGAGCTCCGGCTGAGCTCCGAGCAGCAGAAGATCGTCGACGCCGCGCGCCGCGGGGCGAAGTTCGACGACATCCGTGCCGGGGTCGATACCGACGACCTCCATCGCCTGGTGTACGCGCTGATGCTCCTCGGCATCCTGCGGATCACGGAACACTCCATGCCCGAAGCGCCGCGGCTGGAGCTCGCCGTCAATCCGTTCGTGGTCGAAGAGACGGAGGCGCATCCCGCGGCCCGGCCGGCCGAGATTCCGCGAATGGCCTTCGAGACTCCCTCCGCCCCGCCGCGCGGCGAGGAACCGGCAGCGGCAGAAGAGGTCATGTCCGCCTATCTCGCCTACCGGCGCAGGGACGCGTTCGACCTTCTCGAACTTGCCGAGACGGAGGGTGCATCGGCGATCACGAAGGCATTTCTGCGGATGTCGGAGAAGTTCCGGCCGTCGAAGTTCGACGAGCGCGCTGCGGACGGCCTGCGCGACAAGGCACAGGAGGTGTACCTGGCGGCGGCTCGCGCCTACGCGGAGCTGGCCGACCCGGACCGCCGCGAAGCGCTGGTCAAACGTCGCGAGAAACTGCGCGAGCAGGCGCAGGCTGCGGCAAAGGCCGGCCCGGCCGCACTCATCGATCCCGAGGCGCTCTGCCGGAGCGGCCGCACTCTGATGGCTGCGGGGAAGATGCGCGAGGCGCTCTCCTCGTTCGAGATGGCCGCTGACTGCGACGCCCAGAATGGCACGTATGCGGCCGAGGCGGCCTGGTGCCGCTTCCAGTTAGGCGTGTCGCCGCCATCGACCGCGATCAAGCTGCTCAAGAATGCCATTCGCATCGACGGCTCCTCCGGCGTGGCGCACCTCTACGCCGGCCAGGTCCTGGCCATCCTGGGCAATCGCCTCGAAGGGCAGGCCTACATCGGCCGCGCCGCGACGCTGCTGCCCGGCGATCCGCGACCGGCGCAGGCGTTGAAGGCCATGGGCGGCCGTTAGGCGGCTGCGTCAACGCCATCGCTCGCGGCACGCGCGGCAGTGCCATCGCGGAGTCAGCAGAAGCAGCCCTCCGACGATGCCGATGAGCAGGAGGAACAGCTCCTGCTCGCCGAACACGACGCTGCCGGCGATCAGGATGAGTGCGACCACGAGAAAGATGCGCAGGCGTGGCAGGCGCGCCACATCGCTCGCACCGCACGCCGGGCAGTGCCGCGCAGCGAGCGCTTCCAATTGAGCCTCATCCGGCCAGATGCGCCGGAGCAGCGCGATGCCGCGTTCCGCCTCGGCCGCGTCGACGACCACGTCGAAATTCGTGCCGAGTGCGTCGGCGCACATTCGCTCGATGCTCTCGTCCCGCGGCCCCGCGGTCGCTGCGATTCCCTCCCGTTGCAGCGCTTCACGCGCCTCGATGGCCTCGTCCCGCGACCGGAACGCCGCAATGACCACGGCTCTCTCCACGCCGATACGGTGCCACAGATCCGCCGTTTGGAGGAGATGACGTCGGCAGGGACGCGCAGCAGCGCGTCCGCAGCTCTCGTTCTCGCCCGCCGACCGGAGTTGCGGACGCGCTGCTGCGCGTCCCTCCGGAGTGCGAAACGTTAGGCTGCGGCGCGAAATGCTCCGCGAGAGGGTATAGATTGACCCTCATCGGTCACTCCCAATCAGGAACACTGACGCCGTCGCGCTCACCCCGGTGATCGCTCGATGGAACAAGGAGAATCGCGATGAACCGGACCATCCTCATCGTCGTTTCTTTGCTGTTCGGCTCATTCCCCGCCTTTTCCGGCACCGTCGCCGTTGCGCCCGTCTCTAAAACACCCGTGGCCGCACCTTGCGAAAGAATCGATCAGGCAATCACAACCGCAATTCTCGAAGGGCGGCTGGCGACCCTGTTCAGTCGCTTCGAAATCGACCCGCTGAAGCAGTCGGTCTATATCGTCGCCGTCGATCATCGACAGCGCCAGAACATCTTCGCGTTCAAGCGCGGCCCCGGCCCGGTCACGGTTCTCGAGCCGCTCCGCATCGTTCGCGACGCCGATGGTCTCCCCGAAGTGCCGATCCCACGGAATGGTCACGTCATCTTCGTTCTCGCCAATACCAATCCGCCGCTCTACTCGCTCACGAAAACAACGACCGCGGCGCCGATCCCAAACCTCGGCGACCTGGCGGCGATCGCCGTTGGCGCCGGCAAGATGGTTCCCATCGAGTCTATTCGCGCACAAACGGAACCCGATAAGACACCTCTGCCCCAGGCTGACATCAGCCTCAAAGCCACGTTCAAGCCGGTAACGGACATGATGCTCCAGGTCGAGCAAGACAAGCAGTCGATGATTCGCCGATTGCAGTACGGCGAGTATGGCGATCTGCCCAGCTCCTCGTTCGACTTTCTCTCCTCCAGGTCAGCAGACGTCATCGACGTGTTCAAGAAACTGCGAGCCGCACGGGCGCTGTACGCGGCCGCCGTGCTGGCGAGAGCGTCCGATGCCGACCTGGCGCGCGAGAATGCCGAGCCGACGGACAATGATGTGCTCAGCACGGCCGATAAGCTGCTCGAGGCCGAGTTCCCGACGACCAGAACCGCCGTCATGCTCGACCGGCTCTACGCGATGCCGGGATCCGACAGTCCGTGCAACTACACCGCCGGCCTGATCTTCGCCGACACTCCCGACCAGATTCCGTTCGACAGGATCGGCACGGTGAAGGTGACGATCAGCGAGGTCAACCCGTTCGGTGTCAACTTCGATCGGCGGCCGGATGCCACGGGCGAGCAGTCGTTCCGGATCGCCGATCCCGTCGTGCGCCGGATCGCGGTCAGCGTCGGCGGAATCTACACACCGCTCGTCGAGCGCAGCTACGGCGCTGTCACCAGTCCGCTGAACCCGAACGAGAAAGTCATCACTCGGACCGGCGAGCAGAGGCGCTCCGGCGCGGTGGCACTCCTCGCCGCCTACCGCTGGCGTGATGAGCGGGCCCTTCTTCGCCCCGGCGTCCAGTTCGGCGTCGGCTTCGGCTCCCAGCCCCAGCTCTTCACGGGCTTTTCTCTCGACGTGTCGCCCTTCGTTCGTCTCGGTCTCGGCGCGACCGGCCAGTACGTGCAGGATCTCGCCAGCGGACAGAAGGCGCTGGAATACGACCACGGGCAACCGCTCGCCGGCGCGACGGTCGTCGCCACCGACAGCGAGATCCGCCTCAAGCAGCGCCCGCGTTTCGCACCCTACCTGTCGTTGAGCATCTCTCTCGATTCGCTGTCGCTGTTCAGGAAACCGTGAGCCCCTCGTGTGGGACAGGCTTTCCAGCCTGTGCCCCCGCCGGCAGGTGGCTACGAGGACAGGCTGGAAAGCCTGTCCCACACGGAAGCCTGTCCCACACGGAAGCCTGTCCCACACGAGGGACATCCAAGATAAGATCCTCGCCAACAACCAGAAGCTCGTTCATCTGAGCGGAAAGGCCGCCACGGGCGAGACGTTGACCGATCCCGACTTCCTCATCGCCGCGAACGCGATCCGGCTGCGCCGCAAAGTCGAGATGTACCAGTGGCAGGAGAAGAGCGAGTCGAAGACCGAGAAGAAGCTCGGCGGCGGCACGGAAACGAAAACCACCTACAGCTACACCAGGGCGTGGGCGGATCACCCCATCGACTCGAGCAGCTTCAAAGAGGCGGGCGACCACAAGAATCCATCGGAGATGCGGTACCAGAGCCGCGACGCGCAGGCAGAACACGTGACCCTTGGCGCCTTCACGCTCACGCCGTCGCTGATCGGGATGATGGATCGATACGAGCCGGTCGCCGTGACGGAGCAGAGCCTCGCGGCGCTGCCAGACGCGATGAAGTCCGCGCTGAAGGTTCACGAGAGCTCCTTCTACGCGGGAGGCGACCCGGCGAATCCGCAGATCGGCGACACGCGCATCGCCTTCAGCGCGGTGCTCCCGTCGGACGTGAGTGTCGTCTCCAAACAGAACGGCACCTCGTTCGAGCCGTACCGGGCCAGCACGGGGATGGAAATCGAGATGCTGAAGACCGGCGTGTTCACGGCGCAGTCGATGTTCGAGAGCGCGCTGAAGCAGAACACCGTCCTGACCTGGATTCTCCGCGCTGTCGGCTTCTTCCTGATGTTCTTCGGACTGCTGCTGTTCTTCCGCCCCATCTCGGTCCTCGGCGACGTGGTCCCGTTCGTCGGGAGCCTGATGGCGTTCGGCACGGGCCTGTTCGCGTTCGTGATCTCGATCGTTCTTTCAACCACGACGATTGCCGTGGCCTGGATCGTCTACCGCCCGTTGCTGGGAATCGGCCTGCTCGCAGTAGCGATCGCCGTCCTGGTCTGGCTGGCCGTGAGCGGGAAGAAGCGGGTCGCGGCGGCGGCCCAGCCGGTCGCAGCCACGACGTAGCGCACGTCCGAGTGACGGGGGCGGCTTCACTGCTAAAATTGGAACATGCTCGTCATCCTGCAGGGGAGCCTGCGGCACTTTCCGCCGGAGCAGCTGCTGTCGTTCCTCGCCCAGCACCGGCACAGCGGCACGCTCGACGTGGAGATGAAAGGGCGGCGGGCGCGCCTCTTCTTTCGCGACGGATTCGTCGTCTGGGGCGAATCGCCGGAAGGGAATGACGTGGTCGCCATCGTGGCCTCCCTCTTCGACCAGGAGGCCGCGTTCACGTTTCTCGATGGCGTCGAGCTCCCGGCCAACGCGGCGGAGAAGCCTCACCCGATCGATGCAATTCTCGAAGAGGCCCAGCGGCGCATCGTCATCGCCCAGACTCTTCCCGACGAAGCGCGCTTCCACGTCGTGGATGCCCCCGCGGGCCAGGAGATCAGCCTCAAGCCGGAGCAGTTCAAGCTTCTGTTCCGGATCGGCAGCGGCCGCACCTTCGGCGAGCTGATGGCCGAAGGTGGGGCCACACGCGAGGAGCTCGCCGCGGCCATTCGCACCCTGGAAGCGAGCGGACTGTTGTTGCGCATCGATTCGGGAGCCCAACGGCCGGCTGCAGCACCGCCGGAAGCCGCGCCTCAGCCGGCACCTGCTCCCGAGCCCGCGGCAACGGAGAAAACCGGGCCCGCAAAGAAACGCGCCGGTGCCCTGACCTCCGCCGGAACCGACGCGGCTGTCCATCCACTCGTCGGCAACGCCTACACGATCGGCCGCGAACCGGGAAACGACATCGTGGTACCGGACGCCAGCGTCTCGTCGCGGCATGCCCGCATCTCGCGCACTCCCGACGGATTTGCGATCGAGGACCTCGGCAGCCGTAATGGCACGTTCGTCAACGGCGAGCCGGTGAAGCAGGCCGTGGCCCTGGCCGACAACGATATGGTCCGGCTCGGCAAGATCGTCTTCACCTTCAATCTCGCTGCCGAGCTCAAGGCCGGCGAGACGACCGCTACGAATCTGGGGCATTCGTAATCCAGCTCACACTCGGACACCGTTTCATCGGATACTCATTAGCTGTCACTCACATCTGGAGGCCGTGAGCCGCGAACGGATGCTTCGCCGCTCGGCGATTGCTGCGCCTGCATGACGTCGGTGACTCGGCGCTCGAATGGAATCGTTTGAACTCGCGATCATCGGGGCGGGGCCGGCCGGGCTGGCGGCGGCCTCACACGCGCAGGCCAACGGCCTGTCGTACGTGCTGCTCGAGCGCAGCGATCATCTCGCCGACACCATCTACAACTACCAGGCGCGCAAGTTCGTCATGGCCGAGCCGGTCATGATTCCGGCGCGCGGCGACCTGCCGTTCCAGCCGGGATCGCGCGAATCGATTCTCGAAGGGTGGGACGGTCACGTGCGCGAGCGCGGGCTGAACGTCCGGCTGAGCTCCGAGGTCAAGTCCATCAGCCGCGAAGAGGAACGGTTTCGGGTGCGCACCGCAGCCGGATCCGAAATCGACGCCAAGTCCGTCGTGCTGTCGATGGGAACGCAGGGGAATCCGCGGAAACTGGGCGTGCCGGGCGACGACCTCCCCCACGTCCTCTATCGCCTGGCCGACGCCAGCGAACATCGCGATCAGGACATCCTCGTGGTCGGCGCCGGCGACTCGGCGCTGGAGATCGCCATCGCCATCTCCGACGAGAACCGCGTCGGCCTCATCGTACGCGGGCCGGAGATCACGCGAGCGAACGAGATCCTCACCAAGGAGATCCTCTCCCGGCAGGCACGGGGACAGTTGACGGTCTACTTCAACGCCGGGATCAAGCAGGTTCAGGCCGGATACGCCGACCTGGTGGTCCGCGGCGAGCCGCTGCGCGTTCCCGCGGAGCTGATCTTCCTGAAGCTCGGCGCTGATCCGCCGCGCAAGTTCTTCGAGTCGATCGGCGTCCGCTACAGCGGCGAAGGGAAAGAGGCGCGCCCGGTCCTCAGTCCCGTCCACGAGTCGGCCGTGCCGGGACTCTTCCTCATCGGCGCGGCCAGCGGGCGCGACCTGATCAAGCTCGGCATGAATCAGGGCTACGAGGTCGTCGAACACCTGATGGGGCGCGAGGTCGAGCCCGCCGACGAAGCGGTCCTCAAGGAACGGCTCACCTTCTGGGACGGTCCCGTGTCCGAGCGGATCCGCACTCTGCGCAGCCGCGTGCCGCTGCTCGCCGCCGCGGACGAGCAGCAGCTGCGCGACACGTTCCTCGCTGCCCGTGTCCGCGAATATGCCGACGGCGAAACGATCATCCGCCAGAACGACTACACCAACGATTTCCTGATCATCGCCGCCGGCCGCGTGGAGCTGTGGAAACACACCGAGCAGTCAGCCGTCGAGGGGATGATCGCCGAGCTCACCGCCGGCAACTTCTTCGGCGAGATGAGCCTCATCTCCGGCCGGCGGCGGACAGCCACGGCCAAGGCCGTCGGGCGGACGCTCCTCATCGAGATCCCGCGCAAGGCCATCCTCAAGCTGCTGGCGACCGCCCCGAGAGCCCGCGCCCTCGTCGATCAGGCCTTCATGCTCCGAGCCTTCGGAGGCTATCTCTTCCCGGGAGTCCCGGAGGCGCAGCTCGGCGAGCTGATCGACCGTGCCGCCGTGGAGAGCGTCGGCAAGGACGCCGTTGTCTTTCGCGAAGACGACGCCGCGGACGCCTTCTAC
The DNA here is from genome assembly GCA_021781455.1 of Acidobacteriota bacterium. Classification (GTDB taxonomy): domain Bacteria; phylum Acidobacteriota; class Thermoanaerobaculia; order Gp7-AA8; family Gp7-AA8; genus JAJXWV01. The sequence continues at coordinate 37,839 of JAJXWV010000022.1, read as the reverse complement.
CTGATTCGCAACGGCATGGTGAAGATCTCCAAGAAGTCGGGTGAGAAGGAGGTGGTCCTCTCCTATCTCGTGGCCGGCAATTTCTTCGGCGAGGCGGCGCTCTTCTCCGATTCGCAGCGCACGGCGACGGTCACGACGATCTTCCCGTCCGACCTGATCAGGCTTTCCAAGGCGGACTTCGACCGGTTCCTAGGCGCGCATCCGGAGCTGCGCGAGGCCCCTCTGCGCAAGCTCGAGGAGCGGCGCATCGCAGGGTTCGTCGCCGAGGCCACTCCCGGATCGGGGAACATCCTCCAGGACCTCATCCGCGAGGAAGTGGTCATGGGTACGCAGACGCTGCTCATCGATGAGCACCGCTGCATCCGCTGTGGCAACTGCATTCACGCCTGCGAAGGGGTGCACGAGGACCGGCACGCCCGCCTGTCGCTGACGGGGATCCGCTTCTACAACCTGCTCGCGCCTAACTCCTGCTGGCAGTGCGAGAACCCGCTGTGCATGCTGGACTGCCCGCCCGACGCCATCGTCCGCGATCCCCGCGGCGAGGTCTACATCAAGAGCAACTGCATCGGCTGCGGCAACTGCGAGCGAAACTGCCCCTACGGAAACATCTTCATGGTCCACAAGGAGCCGAAGAAGACGCTCTTCTCGTGGGTGCGCTCACTCTTCGGCGGCGGCGACGGGGCGCAGCAGGAGATCGAGCGCACCGTGGCGGTGAAGTGCGATCTCTGCCGCGAGATCACTGGCGGCCCCGCCTGCGTGCGCAGCTGCCCGACCGGCGCGGCCATCCGCCTCACGCCGTCCGAGTATCGCGACACGCTCGAAGAGCTCGTGATCAGCCGGGGGGAACGATGAGGCGATTGCGATCGCGGATTTTCACCACAGAGGCACAGAGAGCACAGAGGCCCCCTGGCTTTTCTCTGTGGTCTCTGTGCCTCTGTGGTGCATTCACCGTCGTAGCCGAGATTCTTACAAGGAGCGGCTTCGAGCCATGCCCGTAGCGCACAGCGGCGTGTTGTGGCGCCGCATTGTCCTGCTGCTTCTCTTCGCAGCCACGGCGGTGTACTTCTGGGACGCCGCGCGCGAGTTCCCGCATGGCGGCTCACCGCTCGGCATCACCTACGGCATCCTCGGATCTCTGCTCATCCTGCTGCTGGCCTTCTTCGGAATCCGCAAGCGCTGGTATCGATCGACTTTCGGCACTCTCGAGCAGTGGCTCCAGTCGCACATCTACCTCGGCGTGCTCGTGCTGGTGATCCTGCTCTACCACACCGGCGGCCGCTTCAACGACCGCATCGCCGTCACCACTCTGATCCTCGTCGTCATCGTGGTGGCCAGCGGCATCTTCGGCGCCGTCCTCTACGCGACGGTGCCGCGGCTGCTCACCGAAGTGGAGAGCGATCTCACGGCCGGCGAGCTCTCCGAGCAGCTCAACCAGCTCGGTAAACAGATGGCGCGCATCGCTTCGGGAAAGTCGGCCGCCTTTCAGAGGATCCACGAACAGCTGATGACCTCTTCCGCGCCGGGATGGCTGGCCGGATGGCGCCTCCTGTTCACCCGCCGCCGCCCGGCTGCGGCCGACGCCGGCAACTGGACCGACCTGCTCCGGCTCGCTCCGAAGAACGAGGAGGACGACCTGCGCCAGCTGCTGATCGTCTCGCGGCAGCGCAGCGAGCTGCTCATCCGCCTGATGTACCAGCAGCGGTACAAGAACGTCCTGGAAGCGTGGCTGTACGTGCACATCCCGTTCACCATCGCTCTGCTGCTCTTCGCCGTCGTTCACGTCGTGGCGGTCTTCTATTACGGAAGGTTGCGATGAGGAGTGCGGGCTTCCAGCCCGCCGGCGGACGGGCATCCTGCCCGGCCGCTTCACGGCGGGCCCTGCTCAAGCAGTCGCCGGGCTGCAAGCCCGGCAACAGGCGGGCTGGAAGCCCGCACTCCCGGAGAAGCGCATGAGCTTCCTCATTCAGCGCGCCGTGGGGCGAGGGCTTTCGCTGAGCGAGGTCAGCGGCGATGTGCTGCGCATCGGACGCGGAACGCGCGCGGAGGTTCGGTCGGAGAACCCTGCCGTGGCGCTCGATCACGCGGTAATCGACACGACTCCCGCCGGCTATGCGATCACCGACCGAGGAAGCATCACCGGAACCTACGTCAACGGCCGGCCGGTGGAGGCGGCGCCGCTCTCGAAGGGCGACGTCATCGAGATCGGCGACCTGCGCATCGAAGTTCAGATGGCGGAGCCGGGGCAGCCGCTGTTCATGCGCATCGGCTCGACCGCGGCGGCCGCGAGTCAGGCTGCGTCCGATGAGCCTGAGGAACAACAGGCGCCCGCGGCGCCAGCGGGAGGAACGATCAAGGCGCCGCGCATCGACTACCGTAACGCCTTCCAGCTCAGCCGGCCGTACCTGACCAAGACGACCCTCACCGCTCTCGTGCTGATCGCCGGCCTGACGTTGATCGGAGAAGTGACGCGGCCGCAGAAGCAGGCGGCCTTCGCTCCCGGCAGCGTGTCGGCGGCCCACGCCCGAGCCGTCAACGACCGCGGCCAGTCGATCGCCAATGACTGCAGGGCCTGTCACGATCCATGGCGCGGGGTGACGGACGCGCGATGCCAGACCTGCCACGGCCGCATGGTGCATGCGCGCAAGCAGGTCGCGCCGCCGCCCTGCGCCAGTTGCCATGCCGAGCATCGCGGTGCGACGACTCTCGCCTCCATTCCCGACAGCCGCTGTGTGGCCTGCCACGCCAACATTGCCGCACATGCCACGGGCCATACGCAGCTGGCCAACGCCATCGCCTTCGGCCCCAGGCATCCCGATTTCGCGCTCCCGCCCGACCGGGACACCTTGCGCCTCAACCATCGGCTGCATCTTCAGCCGGGCGGCGTCTTCAACGGCAACGGCCGGCGGGAAGTGCTGTCGTGCACGTCCTGCCATCGCCTCGTGGAGACAAAAGGGAAGCTCGATCCGGCGCCGATCCGGTTCGCCACCGATTGCCAGCGCTGCCACCGCCTGACCTTCGACGCCGCCTTTCCCGATGCCGAAGTTCCGCACGGCGGCGATCCGTCACTCGTCTATGGATTCGTGCTGGCCACGTACTCCGGCAATCGCGACATCGCCGGCAAGCCGCCGGAGGAAGTGCGGCGCATCCTCACCCAGCGTCCGCCGGAAGGGAACGACGAGCGCGCCGTCCTCGCCGCCGAACAGGTCATCAAGGTCAAGTGCAGCGTCTGCCATGAGGTGCGACGAGCCGGCGGACGCCTGGCCGTCACCCCGCCGGTCATTCCGACGCGATGGATGAAGGCTAAGTTTTCTCACGGACCGCACCGCGAGCTGGCGTGCGAGACCTGTCACGCCGCGGCCCGGCAGAGCGTTCGCACATCGGACGTGCTCCTGCCTCTGCGCGGCGCCTGCACCGACTGTCATGGCGAGCGGCGGACGGCCGGCCTGTCAGTACGAGCCTCCAGCAACTGCGTCCTCTGCCACGGCTATCATGGAAGCTCCAGTCAATTGATGCCCAAGGTCGCCCTGGCCTCGCTGAGCGGCGGCGCCGTGCGCGCCGATATGGAAGGTGGGTTGGGAATGCTCGGATCGATCCTGCTCGTGTTCATCGGATTGCTTCTGCTGGTGGTGTTCGTCCCCGTCGGACTGGCGCTCTACCAGCGTCTGCGGCCAGTCCGCGCGGAATCGCCGGCCGCATCCCGTGCCGCGCCGCGTCCTGCGGCCGTGAACGTTCCGCCGCTCACGCCGGATTCATTGCGGACCACCGCCGCGACACCGACCCCCGCCCCTGCCCCTGCCCCTGCCCCACCCCTCGCCACCCCGCCGGCGATCGACGCAACGCAGATGGTGCGCAAGGAGGCACTGCAACCGGAGGCCGCTGCCCCGACGGAGATGCTGCAGTGGAACGGCATGCTCCGCTGCACGGCCGGCCCCGCCGAGGGAAAGACCTTCATCATCGACGACCAGGGCTTCTACATTGGCCGCGATCCGGCACTCTCCACCGTCGTTATCAACGACACTCGCGTTTCGAAGCGCCACGTGCGCATCGTTCCACGCAACGGAAAAGTGTGGGCCATCGACCAGAGCTCGACCAACGGGACGTTCCTCGGAAAAGCGGGCGGGGAGCGCATCACGGAAGTGCAGCTCAAGCGCGGCGACGTCCTCGTCATCGGCGACAACGCAGCGACCTTCGTCTACCAGATCTGAGCGGGAGTGAACATGAAGTCGAGAGTCATTGCCCCGGCGCTCACGGTGTTCGTGCTCCTCGGCGGCGGACCGGCCCGGGGCGGCCCACGACGGGCGGTCGCAATTCCCCGTCCGAGCGATGGTGCCGTTCAATGCACCGAGGGCGCGGTCGGCAACGCCCAGGTGACCGCATTCGATGCGCTCCACCCGATCGAGACCGACCTGATCATCGCTGCCGCAGCCGCGTCGCTCGACAGCGACACCATGACCGTGGCCGTGGTTGATCGCGCGGGAACCCCTCTGGCCGTCTTCCGGAAGCCGAATGCCGATCCCGCCAACGACGATCGCGCCATCGGACTGGCAAGATCTGCCGCGTACTTCAGCAACGACATGGCACCGCTGTCTTCGCGGACGGTGCGCTTCATCAGCGGGATCCACTTCCCGCCCGGCGTCATCGACGCGCCGAACGCGCCGCTCTACGGCATCGAGAACACAAATCGCGGCTGTAGCCTCAACGTCCCGTTCAACTCGGGCCTGAGCATCGCGCCCGCGACATCCGTCAACGGAAAACCGTGCACGCCGTTCGACAAGTCCGGATGCGGTCCGGGGATCGTGACCGGAAAGCAGCAGCCCGAGGACACGGATCCGTCGAGCGTCGATGCGGGAGGCATTCCGCTGTATCGAATCGTGCCGCCGGGCCTCGACCGCGTTGCGGAAGGCGTTCTCTCGAATGGCAAGCTTATCGGCGGGATCGGCGTAGCCGGCATTGCTGGCGATCCACAGCTTGCCGAGTTCGCGGCGGTTACGGGCGCGTTCGGTGCGCTGGCATCGGGCAACGGACCGATCGCGCCCGTGCCGTTCTATCCGATCCCGGAGCCGGGGAACGTTTTCATCGGCGGCATCCGCCTGCCGTTCCTCGGACCCGACCTCAAGCTGACGTTCGATTCACGAGGAGTCCCGAACGGCTTGCAGCAGCCGGCCGGAACGCGCCCCGGAAGCCCCGAGGGCACGCTGCTTGTGCAGAACGGCGGCTGCGCGCCTAACGGATACCTCGCCGGCCCGCGCGCCGGTTCGCTCCTGTCGCAGGGCGAAGTCGACGCCGTCGTACAGCGCGCGATCGCCACCGCCAAGAAGACGCGCGCCATCATCCGGCTGCCGCTGAACAGCTACGCGCGGATGGTCATCGCCGTGGGTGATGTCGACGGATCGATCCTCGCGCTCTACCGCATGCCCGACGCCACGGTCTTTTCGATCGACGTCTCGGTGGCGAAGGCGCGCAACGTCGTCTACTTCAGCGGAAGCGATCCGGCCGCCCGTGACGACCTTCCCGGCGTCCCGCCAGGCTCCGCCGTCTCGAACCGGACCATCGGCTACGGTGCACAGCCGCTTTATCCGCCCGGAATCGACTCGGCGGCGTTCGGCGTCGCGCCCGGTCCGTTTTCGAGGTTGTTCGTCGACGACCTCGCCAATCCCTGCACGCAGGGCTCGCAGGCCCCCAACCAGAATCAGAACGGAATCGTCTTTTTTCCAGGCTCGACGCCGCTCTACCGCGGCAGCCAGCTCGTAGGAGGACTTGGCATCAGCGGCGACGGCGTCGATCAGGACGACTACGTCACCGTCGGCGGAGCGGGCCCACTGCTCCCGGATCCGAAGATCTGGGCCGACCAGACGAAGTTAGGCGGCGTGCGCCTGCCGATGTTCAAGTTCCCGCGGCAGCCGGAAGGCGTGACGGAATGCGGAGGCGGGCCGTGCCACTGACGCGCATATTGGCGCTGCCCCTCACCCGGCCTTCGGCCACCCTCTCCCCGCTCCGCGGGGCGAGGGGCAACAGATCGCGGCATCTGGCGACAGCGGGCAAGTGTTCTCCCTCTCCCCGCGCCAGCGGGGAGAGGGTGTGCGAAGCGCGGGTGAGGGGGCATGCGTTCAGCGCAGCGGTCCTGGCCCTGCTGCTTTCATTACCGCTCGCAGCCGCCGAGGTGCACATCAATCGGGATCAGCCGCTCTTCGTCGACCGGGTCCCGTTCACCGTCGCCGGAACGACCGACCTGGCGCCCGGAACGGCGGTGACGGCGACGTTAGGCGGAAAGTCCGCGACGGGCACCGTCGAGATCGACCAGACGTGGGAAGTGACGTTCGCTCAGCCGCTCCCCACCGGCACCTACGACCTTCAGGTCACGATCGGCGGCGCGAAAGCCACGCAGCTCGCCCGCGTGCAGCTTCCGGGAAACGTGTCGCGGCAGTCTCCCTTCGCCGTCGAGCCGGCCTATGGGGCGGCCGAAACGCCGCCCGGGCCCGGAGCGACCCAGGAGATGGCGGACCGCTGGCGCATCGTTCCACCGCCTTACGAGCTCGATGAGAGCCCGCGGGCGCGGCGCATCGGCAGCCGCGGCGCCACGCTCGATCCCTACAACAAGAACCTGCTCAAGGGCGACTACCCGATCCGCGGCAACGATACCTTCCTCGTGCTCACCGGCATCTCCGACACGCTCGCGGAATCGCGCACCCTGCCGACGCCCTCAGGCGTGGGCAGCGTCCGCCCCTCGAGCTTCCGCTTCTTCGGCCGCGACAACCAGAACCTCGCCGAGCAGAACCTCATCGTCTCGGCCGACCTCTACCAGGGCGAAACGACGTTCCAGCCCGTCCGCCAGCGGGTGAAGGCCACCGTAGTCGCAAATTTCAATCACCTGTCCGTCGGGGAGAACGCCCTGGTCAAGCCGGACGTCCGACGCGGCACCTCGCGCAGCAACGGCTACTTCGCGCTGCAGGAGATCTTCTACGAGCGCAAGCTGCGCGACCTCAGCCCCAACTTCGATTTCCTTTCCGTGCGCGTCGGCTCCCAGCCCTTCTCCAGCGATTTTCGCGGCTTCGTCTACACCGACACGAACCTCGGTGCCCGGCTCTTCGGCAACTACGCCTCGAATCGATATCAATACAATCTGGCCTTCTTCGACCGCTTCGAGAAGGACACCAACAGCGGGCTGAACCGCTTCGGCGAGCTGCGCGATCAGCAGGTGGCCGTCGCCAACGTCTACCTGCAGGATTTCCTGCGCAGCGGCTACACGCAGGAATTCTCGATCCACCAGCTTCACGACGGCGGCCCCGTCGCCTACGACCGCAACGGAAACCTTGTCCGCCCCGCGCCGATCGGCAGCATCACACCCCACAAGATCGACGCCACCTACCTCGGTGAAGCCGGCCTCGGTCATTTCGGCCGCCTCAACGTCGACCAGGCCGCCTACTACGTCTTCGGCAGCGACAGCGAGAACCCGATCGCCGGCCCCGATCCCCATCTGCGCCGCGGCAACTCCGTGCGCATCGGTGCGGCCATGGCGGCGCTCGATCTCTCCGTCGACCGCGACTGGTATCGCCCTCACCTCGGCCTCTTCTACGCCAGCGGCGACCGCAATCCCCGCGATCGGAAGGCCCGCGGATTCGACTCGATCTTCGACGCTCCGAGCTTCGCCGGAGGCGGATTCAGCTTCTTCAACCGCCTGGCCATCCGCCTGCCCGACACCGGAGTCGTCCTCGTCGATCGCGACAGCCTGCTTCCCTCGCTCCGCAGCAGCAAGGACGAGGGGCAGCCGAACTACGTCAACCCCGGGCTCCAGCTCCTGACCGCGGGCATCGATGTCGACCTGACGCCGCGCCTGGTCGCGCTGGTCAACGTCAATGCCATTCGCCTCGATGCACCCCAGGCGGTCGAGGCCGTCCTCTTTCAGGGCGCGATTCACAAGCAGCTCGGCACCGACCTGAGCCTCGGCGCGCGCTATCGCCCCTTCCTGAGCAACAACTGGATCATCGTCGGAGGCGTGGCCGCCTTCATCCCCGGCCGTGGTTTCGAAGACATCTACGAGAAAACGGGGACGCTCTACCACGTCTTCACCAGCGTTTCACTGACCTTCTGATTCGAAGTGCTGAGTACTGAGTGCTGAGTGCTGAGTGGGAATAACGAGTTGAGAAGATGCGAAAAGAACTGATCGGCGGAAGTGCATTGCTACTGGGATTTGCTGTGGCGCTCGCGCAACCCGCGCCATCGCCCACTCAGTACTCAGCACTCAGTACTCAGCACTCGTTGCGTTCGCAAACGCAGGCCGAGGCGGACGCCAAGAGCCGCGGCTGCCTGAGCTGTCATGAGGGCGTCGAGCCGATGCACGCCTCGCCAGCGGTGAAGTTAGGCTGCACCGATTGCCACGGCGGTGACGCGGGCGTGGTGGCCTCGTCGCGGCAGGACGTCGAGGCGATGCGGCGCGCGCACGTCCTGCCGCTGCATCCCGAGGTCTGGAAGAGCTCCGCCAATCCGCAGGAGAGCTACACGGCGCTGTTGAAGGAACCGGCGGAGTTCGTGAAGTTCGTCAATCCAGGCGACCTGCGCGTGGCGCAGGAAACGTGCGGCGGCTGCCATCAGGCAGAGGTCACGGCGGTCTCGCGCAGCACGATGACGACGGCCGCGGTGTTCTGGGATGCCGCCGGCTACGCCAACGGAATCATCGGCCGGAAGCAGGCCTTTCTCGGCGAGAGTTACGACCGCGATGGAAAGCCGCAGGCCATCAAGCCTGCCTTTCCTCCCACCGCCCAACAGATCGCTCATGGAGCGCTTCCCGGCCTGGTGCCGCTGCCGCGGTGGGAGATCATGCAGCCGGGCGAGTACCTCCGCGCCTTCGAGCGCGGCGGCATCGCCAACAACACCATTCCGCCCGAGATCGGCAATCCGCGCCCCGACGACCAGCCCGGCCGTCCGGACATCCGACTGGGCAACCGTGGCCGCGGCACCGGATCCCGGATCTCGCCGGGCCTGATCAACATCCACAAGACGCGCCTCAACGATCCGCACCTCTCGTTTCTCGGTACCAACGACCATCCGGGCGACTATCGCTCCAGCGGCTGCTCGGCGTGTCACGTCGTCTACGCGAACGACCGCGATGCGCTGCACTCCGGCGGCTACGCGGCGGCCGGCAACACGGGGCTTTCGCAGACTGGCGATCCGACCATCCCCAAGAACGAGAAGGGCCACCCGATCCGCCATCAGTTCACGCGTGCAGTTCCCACCAGCCAGTGCATGAGCTGCCACATGCACCAGCCGAACTCGTTCCTGAACACCTATCTCGGCTACACGATGTGGGACTACGAGACGGACGCGGAGCTCTTCTGGCCGAAGAAGCAGCGCTATCCCACGGCAGCGGAAAAACGCGCCAGCCTCGATCGCGATCCCGAAGGCGCCGCGGTGCGCGGGCTGTGGAGCGATCCGACCTTCCTGGAGAACGTGTCCGGCCTGAACGCGAAGGCGAAGAACACCCAGTTCGCCGACTACCACGGCCACGGCTGGAACTTCATGGCCGTGTACAAGCGCGACCGCAAAGGCAACCTGCTCGACGCGAAAGGCGACAAGGTCTCGTTCGACGATCCGGAGAAATTCAGGAAAGCCGTTCACCTCCAGGACATCCACCTCGAGAAGGGGATGCACTGCGTCGACTGCCACTTCTCGCAGGACGAGCACGGCAACGGGCAGATCTACGGCGAGTACGGCAACACCATCGAGATCGAGTGCCAGGACTGCCACGGCACCATCAACGGCTACTCGAATCTCCGCACCTCCGGCCCGGCCGCGCCCCCCGGCGGCACGGATCTGGCCGCTGCGCGGACGCCGGATGGGCGGCGCCGCTTCGCCTGGCTCGCCGGCCGGCTCTATCAGCGGTCGATGATCACGCCGGGCCTGGAGTGGGAAGTCGTGCAGGTGAAGGACTCCATCACTCCCGGGAATCCTCACTACAGCGAGAAATCGCGGTACGCGAAGACCATCCAGCGCGACGGCCGCACCTGGGGAGTGCCGGCCGGGAATCTCGCCCACAGCGACCAGAAGATGACCTGCTACGCCTGCCACACGTCCTGGATGACGTCGTGCTCGGGCTGCCATCTTCCTCAGGAGCAGAACGCGAAGAGCCCGATGCTCCATTACGAGGGAACCGAGACGCGCAACTACGCCTCGTACAACCCACAGGTCATCCGCACGGATGCCTTCATGTTAGGTGTGAACGGCACCACCAAGGGCCACAAGATCGCGCCGGTCCGCTCGTCGAGCGCGCTGGTGATCAGCTCCACCAACGCCCTGCGCGACCGCATCTACATCCAGCAGCCGCCCATCTCCGCTCCCGGTTTCAGCAGCCAGGCCTTCAACCCGCACGTCCCTCACACCGTTCGCGCCACGGAGACGCAGGGCTGCAGCAGCTGCCACGTCACGGCGGCGAACGACAACAACGCCTGGCTGGCGCAGCTCCTCCTGCAGGGGACGGACTTCGTCAACCTCATCGGGCGCTATGCCTGGGTGGCGGAAGGGAGCTCCGGGCTCGAGGCCGTGGCCGTGACGGAGTGGGACGAGCCGCAGGCCGTCATCGGCTCGAGCCTTCACCGGATCGTCTATCCCGATTTCTACAGGCAGCACGAGGCGCACCATCTCGAGCTCCAGCAGGCCGTTCACCACCACGGCCGCGCGCGCAGCATCCAGCTCCGCGGCGAGTATCTCTTCACGGCCAACGGCAAGGAGGGCTTCGCGGTCTACGACGTGGCCAACATCGACAACAAGGATGTCTCGGAACGCATCGTATCCGCGCCCGTCTCGCCGCTCGGGCAGAGGACGTACGTCAAGACGAAGTTCGCCACGGCCGTCGCGCTTCCGACGACGATGCCGATGGCTCCCAATCGGGTCACCGGGAAGATTCCGGAGAATCAGGAACAGCCCATCCATCCGCTCTACAAGTACGCGTACATCAGCGACCGCGACGAGGGGCTGATCCTCGTCGACGTCTCGACGCTGACCGACGGCGATCCGTCGAACAATTTCCTCAAACGCGCGCTGACGTTCAATCCCGGCGGAATCCTCGACGGGGCCTCGACGCTGACCGTCGCCGGCCGGTGGGTGCTCGTCGGATGCAATCGCGGAGTGGTGATCGTGGACGTCGACGAGCCACTGGCCCCGCGCGTGGTCGCCACCGTTGCGGGAATCGACAAGCCGACCTCCATCGCCGTGCAGTTCCGCTACGCCTTCGTCACCGATGCGCGCGGCCTGCACACGATCGACATCACCGACCCAGCCCATCCGCGGCTGGCCGCCTCGCTTGTGATCGAGAACGCCAACAGCGTCTATGTCGCGCGCACCTATGCCTACATCGCCGCTGGCAAACAGGGGATCGTCATCGTCGACGTGGAGCGGCCGGAGCACCCCTTCGTCGATCAGACCTTCGACGCGGGCGGCCGGATCCGCGATGCCCGCGATGTGAAGGTCGCCTCGACCAACGCCAGCACCTTCGCCTATGTCGCCGACGGCGCGGGCGGATTGAAGGTCGTGCAGCTTCTGTCGCCGGAGTGGACGCCAACCTACGCCGGCTTCAGCCCGCGGCCGTCGCCGCGTCTGATCGCGGTGCGCCACACCGCCGGCCCGGCGCTGGCGATCTCCAAGGGTCTCGATCGCGACCGTGCCGTCGACGAGAGCGGCAACCAGGTCTCGATCTTCAACCGCATCGGCGCGCGGCCGATGACCCTTCCCGAAATGCAGCGGCTCTATCTGCGCGACGGCCAGCTCTACACCGTCAGCGACTCACCGACGACGAAACCAGCGGACGAGGTTCAGAAATGAAGTGGCTCGGAATCGCCATCGCTTCCATTGCACTCGCGGTCGCGGCGCAGCAACCCCGTGTAGGGCAGGCTTTCCAGCCTGCCCCCATTCAGCCTGCCGCCCCTGCTCCCCCTCCCGAACCGCCCCCCGGCCAATACCTCGGCGTCGCTTCCTGCGCCAGCTCCGGATGCCATGGCTCCACGCATCCCCTCCAGACCACGCGCGTCCTGCAGAACGAGTACTACACATGGCTGCGGAACGACCGCCACGCGAGCTCGTACAACGTCCTCTTCAATGCCGTCTCCGCGCGGATCGCCCGGAACATGCGCCTCGAGAAGAAGCCGTACCAGGAGAAAGTCTGCCTCGACTGTCACTCGACGAACGTTCCGGCGCAGCTGATCGCCGGCATGGTCGATGCCGAGGATGGCGTGCAGTGCGAAGCCTGCCACGGACCAGCCAGCGGATGGCGCGCCCGGCACACCGACCAGGGATGGACGCACCAGCAGTCGGTGGCTCAGGGCATGATCGATCTGCACGACATCCGCGTCCGTGCCCACGTCTGCGACCGTTGCCACCTCGGCAGCGCAGAGAAGGAAGTCGATCACGAGCTGATCGCCTCGGGCCATCCGCTCCTCGCTTTCGAGCTCGACAACTACAGCGAGTCGATGCCGGCACACTGGCACCCGAACGACACCCACGGCGTGCCGGCCTGGGCGATCGGTCAGGCCGTGGCCTTTCGCGATTCGATGAACAACCTGGCGCGTCACGCCCGGGGCGAGAAGTGGCCGGAGTTCTCCGACATGAGCTGCACGAACTGTCATCACGCCCTCGAGCCGTCGAGCATCTGGCGGCAGGAGCGCGGCTGGCCGGAGCGCGCCGGACTGCCCGCCTGGAGCCCGCAGCATTGGGCGGTGCTGCGGCTGATTCTGGCCAAAGCGGCACCCTCGACGCGCGCCCAGCTCGACGACGCCGTGGCCCGGGTCGCTTCGCGAGTCTCGCGCATGAACGATCCCGCGGGGGTTGCCACGGCCGCTGACGAGGCGCGGCAGCTCGTCGAGAGCGCCATTCCGCGCGTCGCCTCACTCACCTGGAACGAGCCCGACGTCCGGGCGATGATGGTCACGATCGCTTCTGATCGCGAGTTCATCCTGCGATCCGACGTCCACTCCGCGGAGCAGGTGGCGCTCGCGTTGCAGTCGCTGGCGAGCGTTCTGACGCGACGCGATCCGCGGCTGGCGGCGAGCCCAATGATGAAGGCCATCGACACACTCTTCGTGGACGTACGCGACCGCAGCGCCTACGACCCGAACCGCTTCGCCGCTCACCTCGACGAGTTGCGCGCGGTGCTGTGAGGAGGGTAGGGACGCGCAGCAGCGCGTCCGCAGCTCTCGTCCACGCGGCCGCCACGGGGAGTTGCGGACGCGCTGCTGCGCGTCCCTACGTACTTTTCGCATCGCGCCGCGGGACGAGCGGCCCTGCCACCGTGACCTCGCAAAGGGGCAGAACACCTTCACCTGGTGATCGGTGACATACCGCGCAGACGCTTCCGGATGCATCTTGAATATGGATTTGCGTTCGCGTTCGAAGGAGGTTCGCGATGGTCAAGTCGAGCCGATTCTTCCTCCCTGCAGCATTCGTTGCGGTCGTATTGGCGCTTCCTCTACTCGCCGCAACTCCCGCCTATCAGCACTCGACCGAGGTCACGCTGGACGGCAGCGCGATCTACGTCGGGGACGGCATCGCGACGCTGGGCTTCTTCGCGATCATGAAAGATGGCTCGAACGAGATCCAGGTGTTCTTCGGCCCGCGGTCATTCCTCGATGATCGGGGGATCCAGTTGAAGACCGGGGACTCGCTCAGAGTCGTCGGCTCGCGGGTGAAGTCGAACGGATGCGACATCATCCTGGCCCGCGAGGTCTCGCATGATGGAAAGACCGTGACCGTGCGCGACAAGGACGGCAAGCCGCGCTGGTGAAGGTGCGACGCAGGGGGCCGCTTCAGCGCTTCGCCCTGTGACTGGCGAAGAAGACCGCCGAATCCGGTTTCGTGACTCTGCCGGATGCAACGCCCACAACGAGCTCGACGAGCTCGTCTTCAGTGGCGCGAATCCTCTGCCCGTTCAGCCACAGGAAGACGAGCGCCGTCATGAGCGCCGTCCTCTTGTTGCCATCGACGAACGGGTGATTGCGCGCAATGTGGAACAGATACGCGGCTGCCATTTCAGGCAACGTGGGATGGAGAAATTCGCCTGCCCATGTGACCGCCGGAGTCCCGATCGCAGATTCCAGGAGTGCGATGTCGCGGATTCCGGCAGCCCCGCCGTAACGCACGATCTGGTCGTGGTGGAGGGCGAGGATCTCGTCGAGTGTGAGAAAGCGCGTGCTCATTCAGCGAGACGGCGAAATGCGCCCGCATACAACTCGTGGATCTCGTCGACAGCCTTACGCAGCCTGCGTCGAGAGGCGGCATCGCGTACGGGCGAGATCACGATGACGTCGCCGTCGGTCGAAATCTCCAGCGGCGTCGTCTCATCGATGCCGGTCTGATCGAGCAGAGGCCGATCGAGGATCACGGCCATGCTGTTCCCAGTCTTCGTCAACTTTTTGCTCAAGTCGCGCTCCCTTCGTACGAACATGATAACAGCAGCGTACGAACGTAACTTCCCAAGGAAGGGCCTCGATGTTCAGCTCTTCGCGAGCTTTTCCAATCGAGGGCCCTCTCCCCCGCGTCGATTCACAAACAATGTGCCGCGACGCATAACAGAGCGGGGAGAAGGTGCCTGGCGGAAGGCGTCGGCGGCGGCGACTTTCGCGCGGCGATTATTGAAGTCGGCCGCGGGGACCGCGGCCGACTGCGGGTCTGGAGACCCGCTCTCCGCGACGCGGCGATTTCTGCACAGCCTCTCAGAGTGACCGTCGACATACCCGGTCCGCGGGTCCCTCCGTAGACTCCCGCGCGAGGTGAGCCGATGAACGCGATCGCAGGGGAAGTTCTCGACAGTATCTCGACGGCGACCGTGGAACGGCTCAAGCAGCTCTGCGCGATCTCGTCCGAGAGCGGCAACGCCCCCGGCCTGCACCGTGTGGCGGCATTCCTGCGGGCCGAGCTCGAGCGCCACGCGCTGCGCGTCGAGATCCTCGAGGAGACGGACGCGAACGGTCATCCCCAGCCCGTGCTCGTGGCTCGCGGCCCCGGCTCCGGAGGACGGCATCTCCTCCTGTTAGGTCACATGGACACGGTGCTGTCCGCGATCCCTCCGAAGCTCGAGGAAGGAAAGCTCTTTGCCACCGGCGCCCTCGACATGAAGGGCGGCCTGGCCATGCTCCTCGGTGCGCTCGACGTTCTCGCCGCGCGCGAGCAGCATCTCCCCACGGATCTGCTCCTCGTGCTCGTTCCCGACGAAGAGTCGGAGAGCTTGATCTCCGGCAACGCCGCAGGCCGCTGGAGCGAACGGGCTCGCGCGGTGCTGGTCCTCGAGCCGGGTCAGCCGCTGGCCAACGGAGAGACGCTGGTGGCCGGCCGCCGGGGAATGACGGAATGGAAGCTCGAAGTCACCGGGCGCGCCGCGCACTCGGGACTGGCCTACTGGACCGGCCGTTCGGCGGTTGCAGCCGCGGCCGACTGGTGTGCCCGTGCACAGGGACTCTCCCGCCGCGGCGGCGGACCGACAGTCAACATCGGGCGGCTGGTCGGCGGCGGAGCGGATTTCGTTCAGGACCTGGCGCGCCACCACGACATGCTCGGCACGTCGCGGCAGCTCAACGTCGTTTCCGACAAGGCCGTAGCCGAGGGCGAGACGCGGTTCCTGTCGATCCGCGACAGGGACGCGGTGCTCGCGGACCTCACGGCGCTCGCCGAGAAGATCGCCGCAGAGCATGAAGTCTCCGTGACCTTCACGATCGGCATGCAGGTGCCGCCGGTCGACCCGAACGGTCCCGGCCTGCCGCTCGTCCACCGCACGGTCGAGCTTGCAGCCAAGCGCGGATTTCACCTGGAGATCGAGCACGACCGCGGCGGGATCTCCTTTCCGAACTTCCTCGCGGACCCCGCCAATACGCCGGTGATCGACGGGCTCGGTCCGACAGGCGACGGCATGCACGTCCGCGGCGAATACCTGAACCTGGACTCGCTCGCTCGGCGCGCCGTGCTCCTCGCCGACCTGCTGGCCACGCTCTAACACCCCTTCGTTCTCAGGAAAGCGGCGGCCCGCCGCAATCGAATGCCAGGAGATCCAACGCATGTCCGAAGCGGCGCTCCCAACCCCGCGGACGTTCCGCATGCCCCATACGCTCGTCATCGTCGGCGCGCTCGTCGCGATCGTGCTGGCCATGTCCTGGGTGATCCCCTCGGGCAGCTACGAGCGCGTCGAGCGTGCCGGCCGGCAGATCACGGTGCCGGGCACCTATCACGAGGTGGCGAAAGTCCGCCTCGGCCCGCAATGGCTGATGATCGCACCGATCAAGGGATTCCTCGACGGCGCGCTGATCATCGCCTTCCTGCTGCTGATCGGCGGCTCCTTCAACGTCATCCAGGAAACGGGCGTCGTTCACTTCACCATCAAACGCCTCACCGCCGCGCTGCGATCGAGGCCGTTTCTCGAGAAGCTGCTCATCCCGGTGATGATGATCATCTTCTCGTTAGGCGGGTCGATCTTCGGCATGGGCGAAGAGACCATCCCCTTCATCCTCATCTTCGTCCCGCTCGCGCTCTCGCTCGGCTACGACTCCATCGTCGGCACCGCCATTCCCTTCCTCGGTGCCGCCGCCGGATTCGCCGCCGCCTTCTTCAACCCGTTCACCGTCGGAATCGCGCAGGGCCTTTCCGGCCTGCCGCTCTACTCGGGGCTCGGCTATCGGGTCGTCTCCTGGTTCATCGGCACCGGCGTGATGATCGCCTGGGTGATGGTCTATGCGGCGCGCGTCAAGAAGAATCCGCAGTCCAGCCCGGTCTACGAGCTCGACCGCGCCCGTGACCTGAGCGCGTACGCCGTCGAGGACGAGGCCGAGCCGTGGACGGCCAGGCGAGCGCTCGTACTGATCCTGTTCCTGGCCAGCATGGCCACCCTCATCTGGGGCATCCTCGAGAAACAGTGGTTCATCGAGGAGATCGGCGCTCTCTTCCTGGCCATGGGGCTGCTCATGGGATTCGTGGCGGGCCAGAACGGCAGCGAGATCGCAAAGAACTTCGTGGCCGGCGCGAAGGACATGGTCGGCGTGACCCTGATCATCGCCTGCGGCCGCGCGCTGCTGATCATCGCCCGCGAAGGCGCGGTGCTCGACACGGTTCTCTACTGGGGCTCGCGCTCGATCTCCGGACTGCCCGCCATCGTCGCCGCGCAGGTGATGTTCTTCATCCAGGGCATCATCAATTTCTTCATCCACTCCGGCACGGCCCAGGCGGCGTTGACCATGCCGATCATGACGCCGCTGGCCGACCTGGTCGGCATCACGCGGCAGACCATGGTCTACGCCTTCCAGCTCTGCGAGTTCATCAATCCCATCCTTCCGACGTCCGCGGTGACGATGGGCGTGCTGGGCATGGCCAAAATCCCGTGGGAGACGTGGGCCCGCTGGTTCTTCCCGCTGATGATCGCGCTGGTCGTCCTGAGCCTGCTTCTCCTGATTCCCCCCGTGCTGGTGCACTGGGGGCCGTTCTGATGTTGGGTGTTGGTTGTCGCAGCAATAACCAGATCGCAGATGGCAGATGGCAGATCGCAGGTTTGTATCCGCCTGCGATCTGCGATCTGCGATCTGCCATCTGCGATACGGAGAACACGATGAAGAGATTGGCTTGGTTCGTGATCGTCGGGGCGCTCGCGGCAGGCGCCGCCGCACTCTCGGCAGAAACACTCGCGCCGCAGTTCATGCCGGCCGATCACCGCGCCCTGACGCGGACGATCTCTTATGCCGAGATGGAGAGCTTCCTGAAGTCGGTCGACGGCACGGGACCGGTTCGCGTCTCCGTCGAAGCGACGACTGCGCGCGGTCGCTCCCTCTACCTCGTGCACCTCCGGCGCGGCGATCACCCGACCTGGAAGATCCTTTTCTACGCGCAGCAGCACGGCGACGAGATCTCCGGCAAGGACGCCTTGCTCTACCTGATCCGCGACATCGCCCGCGATCCGCGGCAGCTGCCGGAGGACGTCGACCTCTGGATTCTTCCGATGATGAACCCCGACGGCGCGGAGGCCGGCACACGCGTCAACAGCGCCGGCGCCGACCTCAATCGCGACCACATCACGCTCGAACAGCCCGAGACGCTCGCGCTGCACCAGGTCGTCAGGCGCGTGCGCCCCGACGTCGCCGTCGATTGTCACGAGTTCGGACGCGACCCGAAGGCCTGGGCGAAGCGCGGCTGGTCGAAGTGGGCCGACGTCACCATGGACAGCTTGAACAATCCTCTCTTCGATCCCGCACTCATGGCTGCAGCAGAGCGCCGGCTCGCCGGGGTTGCTCACGCGGAAACGAAGAGCGGACATCGATTCCTTCGCTACTGGGTCGGCGGTGTGCCGCCCGACGACGAGCAGCGTCACTCCGCACCCGACATCGACTCGGCCATGAATGCCGTCGGCACTTACGGCGGCCTGTCCTTCATCGTCGAGGTCGCGGCCGGCCCGGACGAGGCCATTCCGCGCGAGCTCGGCAATCGCGTCGACGCGTACCTCGTCGTGTTCCGGTATCTGCTCCGCGACGACGGCGGCCGCACCGGCGATCTCGCCACCATCCGCCAGGCCCGAACGCGCACGCTCCCGCCGTTCCTCCCCATCAACTATCTCTGGGTGAACCCGAAGGCCGCAGTCACGCACTTCCCGGTGATCGAGGTTGCGACCGGCCGCAGAGCCGAGATCGCCACCGCAAACATGATGACGGAGGTCGCCGTGAAGAAGACGGCCCCCACGCCGCTCGCATACGCGGTCGACCCTCGCGCCGCTTCCGAGATCGGGGCGCTGCTCGACCGCCATGGCATCCCGTACGAGCGCCTGACGGCTCCTCGCTCTGTGAACGCCGAGTCCTGCACTCTGCTGCGTCTGGAAAACGAGTTCGACGACGTCTACTCGCGATACGAAGGACGCCAGATCGCACGACGGGAACCGCAGGCGACGCGCGAGCTGCCGCCCGGAACGCTCTGGGTGCCGCTCACCGGAGATACGGCCCAACGGGCTGCGCTCCTCCTCGAGCCGTCGGCGATGTACGGCATCTACCAGTACCCGCGGTTCCGCGCGCTGGCCGTGGACGGAGAAGCGCTGCCGGTCCTGCGCATCGTGCGCTACTGAGGCTGATTGTTGTTGACCCTCTCCCCGCGCCAGCGGGGAGAGGGTCCGCGAAGCGGGGGTGAGGGGTCGTGACACCTGAAAAGACTGTGAAAGAGGCCATCCATGCCTGAACCGGTTCTAATGCTCACGAAACTCGAGGAAGAAACGATCGGCACCATCGACCGGATCGAGCTGCTGACTGTCCGCCTCCCCTTCGTGCATCCGTTCGCGACGAGCGTCGCCACCTGGTCGTGCAAGGAGGCGCTCCTGCTGCGGATCGACGGCGACGGCATCACGGCATGGGGTGAATGCGTCGCCGATCCCGACCCGTACTACGCATCCGAAACGACCACCACGGCGCTGCCGATCATCAGGGAGTTTCTCCTTCCACTCGTCGAGCCAGGCATCACACTCGGCGAGCTCGATCGCCGTTTCCACCACGTCCGCGGACACGGCATGGCCAAGGCCACCATCGAGAACGCCGTGATCGACGCGATCGCGAAGCGCAACGGCGTTCCGCTGCACACGATGCTCGGCTGGCCGCGGCGGCCGATCCCCTCGGGCATCAGCATCGGCATCCAGGAGACCGTGGCCGAGCTCATCGACGCGGTGGAGAAGGCCGCGGCCACGGGCTACCACCGCGTGAAGATCAAGATCAAACACGGTGCCGACATCGACAGGGTGGCCGCGGTGCGGGAGCGCTTCCCGGACCTTCCGCTGATGGTCGACGCCAACGGCGACTACTCACTCGACGATGCGGCCCATCTGCGCGAGCTCGATCGCTTCGACCTGATGATGATCGAGCAGCCGCTCTCCTACAGCGACATCTATGAGCATTCGGTCCTGCAGCGCGAGATCAAAACCGCACTCTGCCTCGACGAGTCGATCCACGATCTCGCCGATGCGCGCGCCGCCGCCGCTCTCGGCAGCTGCCGCATCCTCAACATCAAGCAGGGGCGCGTCGGCGGCCTGATGGAATCGCTGCGCATCGCCGAGTTCGCGGCCGCGCACGGCGTGCCGGTCTGGTCGGGAGGGATGGACGAGACCGGAATCGGCCGCGCCGTCAACATCCACCTGCAGACCGCTCCCGGCTTCACCCTTCCCGGCGACACCTCGGAAACGAGGCTCTACTTCCACGAAGACATCGCCGAGCCGCCGATCGTGCTCGATCGCGACGGATTCATTTCGGTGCCCGAAGGAAACGGGATCGGCGTGCGGATCCGGCCCGACATCCTGAAGAAGGTCACGATCGCGACGGAGCGGCTGCGGTGAACGCGGCTGCGGTGAGAGCCGCACACCGTTCGATTGTTCCCCCTCTCCCCGCCGCAGCGGGGAGAGGGCCGGGGTGAGGGGTCTTGTCCGGGGGGTCTTGTCCGCTCGAAAGGGACCCCTCATCCGCCTTCGGCACCTTCTCCCCGCTGCGGCGGGGAGAAGGGTAACTAACAGAAAAGCTCGTCTGAGTCCGTTTGAGATCCCCACTGTCCGCCACATCGTCGAGGAGGTTGTCGTGACCATTACCCGCATCGCGTTCGCGTTGCTCTTTTGCGCCAGCACGCAGCTCGCAGCGCAGACTCCGACGCCAGCCGCTGATTTCATGCTCCCCACTCCGGCCGAGCCGTTCGACGAACCGCTCGCCAGAAACGTGAGCGCGATCTCGGCGTCAGCCCTGGCATCTCACGTGACCTTCCTCGCCTCGCCGTCGATGGAGGGGCGGGCTCTCGGCACGCGCGGGCTCGACGCCGCCATCGAGTACGCGGCATCGACGCTGAAGCTGTCGGGCCTCACGCCGTTCGGCGGAGGCGAATCGAAAGAGGCGACCTGGTTCCAGCTCGTCCCGCTCCGCCATTTGAGCGGCATCGGAGGCAGCATCGAGATCGAGCGTCGGGATCGCGACCTGACCGCGATGCGCACGTTCACCTCAGGCGTCGATTGTCTCTTCTCGGCGCTGCCACCGCAGATGCTGAAGGCGCCCGTCGTCTTCGCCGGCTTCGGGATCCGCGAGCCGCAGCTCGGGCGCGATGACTACGCCGGCCTCGACGTACACGGCCGCATCGTGATGATCCTCGAGGGCGTGCCACCCGGCGCCGAGTGGCAGAAACCCGGCCTCGTGTCGCGCTATGCGTCGAAGAGCCCGCGGGAGCGTTACACCGCGAAAGTGGAGACCGCACGGAAGCTCGGCGCAGCTGCCGTTCTGGCGGTCGAGGACGAGGGCTTCGCCACGAAGATGGCCGCGAACGTCGCCGATGCGGAGAGCGCCTTCCTGCCGTACGACCGCGATGCGGCGCAGGAATCTCCGGCGCTGGTGCGCGTCTCGCGGACCGTGGCGCGCGCCGTCGTCGGCGAAGAGCTGCTGGAGGCCGCACGCAAAGGCGATCTGCGTCGGGCGCCAGGCACGGAATCAATCGCAACGATCCGCGTGACCGGCGTCCAGTCGCTGATCGTCAGCCGCAACGTGCTGGCCGTCATCACCGGCTCCGACCCGGCACTCCGCAACGAAGCCATCGTGTTAGGCGCACACATCGATCACCTCGGCCTGATCGGTGGCGCCATGCACCCCGGCGCCGACGACAACGCTTCCGGCACCGCCGCACTGCTCGAGATCGCCCGCACCTTCGCCGCCTCACCGGTGAAATCGAAGCGGACGCTCGTCTTCGCCCTCTGGACCGGCGAGGAGGAAGGCCACCTCGGTGCGGACTTCTACGCGAAGCACCCGCGCTGGCCGCTGCAGCACACCGCCGCCTACCTGAACCTCGACATGATCGCCCACCCGTGGCTCGCCGCGGAGATTCGCAAGCTCGTGACCGACAGCAACCTGCCGGACGGCGAGGCGTTCCTCACTCGCGTTTCCGCCGAGAGCTTCGTCGAGCCGGGCGTGCCGCGCGGAGTGCCGGCACTGGAGACCGCGCTCCGCCGCTCCGCACGCGGCAACGCCCTGGCGATGCACATCGACTGGACCGACGGCAAGCACGGCGGAAGCGACTACCGCGAGTTCGCGCGCGAAGGAATCCCGTTCATACGCTTCTTCGGGAACTTCTTCCCCGACTACCACGAGCCCGGCGACACCGCCGATCGCGTCGACCCCGCCCAGATCCAGCGCGTGGCCCGCTTCGCCTTCGCCACGGCCTGGGAGCTGGCGAACCGGTAGCGCTCCCGTGTAGAACAGGCTTTCCAGCCTGTCGCTCCCGTGTGGGGCGGGCTCCAGCCCGCCCTCCGGAGGACAGGCTGGAAAGCCTGTCCCACACCACGCGCTTTCACTCGGCGACGTGTTTGACATCACGTACCGAGCGTGTCACGCGTCCCATACTCACCGTGGTCCGATTCTAGACAAAACGTGTCTTGTTTGATGCGCACTCAGGAGGCGCTGATGGCGAACCCCTTTTCAATCAAAAAGTCGCTTGAGGGTGACCTCAGCGTCATCGCGCTGGAAGGCTTTCTCGACGCGCATACCGCGCCGGAATTCGAGAAGGCAATCCAGAGCGAGCTGGATGCCGGCAACTACCGCATCATCGTGGGTTGCGAGAAGCTGACCTACATCTCCTCGGCCGGTCTCGGCGTCTTCATGGGCTTCATCGAAGAAATCCGCGAAAAAGGCGGGGACATCAAGATCTGCGGTCTGACGCCGAAAGTGCGGCAGGTCTTCGAAATCCTCGGTTTCCCTGCCCTTTACGACATTCTGGACGACGTTCCGGCCGCCGTGCAGCGTTTTGCCGAAGTGCCGACGCGCGAGGTGTGATGTGGTCGCATTCGAGCAGACCTTCGCTCTCAACGTCCCATCCTCGACGGGCAACCTGGCTCTGATTCGCGACTTCGTCACGCGCATCGGGTCGCAGGCAGGCCTCGACGACACCGAAGTCGCCAAGCTCGAGCTGGCCGTGGACGAAGCGTGTGCGAACGTCATCGAGCACGCTTACGAGCACGACGCCACCAAGCAGGTGCTGATCCGGGCGATCTTCGACGAGGAGACTCTGCGGATCGAAGTGGTCGACACCGGCAAGGGATTCGACCCGAACAGCATCCCCGAGGAGGACATCCGCCGCCTCGCTGCGGAGCGGAAGACGGGTGGGCTCGGCCTGCGCCTGATCAAGTCCCTGATGGACGAGGTCCACTACGACGTCGAGCCGGGCAAGAAGAACGAACTGCGAATGGTCAAACGCCTGCGCAAATAGCCCGCGAAGCTCCCGGTCATGGACTCCCCGAAACTTCAGGAACTCAACGCCAGGCTGGATCGCAAAGTCCAGCAGCTGGAGTCTCTGATCGAGTTCGGCCGCGTGCTGGCCGGGATCGTCGATCCGGAAGATGTGGTGCGGCGGCTCAGCCTCACGCTGGCCGGACAGTGGGCCGTCCGGGCCTGGGCCATCGCGGTTCTTCGCGACGGGCGCGCTCCCCTGGTGCGGCACCGCGGCATGGCCGATTTCGAATCGCTGTCCGACGTGTCGGCTGTGATCACCGGATGGGACGCGCCATTCCGGATTGAGGCACCGCCGCCGAACACGACGCCGGCTCTGCTCGACCTGCTCGGGCGGTCGAGAGCCGCAGTCGTTATCCCGCTGGTCAGTGGTGACACGGCCGTCGGATTCGCCGCGCTCGGACCTCGCGCCGGAGGGATCCCTTTCGATGACGACGATCTGGCGCATGCGTTCGGGCTGGCGCGCCAGGCAGTGGTGGCGCTCGAAGGAGCGTGGCAGTCGCAGGAGGCGAGCCGGTGGCGGATGATCAGCGAAGCCGGCGCGGAATGGCGGGAGCTGGACCGGCTGAGCCGGTTTCTTTTCGTCGCCGCGGCGCGGCTCGGGTACGAAAGCCCTCAGACCGAAGACGAATTCGTCGCCGAGATGGTCGGCACGTTCGGTAAGCCGCCGCTGTCGCTGACACCGCAGCGGATCGCCGCCGGGTTGGAGCGGCTGGTCGATCGCGGCGCGATCTCACGCTCGGCCGACCGGGGACTGCGCATCGAGAAGGAGAACTGGCTGGCGCTGCCCGAGGCGCGACGGCCGCTCGCCGAGATCGCGCGCGAGTCGGTCGAGCGCATCGGCGCGTACGAGATCGTCGAGCGGATCGGTGGCGGTGGGATGGGGGAGGTCTTTCGCGCGGTCAACGTCCACGACGGCTCGCTGGCGGCCGTGAAACTGCTCGCGCCTGGTGACGCCCAGAATTCTGAAACGCGCCGCAGACTCGAACGCGAAGGATCGATCGTCGCTTCGATTTCGCATCCGAACATCGTCCGCCTTCTGGCGCGCGGCGAACACGAAGGACGCCTGTTCCTGGCCATGGAGCTCCTCGACGGCCAGCCGCTGAGCGCCGCCCTCAAGACGGGCCCTTTGACGTTGAGCCATGCCTATGCCGGCGCCGTGGAGCTCGCCTCGGCCATTGCGGAGCTTCACTCCCGCGGAGTGATTCACCGCGACATCAAGAGCTCGAACGTGATGCAGACCGCCTCGGGACGGCTGGTGCTTCTCGACTTCGGCCTGGCCCGCGCACTCGACTCCACAACCGTCACCCGCCAGAGCGAAGTCATGGGCACCTTGCCGTACATGCCGCCCGAACAGCTCCGCGGCGATCCGGTGGATTCACGCGCAGACGTCTGGGCATTCGGAATCGTTCTTTACGAGATGATCTTCGGCTCTCGGCCCTGGAAGGCCAACGACACCGTTCGTCTGGCCGTGGAGATTCTGTCGGGACGTCCCACCGTGCCCGAAGACTATCGCGAGGCGGTCGGTGCGCCGATGGCCGAGCTGCTGAATGAAGCATTGAACCCGAATCTGAAAGAGCGGATTGCCGACGGGGCCGGACTGCTGAATCGGCTGCGGGACATGGCTGCCCTGTACGGCGGGGCGGATCACCTCGTCTGGGTGCCGGCCGGAGTCGATTCCGATGCCGTCACGACAGTCGAACATTCTTTGGAAACGAGGCGGGCGTGACCGGCGACTACGAAGAAACGCACCTCGATGCGCTGATCGAATCGGCGCAATTGCTTCAGCGCGCACTCGACGTCGATGAATTGCTCCGGCACCTTCTGCGCTCGGTGATGGGCCGTTTTCTCGTGCGCCGCGGGGTCGTGGCGATCGAGACCGCGGGCGAGCTGCGCATCGCTCACGCGCGCGGCGCAGGCGAGCTCGTTTCCGGAGCGTCGTTCGATCGCGCCGCGGTCCAGCGCGCCGGCATCGACATCCTGCTGCCGATCGGGCAGCAGGCCAATCCGATCGGTTATCTCGGCATCAGCCGTCCGGCCGCGGGCGAGGTCAGTGCTGCGGACCAGCAGTTTCTCGACGCCCTCCTCGGCATCGCGTCGAGCGGTATCGCCACGGCGAAGGCGCACGGCGAGACGACCCGGCTGAACGAGATCCTGGAGCGGCGCGTCCACGAGCTTCGCACGCTGCTCGACCTCGGTCGCGGATTCACCTCTGCTCTCGACCCCGAGGAAGTCGCGAACCTTCTGGCGCTGACGCTGGCGGGACAGTGGGCGGTGCGCCGCTACGCGATCGTGACATGGAAGGACGGCACGGCGCCGGTCGAGAAGCGAAAGGGGATTCACGGTCTCGACGGATCCGCGCTTCGCGAAGCGATCGCCGCGATGAGCGCTCCCTGCCTGACCGCGGAGATCGAAGCGGACGCGCTGCGTGAGCAATTGCAGAAAGAGGAAGTGGCGGCGGTGGTTCCGATCGTCTCGGGCGAGACGGTGATCGGGGTGGCACTTGCAGGCGAGCGGCCGCGGAACCTCCCGTACTCGGAGACCGACCTCGAATTCGCCGCCGGTCTGGCCGCCCAGGCGGCAGTGGCGTTCGAAAACGCCTGGCACTTCCAGGTGACGGTCGAGAAAGAGAAGCTCGAGAAAGAGCTGCAGCTCGCGGCCGACATCCAGCGGCGGCTGCTTCCGGCGGCCATGCCGGCCTTCGACGGCATGGAAGTGGTGGCCCGCACGCGGCCGGCGCGTCACGTCGGCGGCGACTACTACGATGTCGTGCCTTTCGGGAGCGAGCACGTCTTCTGCGTCGCCGACGTCTCCGGCAAAGGGATCGCCGCATCGCTGCTGATGAGCAACTTTCAGGCGACGCTGCGCGCGCTGGCCTCCAGCGGGCGTCCGCTCGCCGAGATCGTGGCGCGCATGAACGATCTGATGTGGGCCTCCACTGCGGCAAACAAATACGTGACGGCGATCTTCGTGGCCATCGACCCGGCCACCGGAGACGCGCATTACGTCAACGCCGGCCACAACGACGGCTTCCTGTTGCGCGCGGACGGCAGCGTGGAGCAGCTGAAGGCGACCGGAATGTCGGTCGGTCTCCTCCCAGCGCGGCCGTACACGGAAAAAGAGATCGTCCTTGCGCCGGGCGACCTCCTCGCGCTCTACAGCGACGGCGTCACGGAAGCAAACGACCCCCACGAGAACGAGTTCGAGTCCGAGCGCCTCATCGAAGTGCTTCGGACACAGCAGCGGGCGCCGGCTGCGGCCATCGTGGAGAGCGTCTATGCGGCGGTCGATGCCTTCGCCGCGACGGCGCCGCAATACGACGACATCACGCTCATGGTGATCACGCGATCAGGGGAGGCTTCATGACTGCAGGTTCCGTCGTCGCCGGCGATTCGGCCGAAATTCGCGTCGACCTGAACGAGGGTCTCTACGCCATTGGGGCGTTGCTGCTGGCGCTGTCGATTGTCTTCGCCGCCGGTTCGGCGTTGGTGGGCCGGGAATTCTATGCATCGTTCAAGCAGCAGCGCGCGCAGGCCGCGGCCCCGATTGCCTCGAACGTCACGCCTGCGGCGCTGAAGAGCCTGGAACGCGAAAGAGCGTCCAACGCGGCGGCATCGCGCGCGGCCGCCGTCGCCTGCTGGTTCTTTGGTCTGATCCTCTGCGCAAGTGTCGGAGCGGCGATCGCTCTCGTCCTGAAGAGGAGGCGCCTGCTCGTCGTGGACCGGAGCTCCATCAGGTTCGAAACCGCCATCGAGGGTTTCGCACTGCCGCTCACCGCGATCCGCTCCATTCATTTTCTGCCGAGACTCATAGGACCGGTCGGGGCGGCCGCGGGGCATGCCGGCGCGTATGTGCTCGAGAGCCGCGATGGGCGCAGTGGCACGTTCCGCGTCGGCCGCAACGTAAAGAGCTCGTCGCTGCCGCGCCTGCTGTCGCGGATCGAAGCGGCGACATCACTGCCGTGGTCGGGGCGGGAGCAGCGCGTCGAGTTTCGCGCCTACGTGCGCCTGCTTCGCGACGCTTCCGGCGCGAAGAGCCTCGCTGGCTTCGCTCTCTGGATCGGTCGAATGAGCCTCTGGCCGCGCAAGACGTGGATTGGCCTGTTCGATCCTGCGGCTCGGCGCTCCTTCGAAATCGCTTCGGCGGCGTTCGTCGGTCCGCTGGCCCTCCTCGTCGGCGCCGGGTTCGGGCTGGCCGCCAGTGGAGTCGATTCCGAGTTCCGCGTGCCGTCGGGATTCCTGCTCGTTCCTGCTCCGCAGTTCATCGCAGGGATCGCATTCGCGTGGGCCTTTGCCGCATTCGGATTGAATAGCCTCGTCATCGTGGCCGGCCTGCAGCAACGGCGTCGCGACGCCATCGAAGCCGAGCTCAATGCGGCGCGCGAAGTCCAGCGGAAGCTGCTCCCTGCGAGCGTGCCGTCCTTGCCGGGGTTCGACATCGCCGCGGATTGCTTTCCTGCGCAGGAAGTCGGCGGTGACTACTACGATTTCTTCAGCCACGCCGACGAGCTGACCATTCCGATCGCCGATGTCTCCGGCAAGGGGATCTCCGCGGGTCTGCTCATGACGCTCACCAAAGGCGCGCTCGTGACGCAGTTGCAGGGGGGAGCATCGGTCATCCGCATTCTTGGAAGCGTCAACCAGGCCATTCGCGCCTCTTCCGAGAGCAGGATGTTCGTGTCGATGGCCGTGGCCCGGTTGCATGCCGCCGAGAGGGAGATCTCGATTCTGAGGGCCGGGCACAATCCACCACTGCTGATCCGCCGAACAGGCGCGCCGTCATGGATAACGCCTCCCGGCCTGGCCCTGGGACTCGGCGGGGCTGCCCTTTTCGATTCGGTGACGCGTGAAGAACGAATCGCGCTCGATCCCGGAGACGTCCTCGTGCTCTACACCGACGGAGTGACGGAAGCGATGAACTCCACGTCGGAGGAGTTCGGCGAGGTGCGGCTGGCATCCACGGTGAGCGCACACCGCGAAGAATCGGCGGGCGGCATTCGCGACGCCATCGTCGACGCCGTGAAAGCGTTCCGTTCCGGCGCGCCGCCGAACGACGATTTGACGCTGGTCATCGTTCGCGCAACGTGAGACGCGAGACCGATCGCAGAGTCAGGAGGGGTTGTATGACATCGAATGCCGAGCTCAGATCCGTTCCGCTAACGGGCGCTCCCGAGCTCACCAACACGAACCCGCAACGCTCTGGTGCGGAAGCTGGAGAGTGTTCTGGCCGGTCATCATCTTTTTCCTCGTGATCCCCCTGGGGGTCGCACCCCTGATGGCGTTCGCAATGGGCATTCCTCTGGACGAGCGGTATCTGGCTGGCGTCGGTATGCCGTTGATTGTGACGTGGTTGTATGCCGCTCGATTGCGGATCGACGTCGATCGCGAAGTGCTGAAATTTCGGACCCTCGGCGGTACCAAGTTGATCCCGATTCCGCAGATCACCGGCCTGACGTATGTGGCCTCGTCTCGCCTGTTCGGCGTTGGCCATGTAGAAACGCGCGATGGCCGGACCTTTACGTTCGACATCATCGGCCGCTCCAACTCGCCGGCGGTCCAGCACGTGCTGACACGTGTCGAGGCGGTAACCGGCCGACGTTGGAGCGGACGAACTACAGAGAAGGCCACCTTCCGTCGCTTTCGCGGGGCGCTTCTCCGCAGCGCGAACCTGCGATCGAACGGATAACTCCTGCGGTGGCTGGCGGGCCGTGCGGTTTACGTGCGGACGTTCGATGCTGGAACGAGTGACCCTCTTCTCCGTTGGGCCACGCCGCTCGTTGCGGTTCCGTTCATCGCGGGATGGCTCACTTTCATGACGGCGGTCATTCACATCCTCAATGCCGAGGATGCGAAGCATTGTGAGACGTGTTTCTTGTCCCTTTCCGCCGCATGGAAAGACCTGCTCGAATGGCGCATCGGCGGGGCAGTCGTCGTGGGGAGTGCGATCGGCGTCTGGTTATTGACCACTGTGGGGATCAACATTCTCCTGGCCCTGACCCGCCAGCAG
This sequence comes from Acidobacteriota bacterium, assembly GCA_021781455.1. Lineage (GTDB taxonomy): Bacteria > Acidobacteriota > Thermoanaerobaculia > Gp7-AA8 > Gp7-AA8 > JAJXWV01. The sequence goes on along the minus strand of JAJXWV010000022.1, from coordinate 8,605 downwards.
GTCCGCGACCGCGAATCGCTCGAGCTGGACCTTGCCGCCGCGCGCGAAGTGCAGATGCGGCTCCTTCCGAACGCGGCTCCGGTCGTGGCCGGATTCGAGCTGGCCGGAACCTGCGCTCCCGCTCACGAGGTCGGGGGAGACTATTTCGATTTCATCACCTTGCCGGATGGTGCGGCGGTGACCGTCGCCGACGTGTCCGGGAAGGGCCTCTCTGCGGCGATGCTCATGACGCTGGTGAAGGGAGCTTTGAAATCAACGCTCGACGGCTCGTCGGATCTGGCCGCGGTGGCCTCGCGGCTCAACACCACCGTCAACGATTCCGCCCAGAGCAGCAGGTTCATTTCGCTCGCCCTGGCGCGCCTTCACTCGTCGAAGAGCACGGCCACCATCCTTCGCGCCGGCGACAATGCCCCGCTGCACGTCTCCGCCGCCGGCGACGTGCGCTGGCTCAACACCCCCGGCATGGCCCTCGGCCTCGCTGCGAAAGCGCCGTTCGAGAAGAGCTGTTCGACCGAGGAGATCGCCCTCAATCGCGGCGACCTCCTCGTCCTGTACAGCGACGGCCTCACCGAGGCGATGAATGATCGCTCCGAGGAATTCGGCGACGAGCGCCTGGCGGCAGCCGTCAGCAGTCATCGCGCCGGGAGTGCTGCCGATATTCAGTCCGCCGTCCTCGAAGAGGTCGCCCGCTTCCGCAATGGCACCGCGCCTAACGACGACACGACGCGGGTGGTGGTTAAGGCGGTTTGACAATTGAAGGCCCAGTTCGCGCGGATGTCCAAAGTGATAGCAGATAGCAGATAGTTGTCGGGCATGCCCACTGTTCGGCAGCGATTCTCGCTCAGGAGAGTGAAAGTGCTGATTCGGCGGAATGTCCGTAGGCTGTTGCTCAGCATCGTCGTCTTAACCGGCTCGTGGTGGAGCGCGGCATCCGCCACGATCCCGACCGACATCCAGTTCCGCAGGATCTCTGTGGAATCGGGCTTACTGTAAACACGTTTACGGGTGAGTTCGAACCGTTCGCAAAGCCCGGCTCACACCTGTCGTCTCCGCGTGTAGACCGCATCGCCGAACTCGACAATGGTGACCTTTGGGTTTTAAGTGGCTCGAGTGGTACGGACGTTTACGCCGATGCAGGCTCCGGTAAGACGATCGATCATTGGCGACGCGAGGACGGCCGTTTCGAACCCGTGCAGTTGGTCATTCCCGAGATAAATGATCCGGCATTCTTCGACATTTTCCCAGCTGGAGACGTCGTTTGGATAGGTGCCCGTGGCCGACGTGGCCGGCAAGGCCATGAAGGCGGCCATGCTCGCGGTCATGGGAAGCGGCGCGCGGTGAGCTCGGCGACGGTCGTTCAGCCGGAGAGAGCCTGACCCGGATCAACGCGAAGCTCGTGGACAAGACGCCGCGCGGGCTGTTCACGGCGATGGTCGTCGCCATCCTCGACGTCCGGAACCGCACCCTTTGTATCGCCAACGGCGGGCAGCTCGCTCCTCTTCTCCGTCGCCACGGCGAGATCCGCCGCATCGAAGTGCAGGGGCCCCGTTTCCCGGCAGGCGTTCGGCGCCATGTCCGCTATGACGACCTGACGATCGCGCTGGAGCCGGACGACCTCGTGCTCTTCTGCACCGACGGGGTGACCGAGGCGATGAACGCGCAGCAGGAGGAGTTCGGCGATGCACGGCTGGACGCGCTGGCGATAAGCGCGAACGGCGCCTCGGCTCGCGAGATCGTCGGCCGCATCGTCGATCACGTCCAGCAGTTCGCCGGCGCTGCGGGATATCACGACGATATTACCGTCGTCGCAGTCAGGTCCATGTGCAAGCGCGATGGGCGCTCGTCACCGCGTCACACGCTAATCGTGCGGGAGATGCCGACCCGTTGCTCGCTGCGATTCACCCCTGGGCCGGGGCGGACGCACGCCCTGCGACCGGAGAGGGGAAGGACGATCGCACCTTCTCTCATCCGAACGCCCACGATGACCTAACTCACCCTTCCCGTGACGCCACCGGTTGTGTCTTGCCCCCCCCTCCTGCGTCTAATGCAGCAGGAGGATTTCAGTGCGCACCATCATCATCCTGCTCCTGCCGCTGCTCTCGTTTCTGCCGGCCGCCGGCCTCCCTCCTCAGGAGGATTCTCCGTTCGATGCGCTGAAGAGTCGCGCGGAGCAGAGCTACGCCGAGAAATCCTTCAGCCTCGCCCATGACCTTTACGAACAGGCGGAGAAGGCCGCTGCAGATCCAGGCGAGAAACGCTGGACGGCGATGCGACTGGCCGACACGGCGTGGCGCGCGGCAGCGGCGAGCCCGTCGGCCGACAGCACCCTCCGCGACGCCGCACGCACCGCGCTCGAGGCCCTCATCCGCGACAGCGGGGACGAGCACGATCGCGTTTGGGCCGAGGCGCAGGAGTCTTTAGGCGACTTCTTTGCCTGGCAGCAGGGGACCTCCGACGGCACACCGGACGGGCATTACCAGGATGCGCTGGAATGGTGGGCAGGCAGTCCCGATCTCTCCCTCGCCCGCCGCCGCTACCTCGACATCGTCTACCGCATGGCGGAGTCATCCCAGCCCCGCTACATGCCACGGAGCGGCATCAACGTCTACGCAATCCCGCGCGAAGTTCTCGCCAATGCCATGGCCATCGCCGAGACGCCCGAGGATCAGGCGCACACGCGCTATCTGTTCGCGACGAAACTGCTTCAGGAAGCGGGCAGTGGGTGCTGTTCACGACATCGGCCGACGGAATTCTCGACACGCAGGTGCTGCATCTCGACGGCACGGTCAAACTCGTGCAGCTGCCTCTCGACGACCGCCACACGCCCTCGTTCTTCATCACGGCATCGAGCGTCTACGACCGGGCCCTGGCCACGAACACGGTCCGCGTGGTCGTTCCACCGGTCGCCCATTTCCTCGACGTCGGCGTGAAGGCCGACCGCGACGAGTACCGGCCGCGCGATGAAGGATCGCTGACCGTGACGACGCGTGACGTCGACGGTAAGCCCGTTTCCGCCGAGGTGGCGCTCGCGGTGTCGGACGAATCGGTCGCCGCGATCTCGAAGGATCCCGCCGGTGATCCGCGGATGTTCTTCTTCGAGAACCGCTCGGGGATGGCGCTGCAGGCGATGGCCAGCGTCCAGGCGCAGAGATACGTCACCCTCGTCGAGAAAGATGGAAAGCTGATCGATGAACGCGACCTCGCCAATGCGCGGCGCGACGAAGAAGCGAAGGACAAGGTCGAGGGTGGCGTCGAGGCTGGCGTGGCGGGCGGCGTGGCGGGCGGCACCATCAGAATGAACGAGCAGAGAGCGATGAACGCTCCATCGTCACGAATGGCGAAGTCCGCGTCCGTTGCAGAGGCGATCACCGTGACGGCCGCGGCTCCCGCCCTGGCGCCTCAGGCGCCGGGCTCGATCGAGGTCGTCGTGCGCAGCGACTTCCGCTCGACCGCCTTCTGGCAGCCCGACGTCAGGACCGGACCTGACGGCGTCGCGACCGTGAACGTGAAGTTCCCCGAGGCGCTGACGACGTGGCGCGCGACGGCGCGCGCGGTCACGGCGGCGACGCAGGTCGGCATGGGCTCGACCACTACACGCACAAGCATGCCGATGCTCGTGCGCCTCGAGGCGCCGCGCTTCTTCGTGGCGGGTGGTCGCGCCACGGTATCCGCGGTCGTCAACAACAACACCGACCGGCCCCTGCGCGTGCATCCGTCGATCGACGTCGAAGGCCTGACCTTATCGCCTGGAGCAACGGCTCTCAGCCGGTCCCTCGACGTTCCCCCGCACGGCGAAGCGCGCGCCGACTGGGCCGTCACCGCGGATCACGCCGGCGCCGAGATCAGGGCCAATGGCGACGAAGTGAGGATGCAGGTTCGCTGAGCCGGAGTCTTGGGACAAACGCGCGACGAACGAGCTCGCCCGCCGTGTCAGCTGGTATGCGGCTGCGCCGTGCCGAGGAGGCGGAATTGCTGCGCAGCCTCACGGCACTGCCATGGATGTGGCGGTCGCCACGACCGAATACGCGATGAGTGCCTGCGCGGCGACGTACGTGCTCATGACGACGGCTTGTGCAGCGCAGAATGGCCTGCGGAATCGAGCGATGGCGAGCATTGCATCGGAAACGACGAACAGCGCCGCGCCGAGAGCTGCTGCATACGCGGCTCGGCGGTCGTCGATCGCAGCGCGTGCGGCGGCTTGCCACGCCATCATCACAAGAGCGGCCACATACACGACCACCGGCGCGCGCAGTCTGCCGAGCCGCGGCCAGAGGAGCGCCAGCACGCACGCGGCCGCCACGGCATAAGGAATGGCCAGCAGCGGCCGTGCGCCTAACGCGGCGCCGCGGGTGAACGCGACGATGTACGCCACGTGCGCGCAGAGGAAGCTCGCCAGACCGGCCACGAAGTGATCGCGCGGCAGCATCAGAAATACGTCTCCGGCGAGCGAGCATGCCAGCCCGGCAACAATGGCGATCTGGTACGGTGGGTCTCCGACATGCACCGCGGCGGCGGCCAGGAGAAGCAGCGTGGTCGTGAGCGGCTTCGTGACGTACACCAGCCAACGCGGTCCGCGATATTCGGCCGCGAGGTTCAGCAGCGCCGAGGCCAGGGCTGCACCGAACAACATCAGCGCTCGAGCTCCTTCGTCATCTCGATCATCGTCTCGCGAAAACCGAGGCGCAGGAAGAGACGTTGGGCTCCTTCGTTAGGCGCAGCCGTCCAGAGGATGACGCGCGGCGCGCCGTGCTCGCGAAGCCACTCCATCGCCGTCTCCATCAGCTTCGCGGCAATGCCCAATCCTCGCGCTTCCTCGCGCACCAGGATGTCGTGGATGAAGCCGGCCGGCCCGCGCAGTTCCTTCCAGGACATCGGCTCGAGCGCCGCGAAGACGTAGCCGGCGATCCTCCCGCCTTCCTCCTCCGCCACGAAAACGCAACCCTCTTCGGAATCCAGGACGCTGCCGAGGAAGCGGGCGTAGCCGCCCTCGGTGGCCTGGCCCGGCGCCAGAAAGCGCTGCCGGTCGAACGCGTAATGCGTGCGCATCAGCATCGCCCCGAGCCGCCCGAGGTCTGCGAGATCCCGCTGCTCCGCGCGCCGTATCGTGATGGCCATGGCACCGACCTCCGTCCGCATGATAACGAGAGCCGGCCGGCGCGACCGTTGGGTCGTCACCCCGCAATGCGGCTACACTCCCCTGCTCAACTGCGCATGGAGGTGCACGATGCTGAGACCAGGAAGATCCGGAGCGGTCAGGAGGCACTGGGCGATTGCCGGTGCCATCGCGATTTCACTGCTGCTCGCTCATCCGTCGAGCGCGGACGCGGCGCAGAAGAAGCCGGCGGCAAAACCCGCCACCTACCCCGCGCTGCCCAGTGAGATCCCGGAAAAGTTCGAGCCGGTTACGAGCAGCTTCGACTACGTGCGCCGCGAGGTGATGATCCCGATGCGCGACGGCGTGCGCCTGCACACCGTGATCCTCGTGCCGAAAGGGGCGAAGAACGCGCCGATCCTCCTCACCCGCACGCCCTACGGCGCGGACGGGCTCACCACGCACGAAGAGAGCTCGCACCTTGGCCCCACTCTCGAGGGCTATGACAACGCCACCGACGTCATCGTGGAAGGCGGCTACATTCGCGTCGTCCAGGACATCCGCGGGAAGCATGGGTCCGAGGGGGATTACGTGATGAACCGGCCGCTTCACGGGCCGCTCAATCCAACACCGGTCGACCACGCCACCGACACGTACGACACCATCGACTGGCTGGTGAAGAACGTCCCCGAGTCGAACGGCAAAGTCGGCATCCTGGGCATCTCTTACGATGGCTTTCTGCCGCTGATGGCTCTCGTCAATCCGCATCCGGCGCTCAAGGTCTCCGTGCCGATGAACCCGATGGTCGACGGATGGATGGGCGATGACTGGTTCCACAACGGCGCCTTCCGGCAGGAGGGAAACCTGCCGTACATCTACTCCCAGGAGGCGACGCGCAAGTCGGACAAGAAGTGGTTCATCAGCCACTTCGACGACTACGACACGTTCCTGGAAGCGGGATCGGCCGGCGAGCTGGCCCGTCAGCGCGGCCTCGACCAGACCGGCTTCTGGCGCAAGATCGTCGAGCATCCGAGCTACGACGCGTTCTGGCGCGAGCAGGCCGTCGACAAGGTGCTCGCCGCCCAGCCGCTGACCGTCCCGACCCTGCTCGTGGCCGGCCTCTGGGATCAGGAGGACATCTACGGCGCGATTGCGGTCTACAAGGCCATCAAGCCGAAAGACGCACACAACGACATGGTCTACCTCGCGTTAGGTCCTTGGTACCACGGTCAGGAGATCCACGAGGGGAGCTCCCTCGGCGCGTTGAAGTTCGGCAGCGATACCGCACTGTGGTTCCGCCAGAACGTGCTCCGGCCGTTCCTCGATCACTATCTGAAGGACGGATCGCCGGCGATGGACGTCGCGCCGGTCACGGCGTTCGAGACCGGCACGAACCGGTGGGAACGGCTGCCGTCGTGGCCGGCGGGCTGCCCGAGCGGCTGCACGATCAAGCCGACGCCGCTGTACCTCGAGGCCGGTGCGAAGGCGGGATTTGCGGCGCCTCTGTCCACGGACGCGCCTTACGACGAATATGTCTCCGATCCCGCGAAGCCGGTGCCGTACATCAATCGTCCGGTGTACGCGGATCAGCGGGCGTGGAGGACGTGGCTGGTCAGCGATCAGCGCGAAGCGTCGGGGCGAACGGACGTGGCCACGTTCGTGTCGGACGTGCTGACCACGCCTGTCAAGATCAGCGGACAGCCGATTGCGAACCTGGTGGCATCGACGTCCGGCAGCGACTCCGACTGGGTGGTGAAGCTGATCGACGTCTATCCGCCGGAAGTGGCGGCCCAGCCGGAGATGGGTGGATACCAATTGATGATCGCCGCGGACATCTTCCGCGGTCGTTATCGCGAGAGCCTCGAAACCGCGAAAGCGATTCCGTCGAACGAGCCGCTGCCGTACCGCTTCGCACTGCCGACGGCCAATCACGTCTTTCTGCCGGGCCATCGGATCATGGTGCAGGTGCAGTCGAGCTGGTTCCCGCTCTACGACCGCAACCCGCAGACGTTCGTGCCGAGCATCTTCTTCGCCCCGCCGGACGCGTATCGAAAGGCAGTGCAGCGGATCTATCACGCTCCGGGAGAGGCCAGCTTCGTCGAGCTGCCGGTGGCGCAATGACCGCGAAGAGCTGCGGGGTGGCGCAATGACGGGTGAGAAGCCGCGGAGCGGCGGAAGAATGTGGCCTACGGCGCGAGCCGTGGGAATCGAACGCGTTTGAACAGCGTACCAACCGCGGAGCGGCGATAGAGCTCACACCAAGGTTTCTTTCGCCGCTCCGTGGCTCCACGCTATGGCGAAATTGACATCGCGCCAGCCGCCGAGGGAACCTCGGATGCGATGCTGAGGACGCGATTGACTCTGGCACCCGGCGCAAACGGAACGAAGAAGCTCGTGAGCCGATACGGCGACAGGCTCGTGTGCGTGCGCTATCGCTATGACAGCGAGACGCGAAAGCGACTGAAAACCGTGGAGCTGATCGAGGAAGAGTCGTCCTGGCTGCCGTCGGCCGCGATCTACCTGGTGAAGATTGGCTATGACGAGGTGGTATTGAGGGAGCAGGTGAAGCAGGCGGGCGGGAGCTGGAATCGCGAGCGGAAGCTGTGGATGATGCGCGGTGACGCCGTGCGCCGGCTAAGTCTGGAGGCTCGAGTTGCGGGGTGGATCGAGGAGGAGTAGATATCTACGAATGGATGTAGATATCTACCGAAGCAGACTTGCATCTACCGGTACATGTGTGCCGGTGAGATCGAATTACTAGTTAGCCGCCGCGGTATACTGTTGCACGTGAAGGACATCGCTGAGATTCGCAAGCTTCCCGTAACTGAGCGGCTCCAGCTGGTCGGCGAGATCTGGGATTCAATTCTCGAAGACCCGGATCTTCTCCCGGTCTCTGACGAGCTGATCCAATTGCTCGAAAATCGCCTCGCCGCTTATCGTGCCGACCCGAGTACCGCCGTACCGTGGGAAGAGGTCGAACGCGAAGTGTTCGGAGCGGATTGAAGCGCAAGGTCGTCGTACGCCCGGAAGCTCGCGACGAGCTGTTGGAAGCGGCCGTCTGGTATCGCGGAAAATCGCCTCTCGTGGCGATCGCGTTTCGAGCCGCCGTTCGGGAAGCGGTCACTCGCATCGCCGAGAGGCCTGAATCGTTTCCAGAAATCTCGGCAGGAATCCGCCGGGCACTCACTCACCGTTTTCCGTACGCGGTCTTCTTTGCTGAGGAACGCGGCGAACTGGTCATCCTGGGCGTCAAACACCAAGCGCAAGATCCAGCAAACTGGCCGGGCGTCGGCTAACTAGCGCCTGCACCGGACCCGGCCCGCTTCGTTCCTGCCTCCCAAGTGCGCTACACTTTAGCGTCGCGGGCCGGGCCGGTGAGGCGCGGATCCGTTGGGCGGCACGAGAATGAATACATCTGCTCGGCTTGTAGCTCTCCTGTTCCTTCTTGCCGGCGCGGCGTTCGTGGTCGTGTATTTCCTGTCCGGTGACGTCCTGAATCTGGCCGCCGCAGCC
>JAJXWV010000087.1 GCA_021781455.1 Acidobacteriota bacterium | reverse complement strand
GGCGTACGATCGCTTTCACTCGAAAAGCCCTCCCCATGTTTCACTCGTTTGTTGACACCAACAATTGAAACACAGGGCTTTTCGAGTTTTTCTGTTTTCTTCGCCTCTCTACTTCGCTTGGTTAAGGACTAGCGTCTGATCGAGACTACGGCTCGCCGGCTGGAGGCTTCGCCTGAGGAGTCGGATTCGCCAGCGAAGTCGGGCTGGCCTGAGGCGTCGGATTCAGCTGCGGCTGCACCTGGTCAATGTCGCGCGGAATCTGTTGCATCCTTTGATCGACCTGATCCTCGCTGATGTCGCCGCCGTACGGTTCCTCGGCCTCGGCATGCATTCGCTCGTTTTCGGCCTTCAGTTCCCGCGCCCTCTTCTCCAGAGCCGCCCGGTCCGGCTGTGCCGCAATGGGCGGCGGCGCTGGAATCGCACCGGGTTGCCCACCCGGATACATCGATCGGGATGTCGGAATCTCCACAGTCGCCGAGGTCGTCGTGAAGATGACTCGAGAAGAACCGACGGTGGCATTGTCGATGGTTCGAGAGGGCGTGGCCAGCCGCGAGGCTACGGCAATCTTGACCGCCCGCACGAGGGGAGAATCATCCGGACGGATGCCCACATCCGAAACGAGTGAAGGTCTGGCAGCCTCCTGAGCGACCAGCGGCAGCGAGACCAGCAATATTGCAGCGGCTGTAACTTTCAATGCTCGCATTTGTGCGCCCCCGTATGCAGCTGGTCCGGAACTCCCGGAATCATCTCTCTCCGTTGCTGGAGGCCGGATTTCGCGGCGATTACTTCGAACTGATCGCAAAACCTTCCTGTGAATCGAACTTCCCCACCCCGTAGTTCGCCATCAGGAGCAGCCGCACGAGCAGTTTCTGCGACGCTCCTGTTCCGACGATCTTGTTCTCGAAACCGGTGACATAGCCTGGAAGCGACGCATCCTGACAGGCCCACTTGGGCATCGGATCGCGAAGGACGAATGGTTTCGCGGGAACGAATCCGACTGAAAACAACATCTTGCCCGATATCGATCCGGCGCCGAGCTCGGGCAGCATGGACCCGCAGCCGAAGACCTGGTTCGCAGCGTCCGTGGGGAGGACCGGTATCGCCGGATTCGTCATCTGCGTCAGCGTGCCGCCGGTTCCGATCGTGTAGAAGGAATTGTCCGCGGTCGTCGCCGCGCCGGGGTCCACGGCCGTGGTGATGCCGGCGGCGGCAAGGCCATTGACGATGGTGTTCTTTTGAGGCGTCGACGAAACTGCGGAGAAGAACGCGCTCAGCTGGCCATAATCCGCGAACTCCACACTTCTCCAGCGGATGAGGTCGACGTAATACCCGGCCCCTCCGAAGCTGCGCTTCGTGTTTCGGGAGAGATAGTAGAAATCAAATCGGTACATGTCCGCAGGGAAGTTGAGGTCCGACGAGCCATCGTTCCACTCGATCGCAAGAGGATTGAGCTGCCGCAAGACGAGGAGACAATTCCCTACATAGTGAGTTCCGCCGCTCGTGTCGGGGCCGAACATCGTCGTGGACACATCCGCAAGGGGCAAACGATATCCGGCCTGGATAGGATGATCGGCCGGAAGCTGCGCGACGACCTTCGAAAGAAACGACTGTCCGATGGTGTCGTTCTGGAAGACAGCGCGAGACTGGAAAACGTCGGAGCTCACGGCGTTCACCGGCCTTTGTGAGAGCTGTGCGAGCTGATTGTGGCTTTCGACGAAGAGACTCGTCTTCATCGCTCCTTCGATCAGGTCGTAGGCGATGATCATGATGACGGAGGAGATGGCCATGACGACGATGACCTCCATCAGTGAATAACCAGCCTGCGTATGGCGAATGCGCCTCATTTACGGCCTCCGGATGAACGCGCGAAACTGATGGAACGCGTAGTGGAGATTCAGGTTCGTCCGATACGCTTCGACTCGGATCAGGTAGTTACCTTGTGGAAACGCGGCACCCGGAACGCTCCAGGTCACGGTCGTCGTGTTCAGGATTCGGCTGTCGCCGGGCGGAAGACGGACGCCCGTTCCCAACGACGGCGTGTCGTCCTGATAGAACCACGTCTTGCCGTTGTCCTTGCTGTACGAGAACTGATACTGAATCGGAGTCGTTTCCGCAAAATTGTTCGCGTAGTTCGGTGTGTATTTCTTCCCATCCCACCGCTGCCACGCCAGCGTCCATTGAACATTGATCGTGCTCGGATTGTTCAGATCGACGGTTTGATCGGGATAGGTAATCGATACGCGGGGCACCTGGGTCACGCGGAATGGACATCCTGTGCACGTCGTCGAGTCCGTGTACAAACCGGCCACGAAGAAGCTGTGCAGGAGGCTGAGGAACGACCAGTTCGCGATGAACTGGCTGCCCGACTCGCCTGTCGGCGAGAGTCCGTTTTCGACGACGAACGCCACGCGATTGGTCACCGGGTCGCTAAGCGAGTAGAGCGCGCTTCCAGGAAGTGGCGTCGATTCCTGATAGAACAGCGCCTGCTGCGTCGTCGGGAAAGCTCCAGGCGGTGTAGCCGCGTACGGCGAGCCGTAGACCGACTGAAGGAACGCGTTCGTATCTGGGTTGTCGGTCGTCGACGAGTACGCGTTGGAGAAGGGGCGCGAATTCGGAATCGGATTCAGCAGCGGAAAGTTGTATCCCGAATTGATGTCGCCGATGTTCAGGCCTTCGCCCACGAGCGTTCCGCTTCCACTCGTTGAGATGTGGTGGAATGTCGCACCCGCCGTGCCTGTGGAGAAGAAGGAGGCGGCACCTTGCCCCATCGTGCGGCGCACCGCGTTCGCGCCGCCGCTCGTGCCCAGTCCGCCTTCGAAGTCCGTTCCCGCCGGATACGACCAGGTCGGGGCACCGGCGCTGGCGGGCGGGGCGATCTGCCCGCGCAGGACCCGGCGGAACTGGTTGGAATTTCCGCCGGACGGCAGATTCCCGGTATTCATGTAGCCGTATGTGCCGGTGTACGCCCAGTCGGGATAGAGCTCGCCTAACCAGAAGAGACTCCACCAGTAATTCGATGCACTCGCCTGCCGGATGTATTTCACGCCGCAGCCCTGCGGATAACCATTGCCGGCGGTACAGTTTTGGGGGTTGCCCCATCCGACGTCGTTCGTGATCGATTCCTCGTAAATCTGACCCGTCGATCCCGTATAGGGTTTGGCCTGGACGGGGATGCTCTTGGGGAACTGATTGTCCTGGTCGTACCCGATCTCGCCTCCGATGCCGATGTAGTAATACGAGTATCCGGTCATCGTGGTGTAGATCGCCCGCGAGGCCGTGAGGGCGGTGCGCACGACCTCATACGCGCGTGGGACATCGATCTCGAGCTGCCCCGGCGGCGTGCTGCCGAAACCATTCGCGTTCGTCGTCCAGCCGTCGTTGGTGTTGGTGCCGTCGTTCTTGACCCCATACGTCGTGCTGCCGACCGTGTACTTCCAGCCCGGCCAGTTGCCACTGGCGTCGCCGGTCGTAGAGGTCTCGAAATCGTCGAAATAGCGGTTGTAGCCCATGCCGAGGCGATGCTCATTGCTCACGGTGCCGTTCGTGAAGGTTCCCGTGACGTGAGGGCGTTTGAGATCGGCATACGGGCAATGCCGTGGGTCGCCGATGAACTGGAATCGCTCGCTCATCGGCAGATTCGGTGGATTCGCGTCCGTCCCGTCGCCATAGAGCCACAGCGCGGATCCGCGCCAGTGATACGTGCGAGAGAGGTTTGCCGGGTGGTTTCTCGTCGGATAGAGCGTTCCGGTGGTCAAGTCGCTGCCGAGGCGCGTTTCGATCGTGATCGGCGCATTCGTCGTCGACAACGCCGCGCTCATTGCCGCATTCAGATCGTTCCTGCTGACGCGGATCACCCACCGTGCTGTGTTCTTCTCGGCCGCAGTCGACGTGAGATCTGTACTGAAGGCCACGGGATTGCTCAGATTCGTGGCGAAGTTCTCCAGCGGCGAGGGGATGTACTGCATCCCATACAGCTGGCTCGTGGACGCCAGTCCCTGTCCAATGTATGCGGCGGCGCCACAGCTGCTGCTGGTGCCACCACCGGTGCTGACGCATGGAGGCGTGCGATAGGGGGTGTTGTACAGCGTGATCAGAGTATCGTTCCCCGACGCTGCCACCGTCGCATACATACCGTTTTTCGGGGAGTTCGGGCCGTCGGCGGCGGCCGGTGCGGCGGACATGGAGTACGGATCGTTCGTCGGCGCGACGCCGATCTGCGTCGCCTGTTTCGTGCCGCCCTGAATGCGCTGAATGTCGACGTGGCCGACGAGGTTCAGGCCCTTGATGAGGATCGTAATGGGGGTGTTCAAGTACGCGGAGGTGTCGTTCACGGCCCTGGCCAGATACGGCGCTTCCCACGCGTAAACGCGGAGGTTGAAATCGCCCGTGCCCGTGTAGGAAGGGTTCGAAGTACCGCCGGGATCGGAAACCAGGTTCTCGGGATGCGTGACCACGCGGAGGTAGGTGAGATCAGGAGAGCTCGTCTGTTCCGGGTCCTTGGCCGGATCGGAGTAGTTCCTGATCGGCGGGAACGGCATCAGCTCGCCATGGAGATTGATCAGAATCGCATTCGTGTACTTCGTCGGGTTCATGGCCATGTCGTCGAGCAGCACGCGATAAGTCGGCTCGGTATCGACACCGTCGGCGATTCGCTGATTGACGAGGTTCTTTTCGTCGTAATAGCGCATGGCGTTGTTGTACTGGTCGGCGAGAGCGTACGGGTGCGGATTGCCTGGAGTGGGTGGCGTCGCGGTCAGATTCGCCGGTGCATATCCATTGGTATCGGCGCCGTCGACGGTGACGCGTGCGCTCATCGATCCGGCCGGATAGTATTCCGACAGGTTGGGGGGGTTCGCCGTGGCATTGTTCTGCGGCAGCGCACCAGGGTAGAAGTAAACCCAGTCGAACGGGTTCTTCGTGGCCTGCAGAGTGGCGTCGTGAGCCGTGCAGTCGATCGCTGGGGCGACACCCGGGTTGAGATTGCCCCACGTGTCGCACTTCTTGTTCATGGCCGGCCGGTATTCCTGATCGCGACCCATGGCCAGCTTCGTGATCCAGTGGACGCGGAAAATGAGCCCGGAGTTTCGCGCCTGCAGATTGTTGATCGCCGTCTCAACGAAGGGCACTAGATTCGCGGTGTAGACCCACCATCCCGGGACGTTCTCGATCGCAATCGCGTACACGTCGTATACCTGCGACTGCGGCATGGTCGTGGCCACCGTTCGAATGACGCCCGTCACCTCCGCAAGAACGCGCGATCCCCCGTTGACGTTCTTGTAGATGGACACGGTGACCCGGCGGACGGCTGAACCGGCGATTCCGACATCGGCCACCGTTATGTGCCGCGAGTAAATCCACCCGGCACCCGCCTTCTGGTTGCCGCTGATCGGGTCATCTGGTTTGGCATCTGTCTGAATGGTGAGGAGCGGATTCGTCGTCGCGCCGTCATCGTACTGGTCGAGAATGACGACGCCACCCTGTGTGTTCGCTCCCTGGGCGACGGCTTTCAATTCCTCCAGGATGGAGATGGCTTTCTGGATGGCGAACTGCTTGTCCATGTTGGTTCGCGTTTCGTTCATCGCAACCGAGGTTACGGAGAGCGTCGCGAAGATCAGAACGGACAGGATACCGATCGACACCAGCACTTCGACCAGTGTCATGCCGCGTTCGCACCTGTTCATATCGACTCCTTGCCTCACGAGTGTGAATGGTTTCCCTTAGAATCCCGTTTCCCGATTGCCCGCAAGTCGCTTGCGGCCGAACGGATCGTTTACGGGATCAGGCACTGGCACGTATGCCGATCGACTGAAACGATATTGGCCGATCTGTTGGGCGATCTGCGCCAATATGAAGGGGTCGTAATACACTTCGGCCCAGGTGCCGCTCCCTCCGGTGATCGTGGCGGTCGCGCCCGTGTTCGCCACGATCACAGTCCCGTACACCGACGCCGGGGCGGTGATCGTCACATTCCCCATCACGTACACAATGCCGTTCCACGTCGATCCTCCGCTCAGCGTTAGATCGCCGACGACAACGAGAATGCCGCTGCCCTGAAGCGGATTCACCGTCGTGAATTGCACAGGCACGCCGGCTCCCGCGTTGATGATCACGATTTGCATGGCGGGCATGTTCGCGGGCAATCCAGCCGCCGAGGTCACGTTGACGTCTGCGATCCCGGCGAGGTCAGCAAGCGTGGACACGCCGAACACGTCGTAAAGCCGGAATGAGTTGGTGTTCAGACCCCCGGTGGAGGCGGGAGTTCCACTGAGAGTCGCACCGCTTCCCACCACCGGACTGCCACTGCTGCTCCTGCACGCCACGCCCGGCGCTGAAGGTCCGCCGAGCACTCGAGCATTGGGCCCCGCTCCTGACAGCCCGGCAGGGGTGCTGCCGATTCCCGCGGAACTGCAGCTTTGGATCGACACGGCTGCACTTGGAACGACTCCTCCGAACCGCGAGATCTCCGAGCGCAGCGTCTGAGTCGACAGCACCTTGTTCGGCAACTGGTTGTACGCGACGGTCATATCCGTGGTGTTGCGCACGTAGACCGCGCCTGTCGACTGCAGCTGCCACACCGCACCATGCCCGGCAGCGCCGCCCCTGCGGCCCGGCGTCATGTCGAATACGCCCGTGGCGACCGTCTTTGACCCCGGCACCATCGCGCCCGCCCTCAACTCGTAGTGCCCCCACACACGACCCGGCGCACTGATCGGGAAATCGCGCTGAATCGAGCGAGGAACCGTCTGGATGTCCGTATCGTCCACCGGCGGATTCGCGGTCGGTATCTTCCTCGGGTTGAACGCCTGGACCGTTCCGCCCTGGCGGACAAACCAGCCCAGGCCGTCCTCCAGTCCTGCGTTCGCGGTGTTGAGCGCCTGTCCGGCATACGAGAGCTGGAGAGTCACGAGCTTGGAGCTCAGCTGCGCAAACGTGATCGCAACCAGGAGCGTGAGTAGGACCAGAGAGCCGGCGACGACTACCGAAATCAGTGCGAATCCCTTTTCTGCTTCATGCCTCACGGCCATGCCCACTCTTTCGGAGTCAGTGCGGACCGGTGTCGATCGGCGGCGAAAAACAGCGTCCCTCGGCCGGTTCGAGTTCACGGCTGCCTGATGAGTCGCGCATCTTCGCCACGAAGAGCCGCGGGGAAACGCGTCGTACGCCTTGCGCCAGAAAGTAGTTGTGAGGGGATGAAGAACACTCGGATCCAGACCCTCGAGCGACTTCGCCTGCACTCCATGGCGTCCTGCCGATCGCTGCACCACCGTTCCTCCTAATAAATGAAAAGGGGCGTTACGCCCCTCTGTCCGGCATCTCAGGCCGCTGTAAAACGCTCGGGTTCAGTTCAGCTCATCATTCCGCCGCAACACTCATCGTCGGGTCCCGAAACAGAAAGAGGGGCGTTACGCCCCTCTGTCCGGCATCTCCGGCCGCTGTAAAAACGCTCGGGTTCAGTTCAGCTCATCATTCCGCCGCAACACTCGTCGTCGGGTCTCGAAACAGAAAGAGGGGCGTTACGCCCCTCTGTCCGGCTCTGTGCCGTCGATCGTTCAGTTGAAGGATTCCTGTTTCTCGATTCCGCCCTTTTTTCCGGAGCGGCGCTCCGGCTTCGACTGCTTTCAGAACTGCGTTTCCAGTGGCGTTGGGAAGATTGTCCCAAATATCGGCGTTGGGCGGAAGTAAATCAACTATCAATCGGCATATGTCCGTTGCCGATGGATATATATCCTTCGGTCGTACGGCGCCCCGGCCCCACGGCGCTCGCGGAGCGTTCCGCGTCCGATCGAATCCGATCGCCGTGCACGTCGCGCTGACAGCGCTACCTCGCGGCGTCGTTCGACACTCGTGTCCGCCGCGGCCGGACTCTCCGCCCCGCGCGTCGCGACCTCAAGCCCGGCAACATCATGATCACGAAGTCGGGCGCCAAGCTGCTCGATTTCGGGCTGGCCAAATCGCACGAGAGCCGTACAGTCGACGCGTCGGAGCTGCACACCGAGCAGATACCCCTCACGCACGAGGGGATGATCGTCGGCACTTTCCAGTACATGGCTCCCGAGCAGGTCGAAGGAGCGGAAGCGGACGCGCGCAGCGACATCTTCGCATTCGGCGCGGTGCTCTACGAGATGCTCTCGGGGCGCCGCGCGTTCGACGGGAAAACGCGCGCGAGCGTCATCGCCTCGATCCTCGAACGTGAGCCGCCACCGCTTTCTGCTCGCGTTCGCATCAACACGAATCGGCGGCCCTTGTCGATCACGCCCGACGGATCGCGCATGATCGCGCCACGCTCACCAGCGAAGATCCCGGCCCGGCGACGCTGGTGACGAACTTCGACCGGAAGCTGCCGTAGACTTTACGGCGACCTCGCAAATCATTCACGGTGCGGTCACATGCAACCGCCGCCGTCTCAGTTTGGCGTAGAAGTCTGTCGCGGCGACGCTGCAGCGGACTTCGTAAGGCCTAACAGCGCGGGTCAGTGACAGGCCATCGAGAGTCTGGCACCGGCTGAGCGCGACGTAGACCTGCCCCTCGGCAAATGCCCCGCGACCGAGGTCCACCGCGACACGGGACAGGGTCAGTCCCTGGGCTTTGTGAATGGTCACCGACCACGCCGGGATCAGCGGGAACTGGACGAAGGTTCCCAGGACCTCCTCCACGATCTTCTTTTCTTTGGAGTCCCATGCGTAGCGGATGTCCTGCCACTCCACCGGCTCGACCTCGTGGATGTCTCCGGCTGGCAGGCAAATCCGGACGCTGTTGCTCGAAAGGCTCTCGACGACTCCGAGCGTGCCATTGACCCATCTCTTCTGCGGGTAATCGTTGCGGACGAACATCACCTGCGCGTCCTTTTTGAGGACGAGCGCTTCGGGCGCGGGGAGGCGCTCGCCGCCGCGCCTGAATGTGCCATCGACTCTCGCCGCGTACGTTCGCCCTTTCCCCGGGAGCGCGGCGAGCCGGCGGTCGTTCTCTTCGGCGGCCGCTTTGCGCGTCGGCACCAGGATGAGGTGTTGTCCGTCGATCCGGCGGCCGACGCACCGGCGGTTGATCTCGGCGACGGCCCGATCGACGTGGGTGCCGTCGCGCAGATCACGAAGCAGCGATGCGAACTCGGCGTCCCGTTGCCGGTAGACGATCTCCAGTTCCACGGGAGAGAACGAAAGCCCCTTGAGTGACTTCGAGGAGAAGAACTGCGGTGTGTCGTACGTGCGCTCGATGAACGGCCGGTCTGTCGCGGTGACCACGGGCGGAAGCTGGAAGAGGTCGCCGACGAGAACGAGCTGCACGCCGCCAAACGGCTCGTTCGATTTGCGATTGATGCGGAGGAAGCGCTCCATGCCGTCGAAGACATCCGCCCGGACCATCGAGATCTCGTCGACGATGAGGAGGTCGATATTTTGCACGATGTCCGGCTCGTCGGTCACCGTGACGTCCTCGGGCGTGACCGGCCGCAGCGGCAGCTGGCAGAACGAATGGATGGTCTGCCCGCCCGCGGTCAGCGCGGCCACGCCGGTCGGAGCGAGCACGATCGAATTCCGCTGCGGAAAGCGTTCACGCACCTCGCGGATGAAGGTGGACTTGCCCGTGCCCGCGCCGCCGGTGACGAAGACGATCGGCTTCCGCTTCTCGATCGCGGCGAACGCCGCCTCGAGCTGCGGATTCATCTCCAGAGTCTGGCGCGGCGGTCGAGCGGCACGACGGCGCGGTTGTCTCTCGGGTTTCCACCTGCCGCGAACCGGCCTCGAACCAGAAAGGCGATCCTCATCCGCCGGCCGCGCGCGCGGACGCCTCGGCTTGTCGAACGCCGTCAAGAGCGGCGGCTCTTCGCCTAACCGCTCGGCCACCTTCTTGGCCAGCTTCTTCCAATCGTCCGGAAAGCGCTCCGGGTGATCGCTCTGCAGGAGGATCCCGTGCATTCGCCGGAGATGCCGCCGCCGCTCCCGCGGCATTTTGACGTTCGAGAGTCGCGGAAGCGCGTCATCGAACCAGTCCAGAAGATCGTCGAAGGTCATGAGAGCGGGAAGCTCTGCGCCGCGCGAAGAACCGCACGGGCCAGTCACTCGCAACGGCAAGCACAGTTTATAGCCCTACGCGAACGTCTCGAGCACCCCCCTCATCCGCCTTCGCCACCTTCTCCCCGCGTCGCCGATCGCCGAACGTGCAGCCTGCAATAGCCGAGCGCGGGAGAAGGGCGAAGGCGGACGGCCAGGACGCCGCTCGAACGTGCCTACCGACCGGCGGCGGACGAGCCGGCGCGTCGCTGCCGTTCGGCCTCGAGTTGCTGCGCAAGCGCGTTCGTGCGCGGCGGGTACAGGAACGCGTTACAGAGCGCAGAGGCGGAGGGCGGAGCGCAGCTTTAACGCTCGCGACGCCAATCATCGCAGACCATTTCTCTGTGCTCTCTGTGTCCTCTGTGGTTAAAAGCCTTCCCGGCAGAGCCGCTCCTCGGGTCGTTACTCCGCGACACGAGCAACGGTCCACGTTGCGGAGTCTTTCCAGCGCATGTTCGTTCGCTCGTGAAGCGTGCCGCGAAGTAACCCGTAGGAGAGGGTCCCGTCGAACGTCGTGTAGACCTCCGCTGCACGCTCTGGATCAAAGTACGGTTCCATAGCCCCGCTGAGCTTGTCGCCCTTGAGCCGCACCCAGAGGATCCGCGAGGGGACCGGGTGGCTTGGAAGGATCACGGCGCCGCCGGGCCGGAATCGAAATTCGACGGTTCCGGCGAATCGCGGATCGGCGGAGTCGACGTCGCCACGCCAGGTGCCGGTAAACGATTGCTGGTCGATCTCGCTGGCGATGACCGGCGTGATTATCAGTGGCGGTGCCACTTGACTGGCGCAGCCAATGAGGGCCGGAACGAGCGCGAGCATCAAGGCAGAAGAAAATCGCGACTTCATGAAGGTTGCCTCCTGGTATCGCGGGTGCCGAGTGACATGCACTCGCGACTCGACGATCGTGACACTATCTCACCATATGGGGATATATATCCGAACCGATCGTCGATGCGCCCCGCGTCGATCAAGCCTGCGCAGAGCACGGCTGCGGGTTCTCCCAGGACTTCTTCGCACCGCGGCGCAGCGCAGCGCAATCTGCTCATCAGCGGCAGGCTGGCGCATAGCGTGCGCGGACGCTGTCCGGATTCGCATAGAGAAGCTGGAACAGTAATTTCAGGTCGGACGGGAACTTCGGCACTGTGACGGAAAGCAACGCGGTCGAATACGCGACGGTCCCCACATGGCCGTCATACGCGAACCTCTCCTGACGCTCGAGCCGGACCTTGTAGAAGAAAAGATCGCAGCAGTTCGCACCCTCGGCAGCGGGAAAGAACGAGGCGAACCAGAGATCTGCGCGTGCCGACAGCACTGCCGCTTCCACCGCGTTCATATCGCCCTGCGGCAGCACGAACTGACACTTCTGCCCATTCGGAACGAACTGACCCATGACGAGTGTGCCCGTGGAATCGACGCGAAGGTCTCCAGAACCCGCTCCTGAGAATCCTCCCGTGGAGGTGATCTCGATCGACCACGCACCCGCAATGGGTGTTGTCGGCAGCGGGGGGAGAGAAGCAAGGCCCGACTCGGCGGCGCGATGCCGCATCTGTGCGGACGCAGCAGCGGCGAGGAAGAAGCAGCAGAGAACGAGGACCGAGCGTTCGGAAGAATTGTGCAGTGAAAACGCACCGGTGAAGCGCACAGTGACTGCGCCCGCCGATTCAATCTCGGAGGACCTCCCTCCGACCACTCACCGGTGATCAGCGGACACCGACTCGTTGCAGCCGTGCCGATAGGATCGCGAACGTCCCGATGTTCATACGCATCGCTCTGATCCTGGTCCTCCTCTCAGCGCCCGCCGACGCATTCGTGTCGACGCTCGTCGATGCCGACGGCCGCGCGATCGCGTTCGCGCAGATCTCCGTCGCCGATCAGCGCGGACACGCACGGACCGATGCCGCCGGACGATTCACGCTCACGCCCGATCCGCAGTTCCCTGCGAAGCTGATTGTCGTCGGCAATGGCGGCGAGCTGTTTCCGCCGGTGATCGTCGACGCGGCCGCTCCGGAGATCCGCATGGCAGCGGCGTTTCGCGAAAGCGTCACCGTCACGCAGGGCGCTGCGCCCAACGTCGAAGGAACGCCGGCGTCGGCTCCGGTCGTCATCGGCGGCGAAGAGCTCGAACAGCGAAAGCCGGGGCATGTGGTGGACGCGCTTGCCGCGACACCCGGCGTGTCGATTCGCGGCGAAGGGGCGACGGCCGTTCCGGTTGTCCGCGGCCTGACCGGCGGGCGCACACTGCTTCTCATCGACGATGCCCGCATTGTCGCCGAGCGCCGCGCCGGACCGTCGGCGACGTTCGTCGATCCACTCATGCTTGGCTCGATCGAGATCTCGCGTGGTCCTGGCTCGGTCGCGTACGGCTCCGACGCGCTCGGCGGCGTGGTGCACCTCCGGCCGCGCGATCCGATTCCGGGCGAGCCGGGGTTCCGGTACGACAGCTGGATGTCGTTCGGCGGCACGAGCGGGCGCGCCATCGCCGCCGCGCTGTCGTCGGACGCATTCGGCGGAGCTATTCTGGCGTCGATGCACGCGGCGGCAGCCGGCGATGCCACGGATGCGCGTGGGCTGGTCATCGACAACTCCCAGTACCGCGATCGCGGCGCGATGCTGCGCTTCGTACGCGACGCGTCGTGGGGACGAATCCGCACAGGACTGATGACCAGCGTCGGCCGCGACATCGGCGCGCCATCGAGCGATCCGGCGCTGACGATCTATCCGGACGAACGCGCCACGCTCCTCACGTTTGCTGCCGACGCAACCCAGCGGGGCGCGTGGAGCGGCGCCGGAGTGCGCGCCTCGCTGGGCTCGTATTCGATCACCACGAATCGCGTGCGGACGACCGGCATCGAGAGCGCCGCCGTGAAAGCGCGCGACGGCTCGATCCGGGTATCGGCCGAACGCGCGGGGCGCCACTCCCGCCTCGTCACCGGCCTCGACGTCGTCAGCCGTTTCGGTCTGCGCGCGTCGGGATCGATCGATGACGCAGCCCGCCACGACACCAGCGTCTGGGCCGCGTGGTCGGGCGACGTTGCGCCGTCGCTGCAGCTCGATGCCGGCGCGCGTGCCGACTACGTTGCCACGCGGAATCGCGGCGGCTGGTTCGGCGACCACACGCGCCGCGCCACGGCGCCCTCCGGACACGGCGCCGTGACCGCCGGCCCGTTTGGACGGGTCACGACGACGATCCAGCTCGCCAGCGGTTTTCGCGAGCCGTCGCTTTCCGAGCGCTACTACCGCGGCGTGAGCGGCCGCGGGTTCGTCGTAGGCAACCCCGAGCTCGAACCGGAACGAAGCCTTCAGCTCGACGCCGGGCTGCGCTGGAACGGCGACCGCTCACGCGTGGCGCTCTTCGCGTACGCGTACCGGATCCGGAACCTCGTGGAGCGATATCGCAGCGGGAGCGACTACCTCTTCCGCAACCGCGGCGAGGGGCAGATCCGCGGGATCGAGGCGGAGGGGACGGCGCGGCTGCAGCGGAATGTGGAGCTGCAGGCCGGTGCCGCCTTCGCCCGCGGCCGCGACCGCGCCAGCCGCGACCCGCTCGACGACATCGCTCCTTCGACACTGCACGCTTCGGTGCGATGGGCGGCGGCGCGCGCGTCCGCGTTCGTCACAGCCGCCGCCTATGCGCGCGACGACCACCCCGGCCCGGTCGAAGCGGCACGCCCGGGATTCACCGAAATCGATCTTGGCGCGGGCTGGCGCGTCTCGCCGCTGCTCGAAGTGCGCGTCGTCGTCCGGAACGTGACGAACACCGACCGCTTCGGATCACCTGACGCGACCGCCGCACGCGCTCCCGGGCGATCGTTTCTCATCGGGTTCAATCGGTAGCGAGCCGACCGCGAAGTTTCCAATCCTTGAATTGGTCTGCACCCCCGGAGGGGAACCGGCCTCCCTTCCAGGCCGGCGATTGATCGATCGGTGCACGAGCCGCCGGGCCGACTGCGCGGCGGCTGGCCGGCTGGAAGCCCCCCAACTCAGCCGTCGACTTTTCGCGCTCCCGGACAGAACTTTCCTTCGAGCACGAAGGAGGTTTGTCATGCGTGGAAAGCGAATCCTGATGCTGGTTGGTGACGACGTCGAAGACTACGAAGTGATGGTCCCGTTTCAGGCGCTGCAGATGGTCGGCCACACCGTCGACGCGGTCTGTCCGGACAAGCGAAAAGCGGGTCGTGAATCGGCTCTTAACTCAAGGCCATTGTGTTGTCGTCCCGAGCGTCAGCGAGGGATCTGGGGGCGTGGGTGGCGCACCAAAGATGCTCGCACCACCGCAGCGAGTGGCTGCACGCGAAAGTCGGATGGGATCGCGCTCCCTGGAAGCTGCAGCTCAAATACAACCCCACCGACTTCTACGATCTATTCGGGCCGACGAAGACGAGCCGCAAGGGATATTCGGCGGCCGGGTCGTATCACCATTTCCTCGTCTACGAGCGGCCCCGGACCGTCGAGTACACGGCCGGCGCGGCGTGGTACGGCGGTCTCGACACGCTGCCGGACTATCAGAACGTCGCCGCTTGATTGCGGCCACCCTGGCGATCTGCGCCGCAAGCTGTGCGTCGTCCTCGGTGATGGGGGGGCCGGAGATCTGGTGGTCGACGTAAAGGACGCCGTGGACCCTGTCGCCGGCGGTCAGCGGCACGCAGAGAGCCGAGTAGATTCTCTGCGCCACGATCGACTTTGCCGCGGCGAGCTCCGCGTTCGAGTCGTCTCCCTTGAAGACCACGACCTTGCGGTCGCGGACGACTTCGGCGATCAGCGTGCGGCTGATCGCCAACTCGCGCGGATCGCACTCCCTCGGCCGCATGTTCACGATGGAGGGGCGGCCGTCCTCGCCTAACAACGCCAGTGCCGCCCGCGAGGGATGCATGAGATCGACGACGCGGTCGAGGACGAAGTCGAACAACTCCGGCATCGGACGGTCGGCGATCAGCTCCAGGGCCAGCCGGTGGATGATCCGGCTCCGGTCGGCCGACTCCCTGACATCCCCTTCGCGCAGGAAGAACTGCGTGACGGGCATGACGTCGTCGGCCACCGCGGTGTCGGGGAGGCCCGTGCCGATGACGACCTCCGCGTCGCCCATCCTGATGTGATCGCCCGGCCCGACCTTCACCGGCGCCTGCACGCGCGCGCCGTTGAGGAACGTGCCGTTCACGCTGCCGTTGTCGCGCAGCACCCAACCGCCGTCCTGGGCCACGATCTCCGCGTGCTTTCGCGAGAGGAAGCGATTCTCGATCGGAACCACGCAGTCGCTCGACCGACCCATCGTGATCACGTCGCGGTCGACCTGCAGCGTCACCGGCGACGTGTGGGGCCTCAGCAGCGTCAGTTCCTCCCACGTTTCGCCGGCACTCGAGCTGTCCCAGAAACGCCTGTCACGGCATCAACTCGATCGCCTTCTCCCACACCGATCCGCGCGTGATCTACCTCGGGCTGGAGACGGAAATCGGACGCTGATTCGACCGCTGGCTACCTCTGTTCCGTAGTCCTGGTAATACCTGCCGAACGGTGAACGGTGAGTGGTCAGCGTGCATCATCGACCTGATGAACGCGAGAGCGCCCGTCTCCGTGATCCGCGATTCCGTCTACATCCATCCAACGCTCGCCGAGGCCGTGCAGAGCGTGGCGGCGATGTTGGGGTAAGTCGGTTGGCGGGACCCATCATCTTGGTGCTCGTCGCGTTCGGCGCGGGGGCCGCGGTGGAACGGAGATCAATCAAGCCTTGAATAACGTCGCGGACACATTGCTCTTTGCCGGAGCGGCACTCGTCCTGGCATCGGCATTTCCGCGCGATCCTGATCGCGTGGAGACAACTGCCTGACAGCTCTTCATTGCCCGAGACGGTCCAACGACTAGTGGCCCGTATTGGTTGAATTGGTACCAGTGGCGCCGGGATCGGCGACGTGAGCGAGGCGCGCCGACGCAGGCATAGCGGTGACTATGCTGAGGAGGCGCAACGAAGCTCACGGCGTCGAGACCAAGCCAGGTGGTACCAATTCAGCCGATACAGGCCACTAGGCCCGGTAGCGCTCCCGGATCCCTGGGATCAGGTAGTCCTGAAATGCGGGTTCCAGGCCGAACTGAGGCGCGAAACCCCAGTCACGCCTGGCCGCGGAATCGTCGACGTCTGCCGGCCACGAGTCCACGATCCCCTGCCTCTTCACGTCGACCTTCGTTGTGATCCGCGCCGCCGGGAAGGCTCGTACGACAATCTCCTGGATCTCCTCGGCGGAGGGATTGAACGCCCCGATGTTGTAAGAGGTCCGCGTCAGCCGCTCGCGTGAGGCCGAGGCAAGGCGCAGCAGGGCGGCGACGCCGTCCGGCATGGCCATGAACGGGATCCGCGTATCAGGCCGGACGAAGCAGGCGTACTCATGGCCCTGCGCCGCCGCGTGGATCATCTCGGGAGCGAAGTCGGAAGTACCGCCGGAGGGAACCGTGACCGCCGAGATGAGTCCTGGAAAACGGATGCACCGGAAGTCCACACGCCCCGCGAGCGGCTCGGCCGAGAGCTGCTTGTAGTGGCGCGCGTAGTAACGGCCGAGCTGCTCACAATAGAGCTTGTTGCAGCCGTACATCGTGGTTGGCGCGTTGAAGTCGTCCTCTTTGACCCTTCCTGCCCGGGCCTTCGTCCCCAGGTCAGGCAGTCCGTATGCAGCGATCGAGGAGGGATAGAGGAAGACAACGGGCCGGCCGTGCGACTCGCCCTGTTTCTGCGCGAACTCCAGCAGGTTCATCGTCCCCTCGACGTTGACCTGATGCGCCGCGACCGGAGTGAACTCGCTGCGCGTGGAGAGGAGGGCGGCCAGGTGGAAGACGAGATCGACCTCGTACTCCGACAGGATCCGCTCCAGCAGGTTCGCGTCCAGGATCGAGCCCGCGAACTGCTGCTGAACGAGGCGGGCGAGCCCGGGCTCGAGCGGTTTGAGGTCGAGAGTGATGACGGGTCGATTGCCCTCTTCGGCGAGTCGCGTGATCAGGCCGTGACCGATCTCTCCACTGGCGCCTGTGATCAGGGCGACGGGCTTACGCAGCACCGGATGCCTCCTGCGCCCGCCGGTACCGGCGGGCGATGCGGGAAGACGCTACCACGTTCGATCGATCTCTAACGTAGTGGGTCGCTCCATGTCGCGAATGTGCTCGTGCTCATGCGCGAGGCGCCGTCAAGTCATTGCCGCAACCGTGAAGCCGCCGCAGCCGAGCCGACCCCTTCTGGCGATCCCCGTTCCTCGAAGGGGTGCCGGCTTCCAGCCGGCCGGTCGCCGGGCATCCTGCCCGGCGACGATTGCCGAGTCGCACGCCTCGGAGGTTGTTAGATCGGGAGCACGGGGCGAGGAGACCTTCCCTCTAACCCGTGACCCAGGAGCAGGCCGTCGCAGCCGACCCGACCCCTTCCGGCGATCCCCGTTCCCTCGAAGGGGTGCCGGCTTCCAGCCGGCCGGTCGCCGGGCATCCTGCCCGGCGACGATTGCCGAGTCGCACGCCTCGGAGCTGCCGGCCTGGAAGACCGGCAGCCGGCCGGCAGGATGCCGGCACCCCCACTCCCCTTCATCAGCTGACGAGAATCTCTGCGTCCCCATTCCGCCCTATCGAGCACAGCGGGCCTCTTTTCCGCGGCTACCGCAGCGGCTCGTTCATGCGTGCCGACGAAGAGCGTGCAGGCGTCGAACCGCCCGGCGCCGCACATGTCGTGCAACCGCGATTCGGTCGGAACAAAGCGGATCAGCGGTTCGGCCGCTTCGACCTGAGCGGCAGAGATGACGAGCGCTTGAAAAAAGGGCGATGACAATCGCAACCGCAGGGACTAATAGTTTGTCTTGCATGGGGAAGCTGAACGGCTGAACGCGTGAACGGGGTCAGGTCTGCGGTATCGCGGTGCATGCAGACCTGGGGAAGCTGAACGGGGTCAGGTCTGCGGTATCGCGGTGCATGCAGACCTGGAACTCTCCGCGGCAGTCTACGCGCTGTGGATCGAGCGAGGCGATTCGGTCAGAGAGTTTCCATTCCGAGGAGTTTGGCGAAAGCATTTCGCTCATTCCGGCGCGATTCGACGCAACCTCGACGGCACCGAGGTAGCCTCGGTGCATGGCTCGTCAGCTGCGAATGGAAGTGCCCGACGGCATCTATCACGCCTGGAATCGCGGGGTGAACCGCGCCGACATCGTCTTTGATGATCGCGATCGGCAGCTCTTTCTCGATCTTCTCCAGGAGGTCATCCGTCGCTTCGGCTGGATCGTCCATGAGTTCGTGCTGATGACGAACCACTTCCACCTCATCTTCGGCACGCCCGATCCGACCCTGTCCCGCGGCATGAAGTGGCTCGAGCAGAAGTTCGTCGAGCACATCAATCATCGCTACGAGCGCGTGGGACCTCTGTACCAGGGACGCTTCAAAGCGCAGCTCGTCGAGAACGGCTCGTACCTACTCACGCTCCTTCGCTATGTCGCTCTCAACCCGGTGCGCGCCGGCATGGTCGCTCGGCCCGAGGAGTATCGCTGGAGCAGTTACCGCTGGCTTGCGGGGTTCGAGGACACTCCGGAGTGGTTCAAGCCGGGACCGATTCTCGAGTCGTTTGGGCCCGACCTCGCCACCCAGCAGTGCGAGTTCCGCACATTCACCGACGCCGGGGTGGGGATCACGCGCGCGCCGTGGAAGGACGCCATCGGGCAGATCTTCATCGGCAGCCAGCAGTGGGTCGAGTCGATGCGGAGCCTGATTGAGTCGAAGCCGCGGAGCACGGATCATCCGGTGAGGCAGCGCTACGCGGCGCGGCC
>JAJXWV010000050.1 GCA_021781455.1 Acidobacteriota bacterium | reverse complement strand
AATCGCGTCGTCTGCGATTTCCGAGGTTTCCATAGCACTTCCTGCTTGACTTTCAACGGAGTATCTCATCCGCCTTCGGCACCTTCTCCCCGCTGCGGCGGGGAGAAGGGCCACGAACGCCACAGCCCGCATAAACACTGGGAGTTTCTTGGAAGCGTCAGCGAGGGATCTGGGCGGGCGGAGGCGCGATTCCGAGTTGTGCGGCCCCTCCCTCCCAGATCTCGCTGACGCTCGGGATGACCGAATGCGGGGGCGAACCACGATGGGCTTCGGACGAGGCCCCGTTGGGCGCACTCAGTACTCAGTACTCAGCACTCAGTACTCAGCACTCAGCACTCGTCAAGGCTCCTGCTCCAGCCGCGGGTTTCCGTCGATGAACTTCAGGTTGAAGCGGAAGAGGTCGATCTTCCACTGCCCGCCCGCCCGCACCAGGTGAAAGTCATAGCTTCCGACGAAGACGCGCGTGTTGCGGCCCGACTCGGTTGGCCGGTAGTGATAGGCGATCGCATAACAGGTGGCATCGGCGGCTTCGCCGGCCACGGTCACCGAGTGGTTCCCGGCCTGATGATGCACAGCCTGAAGCGGCGCCAGCCCGGCGTCCCATCCGTCGGTGATGGCCTTCGGAGTCAGAGTCGCGGGAGCACCGCCAGTGAGCGAGGTCATGTCGAAGACGACCTCATCGGCGAAGCAGCGCCGCACGCGAGGCCAGTCGCGAGCGTCGGTCCCGGTGAACAGGGCGTTGATGACGTTGACGATGTCGTGCTCGTCGGCCAGTGTCTTCAGGTCTGCGGGCAATCGTCCTCCAGTGGTAGCCGGTTCATCGACCACCGTGTGCAGCACGATTCTCCCCCGATCAGCGACGCGTGCCCACCATCAGATTCGTCGGACCCGCGAGACGGACGCGCGTCACGTCGACAAATCCCGCTGCCGCCATCCACGCCAGGTACTCATCCTCTGAATAGCTCGCGCCGTTCTGTGAACCGACGAGCATGTTCAGCGAGAAGAGGGCGCCCGCACGGGGCGCCGTTTTCGCGGGATTGAGGATGAAATCCTGCACCACCAGGCGGCCGCCACTGCCGAGGGCGGCAAAGCAGCGCTTCATCAGATCGGCATTCTCGCCGGAGCTGAGCATGTGGCAGACCGCCGAGACGAGCACGAGGTCGTAGCCGCTGCCGAGGGCGTCGCGGCGAAGATCGCCGGGGCGGGTGCTGACGCGCGACTCCACTCCGGCCTCGGCGATGTAGCCCCGCGTCATCGGCAGGACGGATTCGAGATCGAGCACCTCGGCACGAAGCGAGTCACTGGCCTTGGCGAAAGCGATCGAGTACGCGCCTGATCCGCCGCCGACGTCGAGCATGCGCGAGACGCCGGCCGTGCCGACTGCGTCGACGACGGCCCGGGCCCGTTCCGAGGCGTTGCGGTGCATGGCGGCGATGAACCAACGCGTCCACTCGGCGTCGCGATCGCCCTTCGCACCCGATCCCGAGCGCACGGCATCGGTGAGGCCCGACCAGCTCCGCCACAGCCCCACGTTATGCATCATCGCGGCGCGGGAGTCGTTCTGACCGCCCGCGGCGAGAAAGCGCCTGGAGACCGGAGTCACGCTGAAGGTCTGGCCCGTTTTCATGAGCAGTCCGATTGCGGTGAGCGCGTTGAGCAGCAGCTCTGTGGCGCGCGCGTCGGCGTGAATCGTCTCTGCGACTTCAGCCGCGGCGGCCTTCTCGCCGACAGCGGTGAATACGTCGAGCTCGATGGCCGTCAGAACCGTGCGGCTCTCCTGGTAGCCGCGGATGTTCTGACTGAGGTCGTCGGGCATGACCCCGGCGGCATCGCGCGCCCGGACGCCGGCCAGGTACTTGTCGCGATTGCTTCGGATCTCCCCTTCCAGCGCGGCGGCGTCCGTGTTGACGAGCCGGGCCACGGGGCGGCCGTTCTGGAAATGGCTCGATACGATCTCGGGCACGTCCTCCGGCTTGACGCCCGAGTACCAGATGCCTTCCGGGTAGACGATCATGTTCGGCCCGCGCTCGCACAGGCCTAACGAGCCGCAGGTGGTCAGCTGGACCTCGTTGACCAGGCCGCGCGTGGCGAGCTCCCGGCGCAGGGCGTCGATCGTCGCCGCCGAGCCGCGCGCCGCGCATCCCGGCACTCCTTCTGGTTTCTGCTGGTCGCACGCGAAGACGTGAAAGCGGAACGGTTCCATGGATCTCCTCCGGAAAGGTGTGAGGTTTCAGGTCGCAGCTCCCAGGAGGAACCTGCGAGCTCGCGACCCGGCGGGTCATTGGCGCACAGGAGGGCCAGAGGTGCAAGGACGTCTGTCATGCGGCGGTGAAACGACGAATTTGTCCCTTGCGCGACGGGCGCGATTCGTTAGGATGCCTGAGCCTCGAGCTCGTCTTCTCGCCGGTCCGCGTTCAAACGTTCGACAGCGCAGTCTCAACCGCTTTCAGGAGCCATTCGATGCGACGTCTGTTCCTCGCGTTTCTGCTGCTCTTCCCGTTCGCCCTGCTCGCGCAAAGCGCCGCCGATTCCACGTACCGCATGCCGCCGAAGGGAATCGCGGACGTCGTCGACGTGCCCCCTCCTCCTTCCGCGAACCTGTCGCCGGACGGCAACTGGCTCCTCCTGACGCAGGCGCCGGCCATGCTCACCATCGCCGATCTGTCACAGCCGGAGCTGAAGCTGGCCGGGGTACGCTTCAATCCGGAGACGCACGACCAGAGCCGCTCGCTCTACTCCACGTCGCTGACGCTGCTGCGCGTTTCCAACGGTGAGTCGAAGCTCGTCTCCGGCCTCCCGTCCTCACCGCGGATGCGCTTTACGACCTGGTCCCCCGACTCGGCCCACGTCGCCTTCACGCTCTCCACTGCCAACGGTGTCGAGCTGTGGATCGCCGACACCGCCACTGCCTCCGCGCATCGGCTTTCTTCACTGCTGATGAACGAGACCTGGCCGCGACGGCCGTTCGAATGGATGCCGGACAGCAGATCGCTCGTCGCGCGCGTGGTGCCGTCGAACCGGGCCGCAGCGCCCGTACCTCCGCGCACGCCCGCCGGCCCCGCCATCCAGGAGAGCCGTGGCCGCAAGTCGGCGGCGCGAACTTACGAGGACATGCTGCGCGATGAGGCCGACTCGGCGCTCTTCGAATACCACATGCAGTCGGCCGTCATGCGCATTCCGCTCGAAGGCTCCCCGGTCGAGCTCGTGCCCGCGGCAATGGTCGTGCGCAACGTCCCCTCGCCCGACGGCCGCTTCCTTCTGGTGGAGACCGTTCACCGCCCCTTCTCGTACACCGTGCCTGTCGAGCGCTTCCCGCATCGCATCGAGATCCGCTCGGCCGACGGCCAGGTAGTGCGGCAGGTCGCCGATCTGCCGCTGGCCGATCAGATGGCCATCGATTTCGACGCCGTACGGGTGGGGCCGCGCGATGTGGAGTGGCGTGCCGACAAGCCCGCCGTCCTCTTCTGGGCGGAGGCGCTGGACAAGGGCAATCCTCGAGTGGAGGCGCCGTTCCGCGATCGCCTGGTCACATTGTCCGAGCCGTTCACCGGCGAGCCGGTGAAACTGGTCGACGTCCCCCTGCGCTTCACCAGCGTGCAATGGGGCAGCGACGATCTGGCTCTGGTCCAGAGCCGGCGCTGGAAGGACCGCAAGTCGCAGACGTGGCGGATCCGTCCCGGCAAGCCCGCGGCGCAGGCGCAGCTCGTGTTCGACCGTTCCAGCGAAGACCGCTACGGCGATCCCGGCCGGCCTGTGATGCACAGCAATGCCGCGGGGGAGGATGTGCTCCTGATCGCGCTGGACGGGCACACGCTCGTCTTGATCGGGGAAGGAGCCTCGCCCGAGGGAGCGCGGCCGTTCGTCGACCGGCTCGATGTCGACGCCAACAAGTCGACACGGCTCTTCCGTTCGGCCGCGCCGTATTACGAGCAGCCGATGGATGTCCTCGATTCCCGCGGAGAGAGGATTCTCACGCGGCGCGAATCGGTCGACGAGCCGCCTAACTATTTCGTCCGCGACGTGAAGAAGAACGGCAGCCGGGCCTTGACCTCCTTCGCCAACCCGACGCCGCAGCTGGCCCTGGTGAAGAAGGAGCTCATCCACTACAAACGCGCCGACGGGCTCGATCTCAACGCCACGCTATACCTGCCGCCGGGCTACGACGCCAGGAAGGACGGCCCGCTGCCCGTGCTCATGTGGGCCTATCCGCGGGAGTACAAGAGCGTTGCGGCGGCGAGCCAGGTCACGACCTCGCCGTATCGCTTCATTCGCATGACCGGCACGGGCTCGCCCACGGTGTTCGTCCTGCGCGGCTACGCCGTGCTCGACAACCCCACCATGCCGATCGTCGGCGAAGGCACCCGTGAGCCGAACGACACCTACATCGAGCAGCTCGTGGCCGGCGCGCAGGCCGCGATCGACGAGCTCGTCCGCCGCGGCGTCGGCGACCGCGATCGGATGGCCATTTGCGGCCACTCCTACGGGGCCTTCATGACCGCGAACCTGCTCGCGCATTCCGACCTGTTCCGCGCCGGCATCGCCCGCAGCGGCGCCTACAACCGCACCCTCACTCCCTTCAGCTTCCAGTCCGAGCAGCGCTCGTACTGGGAGGCTCCGGAGACGTACACGAAGATGTCTCCGTTCATGTACGCGGACAAGATCAAGCGCCCGATTCTGCTGATCCACGGGATGGAGGACGACAACGACGGCACGTTCCCGATCCAGAGCGAGCGGCTCTACCAGGCCATCTCCGGCCTGGGCGGCACCGTGCGCCTGGTCAGGCTGCCGAAGGAAGCGCACGGCTACCGCGCGCGTGAGTCCGTGATGCACATGCTCTGGGAAATGGACTCATGGCTTGACAAGTACGTGAAGAATGCGAGGGGCGGGGCGGCGGGCGGGCGTTAGGTCTTTGAAGTGCGCCGATGAGATGAAGGCGATGACTTTACACAGTGGCGATCGACAGCTGGAACCGGCGAGCATCAGCTCGTGAAGCCGTTTCTGCTGGTCCGCCGACATGGCCATGGACGGCCAGTGCCACGTTTTCGGAATGTCGATGACCATCGGCGCGACCGCGGCAGTCGCAGCGGCCGCCGTCTGGACTGCTGCCGAGGCGTGGACCATGCCCTCCGCCTCGGCGGCACCGGCTGCTGGTGGCAGCGGCGCCAGGGGTGCCACGGGCGTCTTCGCCGCTTTGTGCGGTGCCGCCGGAGCCATTCCCTCCATCGGGCGGATCTCGAGCGAGTCGACGAGTCGGGCTGTGTCGCCCAACGCCATCATGACGTCGCTGGCGACGTGACTGTCGCCGCCGGGGGCGGCGGTGGGCATCTGCAGCGGGAAGGCTCAAACCTCGGCCAGCCGCTCTTCGAGATCGGTGCGAATGGCAGCCAGGCGGCGGTCCATCTGCCGTGTGGTGCGTGCAGCCTCGCTCTCTGATAGGCCGCGTCCAGTGCTTCACGCGGCGACCGGTAGGAGTACAGCACGATCCCGCTGAGCGGCAGGATCGAGAGCAGAAAGCAGGCGAGCACCAGCTGGGTCCGGATCTTCATCGGAGTTCGTGATGGTAAGACGAAATCGGACGGCCAAGGTTGCCGGGCGGAGGGGCGGATTTCTGCTTCCGGCGGGCCCGACATTGGGCTATCCTTACGGAACAAACCGCGCCGCGCAGCCTAACGCGTGCGTCATCAGGCAGAGACGATGGGTCGAGGAATCCCTCCCGCGTACGTGTTCACAGTGCTCGCGGATCGAGTGCTCCTTTCGGGCGAGCTGCGCAATGTCTTCCACATGCTCAAGGATTCGCACCTTCGGGCGCGTGTGTCGCGGGAGACTCCCTCGACCCTGGCCGTGCGGTTCAGCCCCGAGGAAGGCGGTCATTTCGAGAACAGCGACCTGCACGGGCTGCTGCGCTGGTTGACCGAGCACGGGGTGGCCTTTGCCGCTGATCACAACGGAGAGCGCTCCGTGGCCGAGCTCGCGCTCTCGCTCCAGGACCGCGGCGTCCTGCCCAACCGCATCACCTCGATCGAATGGTCGAGCCAGGATCAGTGGAAGGTGCGGGAGCACTTCCTGCGGACGCGCGTGCAGAGCGCGCCCTCGCCTGTTGCGTGACGGCGGATCGTCATTCCCTTCTCGAGCCGCGAATGACCGAGGCGGTAAAACGTGGGCCTCGCGGAGGCAGGGCCTTGTTGACCACCAGCACGTTTCCGTCGAAGTCGAGCTGATTCAGGGCATTGATCGCAGCCTGGCCCTGATCCGGATTCGTGAACTCCGCGAACCCGAATCCCTGCGATTCCCCTGTGGCCACGTCCCTGACGAGCGCCGCCGACTCGAGATCGCCGAATGAAGCCACAAGCTGGCGAAATTGTGCATCGTCGATGTTCCGGGAGAGATTGCCGACGTAAACCTTCACGGGAGCTCCTCGGCTCTTTGATTCCGCCGCAGCCATTGGCGCCCGTGTGGAACCGGCCAGCGGATGAGTCTGCGATGGAGCGAGAGCTGTTTGCTAAGGGTGACGGGATCCAGGATCTGACTTAGCGCAGAAGTCTGGCTGCGAGGAAGGTACCTCGATGCAGCCACCATACACTCATGCGCAACCATTTGCGGGTGGGGTTGGTCACCGCCGACGACTCCTGCCGGAAAGCCCGGCGACGATAGAATCGAGCTCATGATCGAACGGGAAAGCAGCGACGGCATCCTCACTCTGCGCCTAGCGCACGGCAAAGCCAATGCTCTCGACCAGGAGCTCTGCGAAGCGATTCGCCGTGAGCTCGACGGGGCAGCCGCCGCGGACGACGTTCGCGCCGTGATCCTCACGGGCAAGGGATCGATCTTTTCTGCAGGAGTGGACCTCGTGCGCCTGTCGCAGGGCGGCGCCATCTACGCCGCTCCGTTCGTGACGGCGCTCGAAGCGCTCATCCGCACGGAGTTCCTCTTTCCCAAACCGCTCGTGGCCGCGGCGAACGGGCACGCCATCGCCGGCGGCGCGATCATGGTCTTTGCCGCCGACGCGCGGCTGATGTCCGGCGGTC
Organism: Acidobacteriota bacterium; assembly: GCA_021781455.1. Classification (GTDB taxonomy): domain Bacteria; phylum Acidobacteriota; class Thermoanaerobaculia; order Gp7-AA8; family Gp7-AA8; genus JAJXWV01. The sequence goes on along the minus strand of JAJXWV010000050.1, from coordinate 79,477 downwards.
ATATCGGCGTCGCGGAGATGCTCGTCGGCGTTCCGTTCCCGCCAATCGCCCTGGAGGTGGTGCGTTTTGCGATTCCGCAGCCGCACCTTCAGCTCATGGTCTATCAGGGGCGCACGGTCGATCCCGAGCTCGCTCACGCCATCGGCATCATCGACCGCGTGGTGGTGCAGCAAGGGCTGCCCAGCGCCGCGCACGCCCTGGCCACCCACCTGGCGGCAATTCCGCCGGACGTCTTCCGCATGACCAAGCTGCAGATTCGCGCGCCCTTCGTGCGCAACGCCGACACGATCACGACCGGCGACGTGCGCGCCGCCTGGACCGCACCCGAGACGCACGAACGGATCCGGGCGTATGTGGAGAAGACTTTCGGCAAGAAGAATTGAGGACTGGGGGCTTCCACGAATATGACCGACGATCCTCTCCTCCGCTACCGCGATCGCTTTCCGATCCTCCGCTCGACGAAGTATCTCGTTTCGCACTCTCTCGGCGCCATGCCTGAGGCTGCGCGCGGCGCGCTGGCCGAGTACGCCGACCTCTGGGGCGCCCGCGGCGTCCGCGCCTGGGAAGAGGCCTGGTGGACGATGTCCGCCGACGTCGGCGACCTCATCGCTCCTCTTCTCGGCGCTCCTCCCCGGTCCGTGGTCATGCTGCCGAACGTGACCAGCGCCTCCGCAGTCGTCATCTCATCGTTCGATTACGCGCCGCCGCGGAATCGCGTCGTGATGGTGGAAGGGGAGTTCCCGTCGGTGCGCTATCTCTACGACCGGCTGGCGCGCCGGCTGGGCGCGGAGATCGTGTCCATTCCGCACGACGGCAGTGGTCTGGCCGTCGACCTCGACCGGTTGTTGAGCGCCATCGACGAGCGCACGAGTCTCGTGCCGCTGTCGCACGTGCTGTTTGAATCGTCGGCGATGGTCGACGTGGCAGCCGTGGCGCGCCGCTGCCGCGAGGTCGGGGCGACGCTCGTGCTGGACGTCTTTCAGTCGGCCGGCATCGCTCCAGTAAAGCTCGTCGAGTGGGGCGTGCAGATCGCAGTCGGCGGCGTGCTGAAATGGCTCTGCGGCGGGCCGGGTGGCGGATTCCTGTTCGTCGATCCAGCGTTGCGGCCGCGGCTCGAGCCAGCCTTCACCGGCTGGATGGCACACGAGTCGCCGTTTGCGTTCGAAGTGCCTCCGATGCGCTTCCGGGACGACCCGCTGCGCTTCGGCACCGGCACGCCCGCCGTGCCGGCGCTCTACGCGGCGCGTGAGGGCCCGAAGATCGTGGCCGCCGCCGGAGGCGCGGATCTCGCGCCCATCCGCGAGAAATCGCTGCGCCAGACCGAGAAGATCATTCGCTTCGCGGAGCGGCGCGGCTTCACTCTGCGCACGCCGCGCGAGCCGCAGCGCCGCGGCGGGACCGTCTGCTTCCAGCTGCCCCACGCCTACGACGTGGTCTCGCGACTGAACGAGATCGGCGTTCTCTGCGACTATCGCCCGAACGCCGGCATCCGCCTCTCGCCGCACTTCTACACCACCGACGAGGAGATCGAAGTCGCCTTCGATCTGATCGACGAGGTGGTGGGCGCCGTGGCGACGAAGTAGGGACGCGCAGCAGCGCGTCCGCAACTCTTACGGCGTCTGATGACCAAGGCTGCGGACGCGCTGCTGCGCGTCCCTGGCGGCAATGTCACCAGCGCGTAACCGACGTGCGCCCCCTCACCGCACCCGTGTGCCGCATTCCCCACATCGTGAGAGTGTCCCTTACTACCGGATGATCGACGCGCGGCATACAACTGCTGGCAGGTCGAATCACGTTTCGATTCGCCCCTCGTGCATACGCTACCGGCTGGTCAACGGCCGATTCCGGAAAGGAGCGCCATGCACACATCGTCGGAAGCCCTCGACATCGGGGAGCGCACCTTCATCGATCAGGTGATTGCCGGCCGCGCAGGTCATCCCGGCGCTCTCCTCGGGGTCCTCGAGGCGGTCCAGGATCACAACCGCCGCAAATACCTCCCGCTCGAGGTGCTACGGTACATCGCCGCGAAGACCGGGACGCCGCTGTCGCGCGTCTACAGCGTGGCCACGTTCTATTCGCTGTTCAACCTCGACCCGCAGGGCGACCACACGATCACCATCTGCAGCGGCACGGCTTGCCACATCCTCGGCTCGCGCAACCTGCTGCAGAGCCTCCGCCTCGATCTCGGTGTGGATACCGATGGCGCCGAGGAGGATCGGGTGCGGCTCACGACCGCGGACGGTCGCTTCACCATTCGGACGGTGGCCTGCTTCGGCCAGTGCACGCTCGCGCCGGTCGTGGAAGTCGACCACAGGATTTGCGGTCATGTGAACGAGCGCACGCTGCAGCGCGAGATCAGGACGCTGGAAGGGGAGCGTGAGTGATGCCGCGCATCCAGGACATCAGCGCGTTCAACGACGTCCGTGAGGCAGGACTGGCGAAGGTGATGCCTCCGGTCCCGCGGGTCACCGTAGGCATGGGCACCTGCGGCCGTGGTGCCGGCGCGGAAGGGGTTTACCACGCCTTCTCCGAGGCCATCGACAGGGCCGGGATCGACGCGGTGCTGGCGAGCGTCGGCTGCTTCGGGGCGTGTTACGAGGAGCCGCTCGCGGCCGTTCGCCTCCCCGGCAGTCCTCTCGTTCTGCTTCGGCGCGTCCAGGCGAACGACGTCGGGCGAATCCTGCAGGACCTCTCGTCCGGCAGCATCACCCCCGATCTGGCCTACTGCAAGGTCGAGCAGTGGGATCACGTCACCGGACACCTGCACTACGGCGACGGCTATCCGGAGATCCCCGCGTGGGATGAGGTGCCGTTCTTCAAGGGGCAGAAAAAGATCGTCCTGCGCAACTGCGGGTTCATCAATCCCGATGACATCGAGGAGTACATCGGCATCGGCGGCTACCAGGCGCTCTACAGCGTCCTGATCGACGGCGCCAAGGAGAGCGTGATCGAGAAGGTCAAGGCCGCGAAGCTGCGCGGCCGCGGCGGCGCCGGTTATCTCACGGGAAACAAGTGGGAGTTCCTCGCCAAAGCGAAGGCCGACCAGAAGTTCATCATCTGCAACGCCGACGAAGGCGATCCCGGCGCGTACATGAACCGCAACGAGATCGAGGGCGATCCGCACAACCTTCTCGAAGGGATGCTCATCGGCGGATACGTGATGGGAGCGACGCGCGGCATCATCTACGTTCGCGCCGAGTACCCTCTGGTCGTTCACCGCCTTGGCCGGGCGATCGAGCAGGCGCACGAGTACGGTCTGCTCGGCGAGAACATCCTCGGCCGCGGCTTCGACTTCGACATCGAAGTCGTCCAGGGGGCCGGCGTATTCGTCTGTGGGGAAGAGACGGCGCTCATCGCTTCGCTGGAAGGACAGGCGGGACGACCACGGCCGCGCCCGCCGTATCCGGCGCAGAAGGGCCTCTGGGGAAAACCGACGAACATCAACAACGTCGAGACCTGGTACAACATCGCACCCATCGTCACGCGCGGACCGCTCTGGTTCGCGCAGACCGGAAGCGCGAAGAGCTCGGGAACGAAGGTCTTCTCGCTCGTCGGCAGGGTCCAGAGCACCGGTCTCGTGGAGATGCCCCTGGGCACGCCTCTCAAGACCTTCATCTACGACATCGGCGAGGGGGGAATCGCAGGCCGCGAGATCAAGGCCATCCAGACCGGTGGAGCGTCGGGCGGCTGCATTCCGCGCGAGATGTTCGACACGCCGGTCGACTACGAGAACCTGGCCCAGCTCGGCTCGATCATGGGATCGGGCGGCATGGTGGTGATGGATGAAGACAACTGCATGGTCGACGTGGCGCGGTACTTCATCGAGTTCACCCATTCGGAGTCGTGCGGCAAGTGCATTCCCTGCCGCGTCGGCCTGGACAAGTCGCTGCGCATCCTGAACCGGATCACCGAGGGCGTGGGGACGGCTCGGCACGTCGAGCTGCTCGACGAGCTCAGTCACTACATGCGCGAGTGCTCGCTGTGCGGGCTCGGACAGAGTGCGCCTAACCCCGTGCTCACCGCGCTCCGGCACTTCGGTCAGGAGTTCGACGATCACATCGTGGCCCATCGATGCGCTGCCGGAGTGTGCGAGGAACTGGCCCTCTCGCCGTGCGAGAACAGTTGTCCGCTGCACATCAACATCCCCCGCTTCCTCGCGCTCGAGAAAGAGGGCCGGATCGAAGACGCGTTCGAGGCGATGTTCCTCGACAATCCGCTCCCGGCATCGACTGGAAGGGTCTGCCAGCATCAATGCGAGAGCCGCTGCCGGCGTCAGACGCTCGATGAGCCGGTGAATGTGCGGGCCGTGCACCGGCTCGTCGCCGATTCGCTGCTCCTCTCGGACCGCTTCGACGAGATGGCCGCGCGGGTCCTGCGGCACAAGCTCGATCCGACGGGCCGCAAGGTGGCCGTCGCCGGCGCCGGTCCGGCCGGGCTCACCGCCGCGTTCTACCTGGCCATGCTCGGGCACGACGTCACGGTGTTCGACGAGAAACCGGCCGCCGGCGGAATGCTTCGTTTCGCCATCCCCACGTACCGCCTGCCGAAGGACGTGCTCGAGCGCGAGATCGAGATGATCGCGCGCGCCGGCGTGAAATTCATTTTCAACGTTCGCGTCGGAACCGACGTTCTGCTCAACGACCTCGACGACGACTTCGACGCGGTCTTCATCGCCATCGGCACCTGGAAGCAAGCGGAGATCAGCCAGGCCGGTCGCGAGCTCAAGGGCGTCTACGGCGCGCTGCCCTTCCTCGAAGCGCTCGGCCGCGGCGAAGAGGTGCGCATCGGCAGGAAGGTGGCCATCATCGGGGCAGGCAATGCCGCCATCGACTCGGCGCGCGCCGCGATCCGCAGAGGTGCCGAGGCCACGGTGTTCTACCGCCGCGGGCGGAAGGACATGCCGGCCATCGAGGAGGAGACGCACGCGGCTGAGCAGGAGGGAACGAAGTTCGTCTTCCTCGCCGCACCGCATCGCATCCTCGGCGATGACAGCGGCAACGTGAAAGCGATCGAGACCGTCAAGACGAGCCTGGGCGAGTTCGACACTTCCGGACGGCGCAAACCGATCCCTACGGGCGAGATCCAGCGCCACGACTGCGACACCGTCATCCTCGCCATCGGCGAGAGCATCGACGCCGAGTTCGCACACGCGTCGGACCTGCGGCTCAAAGAGAACGGCTCGATCGACGTGAACCGCTTCACGCTCGAATCGAGCCGCGGCCATTTCTTTGCCGGTGGGGACGTCACCAGCGGCGCCTCCAACGTCTCCAGCGCCATGGGCCTCGGCAAGCAGGCCGCGCGCAGCATCGACCGCCAGCTCATGGAGGCCGACCGCTGGCAGCGGCTCTTCTCCGAATTCGAGTACGAACAGGTCGTGCCTGAGGAGCCCGCCCCATCACCGCGGCATGCCGGACGAATGCTGGAGCCCGCCGTTCGTGCGCGCTGCCAGGCCGAGGTCGTCGCGGCGCTTACGCCGGAAGAAGCACGCGAGGAAGCGGAGCGATGTCTGCGCTGCGACCTCGCCGCCGCGAACGTCACCTGAGGAAGGAGCGAGACCGTGCCACCGAAAAACGTTTCGATCCGCATCGACGGTGAGCTGATCAGCGCTCGCGAAGATCAGACCATTCTCGAGGCCGCGACGGCGAGCGGAAAGCACATCCCCACACTCTGTCATCTGGCCGGCCTGACGCCGGTCGGTGCGTGCCGTGTCTGCATCGTCGAAGCGCAGGGAACCGACCGTCTCCTACCCGCCTGCACGACTCCGGTCCATGAGGGAATGTCCGTGACGACCAGCTCGGCCAAGCTGGCGCGCTATCGGCGGATGACCGTCGAGCTGCTGCTCGTCGAGCGCAATCACGTCTGTTCGGTGTGCGTGTCGAACGGCCACTGCGAGCTGCAGTCCCTGGCGACGGAGCTCGGCGTCACCAACGTCCGCTTCGCCTTCAACTACCCGAAGCTCGACGTCGACGTCTCGCATCCCCGCTACGTTCTCGACCACAACCGCTGCATCCTCTGCTCGCGCTGCGTGCGCGTCTGCGCCGAGCTCGAGCACGCGCACGTCTGGGAGGTCCGTTCCCGCGGCATTCATTCGCGCATCGTGAGCGACCTCAACGCCAAGTGGGGCGAGGCGCAGAGCTGCACGAACTGCGGCAAATGCGTGCAGGCCTGCCCGACCGGGGCCCTCGCCGAAAAGGGGAGAGCCGTCGAGGAGATGACCAAGAGCAGCGAAAAGATCACCTCGCTGGCGCGCTGGAGAGGAGCCGAGGCATGAAGAAGCTGAAGGTGGCCACGGTGTGGCTGGACGGATGCTCGGGCTGCCACATGTCTCTGCTGGACATGGACGCGGCCATCATCTCGCTCGCCCAGAAGATCGAGCTCGTCTACGGGCCGCTGGTCGACGCGCAGGAGTTTCCGGAAGACGTGGACGTCACCCTGGTCGAAGGAGCGGTCAGCTCGCAAGACGACCTGAACAGGATCCAGAAGATCCGCCAGCGCACGCACCTCCTCGTGGCCATGGGCGATTGCGCGGTCACCGGCAACGTCCCGGCCATGCGCAACTCGATTCCGGTGACGCGGTTGCTGCAGTGTGTGTATGCGAGCGGTGGCGAGGCGAAGACGATCCCCAGCGAAGGCGTTCCTGTGCTGCTCAAGCAGGCCCGCCCCCTTCGCGAGTTCGTCACAGTGGACGTTTCCCTCCCGGGCTGTCCGCCGCCGTCGAAGTCGATCGCCGGAGTCATCGCCGCGCTGCTGGAAGGGAAGAAAACCGAGAGCGCCGCCGGCGTGAAGTTCGGATGAGAGCGGGTAGTGGGTAGCGGGTAGCGTGTAGGCTCACCCTACCCGCTACTCGCTACACGCTACCCGCTGAACGGGGGGAAGGATGAAGCGCATCACCATCGACCCGGTCACGCGTATCGAAGGACACGCGAAGGTCACGATCCAGCTCGACGACAACGGCCGCGTGGCCGGGACGGAGTTCCACGTCACGCAGGTGCGGGGATTCGAGAAGTTCACCGAAGGGCGGCCGTTCTACGAGATGCCCGGAATCACCGCGCGCATCTGCGGCATCTGCCCGGTCAGCCATCTGCTGGCCTCGTCGAAGGCGTGCGACGCGATCATGGCCGTGCGCATCCCGCCCACGGCCCGCAAGCTGCGCGAGCTCGTGCACGCCGCGCAGATCGTCCAGTCGCATGCCCTGAGCTTCTTCTATCTCTCCGCGCCCGATCTGCTGCTGGGGATGGATTGCGATCCGGCCACGCGGAACATCGTCGGCCTGATCGCCGCGCACCCGGAGATGGCCCGCGATGGCATCGAATTGAGGAAATTCGGATTGCAGATCGTCGAGGCCGTCGCCGGAGAGCGCGTCCACGGCTTCGGCATCGTGCCGGGCGGCATTTCTGCGCCGCTGCAGCCGCAGGTGCGCGATCACCTGCTCGTCGATCTTCCCTCGGCGAAGGCGATCGCCCGGCGCACTCTCGATTTCTTCAAGAGAGCTCTCGACGGCTATGCGGAGGAGATCGAGTTCTTCGGCTCGGCGCCGATGATGTCGGCAGGGCTGGTGGACCGGCTCGGCAACCTCCAGCTCTACGACGGCATGCTGCGGTTCCGTGCTGCGGACGGCACCATCACCGCGGACGGCATCGAAGGCGACGACTACGCGACCTGGATCGGCGAGACCACCCTGCGCGATTCGTACATGAAGGCGCCCTACTTCAAACCGCGGGGCTTTCCGGGCGGGGTGTACCGCGTCGGACCGCTGGCGCGGCTGAACGCAATCGACCAATGCGGGACTCCCGTTGCCGATGCCGAGCTCGTGGAATTCCGCGAGCGCTTCGGCGCGCCGGCGCACAGCGCGTTCCTCTACCACTGCGCGCGGCTGATCGAGATCGTGTACGCGCTGGAGCGGATCGAGGTGCTGCTCGACGACGAGCAGGTCCTCGACAAGCACGTCCGCGCCGCGGCGGGCGTGAACGCGCACGAAGGCATCGGCATGATCGAGGCGCCTCGAGGGATTCTCATCCACCACTACAACGTCGACGACGACGGCGCGATCGTGAAGGCGAACCTGATCGTGGCCACCGGTCACAACAACCTGGCCATCGGCCGCGCCATCCAGCAGGTCAGCGAGCGCTTTGTGGACGGCGCCAAGCTCACCGAGGGAATGATCAACAGGGTGTCCGCGGTGGTGCGCGCGTACGACCCCTGCCTGAGCTGCTCGACGCACGCCGCTGGCGAGATCGCCATGCGGGTGACGCTGGTCGGTGCCGATGGCGAAGTCCTGGATGATGTCTCGCGCTTCTGAAGACAGCGCCGCGATTGTCGTCGTCGGCTACGGCAACACTCTCCGTGGCGACGACGGGATCGGCTGGCGAGCGGTCGAGTCGCTCGCTCGCAGGAACCTGCCGGCGAGCACCGTCGTTCTCACCGCACATCAGCTCGACCCCGAGCTGGCCCGGACGATCGCTCAGGCGAAGCTCGCTCTCTTCGTCGATGCGGAGCGCGGCGGCAAGCCGGGGTCCGTGCGATGCCAGGCCGTTTCCAGCGATGCACCCGATTCCGACTTCTCGCATCAGCTCACGCCGGCCGCACTCCTGGCGCTGGCGCAAAACCTCTACGGCACTTCCCCCGTGGCCTTCGAGATCACGATGTGCGGCGAGGGCTTCGACGTCGGCGAGGGTCTGTCGCCGATCTGCGAGGCCGCCCTGCCGCGGCTGGTCGAGGCCATCGCGCAGAAGATCGGCATCTGAGCGAGCGAAGAATCAATTCACCACAGGGGACACAGAGGGCAAGAGATTTTGTCTGTTCAGGATTTTCAGTGGGTCGAACGAAACAATCAGTGGGTCGGACGAGACAGCTTGAAGAGCGACGACTCCAGCCGCGGAGCGGCGATATCTATGTAGCCCAACGTGTCAGCGTTGGGTTGATCCTCCAAATTCTCCGCGCCGCGAAGAGATTCTGTCGGGCGCTACGCGCCCTCAACGCTGATGAGCCAACGCGAGAGCGCAGCGAGCCTGCGCTGTGTACCTCTGTGTCTCTGTGGTCAAAACGAAAACGGCGGCCTTCCGGCCGCCGTCGTGTTGATCGCTGTTTCTCGCTTACGCACCGACGTACGTCCCGAACACCCTCTCCTCGAATGCTTCGAAGGCTTCCAGAAACTGTGGCGTGAGGTGCTGCCGGCTCTCGCCTGCTTCGATGGCCATCAGCTCGGCCTCGGTGACGTTCAGCGCAAAGGCCAGCTCGTCCACCGTGAGCCCCAGATCTTCCCGCCGCTTCGTGATCTCGTCAGGTGTCATGGCCATCTCCAATCGTCATTGTCAGCCGGCCCCTGTGGCAGGCCCGCGTGACCGCGAACACGACCCGTTGTGGGGTCCGGAATCGCTACTGCTTCGCCACCGCTTTCTGGCCGCGCGCGAAGGCTTCCTCGTTGAGCGGGATCACCTTCGCCTTTTCCTTCAGGGCCTGGCGAATGGCCGTGAGGAAGGTATCCGTCGGGAAGATGTTGGTGACGGCCTGCAGCGCGCCCAACGCAACCACATTCTTGACGACGGGTTTGCCGAGGGTGAGGGCGATCCCGGTGAACGGGACCCCGAACTGCTTGACGCCGGCCGGCGCGGGCGGCGGCTCGGAGATCGTCGAGCTGTCGTAGACGATCGTCCCGCCGCTCTTCACCTGCGGACCGAACTTGGCCAGGCTGGGAGCGTTGAAGGCCACGAGGATGTTGGGCCGCGGCGATGCCGGCGACAGCACCTCGCCGACGGCGATGTGTACGTCGGCGTAGGACGTGCCGCCGCGCGACTCCGGGCCGTAGCTGGGGATGTGTGTGGCGTCGAATCCCTCGTTGACGGCTGCCTGAGCGATGAGCATCGCCGCCGTCTGCGCACCGTCGCCGCCCGCTCCCGCCAGCTTCAGCGAGATGTCGTTCGGCGCAATGTGCGCCGGGAAGCTCGTGCAATTGCGCTTCGGCGCCTGGTTCTCGCCGCCGATCACGGTCATCACCATCCCCGGATCGAAAATTGCGGCGGGCGGATTGAACCACGCTTCGGTCTCGGTCAGGTCCTTCTTCACACCGAGCGGAAAGACCTGGGACATCGTCTCCTTGACCCACTTCTCCGCCTCTTCAGGCGTCATCTTCAGATGCAGCGGGCATTCGGAGAGCACCTCGATGAAGGCGAATCCCTTGTTTTCGACCTGCAGCTTCAACGCCTTGAGGATGGCCTTCTCGGCGCGGTTGCGCTGCTTGGCGTCGAACAGGGCCACGCGCTCCACGTAAATCGGGCCGTCGAGAGCCGAGATCAGCTCGGCCATCTTCATCGGCTGTCCCATGTACTGGTTTCGGCCGTAGGGGCTGGTGGCGGACTCCTGGCCCATCAGAGTGGTCGGCGCCATCTGTCCGCCGGTCATGCCGTAGATCGCGTTGTTGATGAAGATGACGGTGATCGGCAGTCCCATCTGGGCGGTCGAAACGATCTCAGCGAGGCCGATCGAGGCGAGGTCGCCGTCGCCCTGGTAGCTGACGACGATCGAGTCGGGATTCGCGAGCTTGTGGCCGATCGCCACCGCCGGAGCGCGTCCGTGTGCGGCCTGCGTATTGCCGACGTCGAAGTAGTAGTAGAGAAAAACGCTGCAGCCGACGGGCGAGACGATCACCGTGCGGTCCTGGATCCCAAGAGTCTCGATGGCGCTCGCCAGGTACTTGTGCGCCAGACCGTGACCGCATCCGGGGCAGTAGTGCGTGGAGCGGCCCTTCAGCCCTTCAGCGTGCGAATGACGCTCGAACTTGTCGTAAAAAACGGTGCTCATGCGGCCACCTTCTTTCCCTTCACCTCGGCCACGATTTCCTCGAGCTGCGGGAGGATGCCGCCCATGTGGCGGACCGAGTCGACCGGCGGGAGGCTCTGGATTCCGGCCTTGCTGACTGCGAGCCGCAGCTCGTCTTCCAGCTGGCCGTTGCTGGCTTCGACGACCACGATGCGCTTCGCTTTCTCGAGCGGTTTTCGCAGCAGATCGATCGGGAACGGCCACACGGTGATGGGCCGGAACAGCCCGGCCTTGATGCCGTCGCTGCGCAGCGCCTCCACCGCGCCCTTGGCCATTCTCGCCGGCGTATTGCACGCCACGATCAGCACCTCGGCGTCGTCGGCGCAGAAGAGATCCGCGCGCTGTTCGTTCTTCTCCATCAACTCGTATTTCGCGTTGATCTTGTGGTTGTGCTTCTCGAGATCCGTCTCGTCGAGGTAGATCGAGGTGTTGATGTTGGCGCGGTGCTTGGCGTCGCCGTAGACGGCCCAGGCCGGGATGCCGGGGCGCTTCATCGTCGACGGCAGCGTGACCTTGCCGGTCATCTGTCCGAGGTAGCCGTCGCCGAGGACGACCACGGGATTGCGGTACTTGAAGGAGAGGTCGAACGCCAGCATCGTCAGGTCGAGCATCTCCTGCGGTGTCGACGGCGTGAATGAGATGGCGTGCGTGTTGCCGTGGCCCAGCCCGCGGCAGGCCAGCTTGATGTCGGTCTGCTCGGGAGCGATGTTGCCCAGCCCAGGCCCGCCGCGCATCACGTTGATGAACACGCCCGGAAGCTCGGAGCCGATCATGTAGCTGATCCCTTCGAGCATCAGGCTGAATCCCGGCGACGAGGTGAACGTCATCGCCCGCAGCCCCGCCCCGCCGGCGCCGTACATCATGTTCACGGTCGCCACTTCGCTGACGGCCTGGAGGAAGAAGCCGTCGAGCTTCGGCAGCAGCTTCGCCATCAGCTCGGCGCCTTCGGTCGAAGGAGTGATCGGGTAACCGAAGAAATGCCGGCATCCCGCGAGCAGCGCACCGACCGCCGCCGCGTAGTTGCCCTTGATCACCAGCGGCTCGACCCGCGGAAGGGGAATGATCTGGTCAGGGATCTCTGAGGTCGGTGGTGCCGCAGATTGTTTCTCGCCGAAGAGCTTCGCCGGATCCTGGAGCTCGAAATTGGAGGGATCGACGCCTTCCGGCATGGGGCTGAGACCGTAGGGTTCGGGGCAGGCGTCGATGCACAACCCGCAGCCGTTGCAGGCCTCGAGGTCGAGGTTGACGGGGACCAGTCCGGTGAGCGGATCGATCTCGGTTCCGGCGGTGATGCAGTGCTTGTTGCAGGAGTCGATGCAGCGCCCGCAACCTTTGCAGTAGTGCGGGATGAGGAAGGGTTTGGGTCGCTCTTTGGTGGTCATCGGCAATCCTCTCGCGGGTGGAAACCCGACGGGGCGAGCATGTCGACGGGGTGGCACCTCAAACAATGACCCGACGCATGTGATGGAGTGAGCGAAATCACCTGGCGAAGTTCGGGGCCACCGCGCGCAGAGCGCAGCTGCCCTGCGCCGCGGAGTGCGGACGTCCCGTCCGCTTGCGCCGGACGTCTCGTCCGGCGCTGATGGATACTGCGGGACGAGACGTCCCGCAGCCGCGGACGAGACGTCCGCACTCCGCGCCCCTCATGCGTCAGAATGCACCGCATGCGAACCCCCCTCCTCGCATCATTGATAATGTGCGCCGCCGCTTGCGGGACGTTGCAGCCGGGCACGTCGCCGGCCACATCGATGGAATCGAAGATCGACGCGCTCATGCGCGGTTACAGCGGGAGCGGGCCGGGAGCGGCGGTGCTCGTCGTTCGTGACGGCACCGTGCTTTTCCACAAAGGCTACGGCATGGCCGATCTGGAGGATCGGGTGGCCGTGACACCGTCGACCGACTTCCGCCTGGCGTCGATCACCAAGCAGTTCACCGCTTCGGCAATCCTCCTTCTGGTCGAGCGCGGAAAGCTCGGGCTCGATGATCCGGTGAAGCGCTTTCTTCCGGAGCTGCCGGCCTACGGCGAGGACATCAGCATCCGCGATCTCCTGACCCATTCCTCGGGCATCCTCGACTACGAAGACCTCATGCCGAAGGACGCGACGAAGCAGTTGCACGACATCGACGTGCTGCACCTCGTGTCGAAGGAGCCGAGCACTTACTTCGCACCCGGCACCGGATACCGGTACAGCAACGGCGGCTACGCCCTGCTGGCGCTGATCGTGGAGCGGGTGTCCGGCCAGCGCTTCGCGGACTTCCTCCGCGAAAATCTCTTCGTTCCCGCGGGGATGCAGTCGACGCTGGCTTTCGAGGAGGGGATCTCGACGGTCCCGCATCGCGCCTTCGGCTACAGCCGCTCGAAGCCGGGGTGGACGCGCACTGACCAGAGCCTGACCAGCGCGGTGTTAGGCGACGGCGGCGTCTACTCGTCGGTGGACGACCTCGCGCTCTGGATGAATGCGCTCGACAACGGCACGGTGCTCAGCAGCTCCTCGATCGAGCTGGCCACGCTGCCGAGCGTCGCCACCGACGACCCGGCGGTGCACTACGGCTTCGGCTGGCGCATCAGCATCCACGGGGACGCGCGCATGGTCTGGCACACCGGCGAGTCGATCGGCTTCCGCAATGCCCTTCTGCGCTTTCCCGACAAGGGGCTGTCGGTGATCGTGCTGACGAACCGCAACGAAGGCGAGCCGAAGGAGACCGCGCTGGCGATTGCGGATCTGTTTCTGTAGTGGAGTCACCGGGTCACCAGGTCACCGAGTCACCGAGGTCTAGACACCCGGCGACCCGGTGACCCGGTGACCCGGCGACCCGGTGACCCGGTGACCCGGCCACCCGGTGACCCGGCCACCCGGCCACCGGCCAACCGCCGTCGTACAATCCCGCCGCCATGTCTCAGACCTCCACGCTCACCCCGATCGCATCCATCGAAGAGATCCGCAGCCACTTTCCCGCCCTGCAGCGGAAGCACAACGGGCACGCCGTGGCCTACTTCGACGCTCCCGGCGGAACGCAGGTGCCGCGCGAAGTGACCGAAACGATGGCGCACTACCTGCTCGAGCACAACGCCAACACGCACTGGAACTACCCGACCAGCGCCGAGACGGACGAGATGATCGCCCGCGCCCGGCAGGCGGCGGCGGATTTCCTGAACTGCTCGCCGGGCGAGATCGTCTACGGCGCGAACATGACCACCCTGACCTTCCACCTCGGCCGCGCGTTAGGCCGGACCTGGAGGGCCGGCGACGAGGTCATCATCACGGATCTCGATCACCACGCCAACGTCGCGCCGTGGCGAGCCCTGGAGGTCGACCGCGGGATCGTCGTCCGCGCAGCGCGGCTGGTCCCCGGCACGACGCAGGTCGATCTCGAGCACCTCACACACCTCGTCACTCCGAAGACGCGCCTGATCGCGGTCGGAGGAGCCTCGAACGCAGTCGGCACCGTCAACGACCTCGAGCGCGTGGCCTCGATCGCCCGCGCAGCCAAAGCGCTGTTCTTCGTCGACGCCGTCCACCTGGCACCCCACGATCTCATCGATGTGAAGGCCATCGGCTGCGACTTCTTGGCCTGCTCCGCCTACAAGTTCTACGGCCCGCACCACGGGATCCTGTTCGTCCGCGAGGCGCTGCTCTCGACTCTTCCGTTCCCGAAGCTCGCCCCCGCGCCCGACAAGGCACCCGACCGCGCGGAGACCGGAACGCAGAATCACGAAGCGATCGCCGCGACCGCTGCGGCCATCGACTTCCTCGCCTCGCTCGACCTTTACGGCGGCAGCCGACGCGAGCGGCTCGGCCGCGTCTACGCCGCCCTGCACGAGCAGGGGATGAAGCTCGCGCGGACGATGTGGGAAGGTCTTTCCGCCATTCCCGGCGTGAAGATGTACGGTCCGACGCCCTCGCAGCCGCGCACGCCGACCGTCGCCTTTACCGTGAATGGCGTGCCGTCGAGCGAAGTGGCGCGCCGCCTGGCAGCGGCCGGCCTGTTCGTCAGCCACGGCGATTTCTACGCCATGACCGTCGTCCAGCAGCTCGGCCTCGGCGAGGAAGGCCTCGTGCGCGCCGGCTGCGCCTGCTACACCAGCGAGGACGAGGTGCGGCGCCTCATCGAAGCCGTGCGCCGGCTGGCGTAGGGCCCCGCGCCGGCGGGAACCCGCGTCCCAGTCACTCTGAGCCGGTTGGTGTGGGACAGGCTTTCCAGCCTGCCCTCCCCGGCGGGCTGGAAAGCCCGCCCCACACGAGCGGGCCCGCGGGAGCGGTGGAGCGCGGCGAAGAGTCTCCAGATTGCACGATCCCGGTGAGCCTGCTGTCACGCACGATCTGCTGCAGCCTGACAATCGTCCCGGTAAGAGACTCTTCGCCGCGCTACGCCGCTCCAACCGACCACCCACCCACGCGGCTCCGCCGGCTCGGAGTGACGGGAGACCGCGGCTTCGCCGGCTCAGAGTCAGAGTGACGGGCCCTTCGCCGTCTTCCCGTCGCCGTCGCCGGGCCGCAGCAGGGTCAGGAAGCGGTGGCACTCCTCGGGCGGGACCGGTGCGCTCACGAGGTAGCCCTGCATGTCGTCGCAGGACTGCGCGCGGAGGAAGTCGGCCGCTTCCTGCGTCTCGACGCCTTCGCCGATGACCTTGATGTGCAGCGCCTTGGCCATGCCCAGCGCCGCACGCGCCAGCGACCGGTCGTCGACATCGCCGGAGATGAACGAGCGCTCCAGCTTCAGCCCGTCGATCGGGAAACGGCGCAGATACTTCAGCGACGAATAGCCGGATCCGAAGTGCGAGATCAGCACGCGCACGCCGATGGCCTTGAGGTCCTCCAGGATCGGCATGCTTCCCTCGGCATTCATCATCACGCAGCTCTCGTCGATCTCCAGCTCGAGGTACTGCGGATCCAGTCCGGCCGCTTCCAGCGCCTCCCTGATCGCGGGGACGAGGTCCTGGCGGTGGAACTGCCGAGGCGAGAGGTTGACCGAGACGAACAGGTCCCGGCAGCCGTCGCTGTGCCACGATGCGGCCTGCCGGCAGGCCGTGCGCAACACCCAATGTCCGATCGGAACGATGAGTCCAGAGACCTCGGCGGCGTGAATGAAGTCGGCCGGCATGACCACGCCGCGATCGGGATCGTTCCACCGCACCAGCGCTTCGAACGACACCAGGCGCCGGGTCTCCATGTCGATCCGCGGCTGGTAATGGAGCACGAATTCCTGCCGGGCCACGGCCACGCGCAGCCGCGTCTCCAGTTCCTGCGCCTTCCGCGCGTCTCTCTCCATCGAAGGGCTGTAGATCTGGAAGCTGTCACCGCCTCGCTCCTTGGCCACGTACATCGCGGAGTCGGAGTTGCGCAGCAGCGATTCGGCATCGCGTCCGTCCTCGGGATAGACGCTCATGCCGACGCTGGCGCTGACGAAGATCTCGTGGTTGCCGACGCGCAGCGGAAGCCGGACGACCTCGTTCAGCTTCGACGCGATCTTGACGAGGTTGTCGGCGTTGTGGATGCCGGGCATCAGCAGGGCGAACTCGTCGCCGCCGATCCGGGCCACCGTGTCGCCTTCGCGCAGGTGATCGCGAAGGCGCGTGGCGATGCCGCGCAGAACCTCGTCACCGACGTTGTGGCCGAACGTGTCGTTGACGGTCTTGAAGCGGTCGAGATCGAGGAAGAGCACGGCCACGTTCGTCCCCGATCGGCGCGCGTGCGCGAAGGCGATGGAGGCGCGGTCCATGAACAACAGCCGATTCGGGACGTCCGTCAGCGCGTCGTGGAACGCCAGCCGCCGCACCTCTGCGACCGCCGCAGCGTGGCGCTTGCGCTCCCGATGCAGCAGCCACACGAAGAACATCCCGACGGCGGTTCCCGACGCCGCGATGACCAGGGTCCATGGCTGACAGTCGAACATTTCCTGAGTGCTGAGTACTGAGTGCTGAGTACTGAGTGCTGAGTACTGAGTGCTGAGTAATGAGTCCGTTCCGGATCTGAGTCGAGCTCTCGCTGCGGCCGTGACTTGCGACTCCACGCCACCTCCGCGTCGCGATAAGCCCTGAAAACTACTCAGTACTCAGCACTCAGTACTCAGCACTTCTCAGTGATCGTTCCGCGCATAGCGCAGCACGTCCTTCTGACTCATGAAGCGATCGAAATTTGCCGGGGGCATCGGCCTGCTGAAGAGGTATCCCTGAAGCCTATCGCAGGCGTGCTCCCTAAGGAACGTCAATTGACTGATTGTCTCCACTCCCTCAGCGATGACCTTCAACTTGAGGCTGTGAGCGAGGGCAATCACGCCGAGAGCGATCTGGGCATCCTCCGGACTGGCGAGGTCGCGGACGAACGATCCGTCGAGTTTCAGCGTGTCGATCGGGAAGTGCTTCAAATAGCTTAGGCAGGAATATCCGGTGCCGAAGTCGTCGATGGCGATGCGGACGCCGAGCGCCTTGAGCTGCTGCAGCGTCGAAATCGCCTTCTCAACGTCGCGCATGGCATAGCCCTCGGTGATCTCCAGCTCGAGATACTGCGGCTTGAGCTCCGTGGCCTGGAGCGCATCGCGCACCTGGTCGATCAATTCGGGATCCTGGAACTGCCGGCCGGAGAGGTTGACCGCCATGACCACCTTGTGGCCGCGGTGGTGCCACTCGCTGGCCTGCTCACATGCCTCTCGAAGAACCCACCGGTCGATGGCCACGATCAGGCCAGTCTGCTCGGCGGCGGGAATGAAGCGGTCGGGGCGCAACAGACCCAGCTCGGGATGCTGCCAGCGGATGAGGGCCTCCAGGCCGAAGACCGTGCCGCTGCCGATGTCGATCAACGGCTGGTAGTGCAGCACGAACTCGTTCTGGATGAGAGCGCGGCGCATGCCGTTCTCCACCTCCAGCGCCTCCAGAGCCTTGTGGTTCATGGTGGCTGCGTAGTACTGGCAGGCGTTGCGGCCGAGGTCCTTGGCGCGGTACATCGCGGTATCCGCGTTGCGGATGAGCGTCTCGCAGTCGGTGCCGTCATTCGGATAGATGGAGATGCCCACGCTGCTGGTGATGACGAAGTCGCGCTCGTCGATGCTGATCGATGCCTTGAGAGCGTCGAGGATCTTCTGCGCGATCTTCCCGGCGTCCTCGGCCTTTCCGATGATGTGGATGAGCACTGTGAACTCGTCACCGCCGAAGCGTGCGACGGTGTCTTCCTCGCGGACGGCGCCGCGGATGCGCGTGGAGACGATCTTGAGCAGACGGTCGCCGACGGTGTGCCCCAGCGAATCGTTGACCTGCTTGAAGCGGTCGAGATCGAGGAAGAGGACGGCCAGCTTGTAGCGGTGCCGGTGGGCGTGGGCGATGGCGACGGTGAGGCGGTCCGAGAACAGCGAGCGGTTCGGCAGCCCGGTCAGCGTGTCGTAGTAGGCGAGGTGCTCGACCTGCGACGTCGCTTCGGCACCGACCTCGCGCTGGTCCTCGAGGACGATGAGCACGGCGGCCAGCGCCATCACCGCGCTGCCGATGGCGTCGGACACGCCGATGGCGAACAACGGCGTCGGCGCGCTGCGGTCGATGAGGCTGCGCATGATCAGGACGAACTCGTCCAGCTGGACCAGACCGTAGATGCCGAAGGCGATGGCGGGAACGGTGAACCCCGCTCCGCGATAGCGGCGGATGGCAATGCCGCAGCCGATGAAAACGATCGATGCGGCCAGCGCGTGAAGCGCCAGGAAGAAGTAACGGTGCACGGCCGGGTCGTGGCCCAGGACGAAGGGAATGGCACCGGAGACGAGGCCGGCGACGGCGAAGAGGATCAGCAGGCGCTGCGAGTCGCGGATCTTCAGCGGCCTGCGCTTGGCGAGCTCGATCGTGCCCCAGGCCATCCAGCCGAGCTGCAGGAACGCAGCGGCGGCGCCTGCGGCCGAGGCGGCGATCAGCGTGGCACCGTTGTTGGCCGTCTCCTCGTGGCCGACGATGAGCAGCGCGACGGAGGCGTGGAACAGCGTCAGGCAGGCGAAGCCGAGCGTCCACTGCAGCAGGTAGGCGGAGCGGAATTTCCGGTAGAGCTGAAAAAGGAGAAGCGAGACCGCGAAGGGTCCGACCAGATGGAAGCCGATCGCTTGAAGAATGGCTGGCGCCGGCATCATTCGGGTTTCGGCTCAGTCCGCCGATTTCTTCTCCGTCCCGCCATCACACACGCCCCTGGAGTTCCCCGAAGCCGCCGCGAAACCGTTGAAAGAAAAGGTGCAACGACGCGGCAGCGCGGGGAAAGTATAGCAAGAGTTCGGTGATTGCGGATTGCGGATTGCGGATTGATGCCTGAGCCCGATCCGGATCCTCAGTTCACCACAGAGGCCACAGAGGTTCAAACGAAGCCTCTGTACTACTAAGCAGATGATTCTTCGCGCGGTACGCAGATTTCCTTGCACAGGTGACAGTGTGACGGTCCCCTCGCCCCGTGCTCCCCGACGAACAAGCTCGCGGAACTGATCCGCACGGGGCGAGGGGATGAAGGGGAGTGGGGTCGCGATTGCTCAAGAAAACTTCGCAATTCCTGAGAAATCCTGGGATCCTCGGTACCCCACTCCCCTTGCATCCCCTGGCCCCGCGGACCTTCGATCCGAGCGGTTGATGCATCGCGCCGGGGCGAGGGGACCTAGGCGGCCACCTTCGGTTGCGGGCGAGCGCAGCGAGCCTGCTCTGTGGACTCAGTGCTCTCTGTGGTTAAAGAGGATCAGCCAGCTGGAAAGCGATTTGCAGCGTCGACAGCGACGCAACTGCAGTCAAATTCGAAAGGGGTTCGCATGTCACCACGCCGATCGATGCTGTTCCTTCTCGCCGCCGCGCTGGCCGCATTGCTTTCCGGTTGCGCGACTGCCGGCACTCAGCCCTCGAGCATCGACATCAACTCCACCGTGCACAGCTCGCCGATCCAGCTTGGCGACAATTCCGCGGCCCATCAGCACGCCGGCAGCCCCGGAGCGGCGCAATCCCGGTAGCCCAACGCGCCGGTCGTGTTGCCCAGAGGAGCCTGTCATCCCGAGCGTCAGCGAGGGATCTGGGCGGTTGGGTGGCGCTCGAATGCAGCCGTAGCACGGGTGGGTGGGTGCTGAGTAAGAGCGGAAGTGCGGCTCAACTCAGGACTCAGCACTCAGGATCAGGACTCGCAATTCACTTTCGTACCGCCCGCGTCCGCAGATGAAGCATGGCCAGCAGCGCGTCGCGATCGGCCGCGGAGATGACGCCGTCTCCATTGACGTCGCATCCCCAGCTGGCGGTCGAGGTGAAGACGGAGTGCTCGCCGCGGGCGATCTCGGCGTCGAGTGCCGCCAGGTCTGCGACGTTCACCAGGCCGTCTCCGTTGCAATCGCCGCGGGCCGGAACATTCAGCCGGTAGATCGCGGACCCCGTGGCGAAGAAGATCGCACCGCCCGGGCCTTCGGCGACGTCGATGATGGGCCCGGTCTCCCTGCTGACCAGCGCGATCGGATCGGGCAGCGGACGCGCGTCGATGTCGGGGATGTAGTGGAGCGCCTTAGAGACGAATCCGCCTAACAGGTAGCCGCTGCGCAAAATCGGATTCTGCCCGCTCAGGCGCGTCATGCCGGTGGGAGCGACGACTTTTGGGAACACGTAAATCGGCGGAATCGCTCCCGGATAGGGGGTCTCCGTTCCCATGGTGAAAGGCCAGCCGTAGAATCCGCCCGCCGCCGTGACGACGTTGATCTCGTCGTCGGCGACGTCGCCGTTGTCGGCCACGATCAGCCGTCCGCCGGCCGGGTCCCAGGCGATTCCGAACGGATTCCGAAACCCGCTCGCAATCTGCGTGACATCGCCGTTCGGGTCGATGCGGAGGATCTTTCCGGCGACCCACTGCGGCTGGGAAGCGATGAGAAACGTGCCGAAGTCGCCGATGCCGACCCAGACCGATCCGTTGTCGCCGACCGCCGGCGTGCCGCCGTGGTGCTCGCTCGGCACGGCGCGTCCCGCCATCTCGGCATCGTCCCAGATCCGCGCCAGGACACGCTCCTTCCCGCTGGCGAGGTCGATTTTCGAGATCACCTCCGCGGTCGGTCCGGGAGTCGTGTAGTGGACGACCGCGGTGGCATCGTCGGCGAGGGCCATGCCGAGGAGCCCCGAGTTGCCGACGAACTCCGTGGCGACGTGGGCGACCTTCGTGCTGGCGCCGAGACTGTCGACGCGAAAAAGGTCGCCGCTGGTGGTCGTGTAATAGAGGATACCGTGCGAGTCGAGAGCGAGCGCGCTGCAGAAACCGCTGGTGACGGCCACCTGCTGCACGCTGAAGCCGGGAAGGGTGGCCGCGCCGGCGCGGATCGCGGCGAACGCAATGCCGATGCAGACGACGGAGATCCGATTTCTCAAACGCAATGCACTCGCCTTTCGCCTGCAGGGACGCGCAATGAAGTGACGCCCAATGTAGGGACGCGCAGCAGCGCGTCCGCAGCCTTCGTCCTCGTCGCCGCCGGTGATCCGTCGCATATTCGATCACATCGCGAAGAACGATTCGTGCCAGCGAGACCAGTCCTGAGTGCTGAGTGCTGAGTCCTGAGTTGCACCATCAATAACGAATGCCCGATGCTTTTCAGGACTCAGGACTCAGGACTCAGGACTTACCAGGACTCAGGACTCGGAATAGCCGCCGCCCACGCGCCGTTGTCACGGGTCCTTGACGTTGAACCGCGGGGCCGGGATAATCGCGCCCCCGTCGCAGAAACCGGGAGCGACGCGCGGTCCCACCGAATGTCGCGGGGTGGAGCAGTCTGGTAGCTCGTTGGGCTCATAACCCAAAGGTCGCAGGTTCAAATCCTGCCCCCGCAACCAATCCTAAACTCAAGAGCAACAACGAATTAGCCCGCGCAAGCGGGCTTTTTTGATGCACAAGAATTTGTGCAAATCCCTAGGTTTTCTTAAGGTCTGATCGCTCTGGATCGAATTTGCACGCCTTTGCGTGGCCTATCCAGAAACGAAGTGGTTGTATCGCGCGGGGGTTGATCGGCACTTCGCCGAGTTTACGGAATGTGGAGTCGATAACCCGCTGGGATCGACAGCTCGCGATGAAAGCTCGCACGGCGGTAAAGGCGGCTTCACGAAGATCGCAGCACTGCCGACAACGCCTTGGCCACGCGATCGAGCCGCTCCTGGGTCGATCCACCCATGCAGGTGTCGACGCACGATCGCATCTCGCTGTCGATCAGTGCGGCGGCGGTTTGATTCAGTGCTGCTTTCACGGCGGCGATCTGGATGAGGATCTCATCGGCACAGCGATGATCGACGACCATCTGCCGGACACTGCGCAGATGCCCTTCCGCTCGCGCGAGACGATCGGCCAGCGACTTCTGTGCTTCCGGCGTCAGGTACTCGCTGCTCTGCTTCGCCTTCCTGCGAGTCATGCTTCCTCTCCCATCGCTCTCTTCTCTTCGGAGACGACGTCCCCGAGGCAGCAGGAGCCTTTCGGATTGCGCACCTCACAGGCGCAGTGGCCTGCCTTCACTTCGCGATTGATTCCGCGCGACGCGGGTTCCGCCCCCCCCCACGTTCCGCTTCGGCGCGGACCATCCGCCGAGTGATCTCAAAGCAATAACAGACCGGTACGTCCGGAGCGCTCTTCTGCTTGGAGTAAACCGGCACTGAGACGTCGGCTTCGGTGAAAGTCGCACCCACGGCGGAGTCGAAGTAGACGACCGAGCACTCCGGCGTCGCACAGAAACGAGGTGGTGCTGGCGGAATCCCGCGGCGAAGCGCATCCGAAACAAGCAGCGCTTTGAGCGTGACCGGTTCAACGCGCACGCCCCGGCTTCCGCAGAGCGGGCAAGTGTCGGACGAGGCGACGGTCGGCTGGGTCTCGTTCGCGCAGCAGGCGCTCATCGTCCCTCACCTTCGACGACCCGCGCCTTGTAAGGCAGCTTCGCTTCGATCACCGCCGCCAGCCTGGCCGCGGTTACGCGCGCCGGATCGTACTGAACGACGGCCCGTTTGGTCGCGTACGACACCGTGGCGTCGGTCACACCGTCGATCTTCTTCAGGACGATCTTTACCGACGTCGCACAGGCGCCGCAGGTCATGCCCTCCACATGGAGCACGGCGGTGGACGTCGTGCCACCGCTCAGAGTCGCGGCGATCAACAGCGCGAGAACAATCAGCGCGGTTGTGATTCGCATGACAGCCTGCTCATCCCAGAACCCAGTTGGACCACGTTGGAAATGACAGAACGATGATGATTACGATCGCGAAGACCCACAGCACGATCCGGTTCACTTGGCGAACGCGCTCCTCTCCATGGATGTCGCAAACCGAGCCAGGAACACAGTCAGCGCTCGGGCGGCGGCGGTAGGAGAGAAAAAACGCGACCGCCAAGAAGAAGCCCGTCGAAGCCGCGAACCACGGACGAAGCGACTCGAAGCGAACCAGCGCGCCGAGGCTCGTAAGCCCGAACATGGCAGCCGCAATCGGTCCGATACAGCAGATCGACGCGGCCAGCGCGGACGCCAGTCCCGCCCCAAGCCCGGCCGTCGCCAGGCGATCTTTTCGTCGGTCATCGAGATCCATCGTCGCCCTCCCAGTAGATCCCCCCCAGGGGGATCACCAGTACAACGAGCGAGCGCCGATTGCGTCTTCGGGATTTCAGTCGGACCGTCGCCACTCGGTCGTGATCTCGATCGCTCGATGGATCGATCGATAAACCGGGCAACCATCCCGTGAACGCGTTCGACGACATCCTGGGAAGCGCCGGGCGCGGAGACCGTGTACGCAACGTGGATGCGTCTGATGACGAGCACATTGTTTTCGAGCTCGATCTCTCCGACGGCGTCAGACGTGGGCTTCTCGACGTTGATCTTGCGCGCTGCCAGCGCGCCGGCAAAAGTTCCGGTCAGTCAACCCGCAGCCGCGGCGAAGATGAGCGCTCGTCCATTTTCGAGCTCATCGAAAATGAAGCCGGGGACGTCACCGGGATTTCGCCGCTTGCGCGCGCTCTTGATGCAAGGTCATGAGGACCGATCTCGTCGCCAAGTCGGGATTGGATCCTGCACCACGCGGTTAGGCCGAGCAACCGTGCCAGTTCCTTCACCTCATGCCTGAAGAGCGGGCAGCAGGAGCGAAACTTCGCCTCGACGGTTCCATCCGCCAGTTCCGCCGCCCGCATCCCCGGCAATCCGCTTCCGTGAATGTTGCAGCGAAGCGGGGAGCAGCTTCTCCGGCGCATTCTCGCTGTCCATCGGGCTTACGCGACGATTTGATCGGATATCGCAGGGTGACCGATCTCCTTCATCTGGTCGCGTAGATAGGAGTGCTCAAGCAGCAGATGCATCAGCCGTTTCATGAACTCACGTTTCCAGGGGGGCATGGTTCGCATCTGCTGCATCTTGTGCGTGTAAAAATCCTTGAACCCGCGGAAGAGCATGGCCCGGACCTCATCGATGGTCATCGCCCGCGGCTTGATGACTGGCTCGACGAGGTTGTAGTTGCGGTAGTCGTAGGTAACGATGTGATCCTTGACGTTCGGATAGAGGTCGGCGTAGGGCCACGGCGTAATCGCGAGGAAAAACGCCATGTCGGGGTCGTAGTACTTGGATAGCTCGATCGTGCGCTCCATCTCTTCGGGCGTCTCGTCCGGCATGCCCATGACGAATGACGTCTCGGAGATGATGTCGTGGCTGTTGATCAGCTCAATGGCACGCTTTGACTGCTCGATCTTCAGGTCCTTCTTGAACAGATCGAGCGTGGCCTGGTTGACCGACTCGACACCGACGTAAATGTGCTCGATGCCGGCCTGACGGTAGCGGGGCAGGATGTCCTCGTCCCGGAGAATATCGTCGACTCGGGTCTCAAGCAGGATGTTCACGCCGACGCTGCGGGTGGTGAGCAGGTCGAGGATCCGCTCCCACCGGGCGCGATCGAGCGAGGGAATCTCGTCGGCGAGCATGACTACGTCGACACCAAAGCGGTCGCGCAGGCCCTCGAGCTGCCGTACGAAGCACTCGGGCGATACGGCGCGCCAGCTCTCGCTCCAGAAGAGCCGCTGCGAGCAGAACGAGCAGTGCTGCCGGCAGCCGCGCGAGGACGAGACTACGGCGAGGGTCGAGCCCGGCTGCGCCCGGTACGAATACTCGCTCCACGGCACGAGATCCCATGCCGGCTCGAACCCATCCAGATCACGTGCGAACACACGCAGCGGCGTCGCATACGGCTTCCCGTCGCGGCGGAAGGCGATGCCGCGCACCTTCCGCAACTGTTCGTGCTTCGGCCATGCCGCCAGAAGCTCCACGGCCGTCTCTTCTCCCTCGAAGCGGACGATGGCGTCGACGCAGGCGCTGCCTGTGAGAATCTCTTCCCACATGAACGACGGGTGCGTGTTGCCCAGCACCGTCAGAACGGCCGGGTTTTCCTCTTTGGCCACGCGGCATACCTCGATTCCGTCGAGCACGGTGGCGGTGATGCAGCTGACGAAGACCGCGTCAGGCCGCCTGTCGCGCAGCGTCTCGCGGATCTGTTCGAGGTTGTGAAACTTCGTCATGGCGTCGTACAGCTCGACGCCGTATCCGGCGCGGCGCAGCGCGCCGCCGACGTAAAGGAGCCCGAGCGGCAGCCACGTGCCCGCCGACTCGACGACGCCTGAGTGGTAAGGCGGCGTCACGAGAAGGACGCGCTTACTCACCGGTTACTCCTGCAGACAGCCACATCTCACTTTGGCGGTTTTCCATGTCGGGCTCTCGGAACAAGCAATGCTTCACTGAAAATAGGTCGAGTGGAGCGAGGGCATGAGAAAGGGAAGGATGAGGATCGTCAGCACGAAGACGGCCATGCAGCCGATCGCCCACCACGCGGTCGCCTTCGGCTTCAGCTTGAAGAACAGCCGCACGTGCAGGAACGTCCCGTACACGAGCCAGGTGATCAACGACCAGGTCTCGATGACATCCCATCCCCAGTAACGTCCCCACGATTCGTTCGCCCAGATGGCACCTGCCGCCACGGTGATGGTCCAGAACAGAAATCCGAACCCGACGAATCGAACGATGTAAGCATCGAGCGCGGCCTCGTCCGGAATCCTGTCGAGCCACGGCCAGTGGCGCGGCCGCTCTTTGAGAAGGAGGACCACTCCGCTGGCCACGGACAGCAGAAACGCCGCACCCGACACCTTCGCGAACGAGATGTGGAAGACGAGCCACATCGACCGAAGCGCCGGCGGCAGCTCGCGCATCTGCGGATTGGAGAACAGCCCCATCGCAATCATGAGGATCGAGACCGGCACCACCACCAGCGCGAGCACACTCCAGTCCGGCCGCCGCAGCAGAAAGATCACCAGCATGGCGATGGCGATCCAGGTGTTCGAAGAGAGGACCTCGTACTTGAGCATGTACGGGCCATGGCCGACTTCCAGCCATCGAAGGATGATCGCCGCACCGTGAGGCAGAAGGCCCGCCGCAGTGAGCACGATGGCCAAGCGGGTGCGATGCGGATGATCAAAGATCACCGCGTTCCCGAAGAGAACCGCCGCGGCGATGTAGATGCCGACGGCCGTCCAGTGCAGCACGACCTCGGTGCCGAATTCAGTCATGGTGTCTTCCTTTTGCCGGGCGCCGGCGCCGGCTCGCGCGGAGGCGCCAGCGACCCGTGAAAAACCTTTGGAGACGCCTGGACGAGTGCCGTCGTTCGCCCAATCGTTGGCGGCTGTTCAAACGCCACGCGCGCCACCGCCCACGAATCGTTCTTGCGCGTGAGGGTGTAGCGCATGAAGTAGTGGTCGTCCGACTCCTGTCCGACCGTCTCGCCGCTTCCAATGCGACGGTCGCGGTAGTGCCAGCGCTCTTCGGTCAGGACCTCGACGTTCCCGTTCCGCGGACGGGCGATGCCGGTGACGCGGAACTGCGTCAGGACTGAATCGAGGTTGATCCCCATGTCCGTCTTCACGCCGATCAGTCCGGTGAGCTTCTTTCCTTCCTCGTCGCCCACGAGGCCGTCGACGATTCGTTCGTCTCCGAGGCGGTAGGCCTCGATGAGTTTTTCGTCGTAGCGTTTCACGAGCGCCTCGGCACGGTCGTCGGAGAGATCGCGGCACGCGGTGGCCGCCAGCACGAGGGCGAACGCAAGAAACAGAGCAGCGCGGGACCGAAGGAACCTAAGCGCATTCATCGCGGTACTCCAGCTCCACGGGATCGAGTCCCGCGCAGCTGCGGCGCCAAAGATCCTCGAACGCTGGGGCGAACAGCGGCACGAATTTCCGCGGCCGCATGACGACGGTGAGCCGGATTCCTGCGGTGACTTTCTCGCGAGTGACCACGGTCTCGACCGGGATCACCGCCACCATGAGGAGGCCGCCAAGGCAGGCCATGAGAAATCCGAAGTAGACGACCGGCGTCGAGAGGTCTCTCTGACCCGAGATTTGCACCCAGGGGACGACTCCGGCGACGGAGATCCGGCGGCCGCCCCGAAGCGTCATCGACTCGCCCGGTGCGAGCTGGGCGATGGCGAAGAGCGCTCCGTCGCGCGCAGCGCGGACTTCGACGCGGGCGGGAACGCGACCGAGCCCGCCAGCGTCGGAGCTCACGCGCAGTTGCGTACGGTCGGCGAGCCAGATGCTGCCTTCGCTGCCGCCGGCTGCTTCGCGCAGAAGAATCGCGCGGCGCTCGGTTGCGCTGGCGCCGGTAATCTCCAGAAGAACGGCGGACCCGCCGAGCGACGTGATGTAGAGCGTGTGGACGCCGACGCGCGTGGGACTGTTGATCGCGATCACACGCCGGGCGGCGCGCGATCCTTCGCCGACCGAAACCACGCCTTCCACCGACTTCATCTCTCCCGACGGATAGCGCTCAACGCGGAGGTCATCGAGACGAAAATCCTGCGGGAACGCGAACGGGCTCCCGAGGAGCCCGGGACGCTGGAGGTCGTAGCCGCTCCGCGAGTCGAGAGTCTCGCCGACGATGAGGTCGACGGCGGCGTCCGCGCCGAAGAGCAGCCGAAGAAGGCCGGCGACGATCACCACGAGAACGCCGGCGTGAAACAACGGCGAGCCCCAATGGCCGAGAGACCCGCGGACGCGGTATTCCGAGCCCGGCACATCAGGGGCGGCGGCGTGGAGAATCGCTTCGCGGCGGTACGGTGCCGCTGCGGCGGCCGCCGGAACCGGACGGCGCCTCGACAGGAGCCAGGCGCGCTTCGTCTGGTCGATGAGGACCACGCACAGGGAGGCGATCGAGAAAAGCACGAAACCAACGAACCACGGAGAGCGGGCGACGCGGTCGAGCGCGAGCGCCGAGACCAGGCCGCCGGAGAATCCGGCCCGCACGCCACCCTCCTGCGGCATGATCGCCATCACGAGCCCGCCGAGAGTGATCCCGGCGATCTCCGCGACGATCAGCCGCGGAGAGCGCAGGAACCTCCGCAGGCTCGACAGAGAGATTCTCACCAGGTCTCCGGTGTGGTGACGGTTCCGTGGGTGCTGGTGTCACAGGAAGCGGCGCAGTTCCCTGTCTGGTAGGAACCGGGTCCCGCCGCCTTCATGAACTGCGTGACCGACACGTTCGAGACGTTGTTCGAATAGGCGTACCGAGCGGGCAGGCCGCCCGTGTTCGTGGCGATCAGGCGCGACACCTTCCCGCCATGCGGGATGATGATGTGGCACTGATAGCAATACACGCCGCTGAGCTGCACGCCCGAGTGTTCGTAGTGGACGTTGTTCCCCGCCCAGTCTGCCGTGGAGTAGTTGGTCGTCGTCCCAGTGAACATCGGATGGCAGTTGAGGCAGAACAGGCCGGCCAGGAACGTGTTGTTGGCCGGCTTGTTGCCGAGCGTGTACGCGGCGCCTGAGGCGTTCTCCGGCCAGTACTTGTTCGTTCCGGTCAGCATGAACTTGACGGCCGATCCGTGCGGCCCTTGCGCGGCGGGCGACGCGGCGTCTGTGTTGTGGCAGTCGGAACACGACATCGTCTGCGTGCCGCGGTTGACGTTCCAGGGCGCGCTGAGCTGCGCCGCAGTGAGAGCCTTCGGCGCCGTGTTGCCGGTGTAGTTGTTCAGCGATGCCAGCACCGGATGGCCTGACCGGTTCGCAGGATTGAACTCCATCGCCACGTCGGTCTCGACCGGCGTGGTGGCGGTTCCATTCGGCGAGAGACCGTTGGGCACGGTTCCGGTTCCCCAGTAATAGCTGCTGTGGCACTTGAAGCAGAGCGTGGCCTGGAGCCCGCTGCCGGCACCGAGCGTCTGCTTGGTGAAGTTGGTACCCGCCGGTGCGGTCCACAGCGCTGGATTGCTCGAGAGCTGTGCCCCCCAGGCGCCCGTGAGCGCTCCGTCCGCCTTGTTGTCGAGAATGTAGTAGGCCGCTCCGACTGCCGGCGCAGTGGTCCACGCGGCGACGGTGAGAGCGCCGGCCGCGGTGCTCGCCGTGATGCTGCGAGTGTTCTGGCCGGCGGCGAGGGACGGCACGTAGAGAAGCGAGCCGACCCACTGGCTGGCGGTCCAGCGGCCGTTCATCGAGGAGTCGGTCAGCGTCGTGGTGGTGGCGGCGCTCGCGGTTCCCTGCTTGACCGCCTTCTGGGCGACATGCGGCTCGTGGCAGTCCTGGCAGTTCGCGTGGCGGCCGGTCACGCCGAGCGTGTTGCCCCACGCGGCGTTGGTGAACTCGGTCGTGGAGTTGTGAACCGTGTCGGCGTTCATCGGGTGCGCGTACGTCTTGACCCCATCCTGAAAGACCGCCTTCGACGAGTAGTCGGCGCCGGTGGTCCCGCCTCCGTGGCAGCGATAGCAGATCAGGTTCGCCGGCGCTCCGGCCGGGTTGGTCGTGCCCATCAGGAGCGACGCGTTGGCGTTGCTGTGCACGGCGCCGATCGCGCTGGCCGACGAGATGGCCGGCGTCGTACCGTCGCTCGAGTCCCAATGGCACTTGATGCAGTTGCGGTCGAAGGCCGAGCCGTCGTGGAGGATGTACTGCCACGCGCCGAAGCTACCAGCGTTGGTGTAGTTGTGCGCCGAGGCGGTGTAGTTGGCCTGCACCAACGCCGGATGCGCCGCATCGACCGGGTTCGTGTGGCAAGAGAGACACATCCCGCCGTTTGCCAGCGAAGCGTTGAAGTCGGTCTGGTTCGGTGTACCACCGGTGATGTTGCCAGCGGCATCGCGCGTGACGCTGCGCGAGGCTTGTGTCGATCCGTCCTGGTGGACGTTGTAGTTGTGCGTCGCACCTCCGGGGTTGTTGTGAACGTGGTCCTGATGGCACATGTTCACGCAGGACCGCGACGCCGCGGCGGTGGCGTTCAGCGGATTGCCCCAGGCGAGCGTGGTGTCCGTGAACGAGTCGTTGGTTCCCACGACATTGCCGAGAGTGTGCCTGGTCGTCTTCGCCACACTGCCGTTCATGCCGTTCCAGATCGCCGGATGGCAGGTCGAGCACGAGTAGCCGCCGACGCTCTCCGACGCGGCAAAACCCTTCTGGTGCTGATGGCAGCCGATGCAACGGGTCGTCGAGTTGTGTGTGTGATCGCCGCCCGAGGTGTCGTTGCGGTAGTGATTGGTCTTGGTGTGGCAGGTCTCGCAGATGCCGTCGGTGTAGTTGGTGCCGGAAGCGTCGCCGAGGTGCGAGTACTGCGGCTCGCCTCCGCCAGCGACGTCGGTCAGGCGGAAGTCGATGGTGTTCACACCACTGTTCGGGGTGCGAATCTGGCGGCGTACCAGCTCGATGTTCTGCGTATTGTGCGGCGTATGGCAGGTCAGGCAGTCGATCGACCAGTTGCCGTACTTGCTCGAAGTCATCTGGCTCGAATGCGTGGCGAGCGCATGGCAGTCGATGCAGAGCTGCGAGCCGTAGGTCCGCCTCAGCAGCGTGCCTCCACCCTTCGCCGTAGTGCCACTGGTGTTCACCACGATGGCAACGGACTGCCCCCCGACGTTGCCGGCTGAATCCGTCGCCTGAACCGTGAGCGAATGGGCACCGTTGGTCAGAGCACTTGTCGCAACGTCGAATTCATAGACCCGGCAGCCGGTACCGCAGGAGTAATTCGCGTTCTGCGTCACGCCCGTCGCCGACAGGACGGCTCCGTCGAGGGCCCATTGAACCGGGTTGGTCGCTGCGAGACCTCCGGCGTCCCAGACCTGAACCTTGGCCCGGTCCGTCCCGCCGATCACGGCGTTCCGCGCCGGTGCGAGGAACAGGACCATCGGAGGTACCTTGTCGGCACCGCACGCGGCGGTCGTCAGCGGCCCCACGACCTGCGGGTTGGTTCCGGTGACCGTATCCGGATCGGAATACGTGACTCGGACGTAGTAGGCCGTCGATGCCGCCAGCCCCGTCACGAGACACTGCCGCGGGGAAGGGTCGCTGACCGCTGCACATGACACGGTGCCAGGCCAGGCGTTGGACGTGTTGTATTCGACCTTGACCGAGCCGTTCGCGTTGCCGTCGCCGGTGAACGGTGCGATGACCGTGATCTGGTTGCAGGAGCTCACCTGCGCCGTCGCGGTTCCGGCTGCCGTCGGTGACGCGGCCGGACAGACCGGCGTCGTGTACGACCCGACGATCTGCGGGTTCTGCCCCGTCACCCCGTCGGGGTCGGTGAAGGTGACCCGGAAATAGTACGGCGTATTCGCTGTGAGGGCCGGGAACGTGCATGAGCGCGGAGTCGGGCCGGTGACGCCTGAGCAGACGGCGGTGAACGGGCCGCCGATGGCCGTGGCCCGTTCGAAGGTGGTGGAACTGTTCGATGTACCGGTGTCGCCGTTGAAGGCCGCGGTCACCGTGATCTGGCTGCATGAGTCGACCACCCCGGTTGCCGCGCCTACGGTGAGGGCGGCAATCGGAGCCGAAGGAGTCAGAGGCCCCGTCTGAACACCGCCGGAGTAATTCGCGCAGGCGTCGCGCGCAAAGATCTTGTAGTAGTAAGCCGTTCCGTTCGTGACGGTCGAGTCGGTAAACGCCTGGAGGTTGCCCGAGTAGACGATGGTGCTCGTGCCGATCGTCGCCGGCGCGGTGTACGCGACGCCTTCGGCCGGCCGGTCGGGGACGGGGTTGGTCGTGCTTCGCAGGACGACGACCGCGGCGAAATCGGCGGCCGGATTGGTCCAGGCGAGAGAGACTTTGTTGTCGCCCGCCGAGTTCGTACCCCAGGCGGCATCGGCCGGTGAGGCGTTGTCGATGGTGATGGTCGTTCCAGCCGTGTCGGCCCCGGTCTGCGCGAAGCCACTCGTAAATCCCGTGACGTACGCATTGACCGCGTACGTGGCTCCCGGCGGAGCGGGCATGGCGGTCGCGGAGAAGGGGACGACGCGGACGTGATACTGCGTGGCCGTCGTGTTGGCGACGATCGCGGTGGTCAGGTTGACCGTGACGCTATCGCCCGCCGGCGTGGCGCTGCCGTAGGTGGTCGTTCCGGCGTCGTTCGTGATCTGAACGCTGGAGACGCCGGGCCAGGTATTCGTGCCCAAGGAGACCGTGACCGCGCTGATGCTGTCGGTCAAAGTGTTCGTCTGGAGAGTGAAAGAGTCAGCGTCCAACGCCGCGGGCGTGCCGCCCGGGGGGCAAATCGCGCTGTTCGCCGGGTCGGTGCCCGTGGCGATGGTCGTGGCCGGCGCCAGGCGGTCGTAGTCGAAGCAGAAGTTCTGTGTGGTGTTGTTCGTGAGCGTCGTGCTGAGAGCGCCGCTCGAGTCCGCGGTCCAGGTCAGCGTCGGTCCGGCGGTGAGCACGAGCCTCCGCGCCCAGAGGTCGTTGTTGGTGTCGGAGAAGGTCAGCATCAGCGTGTCGCCGGAGGTTGGGTCGACGACCGAGTCCATCCAGGCCCAGTTGCCGAAGGTGCCGGTGAAGTCCTGCGTGGCTGCCGTGTTCCAACTGACGGTGGTGCCGGTAACCGTGGCGGAGCAGTAGCCGACCCTCCCCGCGGTGCTGGCTGCCCACAGGACGACCGGATACGACGTCCCCCCCGTGGCGAGCCACTCGGCCGTGACGTGCTTCTTGTTGTTCGCCGTAGTGATGCCATTCCCTCCACGATTCGACACGCCGGACCAGGCCGCGCCGGTCCAGACCGTGGCATACACATTCGCTGATCCGTTTCGGTTGAAAATCAGCACCACGCCGTCGGAGCTCGGATCCGATGCCAGGGACATCTGCAAGGGAGCGGAATAGCCGGTTCCGAACGAGGTCGCTGTCCCCCACGTGGCCGTGGATCGTGTCCAGGCGTGCCAGTACTGCTGCGGCGTGCCCTGGGTCCAGACGACCATCAGGTCACCGGTGGTCGACTCCCAGGCCTGGTCGAACAGATCGTTCTGGACCAGCTGGCCGGTCGTGTTGTACAGGTTCGTCGCGTGAGCGGCTCCCGGCTCGTTGCCCCAGGCCGTCCCGCTCCAGATCATCGTGGTGAGGTTGGCGGTGTTGGTTGTGGTCGACCCGGTGTCGCAAACCGTCAGCGCGATCTCGTTGGTGCCGGCGCGTGGCAGGAGCTTCACCCACGTCGCGACGTCCTGGATGCGCGCCGGATTGATGTTGACGGCAGCCGTCCATGTGGAGCCGTTCCAGATCCTGTAGGCCAGTTCGTCCGTTCCGGTCACATTCCTCGAATACACGACCATCGCCCGCCCGGTCGTGCTTTCGTACGCGATGTCGAAACGCCGGCCGCTCACCCCGTTGCCGCCGACGGCGACGTTCCACTCGTTCGACCATGCAGCTCCGTTGTAACGAAGGATGTACAGCTGGCCGCCGGTGGTGACATAGCCGGCGATCT
Source organism: Acidobacteriota bacterium (assembly GCA_021781455.1). Taxonomy (GTDB): domain Bacteria; phylum Acidobacteriota; class Thermoanaerobaculia; order Gp7-AA8; family Gp7-AA8; genus JAJXWV01. Next base: position 45,988 of record JAJXWV010000050.1, on the reverse strand, counting down.
GCTCGTTTCGCGTCGGCGCCGAGTGCATCACCGTGAACGATGGCGTGCCGCCGGCAACCGTCGGTCCCTGCGCACCAAAGACGTTCGTTGCCGCCGTGTACGTGCGCGCCTGAGGAGTGGCGTTATTGATACTGTAGATAATTTGTCCGTCCCTGACCGGCGCGGCAAACGCATGCATCATCATCGACGCCAGCCCTGCAGCGGCGCCAATCACCAGCAGCACGTTGCGAGCACGTGTGTAGCGGGAAGAAAGGTTCTGCCGATCGTTCTCGAACATCGAAGTTGGCTCCTCGGCCTTACGGATTGTCCGGAGTCAGGGTGTTGCCATCGGCGTGATGCACCCCGTGGCAGGTCAGGCACTGGACCGTCGTTCCGGCGAGCTTCAGGTCGTTCGTTGGATTGCCGTCGCCGGCACCGCCCTGTACGACACCGTTGCCGTCAAGGGGAATGGCGCGGTCGTATCCGGCGCCGTTCGCGTTGAGCGCCTGGCCGACCGGATGACTCCTCATCGTTCCGTCGTAGGTGCGCACGGCGGCGTAATCCATCGCCCATGCGCGGTGGCAGTCGCGGCAGAACTTCGTGCCGGTCGCGTTGTCGCCGCTGTCGAGCGGAGCGCGCAGGAACGGGTATCCGACATAAAAGCGGATCCGGTCTCCGATGACATAGTTGCCGCTGAAGGCAGCGACGACTTTCGTACTGTCGTTCAAGGTGACGCTCGCCGCGGTTAGAACCGCATTGCCCGTCGCGTAGGCAACCCACGCTCCGGCGGAGTAGCCGAACCAGGAAACGCCGCCATCATTCGACAGGCGGAACTTCGCGGTGCCGGTGGCGCCGGCGACCTCCACGATGTCGATCAGATAGCCGCGCGCCGAAGCGTCGGCGGTGGCCGTGTATGTGACGGTGCCCGTGCCCGATCCAGCGATCCGGACGGCCGGCGCTGCGAACTGCGAGCCGGCCGTTTGTGCGGCGACGCCGGAAGCGCCGTTCGAGTGCTGGTCATGGCACGTCGAACAGATGATGGTCGGATTTGCGCGGACTGCCATCTGTGTGTTGTTAGGCGCGGCCGCACCGGCATTCGCATTCGTCGCCGGAACGTTCCAGGCATGGGACGAGCCGAGGTTGTTCGCAGGATCGCCTTTAAAAAAATGCTCCAGCGGGAAACGCGCCGCAACGCCGGCCAGATTGTGGCAGGAGCCGCAGAGGCTTTCGTTGCTGATCTGGCTCGTCAGGTTCTGGCCGGCCGCCTTGTGGAGCGCATGGCAGGACGAGCACTGAACGTTGAAGGCGTTGCTGTGAGGCTCGTCGCTGGCACGGAGCAGAGGGATGGCGGCGATGATTGCCGCCGCCGCGGCAGCGGTCACGAAAGCTCGCATCTTCGTCATCGCGACTCCTTCCCCTGGGCGTCCACGCTGCGCACCAGCAGCGTCTGTTTCGCCGGGTCATAGGCGGCGGTCGGGATCATCAGCGGCGGCGCCGAGGTCTCGGCGACCGGCGTCGACTGCCCGAATTCGACGCGATACACGCGGTAGAGAGCGATGGCGACAGGCGCCGTGTTCTGCGCGGGAGCGGTCGAGATCGGAGTCCACGACAGCTGCCACGCGGGCGCGCCGCCGGCGTCCTTGGCGGGATCGATCCAGAGGTCGGTCACCGCCGGCGGGAGGTCGTCGTACTTGGCGTGGCCATTGGCTCCGAGCGAATCGCTCCGCCAGCCGGCCGGCGAGACCATGGTCAGGGTGTACGAGAAATTCTCGACGTTGTCGTGGAACGGGTCACGGCAGCGCCCGAGCGTGGGATGCGGGCACGGAACCGCGACGGGTGCGGTCTTCTTGTCGACGCTCGTCCGCGTCAGCTCGGCGGCCACGTCGGCGCGCTTCGTGCGCGGGACCCAAACGAGGTCGAGGACCGAGTTGAACGGCTCGAGCTGGAGGTTCTTCGGCACGAGCGGCACCAGATCCATGTTGCGAACCGCGAGTTGCGCCAGCGGATCGGGGAAGCGGGTATTGCGGAACTCGAGGAGGTGCGTGGAGGCCGGGTTCTTCTTGTCGAGATCGATTGCCAGCGACGCCTCTTTCCACGAGCCGGCAGTGTCGGACAGTAACGGCCCGGCGTTGCCGCCGTCGAGGAGCAGCTGCAGCTGCGCGTTAGACGTCCTGTATTCGAACTTCAGGATACGCGCCTCACCTTCGAGGTCGGCCTGGACGGTCAGGCCCGCCGTGTCCTGCATGCCGGTCGTACCGTCCCATCCCACGGCCGCGACGACCGGGAGGTCGCGCACCGGCGCGGTCGGAGTGACGCTGACCGAAGTGGAAGGATCGCTCGCCCGTCCCCATGGAGTGAACGACGTCACCGTGATGCCGTAAGCGAGCTTGTTGACCAGTCCGCCCAGCGTCCCCGGCGAAGCGTCGGTGTCGAGCGATGCCGATGGCCATCCCGCAGTCGCCGGGGTGGCAGCGATGTGGTACTTCGTCACTGGAACGCGGGAAGTGGCCGTCGTCCAGGCGATCTTGACGTTTCCTCCCGTGACGAGGTCGGTGGCCGTGACAGCCGACGGCACCGGCGGCGGGATGTCCGGATACGTCGATGCGGCAGTGCTGCGCGGCAGCGACGAGTTCTTCGCGAAGTCGAATGCCCGCACGCCGAGTGTGTAAGGCGTGTCGGGAGTCAGGCCGTCGACGTTGACTGTCGTGGACGTCGGGGCGACGGTGACGCTCTTGACGAGCGCTCCGGCCGCATTCGTGACGTCGACGGCGTAGCCTGCGAGATCGGGTGCGGCCACGGCCGCCCAGCTGACCCCGATCACCCACGGGCTGACCGGATTCGCCGCCGCGCTTGCCGGAACCGGCGGAGGAAGATCGTCGCGCGAGACCGCGCAGGGCGTGTCGGTGCTCGTCGCCTCGACGGTTCCGTCGGTGGCGACGACGTGATAGGTGTAGCAGATGCCGTCGGTGGTCGTCGCATCGACGAATGACGATGTCCCGGCATCGGTTCTGCCGACGGCAACGAACGGTGCGCCCGCCTGCGACCGCTCGATGCGGTACGCGATCACGCGAGCGGGATCGTCCGGGGAAATCGTCCAGGAAACGGCGATCGCCCCTCCCTCGTCGCCGGGACGGTCCGCAGCCTGCACGCCGGTGGCGGGTGCGAGCGGACCGAGAGTGTTGAGCAGCTGGTACATCGGGACCGCTCCCGACGCAGTCGTGACAGCGATCAGTCCTCCCGGGATCAGCGCGACGTCGATCGGATTGACGAGTTGTCCGGGGGCTGAGCCGAAGCCGGCCAGCGAGCCGCGAACGACCCCCTCCTCACCGATGATGGAGATCTCGGCTGAAAAGCTGTCCGCCACGATGAAGCGATGACTGGCGGCGTCCCAGGCAAGTCCCTGCGGCCGGACCAGCAGAACGTCATCGCCATAAGTTCCGGTGAGAGCTCCGGCAGAATCGAAGACGAAGATGCGGTTCAGGCCCGTATCGGCGACCGCCGTTTTTCCGTTCGCCGTGGCCACTCCGCTCGGGGCGAGGAGCTTCCCGTTGCCCACGCTCCGCAGCCTCCGGCCATCGATCGTCGAGACGACGTTGATCAGCGCCGAAGCGGTGTCGGTGATCGACAGCTCGCCCGGATTCGGTCCTGCGGCCACGCCGTTGGGCATGACCGCGGAGAGCGCGAAGGCGCGCAGCTTCGATCCGGTGGTGCTCCATACGGACACGCGCGAAGCGCCGCGTTCGACAACGAAGATCTCGCTGCCGGCAACCGCGACTCCGACCGGCGCGGAAAGACCATTGACCCGCCAGACGAGCTGGCCGTCGGACGTCATCACGATCAGCGCGCCCGAGGTCCCGTCGACCGCGGCGATCCGGGTATCGGGGAGTCCGGCCGCGCGGGTCAGATGAAGGCCGGCCGGCGCCGCGGTTCGCAGATAGGTTCCGATCTGCACGGCGACGGAGGTCTGCGTGGAGACGGTGGCGCCGCCGGCGGCCGTCACCGCACAACGGATGGTGAAGTTGCCGGCGATCTGGGGTGCCGTCCACGTCGCGGTCGAGGACGCGGGCGTCGCCGGGGCGATCGTTCCGGCATCCGCCGAGAAGGCGTAGGACAACTGCCGCCCGAGATCGTCGTGGGCAGCGACCGTGACCGCGACTTGTCCACCGACCGGCACCGCGGTCGGTGAGGCAGAGATCGAGTCGATCACCGGCGGACGCGAATTCGACACGTTGATGTTGAGAACGGCGGTCGCCGTCATCCGGTTGCCACACATCCAGGTCCCGGAGTCGGCGATCTGCGCCGTCACCTGGTAGTTTCCTTCGGTGGACGGGGCAATCCAGGTGACCGTGGCGCTCCACGGCGATCCCGAAGGCGCCGGTGTGGATCCCTGGAAGGCACCGGTGCGCCCGGTGTTGTCGCTCCAGGAGAGCAGATCGCTGCGTATGGTCAGCCCGCAACCGGACGTGCAGGGAGAAACGACGCAGTCCGGATCGTGTGCTGTAATTTTCAGCGCGACTGTCTGGCCGGGCGCCGGAACGGCCGGCGTGGCGACGAAGGAATCGACGATCGGAGCCGTATTCGCCAGCAGCGGGAGGGCTGCGATCAGCAGGACGAGGAGCAGGAAAACGAAAGGCGTCTTGCGCATTGGCTGCAGGGCTGCGCCAGTACGGCCGCAGCGTTTCTCCGGGTGCATGATCGGGTGTGCCACAACACCCCTCTGTGATGTGCTGCACGACTCTGGATGATCGACTTCCGAGCATTCGCAGCGAAACCTCCGCGAATGCCTTAAGTCCTTAGAATTTCTTTGAGTTCCCCATCGGCATTTCGACATACGAAACGCGCTGGATTCCTCTTGCTTTTGGTATAGACCGATCGGCGGAAGCGTGTAGGACGCGTCAGAAATCGCTTCATTCGGCGCTTCAAACGTGATCTGCGTCACATTCTGGTTCGCCCGGCGGTTACGACTCGCGATCAGCGCCATGATCCGGCTCATGGGAAGTCGATCTGCCGCGGCCGCCGGGGATCGATCGGGCCCGGCCCGTGGACCGGCCGGCCGCGTGGGGGAAGCAGGTCAGCGGGAGCCAGCGGGACCGCCGACCGGATGGTTTGCTGGATTTTCGCGGCCCCGTAATTCGCCGGGCCGTGCTCGACGCCGTGACAATTCAGGTAGCAGGCACCGCTTCCCGGTCCGCTGGAGACGAATGCCAGCCGCCCCGTGCTCGACGACGGCAAGACCGGACTCGGTCGCGACGGATCTCCAAACCCGATCAGCGATCGGTTGTTGACCGAACCATGTGCGTCATGGCAGGTCGCGCACGACGTCTTCTCGTCGACGATGTGCTCGCGATGCTCCGGGAATGCCGACTTGTCGAGGAGTGTAGTCCGATCATGGCATTTGTAGCAGAGGGCGAAGGCGCTCTGCGACTCGGCCGCGCCATCGGTGACGCGGTAGTTGTTCCGCAGCAATGGAGCGACGTTCGAGCCGTGCGGACCGCGGGGGCCGCCCGCGTCGTCGTTGCCATGGCAGTCGACACAATTGATCTCGCGACCGGAGAGGCTCGATGCCACAGACGGCGAGCGCTCTGTTGCGGGGGCCTCGAGCGGGTGATAGGAGCGGTTCGTGGAGTCGACAAGCCGCGCGACATCCGTCCGGTTCGGAGATCCGGGGACGCCACCGTGGCAGCTCTCGCACAATTGGTACTCGAAACTCGCAGGGTCCTTCGGCGATCGGTTCTTCGCGCCGGCCACACCGCGTCCTGCCGGCATGCTTCGATGCGGCGAATGGCACGATGTGCACACGACTGCATTCTGATCACTCGAATTCGCCTCCGCGCTGAGCGGGTGGACTGAGATCTTCGACAAGGTCGACCCGAGCAACGGCGGCCGCGCGTCGGCGGCAAGCGCGGAGGCGGCCACCTGCTGATCGACTCCGAAAGAATCATTGTGGCAGGCCAGACAGGTCTCTTTTTGCGCTTTGGAGAGCATGGGAGACTGCGAGACGCCGTGGCCGGTGTGACACGCCGGGCAGCCACGCCGAACCATGGTCTCGTCGAGGTGCGGATTCAGCTTCGTACCGGCTGTGAGACTCGCCGCGGCGACGATTCCGCCGAGAGCGATCAGTCTGATCAGCGGACTTCGTGACATGTGACGCAGATCTCCGTTGTCGACGGCTTCACCGCAAAATGCGCAGCTCGGCCGGGCTGGTAGTACTGGTCCGAATGCGGATCGTGGCAGGTCGTGCACTGAATTTTTCCGCTCTCGTCGAGCCGGACCTGCCGATCGGCCTGGACCACCGCGAGTGACTTGAGTCCCATGTCGTCCGCGCTCTGCTGGTCGCTGCCGTCGGGCATCCGGATCGACACGGGGTGGCTGCCGGACAGGTCGATGCCGATGAATCCTTGCTGAGTGGGAGCGAGATGGGTCGGCCCCGACATCGAGGGCTTCCTCGGGGAACGGCCGACATCCGCGAGGGCGACGGTCCCGTCGTGGCACGAAAGGCAAAGCCGCGAGCTGCCATCGGGTTGTGGCGCCAGGATCCGTGTCCCTTTCGATCGCACCTGCGGTACCTGGTACTGCTTCACGCTCGACAGGGCGTGACCCCAGAGCGGCTGCGGCACGATTGCGCTGTGCGGGATGTGACAGAACTTGCAGACCTCAGTCTCGGTCGACGACTTGATCTGTCCTGTCCCGCTGACCGAAAGATTGTGCATCGTCGCGCGAACGTTCCCCTGCTGCGCTGCAGCGGACGTGGCGAGCAACGGCAGTGCAATCAGAAGAATGGCGGGCGCTTTCACTCCATGCCTCCCGCGCCGAGAAGGCGGAATATCTGGACGCGGCCGTTCAACGAATCGGCAACGGCAATCCGCCCGTCCTCCGCGAACGCGATGCCGGCCGGGAACGACAACTCGCCCGGCGCGAAGCCGGTTCGCCCGATCGCCACGAGGAACTCGCCCTCCGCCGTGTAGATCGCGATCTGATCGAGATGCGCGTCCGTGATCCAGATGTGGTGCTGCGCGTCGACAGCGATGCCTTTGATCCGCGGCATGTTTCCCGCGGCATCACCGTTAGTGCCGAACGCAATCACCTGCGCTCCCGTGAGGAGATCAATCCGCTGCACGCGGAAGTTCAACGTGTCACCCACGAAGAGGAACTGGCCTGCAACGGCGATCGAAGTCGGGTAATTGAACTCGCCCGCTCCTTCTCCGCGCCCCCCGATGATCCGTTTCACCGCGCCCCGGCTGTCCATCACGAGCACCCGATGCGCCGCCGTCTCGACGACGAAAATGTCGTCGCCGCTGCACGCGATCCCGGTCGGGCGCGATAGATTCGACGCCAGCCATCGCGTGCGCTGGAGATTGTGGTTCAGCACCGCGACTGCACCCGCTCGCGCATCCGTCACGAAAATACCGGCGTTGCACACGGCGACGCCCACCGGATCCTCCACGGCTCCTTCCCGCGAGCTGCGGATCGTCGTTCCCGCAACGCGCGTAACCCGATGTGCGGCGGGGTCGGCAACCAGGAGATCGGAACCGTCCCAGGCAACGCCGTATGGCCTCCGGAACAGTGGCTCGTCTTCTTTTCCCATGAGCCACGCGATCACGGCGTCTCGCCGCGTGGCGAGATCGTGCCTGGTCGAGATCACTCTCTCCAGCTCGATGCGCGCCCCGCGCGCCGTCCACCCCGGCCGCTCCGCGGCGGCAAGGCCCGCCGGCCCCAGCGTCGCGGCCCAGATCACCGCGATCGCGAGACAGCGGCGTCGCTTCATTTCACGACTCCCCGGCGCTGATACCCGCTGACGACCGGCAGCCAGCCGCCGAACTGACGCGTGATGCTCATCGTGAAACCGTTGCTGGCGCGCTCGTCGCCGCTTCTCAGGCGCTCGCGCACCCGGAAGATCCGGGGGGTGAGGTAAAACGCCCCGATCCGAATCGTCGCCCCAACCTCGAGCCGTTGCCCGTCGAGATCGGGCTCGTACATCGTCTGCCGCCGGTCTTTGCGATAGAGAACATTCATCGAGACCAGGGGCAGCGGACGCCAGGCCGCGGAGCCGCTGAGAAAACGGATCCGCTGAGTCGTTGTGCTGCGAACCATCGCGCTTCCTTCGTTCAGAAGGATGCCGATGTTCCGTGCTGTGAGCTGCACGGTATTCGTCAGGCTGGTCGCGGTGTACCCAGTCGACGCGATCGACAGCGAAGACCGCCGCGACGACGCGTCGGAGTAGGCCGTCAAGAGAAGCGAGTCTTGCAACCGGCGCTGGACGGTGAGCCGTGCCTGCTGCACATCCTCGGTACCGGCCCCCGCCAGCCCGAATCCGAGCACGGGGACCTGCGAGAACGTCTCTCCGGCGGAGCGAAGCTGATTCCGGGAAACCGACACCAGCAAATCTTTCCGCAGCGACTCCAGCGACCCCTGCGCGGCAGAGCCTCCGAGAGACCACGAAATCTGCGTCTGGTTGATCGAGGCTTCCTTGCCGATCGACTGCAGCAGCATCCCACTCGCCGCGGAGTTGGCCGACAGGTCGACGCCGCGACGAGTGGCCGACCAGTTCGCGCTCAGCCCCACCCGCGGAGTCGTCACGGTCGTACCGTCGGAGAGCTGAACCCCGTACCCGGCGAACGGGACGATCTGCCATCCCGCGACGGGATCGTGAAGGTAACGGCCGGTGAGGTCATGCGTCTGCACCACACCATCGCGATCGCTTCCGCTGTAGCCCGATTCGAGTGACAAATCCCAGACGTGACCGTTGCGCGGCACGGAGGCCAGATGATTCTGGATGCGCACCAGATCCGTCCGCGAGCCCTGGGCCGGTCCGAACGACCGCTGCAGCGCCACCGCGGTCATATCCCACCGCCATCGTGGGAAGGATGCGTGCTCGTCGGCATTGAGCATCAAGTCATTGAGGCGCGCGCCGGCGCCGTAGTCGCGGTTCTGCCTCTCGAGCCGGTAGTGCTGCTGGAGTGCGCTGGAGGCGCGGGACCAGTCGAGGTGATCGCCGGCGATCGTCTGCGATTGCTGTCCCCCGAGGAAGGAGATCGTCGTCCGGTCGGAAGCGGCGATGAGGCCGCTCAGAGGCCCGCCGCGAACACGCAATGCCCCGCCATGGCTCGATGAAGAATCGGGAGCCGAGTATAGGAGGTAAGGGTCGTCGATGTTCATCGCGTAGGCATAGTGCTGCCGTGCCGCGTAAAGGCGAACGGGGAAGAGGCTCTGCGGAAGGATGTTCACGTCGCCGCGGTAGCCCAGCCGGTTCGTTTTCAAGCCGAGTCCACTCGCGTCACGACTCGCCGTCGAGTCGACGCCAAGGCGAAAACTGCCGAGAGCAGGGTGCAGGAGAAACCCGTGAATCGCCAGGGACAGATTGATGTCGCGCTGGTCGGCGATCGTCTGGCGCGCGGTCCTGGTCGCCTCCGTGTACTTCCGCTGGGTTGCCGCGACGCTTCCCTCCCATGACCATTGCCCGTACTGCTGAGCAAGTGCAATGGGCGCGCAGCTCATCAGGAGCAAAACGGCGGCGATCCGGGACATCATTCTGACGACCTCGTCATGCGGCTGGCCCGCGCGCAGCGCGAGCCACCCGGATGACCGCGGCGGGAGCACGAGACTCCCGCCGCGTCGTGAGGCTTACTTCACGTGGCAGGTTGTGCAGAGAGCGCTGGCCGTGTTGGCCATGACTAGGAACGGCGGGTTCACGTTGTCGTGAACGTCATGGCAGGAGGCACACTGCACCGTCCCAGTGAACAGGGGAACCTTTTTCCCCGCATCGACGTACGCCGCGGAGGCCGGAGTCACTAGGCCTCCATCTGCTGAGGCAAGGGTCGCGTCATAGGTGAAGTTGATCGGGTGGTCGTTGGTGAGAGATGTGCCGATGTTCGCGGTGCTGGCGGGATCGATCTGGCCCGAAGCAAGAATGTGGCCGGCGACCGTCGTCGCGGTGTTGGTGCCTCCGCTGTTCGGCAGATTCGCCATGCTGAGAACCGACACGGTGCCGTCGTGGCACGAGAGGCAGAGATTCGAGACCTGCGCTGTGCCAAGCGTCGCACCGCCGAGCTCAGTCGGCACGGCGTTCAGCGTCGGACTGCTGTACACGCTATACGTTGCCTGCCCCGAAAGACCCTTGTTCCAAAGAGGCGTCTGCCCGGCCGAGGTGCTGGCCTGGTGAGGCGTATGGCAGACGACGCAGACCTCGCTGATACCCGCCGTCGGCGTCCCGCCGCCGGTGATCCGGAGATCGTGCTTGGAGCCGACGACGCTCAGGCCGAAAGCGGCCGTCGTCAGCAGCATCATCATCATCACTGTAAGAACGAGTAACTTCTTCATTTGCCCTCCAATTGGCTTGTTCATTTGCGGCTGGTGAATAAAGTGGGCTGACAACCCGTTCGGACGGTGGGAAGGTGAGCTGGCTTGCACGCGTGAAGCGTCAGTACCGCCAAGGCTCCTGAACGCGTTCGGTGCCGCGGCTCGCCTTCCCCTTCCCGCCTTCCTCTTCGTCTGTGGTTCGTGTGCACCCCTCCTTTCTCGTTTTTCGATGCTCATCACCGCTCGCCCCTGGGAACGATGAAACGGAATACCTGGACTCGTTTGCCGAGCTGATCGACGACGGCGAATTCATCGCCGTGCGTTGCGACGCCCGAAGCGATCTGAAACTGCCCCGGTCCCGTGCCGTTCTCGCCGACGAAGGTCAGCAGCGTCAGGTCCTGCGTGAAGATCTGGACGTTGCCGAATGCCGCGTCGGTCACGTAGATCAGCCCGTCGTCGTCGAGCGCGACATCCTTCGGACGGACGAAGTTGCCGAAACCAACCCCCGTTTGCCCGAACGTATCGAGGTATTCCCCGGTTGCTGAGAACACCTCGATCCGCGCATTGATCTGGTCGACGACGAGCAGCTCACCTTGCCGGCTGAACGTCACCGACGTCGGGAAGTTGAACTCCCCTTCCTTTTCTCCGCGCTGGCCGAAGGTCTTCACGAGAGCGGCGGATTTCACATCGAAGATCGCGATGCGCTGTGCCTTGGAGTCGGCAACGTACAGCGTCGCTCCGTCCGGGGAGATCGCCACGCCCGTCGGATTCGTGAGATCGCCCTGGCGCCCGAACGCCGTTTTCACGTTGCCATCGGCATCGAACGCCACGACCTTCTGCAAGCCCGCGTCCGCGACGTAAATCGTGTCATCGGGTCCGATTGTCAGGCCGAGCGGCGCCTTCAAACGCATCGCCCCGTTCGTCCCGAAGACGTCCATCTTCCGCCCCTTGCGGTCGAAGCGGATCAGCGCCCCGAGAGCCGTGTCCGTGACGAGCAGCCGCCCCTTCCGGTCGAACTTCACGGCAAAGGGCCTCTGGAGCCAGTCGTACTGTCCCTGAGGCGAGGCACCCAGCAGCAGGCGCGAAAAATTCGAGACGGCCTCGACGTCGGGCCGGCCCTTCAGGATCGCCGTCAGTCGGATCCGTGGCTTGTCGGGCGGTGCCGGCCAGACGTACTTAGCGTAGGAATCGGCAGCGTTGGCAGCAGGTTTTTGAGCCGACAACTCTCCGGCTGGTACGACAAGCGCGAGTGCGACTGCAGCGACGAAAAGGATCTTCGTTGAGCGGTTCATGGGCGTCATTTCTTGTGGCATTGGAGGCAGAGATCGGCAGCGGCGACCGCGTTGCCCTTGAAGTGATTTTTCGAGCGCCCTTTGTGCGGATCGTGGCAGGAGAGGCATCCGAGCTCGCCGGTGAAGGTCGTGCTGACCTGCTTCAGCTCAGCCTCGGTCGGTTTTCCGGTTGCGCGGTGGCCGGTCAGAGGATGGTCGACGACGTGATCGCCGGCGACTTTCACCGCCGACATCCGCAGCGCCTCGGCTGCCTTGTCGCCCGTCAGCCTGAAATGGTCGAGGAGGACGACGTTCTTCTTGTCGTCCGTCTTCCGCGTACTCTCTTCGTGGCAACCGAGGCAGAGCTTGTCGCCCTCGGCGCGGAGGAGGTTCGGCCGCTCGCCGCCGTGCGGCTCGTGACACGCGCGGCAGCCGAGGAACGGAATGGCTCCGTGCGCGAACTCCCCTGCCTCCGGGACCTTGTCGGCGTGACAGCCTGTGCATTCGCCGCCGGCTGGGAACTTGATCAGCCGGTCCTGCTGTGAAGCGTGCGGCGTGTGACAGTCGGTGCATTCGGCTGCGTCGAGCGCAGGGTGATGCACCTTCGCCTTCGCCGCGGTCTCTTCGACATCGCTGTGGCAGGCAACGCATACCTGCGTCTTCGTCGCACCGACGAACTTCGCCGCTGATTGATCTTTGTGGCACGAGTTGCAGGCTCGCTCGGCAAAGGGTGGATGGATCGAGCCGGAGACCAGCAGCGACTTTTCCGCCGATCCGTGCGGATCATGGCAGGACACGCAGTCTGCTTTGCTCAGGTCGGCGTCGAGATGCTTCCCGAGCAGCTTCTTGTCAGTCGCGTCATGGCAGGTGAGGCAGAGCGCGGGGACGACGTCGATCAGTTGGTTGGGATTCGCGCTCTTGTGCGGATCATGGCAGGTGGTGCAGTCATCTCTCGCAGGAGGATGGCCGTTCGCCAGACTGATCTTCGTCTTGATCTCGGCGTGACATCCGGTGCAGAGCGCGGGCCCGGCCGCGCGGACGAACTTGGGCCGGTCGGACAGGTGCGGGTCATGACAACCGGTGCACTGTCCCCGCTTGACCGCGGAGTGGACGAACTTTGCCTGAAAGGTTTTCTCGTCGTGGCAGGCGAAGCAGACATTGTTCTTCGGCTTGGCACGTGCGATCGTTCCCTGCCGATGGCAGGAGTCGCAGCTCCGTTCGGCGAACGGCGGATGCTGCTTCGCCGCGGTGAGCATCCCCTTGTTCTCGGAGCCGTGGGGAGCATGGCAGTCGAGGCACTGCGAATTGCTCACCGACCGCTTATGGCTCTTGTCGAGGGCGAGCGCTTCATGGCAGGTGAGGCAGAGCGCCGGTGGAGCATCCTTTAATACATGTGGCTTGTCGGCCGAGTGCGGGTCATGGCAGCTCGTGCAGGCGCTGGTGACCGGAGCATGCGGGGCCGCCAGAGTTCCGGCTGCCGCTTTGCCCATCGCATCGTGGCACGTCACGCAAAGCTGAGGCTCATCGGCAGCCAGTTTGACCGTCGTCTTTCCGTCCGCCTTCGTGAACTCATGACAACTCGTGCAACCACCATCGAGCGCTGCCGGGTGTTTGACCGCCTTCGCCAGCACGGCCTCGTGACAGATCGCACACTTCGCCGTGGCGGGATCGACGAGCGAGGGATGGTCCTTCGCTGAGACATCCCCCAATGTGGTGAGGAGAAACACCGCAAGGGCGAAGATCTGGCTGGTTTTGTTCACGATTTTGGGCGCTCCGTCTGGACCTCTCCATGATGCGGGGGGAGGGGATAGGCGAACCCGTGACATCGGTCACCCAGGACACCCTGCGGCCACCACGTGTGTTTTGTTCGTGCCGAGTGGATCGCGAAAAAGCGTGCGATGGGCCCTGCTTGACGGCTGGTTGCACTCGGATCACCGCCACAAACGGGTCGGACCAAAGCGTTGCAACCTTGGGCGGTGCTTCGCAACCTGCGCCCTTCACGGGATCAGCGTGGCGTCTTCGACGAGGACCGCATAACGGTAGCCACTGCCAAAGTCCTGTTCGACGCGAAGCGTGCCGCGAACGGTGACGATGCCGCCGGCCGGAATGGCTTCCGACGTCGTCACGGTGATGTCGTCAGTCCCATCGGCTCGCGACCCGGAGCCGTCGCGCAGATGAATCCAGTTGCGGCCCATCACCTGCTGCGTCGACTTGACGACCTTCCCTCGCACAATGACGACAGAGCCTTGCAGTTCCTTCCGCGAGGACCAGAGCTCAGCCACCGTCCGCCCGTTCTTGGCCTTCTCCACGCGGGTGACTTTCGCCTCCGCGACCGACATGTGGGAAGCGGCGTCGGCAGTTCCCCTAACCGAGGGATGGGGATCCGCTGAGGTGATCACTGTCGCGAAGAGGATGCGGTCGAACGTCCGCTTCAGTGCCTTCGACTCGAACTTCTCGAGCGTCAGCTGCGGATGCAGGGCGAGCGTCGATCCGACGGGGACCGGCGTCTGAGGAATCGCCGCCCAGGTCTCGCCGCTCGCTGTCCGGATCCTGACGTAGGTGTATCCGCCGCCATCCATGGTCTCGACGACTTTGCCGCTGAACTCCTGCGGGCGCGCCTGCGACGTCGATTCGGCGCGACGCTTCTTCGCGGCCGCTGCCACCGACTGCGCGGCGCCTTCTTCGACGACGATCGCTGCCGTCAGCACGCACGCTGCGACGGCGACGATGAGCCCGATTCGAGAGTGGAATGGTCGATTTATGGCGATCATTTCTGCCTTTCTGCTGTCGGATCGCTGCAGCGGTCGGGCGGATGATCGGCAAATACGAGCCAGGTCCTGTGCGATCAATCACATGCTGATGCGTGACACTCGTTACCGAGGTGAAGGCCTCCTGGCGCCGCGACTCAACACCTCGCCGCGACATCACCGCAGCCCGGTCGTACATGCGCACGGCGGTAGCACTCGATCCGGGCAACGCCGGGTACGCCGAGAACTCCGCTCGCGTCGAACAGGCGTGGGCTCAAATCCCAAAAGCGCAAGTGCAGCATTGACGCGATCTGGATGCGGGACGCGTCAATCGCCCGTCTCTTGCCATCTCCGTCAGTGATGAGCACCGCGTTGGCAGCGGAATCGAGCGCCACACGCTGCAGATTCAGCAGCTCGTGACCAAGAACACGGGGCGGAAGTCTCAAAGCCGCTGGCCGGATCTCTTGAAGCACTCTCAATGAAGCGCAACCTGACATGGCGTGCCACGACACGAGCCGATGAGGCGCGCCGTCGATCAGCGGCTACGGCTGCGATTCGTCCGACCGCGACCGAACCACTTCGACCTTCTCCAGCGCCGTCATTGCTGTCTTGAATCCCGAGGCGAAGTTCTCCTTCTCCAGCCTGCGTGCGATTCCGCATCGTTCGACGTTCGCACTCTTCCAAAGAGATTTTTTGCAAGCGATGCGGGAAGGTCACGAAGTAGCGAGCAGTCATCCCCTCTCCAAGCCCGAGGCGAAGTTCTTCTCGTGCAACCCGAGCACCAAGCCGTCGACTTTGCGGGAAGTCGTAAGACTGCGACAAACCCGATGCTGATCCGGGCATCAGGGCCTGGCTGATTCACGCGTTGCTGTCAGCAGTGGCGGGAAAGAATTTTTCGTCTTCCGGAGGCGCGCTCTGCGCTTGTCCCCAGAGGTAGCCCTGCGCCAGTTCCACGCCGAGCTCGCGCAAGGCGTTTTCGAGACGGCCGGTCTCGACTCCCTCGGCGATGACCTCCTTGCCGAGAGTGTTTGCCACGGACTTGACGGCTCTCACGAGCGCGCGGTTCGTCGGATTCGTATCGAGATCGGCGACGAATGAACGGTCGATCTTCACGTAGTCGGCCGACAGCGAACGCAGATAGGAGAACGAGGAAAAACCGATGCCGAAATCATCGAGCGCGAACAGGCAGCCGAGCTCCTTCAGCTTGGCTACCCATTCCTGGGCGCGCAGCAGGTCGGTCACGGCCGCGGATTCCGTGATCTCGAATGCCAGACGGCCGGGCGGGAGCGCGGCGGCTCGCACCCTCTCGACGATGAAGTCGAGCAGCGACTCGTCACAGAGACTAGCCCCGGAGATATTGATGAAGATTCGCGCGCGCCCAGGTCCGGCAAGCACCTTCAGAACCCGTTCGAGAACCCAGCGGTCGATCTGGGGCATGAGTCCGAATCGCTCGGCTGACGAGATGAATTCGGAAGCGGGGATGGGGGGGCCGTCCCCATCGCAGAGGCGGAGAAGTGCTTCGTAATGGGTGGCCTTTCCGGTGTTGATATTGACGACCGGCTGATAGTGCAGAACCAGGCGATCCTCGCGCAGCGCATCCTTGATCCGTGAAGCCCAACGTTTGGCTGCAACAAGCTTCTGGCCTTCCTCTTCTCCGAACGGCCACGCCACGGTGCGGTTTTTCCCGCGAGCCTTCGCTGCGTACAGCGCGGAATCGGCGCGCACGAGGATCGTCGCGGCATCGGCACCTTCAACGATCGGCGCCATGCCGATGCTGCTCGCGACGTCAAACTGCACTCCGTCGTACCGAAACCGGTGGGCGTTGATCGCCATCCGCAGGCGCTCTGCGATCTCGAGGCTCTGGCCGTGGTCGGCATCCCGCAGGAGAACCGCGAATTCATCGCCACCGAATCGGGCCAGGAAGTCGCCTGGCCGAAGGTTTTCGTGGAGGACCGTGCCAACCTCGGCGAGCAGTTGGTCGCCCGCGATATGTCCGAGCGTGTCGTTGACCAGCTTGAAGTTGTCGAGGTCGAGGATCAGCGCGGCACCCTCGCCTCCCCGGCCGGCGCGCCGCATGGCGGCGTCCAGAGCCCGGCGGTTCGGGAGGTTCGTCAGCGGATCGTGCATCGCCAGATGACGGATCTGCTCTTCCTGGGCTTTTCTGGCGGTGATGTCCTGTTTGATTGCCACGAAGTGCGTGATCCGGCCGTCATGTCCTCTGACCGGCGTGATCGTCTGCTCCTCGAGATACAAAGTCCCATCCTTGCGCCGGTTGTAGATCTCGCCGGCCCAGGGAAACCCGTCCGTGAGCGTCTGCCACATCTGCCGGTAGAACGCGTCGGCGTGATTACCCGACTTCATGATCGAGGGCTTCTGGCCGATGGCCTCTTCCGCCGGAAACCCCGTTAGGCGGCAGAACGCAGGATTGACCCACTGAATGATGCCCGAAGCGTCGGTCACGAGGACTGCGTTGGCGGCGGACTTCAGCGCCACACTCTGAAGGTTGAGCAGTTCGTTTCTGCGCGCTGCGACGACCGACATCGCGATCTGGTCAGTGAGCGTGATCAACGCGTTCAGAGTCTCGACGTCGAGTGCCCGCTCCGTCTTCATGAACAACGTCAGCGCGCCGAGGATCTCTTCGTGAGCGGCGACGGGGATGGCGATCGCCCGGCGAAATCCGCACTCAACCGCGCGCACGCGCCATCGGTCGAACCCCGGGTCGCTGACGAGATCACGAACCTGCACCTCGCCGGTTCGAATCGCCGAGCCGGTCGGTCCCTGACCCGCGGGACTGTCATCGTAGCGTACTTCGATGTTTTCGAGGAATTCGGAGCCGCTGCCCGCCCATTCGCGGATTTCCACCTGCCCGTTGTCGCCGCGGAGGCTGAACTGAACGAGCGGCAGCTCGTACACCCTAGCGAGTTCGTCGCAAGCAAACGCGAGGACCGCGTCGAGCGGTTCGGAGCGAAGGATTCGGCGGTCGATCTCGTGCAGCAGTTGTTCGGAGCGCAGTCTGCGATCCCGCGGCCGGATGTCGCGCCCCAGCATGATCGTCACCCGGCGCCCTCCGACGTCCGATGAGAACAGGCTTGCCTCGACGGGAAACGTGGCGCCGCTCCTGGTGCGGTGCTGGGTCTCGAGCATGACCGGCTTTGGCGCGTCATACTCCTGCGGCTCAGGAGACGGAATCAGATTCGTGTCGCAGATCCGGTCGATGGGCAGTCCCTTGATCTCTTCGCGGCTGTAGCCATAGGCCTCGGCGGCGGCCACGTTCGCGTCGGCGATCCTCATGTCGCGATCGATGAACACGACCAGCTCGGGACAATGCTCGGGAGGCAGTTCGTGATGCCGCAGCATCTCCTCTGCCGGACCTGAATTGTGGGTTTCGGCTGAAGGGTGCGTAAGGCTGACGGTTTGTTGCTCGCGTGGTGTCGTCACGTTCGGTCGCTTATGAACAATTTTGTCCGTTCGCGGACGTTGCAGTTGGGAAGAGGCGGAGGGGAAATGACCCAGTACAACCATGATGGGGCGTCCCTCTTTACATAAACTAGTGATCTCAGTCACGATGGTGAGCAGTACACGCCACATTGATCGATTGACGCTTCGCCCACGAGTCGGAGGGCCCCTGCGCGTCACGGATTTGACGTGCGGTTAATTTTTGCGAGTGACAAGGAAGGCGACGCAGCCGAGCCCGCGTCGACCCATGGCGGGTGCGAGGCTACTGGTGGGATGGAGACGTTCATCAGGCGAGGGGACGGCGTGACGGACGAGCGGCGCGAGCCAGTTCGCAATCCACAGATGTTTCAGAATCCGCCGGATGATCGCGTCGGATTCCTCGAGGACGCGCAGCAGGCGAGCGCGCAACTTCGATTTTTTCGAGCTCCGTCATCCCCGTCTTGAAGCCCGAGGCGAAGTTCTTTTCGTGGAAGCCGAAGACGAGGCCGACGACTTTGGGGTAATCGTCATAGACGGCAACAAACTCGCACTATTTCAAAGAGATTTTTTGCAAGCGATGTGGGGACAATCCGTCCGTAAAACTGTCTTCCCTCATAACCCAAAGGTCGCAGGTTCAAATCCTGCCCCCGCAACCAAATCGAATCCAACGAAACCCACTGGAAACAGTGGGTTTCTCGTTTTATGGGCCGTCTTTAGTCCAACCCCGTCCAGCGCGCTCCGACCCGACCAAAACGCCCCACCGCGCAGGATTTCCGCAGGATTCTTCACGCCGGAGTTTGGGCGTCAATCGCAGCGTAGACGCCGCCGTTCCCACGCGCAGCGAGTCACGAAGCTTCCTCCCGAAACGCTTTCCCAAAGCTCCGCACGCCGTCGCTCACGACCACGGCCCACGCGGGACCCACACTTTGTCGAAGGGCACGGAAGCCGTGATCGAGCAGAGGACGGGAAGCAGAAAGCTTGCGATCTCGCGGATGACAGCGTCAAACTCCTCGTGAGGCAGACCGTTCTTGCGGAGAAACGCGTTCCACTGATGACGCTTTCCATCCACCTCGGCGAATGCAGGCGTTAGCGCAAGTGGCTCTTTCGGGATGCGCCCCCTGCGCCGATCGAACGTCGTGCGGACGGCGCGCGCGAGGCGCTCGCCATCGAACGGCTCTGCGCGTGCGAGCGCGCGGATGTCGAAGAAGTCACGCATCCGGCTGTTCTTCGATCCAAGAGTCACCATCGCGTGCAGCTTTTCGGCGATTGCCGTCTCGGGTCGATACGCCTTCACCTTCGGCCTCGGCAGATCGAGGAGGGATGGGTACTCGATCCATTCAGGATCGGGGAACACCGCGTCACCGATGCCGATGTCGATCTGAACGCGAAGCCGAGCGGAACCAAGATGGCCCAACAGGATGACGCGACGGCCCCCGTACGCGTCTTCTTCTCGAATCGGCGCAACTGAGACGGACGTCGCATCGAACACGACTCCGTCTGGCTCGACATCGGTCGTCGCGATCTCTCTGAAGATGTCGGCGACCGCCGCGTCGTCGAGGTCGCCGAATCCGAGGAGGTCGACATCGCGCGTCGGACGGATGATGTCGCCGAGCCAGACCACCAGCAGCATCGCCCCTTTCAGCACGAAGCGGTCGGCGTGACGCGATTGCGCGAGACGGTGAAGCAGCCGCTCCGCCGCATAGCGGGAGAAGATCAGGTTCGGATCGACGTGGAGATCCTTCGCCGCGCGTACGAGTCGCGTCTGCACCGACTGCGCGAGCGGAGAAACGACCGTCACGCGAGGAGCGCCTCCAGGTACGGCCGCATCACGCGATCCACGCGACAAATGCGCGCGTGACGATCGATCTCGTCGACCGTCACGAGCCGGCGCTGCCAGGCATCGCGCAGGGCCTCGATCGCGACGTCGACACCGATCCGATTCCGAAACTTGAACAGATCTGCGATCGTCTTGGCCACACTGTAGACGCGGACCTTGCGGCCATCGATGACGTGAGTCTCGATGCCGGCCTTGAACGACTCGCCACTCATCCGCACGACGCGCAGAGGCGGATTCCGGAGCGCCGGCGGACGAGTGCCTCGCTCGATGGCCACCCACACCTCGAACGGAAGTTGCGTGCCGACACCGTGAAACGTAAGCGCGGACAGAAGACAGATCACCGAACGCGGTGCGACCGCTGCGACGACGGCGAACGCGTGATGCTCGCTCACGGGCGTGTCGGCCACCCGATAGGTCCCGCGGGCGACCCGCTCCAGCGCGCCTTCGCGGACGAGGCGCGTCAGGGCCTGGCTATGGACCGCCATGTTGCGCGCCGCGACGATCGGCTGTTTCTTCGCTCGCGCGAGCGCCCGTTTCTGCGCTGGCTTGGTCGCCATGTGTTGTAGTGTACCCACTTATCAACATATGGCAACACTTTCACACATGACGAGGAGGTCCACTGAGCTGCCTGGTGTGAGCGCGCCGTACGCCGGTGTCTCGACCGCGATCGTCGTCAGCCTCGCAGTGACGTTCGGTTTTCCCCTGCGCTGGATCTGCGTAAACGCTTTCTCCCCCTCGAGGCCGAGTAAGCTAGCATTAGCTCCCCTAACGCACCAGCGTAGTCCGAGAGGGCGACTATTCTCATGTCATGAATGAGGCCGGCCACATGCGGTTAGCGGATTTCATAGTCGCCAATATTGAGCCGATTCTCGGCGAGTGGGAATCGTTTGCACGCGCCCTTTCGCCCGGTTCGGCGATGAGCGTGGTCGAGCTTCGAGATCACGCGGAGAGCATCCTCCGGGTCACCGCACGCGACATGGTGTCCGCTCAAAGTCTCCGGGAGCAGTCTGACAAGTCCAAAGGTCTCGGAGGTGGAGGAGCGGAGAGCGACCGCCTCGACGAGGCCTCCGAGTTACACGCCCTGGGGAGACTCGGATCGGGCTTCAACCTCCTCGAAGTCGTGTCTGAGTATCGGGCCCTGCGTGCGAGCGTGCTGCACCATTGGCGGCAGGCCGTCGACCATGCTAACGCGCAAGACCTCGCGGACCTGACCCGCTTCAACGAGTCGATCGACCAATCGCTGGCCGAAGCGGTTCGGAGTTATACGACTCGTGTCGATGAATCACGCGAGCTGTTTATCGCGACGCTGGGCCACGATCTGCGCGCACCACTGAATGCGCTCCTGCTCTCCGGCGAGGTGTTGGAGCGCTTCGGGCAACTGGACCAGGAAAACGCGCAGATTGCTTCGCGGATGAAGGTCTTCGGCCGCACGATGACCACCATGATTCACGATCTGCTCGATTTCACGCGGACACGGCTCGGCGGCGGCATTCCTCTTTCGGTCGCTCCTGCGGACCTCGCCGGGGTCTGTCGCGATGTCCTCGACGAGTTCCAGGCCGCAAATCCGCAGCGGACATTCCATTTCGCTTCGGACGGAGATCTGCGCGGCGAGTGGGACGCACCGCGGCTTCGGCAGGTGCTGTCGAACATCATCGGCAATGCGCTGGAGCATGGTGACGACACCGGAGCAATCGCACTCGCTGCCAACAATTCGGGCTCGGGAGTGGTCTTGACGGTCACAAATCGGGGCCCGCAAATTCCTGAATCCGCGCTTCCGACACTCTTCGACCCGTTCGTCCGTGGAGCGACGAGGGCCCGGTCGAGCGGCGCACGCCAGGGAGTGGGCCTCGGGCTGTTCATTTCGCGGGCAATCGTGACCGCGCACGGTGGCACGATCGCGGCCGCTTCATCGGAATCCGAAGGCACGGTTTTCAGTGTGCATCTGCCGCGACGGGGTCCCGCCGGCGCGAAAACGCCAGACTGATCCTGCTGCTTTTCGCTCGCAATCCTCGTAGCCGGCAAACGAATCCGGGAACAGTGGTAGTTTCCATGGCGTTTTGCGGAGCAGCCTGTGAGCGAGACGACCTTTCCAGCGTACCAACGGAATCGAGCGTTCCGAGCCCTCCCGGCCACGGTCGTTCGGCCGAGGTGGCAACGGCCTGATCGTCGCGGAACCATGAGGCCACCCAGATTACGAGCGCGATCGCAGCGAAGACTCCGGCGACGAATGCCAGTGCTTTCTTCATCGTTCGCTCAGCTTAGAAATCGCGCCGCCGGAAAAGCAAATGAAAACCGAGTCCCGTCATCGCCGGAAGCACGAGCAGGGGAAGCACGAGTAGGGTCAGCGATGATGCTGAGCGTCGACCGCGGAC
This sequence comes from Acidobacteriota bacterium, assembly GCA_021781455.1. Classification (GTDB taxonomy): domain Bacteria; phylum Acidobacteriota; class Thermoanaerobaculia; order Gp7-AA8; family Gp7-AA8; genus JAJXWV01. The sequence goes on along the minus strand of JAJXWV010000050.1, from coordinate 24,051 downwards.
CGAAAACCTGACCCTCGCCCGGCGAAGAGAATTCTCAATCTCGCCAAGGCAAGGCGCGCGGTGCTCATCTCGGAAGCGGTGGATCGGGGCGCTCTGTGATCGCGCGCATACCGACAATCGAGCTCCGCTCCTACAATCCGGGACCCAAGGAGCTCGATCCATGAGACCTGTGATTGTTGTGGCAGTGACGCTTGCCCTGGCAGTTCCGACGTTCGCGGACGTCATGATCAAACAGACCACGAGCGGCAAGGGGATGGGCATGGCCGCTTCGGGGACGAGTACGACGTACATCAAGGGCATGAAAATGCGGTCGGAAGCCGAGGCGCGTGGCAACGTCGTCACCACGATCTTCGACGTCGAGAACCAGAAGATGTACATCCTCGACGCGAAGAGGAAGAGCGCCGACGTGTGGGACATGAAGGCATTTTCCGAGGAGTTGGCGAAGAATGTCGAAGCCGGCGAAATGAAGGCTTCGGTCAAGCCCACGGGGCAGAAGAAAGAGGTCGCGGGCAAGACGGCGAACGGCTATGACCTCGAAATCTCGATGCCGACCAGAATCGGCGGCGAGACCGGCATGAGCATGACCGTGAATCTGAAAGGCCCGATGTGGATCGTGAAAGGCGCTCCGGGGACGAAGGACTACATGGCCTTCTACAAGGGAGCTGGCGAAAAAGGATGGATCTTCAGCGATCCCCGCGCCGCCAAAGGTTCCCCCGGCCAGGCCAAAGCGATGGCCGAGATGTACCGGCTGCTCGCCTCCACCGGCGGGATTCCTTATGAGACGGAGATGACGATCTCGATCACCGGCGAAGGTCCTATGGCCTCGATGATGGCGCGGATGGGAGGGATGTCGATGACGAGCGTGGTCGAGTCGGTCGACACCACGCCGCTCGATGACTCCCTTTTTGCTCCGCCCGCTGGATACAAGCTCGTTCCGAAGAAGTGACTACGGGGCGGATGGGATTCATGGAGGGCCGCCAGGGAGGGCTAATGGGGCCCGGCTAATGGGGCCAGGTCTCCTGCCTCCGCTACTGGTCCGGCCGAACACCTGACGCCGAGTTCTCATCCCGAGTCGTCATGTTAGGCCGATGGATGCACAATTCTTCGCCGGGTTCGCACGTATGCCAAGCCCTATCACGTCACGTGGCGAGTTAGGTCGCGGCACGGTGTGTTGGGACATGATATAAGCGTCGCCGGGAAAAGGTGGTGCTTCATGAGATGCGGACTCCTCATCCGAATACCTCTCGCTGTTCTCGTTCTTTCTCTAACGAGCTCTCCGTGCACGGCGCAGATGGCGCCATTAGATCATCTATCTTCCATTCCAGGGCGTGTGCACCGGCAGTTCTCGCCGGCGATGCCACCGCTGCCGCCAATGCCGCGGGCGGAACCATCGCTTCGCCTCCGCGCCGATGCACTCCCGGCAGTACCGGTCGCTCTTCCGCCAAATCCCGGCGACGACACCATGATCTTGTCGCTCTCCGCAGGCTTGTCCCTGGTGTCGCTGCCACTGCGGGCGCGCTCTGAGAAACTGGCGGACATCTTCCCCGAACTGCCGCCCGGCTCACGCGTGTTCACCTGGAACGCTGCGACCCAGCAGTTCGTCGACGGGTTCGATCAGGATCTCCCACTGGGCCACGCCTGCTGGTTGTACGTGCCGGTGCCGACCGTCGCGATGGTCAGCGGTGCGACGAACCAGCTGACCACCGTCTCTGTCGAGCTGAAGAACGGCTGGAACCTCGTTGGCGTCCCATACGACATCGAGCTCATACGCTCGCGACAGTATGCCTGGGTCCATCAGTTGAAGATGCCCTTCAACGATGCCGTCGCGAACCAGGCGATTGGCCCGCTCGTCTACTCGTTCGGCGCGAACGGATATGAAGTGGTCGGAGATCAGGATTCCTTCGTCCCGACACACGGCTACTGGGTCTATGCGGACGGAGCCGCCTCGGTCGAGCTTGCTCCCGGGATGCTCCACGGAGGTGGCGGCGGGTTTTGGGGCAGCGTGGTCCGGGCGGCCGCAAAAGGTGCAGCCGAGCAGGCCACCGCTGCGTTCCTGGCCCAGATGGGCTACGGGCCGGACCAGAAGACCGATGTCGCTGGGCTCGTCGATCAGCTGGACAACATCAAGGCGACGCAAACCGTGATGCTGAACCTGCTCGGCCAGACGTTGAACAAGATCAACCTTTCCGAAGACGAGGTTCTTCAGGCGATCGGAGAATCGACCTCCGTCGACCCCGTCAACGCGGCGCTGCTGACGCATTACGAGCAAGAGACGCCGAACGAATCGCTCGCCTGGTTCGAGGCGCAGGCCAAAGGCAACAACACCGTCTCGATGGAAACGAAGACGGAATTCGCCAAGAATGTTCTCGGCCAATGGGCATTCGTCGAAAATTTCAACAAGCTCTACACCGCGATTGATCCGACCGACAAACCGGGGCTGCTCGACCATTTCGGCGATAAGGTCGTGCTCACGTCCTCGCCTCCGTATTACGACGCCGTCGACCGTTACCTCGCCATGGAGGCGTACTTCAACAGACTCCTCGGCATGCAGATCAAGTGCGCGACACTCGTCCTCAACGCGTACACGCAGTTGGGGAAGGATCCGAGCAGTGCAGCTCAATTCCCCGCTCCACAGACGGCAAACGACTGGAGCAAGAAAGTCTTCGCTCCATACATCGAGAAAGAGATTCAGCGCTTCCGGATGGCGGTGGAGAACGTCGCTGTCGCAAAACTCACCTACCCCACGTCTTCCGAGGTAGGTGTCGAGCTGCCGAGCAATCTCCAGCCGCTCCTCGCCCGGGGCGACTTCTTCGTCATGGAGAACACGCCATACCCGGAGAAAGAACCGGCCGGCTTGCGCGTGCGGATCGTAGCGAACCCGAGCCTCAACGTAGGCGATGTGATGTGGAAGGCAGCTCAGGGCGATCGTCATAAGAACTGGGTCGCCCAGGATTGGAGGACCGTCGCCGGGCAGAAGGCGTACGACGACTGGTCACCACCGCCCGTCCAGCTCAACGTGACCCGGAACTGGAAAATCACTCACGTCATTCTGCCAATCACCGCCGCCGGGACGTATCAGGTGTTCCCTCCTGCAGGACATTTCCTCAGTTTCATTCCCGCACCCGAAACCGTTGCGGCGGCCGTTTTCGACGAGGGGTACACGCCGTCGTCAACGGGGACGCTGTTTGGGTCCGTGACGGTCGTCTTCCGGCCGACCGCAACTGCGATGCTCCGCCCCTGTGGGCCGTCCTCACAGCCGCAAGCCGTGAACCACTGCTCCACGTTAGACGCACCAAACACGGTACACGTCGATGAGGAGGTTTACGATCCGCCGTGTGGCGTGAAGTACTTCATCAACAGCTGTACCGGAGACGCCTCCATCGGCTACGCAGTACCGTTCACGTACGCTGGGCCTTATCCTCAGGACCTCACGCTCGCAGTCGTGGTTGAGTACGGCTTCTCGGGAGACTACTGGGCCCCGGACGCTTTTCCTCGACTGCATGACGACACGGCTGGCACGTTTGTGTCGATGAAGAGCGATGCACATCCGATTTCCGGCTGCCGAGAGAACTTCGGCGGCCTCGATCTTACTGACTGCACGTGGCGGTACACGTTCGACTTTCAGGCGGCCCCTGCTCACACGTACAGCCTCGTCATGAATGTCGCAGGGTCGTCAACAAAGAGCGCGTTCGGTGGGTATCTGGGACCGTTCTCGGGTTGGATGAAGTTCCTCACCGCGGACATCCAGGTGCGCTAACAGGCGCCGGCGAGTTCGCCGGGTCTCATGGTAGGTATGGAGCTGCAGAAGTACCTGGTCGACAAGATCCAGGAGGTCTACCGCTCGCAGTCGGTGGCCATCAACGACAAGCACATCGAGACCATCTGCCCGCAGATGCAGCCTCTCCGGGCGGCCTTCAAAAGGCCGCCCGATATTTTTCTCCTGTCCCCCGTCATCCCTTCGCTTCGCTCAGGGCAGGCTCTGCGCCGCGGGGCGGGAGAATGGGGTCGCGGGCGGGAGAATGGTGGGCGGGAGAATGGGGTCGGGTCTTCGATTCGCGGCCCGGGGACTCTGCGAAGAACTCTCAGAGCAGGCGTCTCTCGTCAAGGGGAGAATGGGGTCGGGTCTTCGATTCGCGGCCCGGGGACTCTGCGAAGAACTCTCAGAGCAGGCGTCTCTCGTCAAGTGTTTCGACTTTCGATGGCACCGCCTCTCGTCGACACGCTTTTCGTGCCTTCGCCACACATGCTCCGCCGTGCGTCGCGTCGCGGATCGAACCTCACCGCGGGGCACTGCCCACCTTTCATCTCTGAAACGCGCGTGTTAGGCGAAAACGGATTGGCGTTACGGCGGAGAGGCGGCGTAGCGCGACGCTGACGGATAGAACTCGCGCAGCCGCGGCAGCACAGGCTTCATCTCCCGCCGCAGCAACTCGAGACAGGGGGAACGTTACGGGGCCAGGTCTCCAGTTCCTAACGTTGCGGGCCGGGTCTCCAGTTTCCGGGAAGGATGCATAACGTTGCGGGGCCAGGCTCCAGTTTCCGGGGAAGGATGCCGGTGCCTCCGTGGGGCCGGGTCTCCTGCCTCCGCTACTGACCCCACTCCGCGCTTCCTGATCCATCCGACCGAAGCTCTGACCCCAATGGCCTTACGAAGAAGTGACTACGGGGTGGATGGGATTCGGGCCGCCAGGGAGGGCTAATGGGGCCAGGTCTCCTGCCTCCGCTCCAACCATTAGGCTAATGGGGCCAGGTCTCCTGCCTCCGCTCCAACGGCCGGACGCGTCGCACCGTGTACCGGCACTGGGACGGGTACCCGAGCAGCGTCATCCCCGACCTGCTCGCGTTCCTGGCGTGGAGCGCGCGCAGCGGCGATGTCGAGTACGAGGCCGCGAACTTCCTCTACTGGAGCAAGCGCGACATGGATGAGCGCTCGGTGCAGCTGGGCTTCGGCATCTGCGCGAACGATGAACTCCACGGCGACAGCGAGTACTTCTACACTTCGCGTCGCCGTTCATTTGCTCATGTTTGGTGCAACGATGGTGACCTCTTGCGTATCGTTGTTGGTGATGCTGCCGAAAGCCCAGATCGGGAAACTGCCTTGAGGCTCGATCAAGGAGGGCTAATGGGGCCAGGTCTCCTGCCTCCGTGGAGGACGGCTAATGGGGCCGGGTCTCCTGCCTCCGCTAAGGGTAATGGGGCCGGGTCTCCTGCCTCCGCTAACGTTGCGGGGCCATGTAACGTTGCGGGGCCAGGTCTCCAGTTTCCGGAAGGACGCCCGCGGAATCATCTCGCCCATTAACGTTATGGGGCCATACCTTTACGGAACGTTATTACGGAACGTTACGGGGCCAGGTCTCCAGTTCCTAACGTTGCAGGCCGGGTCTCCAGTTTCCGGGAAGGTTGCGGGGCCAGGTCTCCAGTTTCCGGGGGAGGATGCCGGCGGAATCACCTCGCCGACCGCTACAACGGCCGGCGCTTCCAAGGTCTCGCGTGTAAGGTCATTCAGAAGGTGATCGCCAGGGAGGGCTAATGGGGCCAGGTCTCCTGCCTTCGTGGGCCTCTCCGTCGAGGAGCGCGCGCTGCTGAAGTTTCTGCGCGAAACGATCGCGGACAGGCGAAGAAGTCCTCGCGCGGCCTGATCGCGAGATGCACCGCGTCAGTGCGGAGGAGCGTGGATCGGCGGCCCCTAACGCCCCCGATCCACGGCAGTCAGCATTTCACTCAAAGGTGTCTATTTCGCCTCGCAAGCCGTTCCGAATTTCGCGTCGAACCTGCAGTCGGGCTTGGTCGTCGCGACCATCAAATCCGGCGATTTGTACACCAAAGACTCCGGCCCGAAGACATATCCAAGCGTCGTATTCAGGTCAGCAAAAGGCGGCAACCCGGCCAGGTCTCGCAGATCGGAGAGCAGCGAGAGCACATCCGGCCCAACCGCGTCTTTTGTTCCCTGCCGCCTCGTTTCGGCGAAACCTGCTGCATACCAATCACTGTCATTGGCATGCAGCACCCTGCCCGCCGGCCCCTCTATGGTTACTGGCCGCGTCGCCGACCGAAGCTCGGGGCGGTTCTTGATCTCGCCGCGGACGCCCGATTCAGTCGTTGCCGCGTACGGCATGTCAACTGTGATTCTCGCAGTCGCATGCGAATCGCGAAGGAGCGTGTATTGGGTCACACGCTTGTGCCCTGCCCAGTCGTAGGTCTCTTCGATTCGGACGAGTGGCGCCTTCGCGTCCGCGATCAGAAAGGTCCTTTTCGTTGCGGCCTCGCTCGAGATGTGAATCCTGGTGACTTCGTACGCAGGAGTCATGTCCTTATGGACGACGACATAGTGGGTCCGTAGCGCGACCGGAAATGCCTGCGGCACCAGTGTCGAAATCGACAGCAGAATGAGCACGAAACGGTGCATGATTCTTCTCCTTTGTTCTAATTGCAGTCGCTAGCGCACTCGCCGTAGCAGGCATTGCGGTTGCTCGTCGCAAGCTCCTGACAAACAATACCGCACGGTTTGATTTGCGCTCCGCCGTAGTACTCCGGCGGAAAGACTTCCGGCTCAATGGCTAGCTCGTACGCGAGGTCACAATCGGCCAGACACTCTCCGATCTGGCACCCTACACTTGGTGTTGAGACGCTAGGATCGCCTGATCCCCCGCCACCACCGTTAGCGCCTGAATCAGGGATGTCGTAAGGAGTACCGTCGCTGGCGTAGCAAGACCAGCCAAAGAAGTACCTAACGTCAGTGCCGAGCACGTTCCCAGAGCCATCGGTATATTCGATGACTACTCTGTCGATAACCGTATAGTAACACTCAGCCTGCGCAGGTAGTGCGAGGAGCGCAAGCAACAGCGGTATTCCACTGAGGATCAACTTCCTCATGAACCTCTCCTTCTGATTGTTTGCTATGGAGTCCGCGACCGAGTATCTCTGACGGATCAACACCCTAACGGCATTCCACCTTTATATATGTGATGCGGAGTACGAGTGGGTGTGAGCGCGAGACGCGCACCGGATGAAGAAGTTGTGCGTTACAGCGCTGCGCGTAACGGTAGCCGCGCAGGATTCCGGCGGAATCACGTCGCCGACCGCTACAACCGCCGGCGCTTCGATGGTCTGCCGTGTAAGGTCATTCAGAAGGTGATCGCGACGGAGGGCTAATGGGGCCAGGTCTCCTGTCTCCGTGGGCCTCTCCGTCGAGGAGCGCGCGCTGCTGAAGTTTCTGCGCGAAACGATCGGGGACAGGCGAAGAAGTCCTCGAGAGGCGTCCGGCGGAAAGGCTTCCGGCTCAATGGCTGGCTCGTACGCGAGGTCACAATCGGCCAGACACTGTCTGGCACCATGGAAGGTAGAGTCTTCCCTCGAGGTGAAGCCTTGACGCTCAACGACGAATGCGCACGACGGCTCGACGAGTTCCGCAACAAGCTTGACGCCCTGGGACTCGACGGCGCGCTGCTGGTCTCCGCCACCGACGTTTTCTACTTCTGTGGGACTCGTCAGAACGGGACGCTGTGGGTACCTCTGTCGGCGGAGCCGCTGCTCCTCGTGCGCAAGAGCGTCGAGCGCGCAGCGGCGGAGTGTGTGGGCGCGACGGTGCGTCCCTTTCCGCCGACGAAAGAGCTGGCCGGGATCATCGGCCGCGTCCGCAGGGCCGGATTCACGTTCGACGTCGCACCGGCAGCACTTCTTCAATACTGGAGCCGCGCGCTTCCGGGGGTGGAATTCGTCAACGTCACGCCGGCTCTTCTCGAACAGCGAAGCGTCAAGTCGCCGTGGGAGCTCGACCGCATGCGGGCCACCGCACGCATGCTCTGCGACGTGTTCCGGGCGGTTCCCGGATTTCTCTCCGAAGGGATGCGCGAGCTCGATCTCGCGGCGGAGATCGAGGTCCGCCTGAAGCGCGCAGGCAACGAAGGCAGCCCGCGCGTGCGCGGATTCAACCAGGAATTCTTCATGGGCATCGCGCTGGCCGGGGCGTCAGCCACGAAGCCGAGCTACTTCGACGGTCCTCTGACGGGCCGCGGCCTCTCGGCGTCGTCGCCGATCGGATCGTCGACCGATGCGATCCTCCGCAATTCGCCGATCCTCATCGACTACACCGCCATGAAGGATGGCTACGGAACCGACATGACCCGCATGGCCGTCCTCGGCGATCTCCCAGCAGCCGCCGAATCTGCGTTCCGGGTCGCGCTCGAGATCCAGCAGGAGGTCGTGCGCGATCTTCGGCCGGGCAGCGTTCCGGTCGATCTCTGGAATCGCGCCTGTGCGATCGCGGATCGTGCCGGACTGAGCGCGCAATTCATGGGGCCGCCCGGCGCGCAGGTGCGCTTCATCGGGCACGGCGTCGGGCTGGAGCTCGACGAGTGGCCGGTGCTGGCTCCCGGGTTCGAGACTCCGCTCATTGCCGGCCAGGTCCTCGCCGTCGAGCCGAAGTTCGTCCTCCCTGGCGTCGGCGCTGTCGGCATCGAGAACAGCTGGGTCGTCACGCCGGCCGGCGGCGAGCGGCTGACAGACCTCCCCGACGAGATCATGCGGTTGTGAGAGCGAGCTCCGAGGCCGCATCTCGAGCAGCACAACTCGTGCGAGCCGGGTGTTCGGACGAAGGAGGAGCGAAGGCAACCCGCTTCCTCACTGAACATGACGGTCGAGCAGACCATCACCATGCAATAAGCCTCGCGCATCGCGGCCGGCGAAGCCCTTCTCCCCCGCCGTGGCGAGGGAGAAGGGCTGAGAGTGTCAGGTGGAAAGGTCTACTGCAGCGCGGCCGCGATGGCCTGCTGCGCGTCCACGAGACCGGCGCCGGTGGCATTGGCGCCCCAGCAGATCTCCGCGACGGAGCCGTTTGAACCCGTCACATTGCGGCAGCCTGCGCCGAGCGGAATTGCAGTCTTTTCGAGAATGCTCTCGGCATCAGCCGCGGTCAGCTTAGGATGCGCTTGCGCCATGAGCGCGACGACGCCGGCAACGTGCGGGCTGGCCATGCTCGTGCCGCCGAGGTAGTACCACGACGTCTGTCCGCTGTTGACCTGATACGGGCCGACGATCCACGTGCCGGGAGCTGCGACATCGAGGTCCTGCCCGGCGCGCTGACGGCTCGAGAATTCGGCGATGTAGAAGGAGGCGGGGTCGGTTGGATCGGCGACGTTGGAGTACCACCAACCGGGCTTCGTCCATTCTCCCGTCCAACCCGAAGCGGCGACCGAGATCACCGGCGCGTACGCTCCCGGATATCCCATTCCGGCTGCTCCGCTGTTACCGGCGGACGCGACGATGATGACTCCCTTGTCGATCGCGTAGTCGATGGCGGCTTTCTCCAGCGGATCGAGCCGCGAGCCGCCGAGGCTCATGTTGATGACGACCGGGGATCCGGCGAGCTCGCCGGCTTTCAGGTCGCCGACATAGACGATTCCGCGCGCGATCACCGAAGACCATCCGGAGCCGTTCTGGTTGAGGACCTTCACCGGGATGACCGTCGCATTCGGCGCAACGCCGTTGATGTTGACTCCCCCCGGATACGCGTACCCGAGAATCGTGCTCGTGACGTGTGTGCCGTGCGAATCCTGGTCGTGCTCCCACTTGTTCGGCTGCGAGGAGACGGTTCCGGTATCGCCGCCGCCACCGCTGAACGAGCGGGCGTACTGCTCTGCGATCCGCTCCTGCGGGAAGTACTGGCGCCACGAGTCGACGAGGCCGGTGTCGAGAACGGCGACGTACACGCCCGTCCCGTCGAAGGAGACCGCTCGGTTGAAGCCGTAGTCCGTGACGTTGATTGCGTCGAGATCCCACGTGCTCAGGCCGGCGGAGAAATCGGTCGCCGCGACCGTGTCGACCGGCGCGCCGGTTCGCGTGGCGTCCGGACTCGCGGAGGCGACATACGGCAATGCCTGGATCGCCGGCAGGTCCGCCGCGGCGATCTGCATCGTCAGCGCATTCAATTCGTAGATCACGTCGCGGACGCGGCCGCGGGTCCCGAGGTCGTCGAGGATCGACGGAGTGGCCGCCGTGTTCAGGAGGACGTTGATGCCGATCTGGGCTCCGCCGCTGTTGGCAGCAATGGCGACGGGAGAGAGGACGAACGAGAGACAGAGCGCGAGCAACGCGAGGGTACGACGCATCGTCTGACCTTCCTTTGTCAGGGTTTGTTGGAAGGATGGGTTCCCGGCCCCATCCGCCGATTGGACTTTGAGGCCGCTAAAGTTTCACGGGCGCGGCAGCGCCGATGTGAGGATCGATCCCGGATGACGTGACACGGTGAAGCCGGGCTGAGGGAGTTCGGCGACGGAGCGTGATGCGGAGCGCCGGCTCACGAGAGGGAGAATCGCGGCCAGCGGCGGGATGGTGTGCCGATTCAGGTGTGCTCCGGCGCGACGATGCCGAGGTCACGGCAGATCTTACGCACGAGATCGTTGTGAATCTCCGGATGGCGTGGCACGGCGGAGCGGCGGTTGAGCGATCGAGAACCACGAGTGACGGCTTCCCTCCCGATCGAGCTCGCAGCCGTGCGATCCAAGCCAGCGCTCAAATGCGCGCCGCTTCATACGGCGATGCGGATTTCCTCGAAATGATCGGCCGCAGCCGATCGGGCGTCGGCGCGGTTGGACTCGAGCGCCTCATGCAGCGTGACCCGCAAGGTGTCGAGGAGTTCCTCGCGCGTGGCCTCCTGGCAGTTCACGCCGGGCACTTCCTCGATCCAGCCGATCCACCAGTCACCCGACTTCTGCACGATTGCGGTGTACTCGCTCATAGCTTTCCTGTTAACAGCTGATCGCGCGAAACCCTTCTCTGAGACGCGAAGACTGTGCGAGAACTGTCCGAGCTGTGCATAGTCTGCCCGAAAGAGGCCATCGGCTTCTCTACGATTCAAGGAATGGTGCCGGATTCAAGGAATGGTGCCGGGTCTGCGATCCGCGGAGGCGATGGCGTGAAAATACTGCCCCCCCGTCACCCAATCCTGAATCGATCAGCCGTTTTGCCGGTTTTCCCCGCGCAAAGGACCGCCTAACGCGTATGCTGAACACCGAAGATGACCAGAATCCTCGCCTCCGATCAGCTGGCCGCGATCGGCCCATTCATACTGGCGGCCGCGATCGTCGCGGCTTTCGTGCTGTACATCCGATACCAGTCCCAGCGTCAGGCAGCGGCCTTCGCGGCGCTGGTCAGACAGATCAGCGGCGGTTCGCCCACCGGCCTCTGGTCGAAAGCGGGATCCGCGACCGGATCCTATCGAGGCCACACGTTCGGTCTCTACGGAAGGCGGTTCAACCGCGGCACGTACGGTCGGATCGCCTTCGTGGCCACGGACGCTCCTGTGCTGCGCTTCGCCGCGCGGCACGAGATGCGCGGCTTCTTCGAGACGCCTTACGGAAAACACGTCGATTCTCCGGAGCGCCTCCGGCGGATCCGCCTGACGAGCGACGAGCCCGAGGCCCTCGAGCGCGCGCTCGCGTCCGGCCTCACCGAGCGGCTGGCATCGACGTTCGATGAGCCGACGGTCGGCTACAGCGTCTCGATTGCGCCGCACGACGCGCGCCGGGTACGTTTCGAGTTCGGCACTTATCGCGGCCCGGAAAGCTCGCTTCTGATCCTCGGCCGCTTCTTCCGCGGAGGCGCCGAGGCTGCGGCCGATCCGCGACTCGACCTCGATGCGCTCATCGCTCTCGAGCAGACGCTGCAGAGCACACCCGTCGGCGACGCCGAGCGTGCGGCCATTCCGGCTCCCACCGTGCTCTTCGCCTCGAGCCTCCTGCGCATCATCCTCGGCGTCCTCCTCACGCTCGTTGGCATCGCCGCATTCCTCTGGTTTTTCATCAAGATCGCCGGCTAGCCCCCAATGAGACAAAGTCGTGAGGCGACGGACGGCGGAGAACGGCTGCTGACCGACTGGGGCATTAACGATCCTCAGGCACGCCGAAACCTCACGGTCCAATAGTGCGACGGCCTGGTGAATTGGGGCCGGGTCGGCGACTGAAGAGTGTTTCGAGCGGACAAGCGCGACCTGGATGCCGCTGCGGTGCGCAGGCTTTTCAGCGGGGACCGCGGCCGGCGTGCGGGTCTGGAGCCCCGCTCTCCGATGACCGAACCGGCCGCCGCGGCAGCGTCTTTGCAGTCTCCGGATACGGAGAGTATATTATCCTGAAACGGAGGATTCAATGGCGGTGCACGCAGGCTATCCCACGACGCGGTATGAGCCATCGCCGCTGATCGACCTGACGTCGAAAGCCGAGCGGGAGCGGCTGAGTCCGTCGGCCGTGCGCGCCTTCTTCAACCTCGTCGCTCGCTGGAGCATCCGCGACGAAGACGCCAAGGTGCTCCTGGGCGGCATCTCGAACGGGCCGTACTACGAGTTGAAGAAAGACCCCGATCGCGTGCTCGACACCGACCGGCTGCTGCGCATCTCCTATCTCATCGGCATCTTCAAAGCGCTCAACATCCTCTACTCGAGGAAGCTCGCCGATGCCTGGGTCCGGCTGCCTAACAGCAACCGCATCTTCGGCGGACAGACCCCGCTCGCCTGCATGTTGAAAGGCGGTCTGCCGGCGATGCAGGCCGTTCGGCGGTTGCTCGATGCACGCCGGGGCGGGTTGTGACGCTGCCGCCGGTGCGGCTCGTCCGCCGGAACGACACGCACCGCCTCGTCCCCTCCAGGTACAGCGACAACGGTGACAGCGTTCTCGCCGAGATCGCCGGCAACGACGCCGATCTCCAGGATCTCTTCGACCTCGACCTCGCCACGAACGACCGCCTGCTCGCGGAGAACAATCTCCTGCCCGGCATCGGCATCCCCGAGCTGGTGTTCGCCGTCCCGTACTTCCGGATCGTCAATGCAGCCTTCTGTCACCCGCACCCTCTCGGCAGCCGCTTCAACGGGCCCGAGCGCGGCGCCTGGTATGCCGCGTTCGAGATGGAGACCGCGCAGGCCGAGGTCGCGTTCCACAGGTGGATCGAGCTCGCGGAGGTCGACTGGAAAGACGAGGAAGAGGCGACGTACGATGATTACCTCGCCGACTTCAGCGCAGGGCTCCACGACCTGCGCGGAGACAAGCACTTCGCCGCCGTCCTCGCGCCGGACAGCTATGTCGCTTCGCAGGCCCTCGCGGAACAGCTGCTCGAAGCAGGCTCGCTCGGGATCGTCTATCCGAGCGTGCGCCGCCAGAGCGGCACCTGTCTCGCCGCTTTTCGGCCGGCGCTCGTCATGAACGTGCGGAAAGGAAAAACGTACCTGTTCCGCTGGCGCGGCCGGCCGAAGCCGTCGGTCTCGCTGAGTCCTGAGTCCTGAGGTCACCGAGTCACCGGGTCACCGAGTTGCCGGGTGGAGGACCTGGTGACCTGGTGACCTGGTGACCCGGTGACCGGCGTCCCTGCCTGCTCGCCAGTCGCTCGGCCGTTCCGCTATCCTCGCGCGATGCGAAAACTCGCCGCGGCTCTCGTCCTTTGTGCATCGTCCCTCCTGGCGCAGCCTTCCAAAGGCGTCGCGCCGTTCATCCGCTACGCCGAGCCCGTGATCGCGCTGACGCACGTGCGCGTCATCGACGGCACCGGCGCGCCGGCGAAGGCCGATCAGACGGTCGTCATCCGCAACGGCAGGATCGAATCCATCGGCGCACCCGTGCCCGAAGGCGCGCAGGTCGTGGATTTGACAGGCCACTCCGTTCTGCCCGGGCTGGTCGGGATGCACGACCACATGTACTACCCCGCTCCGCGGGTGAATCCGGCCGCGAAAGAGGGGATGTACCCCGAGCACGCGTCGAGCTTTCCGAAGCTCTACCTCGCCGGCGGCGTGACGAGCATCCGCACCACCGGGAGCGTCGAGCCGTACGCGGACCTCGAGATCAAGCACGCCATCGACTCCGGCAAGGCCGCCGGCCCGAAGATGCACATCACCGGTCCGTACCTCGAGGGCCCCGGCACGTTCGCGCTGCAGATGCACCAGCTCACCGGGCCCGACGACGCGCGAAAGACCGTCGAATACTGGATCTTCGAAGGGGCGACCTCGTTCAAGGCGTACATGTACATCACGCGGGCCGATCTGAAGGCGGCCATCGACACCGCACATTCACACGGCCTCAAGGTGACGGGCCACCTCTGCAGTGTCGGCTTCACGGAGGCGGCGGACCTCGGCATCGACGACCTCGAGCACGGCCTCGTCGTGGACACCGAATTCACGCCCGGAAAGCAGCCGGACAACTGCCCGGCGGTCGCCCCCGCGCGTGAGGCGCTCGCCAAGCTCGACGAGAAAGGCCCCGAGATCCAGTCGCTGATCCGCCACCTCGTCGAGAAGCACGTCGCCGTCACCTCGACGCTTCCGGTGTTCGAGACGTTCGTGCCCGGCCGCGCGCCGGCCGATCCGCGCGTGCTCGCGGCCATGCTGCCGGAAGCGCGGAAGGAGTACCTGGCGACGCGCGAGCGGACCGCGGCCGCGAAGAATTCGCTGTGGCCGAACCTCTTTGCGAAGGAGATGGCCTTCGAGCACGACTTCGCGAAAGCCGGCGGTCTTCTGCTGGCCGGGCTTGATCCGACCGGCTACGGCGGCGTGATTCCCGGCTACGGCGACCAGCGCGAAGTCGAGCTGCTCGTGGAAGCCGGGTTCACGCCGCTCGAAGCGATCCGCGTGGCGACGCTCAACGGCGCCACGTTTCTCGGCGAGGCATCGGACATCGGGTTGATCGCCACCGGTAAGGCCGCCGACCTGGACGTGGTGAAAGGCGATCCGTCGACGAACATCAGGGACATCGAGAACGTCGCCGTCGTCTTCAAAAACGGCATCGGCTACGACCCCGCGAAGCTCGTCGAAGCCGCGAACGGGACGGTCGGATTGCGGTGAGGCAAAGCAGCGTGATCGCCCGTGTCTATTCACCACAGAGAGCACAGAGGACACAGAGATTCGCAGACCGCCAGTCCGTCCTCGGCGGACCCAAGACGCGACTGCGGCATCGCCCCCGCAAGCCGACGTCGTGACGGATCGCGCACCGGCCGAACGAGTCAAGACGACCGACAAAGCACGGGCTGAAAAACCAAAGCAGCGGTCGCTTTTCGGATCGAAGGGGAAGGACTGATGGCGATTCGGATGTGCCCCGGACAGGCCTTCCCCAAACGCGCGCGATGAGCTCCCCGGCGAGCAATCTCGCAGAATTGATCCGCACGGGGCGAGGAGATGAAAGGGGAGTGGGGTCGCGATTGCTCGCGAAAACTTCGCAATCTCGATTTCTGCACAGCCTCTGCGAAAACTGATGGTTCACGGTTCCGCTACAATCATCTGCACTCGTCCGTGTTTCCGCTCGATCTTCACCTCCTTCAGAAGTTCGTCGACTCCAGGGTCCGCCAGCGCGGGGCCGGGTACGCTGCCAGCGGCCGCGTCGAACTGGCGCACCGGGCGAAAGACTCGGTTCTCGCCACGGTCTCCGGCAGCCGCGAGTACAGCGTCCACCTGCGTTATGCCGACGCAACGGTGTATTGCCTGTGCGACTGCCCGTACTTCGAGGGCGAAGTCATCTGCAAACACGTCTGGGCGGTGTTGATCGAGTGTCAACGGGCGGGTGTTGCGTTCAGCGGCCGCGCCGACGTGCTCTATGAGGACGACCCCGACGCGCTGGACGTCGAAATCGACGACTCCGAAGACGATGCTGAGGAAGGGGAGGATGCGGATCAGCTCGAGATCCGCGAAATCGAATCCCGCCTCTCGCATCTCAGGACCGGCGACCGGACATCGGATCGAGGTGGCGGCCGTGTCGCCAGCTTTCCTGGGTTCAGGAAGCGCGAGCCTCCCAAGCCACCGAGCCAGTGGCGCGGACAGCTCGCCCGCATCCAGTCGTGGAGCTCGGACGAGCCGCGCGCAGCCACAGCCGTCCCCGAGATCACCTGGGTCATCGATCCGTCGATGGGCGGCGATGCGGTCGTGCTCGAGGCGACCAAGCGGCCGCTGAAGAAGAACGGCGAGATCGGCAAGCCGCAGGCCCTCATGCTCGTTGCCGGCGACATCGCCCATGTGGCCGATCCTGTCGACCGCGAGATTCTCGCATCGCTCCTCGGCTCGTATTCGCGCGAATCCCGGCTGGCCGTCCGATCGCCGCTCGCGCAGTTCATCATTCCAAAGGTCGTGGCAACCGGCCGCATCCTGATGCGGGTCGGCAAGGGACTGTACGAGGATCACG
Source organism: Acidobacteriota bacterium (assembly GCA_021781455.1). GTDB lineage: Bacteria > Acidobacteriota > Thermoanaerobaculia > Gp7-AA8 > Gp7-AA8 > JAJXWV01. The sequence goes on along the minus strand of JAJXWV010000050.1, from coordinate 7,912 downwards.
TCGCCTTCGATGCGGGCGATCCGTTCGTCCTGACGGTGAAGGCCGAAGAGCGCGACGAGGAGTACGTGCTCGTGACGGCGCTGCGCCGTGGCGATGAATTCATTCCGCTGTCCGAGGCGCTCGGATTCTCGCCGGATTTCGTCTTCTTCCGCGGCAGGATCGCGCGAATTGCCAACGCCGACGCAGCGAGGTGGGCTCGGCTGATCGAGGACGAGGGCGTCGCGATCCCGCGATCGGAGATCGACGACTTCATTCGATCGCTGTCGACGACCGCGAGCGCCGTCCGAATCGACTTCCCTCCCGCCCTGCAGTGGCACGAGCGTAAGGTGAAGCCGCGTGGGACGATCCGCTTTCGAAAGGGCAACTGGGGCAACGACGTGATCGGAACGCCCGAGTTCGCGTACGAGGGCCACGCGGTCAACGCTCTGGTGCGGACTCGGAGCGTGTACGACGAGAACACCCGGACGATTTACCTCCGCGATTCCGCCGAGGAGCAACGGTTGCTGGACGTCCTGTGGGGTGCGCGCTTCGGGCGCTGGTCGGAAACGGTCACGGGGAACGGCGGCCAGCTGGCGGCCGCGCTTCCCACGCTCGTCGACGCCGGTTGGGAGGTCGAAGGCGAGGAGGGCAGCTACGCGGCCGGCAGCGAGCTGGAGCTCTCCATCAACAGTGGCATCGACTGGTTCGACCTCAACGCCGGGGTCACGTTCGGCTCGGAACGCATCACGCTGCCGCGACTTCTGGCCGCGTTGAAGAGCGGCGCAACCCACCTGAAGCTCGGCGATGGCAGGATCGGCCTGATCCGGCCGGAGTGGAAAGACGAGCTCGAACCCTTCCTCGCGGTGGCGTCGGAGGAACGCAGCGACGGGGTCCGCTTCCGCAAGAACCAGGTGCTGCTCCTCGACGCGCTGCTGGCGACCCGGCCTCGCGTGTCGCTCGACAGCGTGTTCGAAAAGGCACGGCGGAAGCTGCTGGAGGTGAAAGTCGTTCCGGAAAAGCCGCCGAAGTCCTTCCGGGGGACGCTGCGGCCTTACCAGAGCGAGGGCGTCGGCTGGTTCGCATTCTTGCGCGAGCTCGGCTTCGGCGGTTGTCTTGCGGACGACATGGGCCTCGGCAAGACCGTGCAGGTGCTCGCGCTCCTCGAGCAGCGGCGCACCGGAAAGGAGAAGCGCCCGTCGCTGGTCGTTGCGCCGCGGTCGGTGGTCTTCAACTGGAAGAACGAAGCCGAGCGCTTCACCCCGAAGCTGCGCCTCCTGGACCACTCCACTCCCGACCGCCTGCGCGCCTCCGATCATTTCAGCGAGTACGACGTGATCATCACGACGTATGCGCTGCTGCGAAGGGAAATCGAGCTTCTGAGCGGGGTGGAGTTCGACTACGTCGTGCTCGACGAGTCGCAGGCGATCAAGAACGCATCGAGCCAGTCCGCGAAAGCGGCGACGCTGCTCAAGGCGCGCCACCGGCTCGCCCTCAGTGGAACGCCGATCGAGAACCACCTCGGCGAGCTCGGGAGCCTGTTCGAGTTCCTGAACCCCGGGATGCTGCGCGGAAAGTCGAGCCGCATGATGAAGCTGCTGCGCGGCGCAGGGGCGAATACGCCGGAAGCGAAGGAACAGCGAGCCCTGCTCGCGCACGCGGTCCGGCCGTTCATCCTCCGGCGGACGAAGGCGCAGGTCGCGACCGAGCTGCCCGAACGCACGGAGCAGACGATCTACTGCGATCTCGAACCGGCGCAGCGCAAGCTCTACAACGAGCTTCGCGACTACTACCGCGCTTCGCTCCTGGGCCGGATTGCCGAGAAAGGGCTGCAGAAGTCGAAGATCCACGTGCTCGAAGCGCTGCTGCGGATGCGCCAGGCGGCCTGCCATCCGGCTCTCGTCGACAGCAAACGAGCCGGCGAGTCGTCCGCGAAGATCGACGTGTTGTTCGAGCGGCTTCCCGTGCTGATCGCCGAGCGGCACAAGGTGCTGGTCTTCTCTCAGTTCACGTCGATGCTGGCGATCGTCCGGCGGGAGATGGAGCAGCGCGGCATGGTCTACGCCTATCTCGACGGCAAGAGCCGCGACCGCTCCGAACAGGTCCGCCGCTTTCAGGAAGAAACGAGCGTGCCTGTGTTTCTCGTCAGCCTCAAGGCCGGCGGACTCGGCCTGAACCTCACCGCGGCGGAGTACGTGTACCTCCTCGACCCGTGGTGGAACCCTGCGGTCGAGGCGCAGGCGATCGACCGCGCGCACCGCATCGGCCAGACCCGAAACGTCTTCGCGTACCGGCTGGTCGCGCGCGAAACGATCGAGGAAAAGATCCTCCTCCTTCAGCAGAGCAAGCGCGCTCTGGCCGATGCGATCATCTCCGAGGAGAACAGCATCCTGCGTAACCTGACGGCCGAGGACCTCGAGCTTCTGCTGTCCTGATCTCCTGCCCGCCCTCGCCGACTACGACAGCGACGAGCTGCTCCACTCAGCGGTCGAGCGCCAGTTCGAAATCATCGGCGAGGCCCTTCGCCAACTTGCGGCAGCATGACCCGAATTCGTCGCGCCGTTAACCTCGTACAGAAAGGTCGTGGCGTTTCGAAACCAGCTCGCGCACGGATATTTCGCAATCCAACGCGATGTGGTGTGGGCGGTTGCGACCGATGACCTCCCGCCACTCGTCGACCAGCTTCGCGACCTCCTCCACAGGCTGACGTGAGGACAAACGCCCCGCTACGCTCAGAACAGATCGGGAATCTGCACGAAGTTCTGCATCGCGGCGACGGTCCGTGGTGAGATCTCGCTCAGAAAGAACGTGAGCGCCTCGATCGTCGTTTCCGGAATCACATATCGCGTCACGAACTCCACCGCGACGTCCCGCCTGACACCCTCGCCGCGACGGCCGAATCGCGCTCCGAACAGATCGTCGACGGCTCGCTCGTTGGGGTCGACCACCTTCGCTCGGATTCCTGCCTCGCCGAACGCGGCCGAAAAGAGCTCCTGCCGGTAGCCGTAATGCGTGCAGGCGAGATAGGCGATGACGGGTGCGTCCGCGCTTTCGAGCTTCTCGATCGCCGCACCGACCCATCGGCGGATCTCGGAGGCCGTTCGCGCTCCCTCACGGTCTTCGGAGATCGTGTCGGCGAGCCGCGGACAGGCCTGGCTGATGATCCGCGACGGCTCGATTCCCCGCTGCCTGAGCATTCGAGGATACGTGCCGGCGTCGATGGTCGTCTGCGTCCCGAAGATCATCGCCACGCTCCGCGAATCCGCTTCGAGCTCCCTGACGAGAAGCTCGGAGCCGCACTCGACGATCCCTTTGACGGGGATGGCCGCGTTGGCGAAGTACGGAGTCTCGGGCAGCAGCACCGAGAGCGTGTTGCAGGCGACATAGATCGAGTCGGGGGCAAAGCGTTCGGTGACGTTCCGGAGGAACCGGTCGAATGTCTCGAGCTTCGCTTCCTTCGACGGCATCGAGTTGTAGCCGTAGTCGTTTTCAGGAGCGGCGTTGGCGAACGTCAACCTGACCGGCTCGGTGAACCCGCGGGTGCGCACGAAGCGCTCGGCGTACGCGACCACCGAGAGACCGCCCACTCCCGAATCGGTGATGAGGATGTGCATCGCTATCCCTCGAGATCGAACCGGCCGGTCATGAGGTCGATCAGGATCGGCACGTGATGATCCTTGAGGTCATAGAGCGAGGCCGCCTCGACTTCCCACGTCACGAGATCCAGGCCGCGTTCGCCCGCCCACGTGCCCATCGACCCCGGCGTCGGGTAGCCGATCTCGGTGAGGAGCGGGAGCTCGCTGCGGGCGGCGAGCTGCCGGCCGAGGGGCGACGGGCCGGCGTCGTCGATGCAGGCGAGCGCCGCATGGAGGGTGACGATGGCGCGCGGCTTCAACCGCGCGACGAGCGCGACCAGCGCTTTCGTTTCCGGTTCCGACGCCGGTTCGGCGCCCGGACTCAGGGCGATGTCGCGCGCATCGTTTGCCCGGCTCTTGTAGCAGAGCGGATCGGCGCTCCAGTTCGACGTCGGAAAATTGCGGTTCAGATCGACGCCTCTGGCGTTGCCGCGTGTGCCCCGCAGCATCCCGTCGGGATTGCCGCAGAGAATCACCGCACTCCGCAGATCGCCGCGGGGGATACATCGGAGCGCTTCCGACACGACCACGGTCGTCTCTGCCTCGTCCCCGTGGATCGAAGCGAGGACAAGGATGTCCGCGCTCCCGTCCTCGGGAAGCCAGGCGGTGAGCGGGATTCCCTCGAGTGAGGCGCCGTAGAGCGAGCTGGCGTGGCAGATCGTTCCCCGCTCGCGCCGCTCCACCAACTGCTGTTGTGTCCCTTGCTTCATCTGTTCTGGTCTCGCATTCCTGTTCCGCTCGATCAGCCATGGGCGCGGGACGCGTTCAGCGTCACGGCCGCGCGAATGAGAGCCTTCAAGGCCTTCTCGTCAATCTTCTCGCCCTCGTGGAAGTCGATGGCACGCCTGGTGTTGCCATCGAGGCTGGAGTTGAAGAGGCCTGATGGGTCCTCGAGGGCGGCCCCCCTGGGAAAGGTCATCTTCACGACGCTCTTGTACGTCTCGCCGGTGCAGATCAGTCCGTCGTGAGACCACACCGGGACCCTCCACTTCCACTCCTCGACCACCTCGGGGTCAGCTTGCTTGATCAATGTACGGAGTCGGGAGAGCATTCTGCCCCGCCAGTCGTCCAGCTCCTTGATCCTCTCGTCGATCATCCGGGACGGAGACTTTCCTCCCTGCGGCCCGCTCTTCCTCATGATGTTTCTTCCGTTCGTTTTGTTAGGCCGCAGGCCGTATCACCAGCGAGAAGTACACGGGCACGGCTTTGCCGTTCAGTCGAGCCGGCACGAAGCGGGCTTGCGAGAGACAGGATCTCACCGCTTCCGCGCCGGCGGCGCAAGGCCCTATGACGGCCAGGATGGCAAGCACTGCGAGCGAGCAACTCATCATGGGCGGCTGACGGACCCGCGCCCAGCGGGCTGGTCCGCGACGCGCTATGGTAACGCAGTTGCGACGTGGCAACGAAGCGAGCAACGTCCGCTGCAAGCACTAGTTGGGCGCTCGCAATACCTTCACGACTCCCATTCCTGGCTCCCGAGGACTTTCGGTGGGTTCAGGTGAGTATCGGAGAAGGGCGCTCCATCCTTGGAGCGGCGGAAGAGGGTGTCTGCCCGCTGCAGGCGCTACGCCTGTTTTCTGATTTCTGCGAGTCGGTGGAGCTGATCGGGATCGAACCGACAGCGGTGGAGCGGCGGCCGTTACCGGCCGCCGCTTTCGTTTATTGCAGAACGAGTTCGACGCGGCGGTTCAGCGCGCGGCCGTCCTCGTTGGCGTTCGAGGCGACCGGGGCGAACGGGCCGTTGCCGAACGACCGCAGGCGCGCAGCCTGGATGCCGTGCTTCGTGACGAGGGCCTGAATCACCGACTCCGCGCGATCGCGCGAGAGCTTCAGGTTCGAGTCGACGTTGCCCACTGTGTCGGTGTGGCCGACGATGTACACCTTCAGGCCCGGCTCCGACTTCAGCATCTTTGCGATCTCCTGGATCGCTGCAGCCGATTCGGGCTTCAGCGTTGCGCTTGCGGTGTCGAAGTAGATCCCGCCCACGGCGACGTGCCCGGCCGACTTCAGGTCCTTCGAGAATGCCGCGGCGTCGGCGACGATGGTCTGCTCCATCTCCTGCACCTTCACGGTGCGGACGGTGTAGAAGCCGTTGCCCTTCTCCGCCTGTACCCACACCGGCTTGCCGTCGATCGTGGCGATGCCGTTGACCCACCAGGTCTGGTGCGGGTCTTTGCCCTGGATCGACGCGCCGATCTTCTTCATCGCGTTCTCGTAATTCCGGACGACCTCCAAACCGGAGCGTTCCGGTTGCTTGTCGAAAACGCGGTAGTAAACGACGTTGACCTCGCCCTCCACCCGCTTCTTCGGAGGTTTCACCGTGTAGAACTCGTAGAAGCCGAAATCCTGATGCTCACACTTCTGAATGAAGTAGCCAGGCATGCGGTTCGGGAAGAGCGCGGGGTCTTTGCAGCCCGCATAATCTTTCTGCTCCGCAGCGGCGGAAAACACGAAGAGGAGAGAAATCGCCAGGAAGAAGATCTTTCTTGTCGTCATCCACGCTCCTTTGTTGCGTCTGTTTCGCTTGAGAATCGCAGGAGCGCCCGACCGCGGCAGCAAAAGTCGTCACAGTCAGGCGTGAGAGGTCCGGCGCCGTCAACGCGGCGCGACGCCGCCTTAGGCTGATCTCCAAGCTGATGGGGCCAAGCTGATGGCCAAGCTGATGGGGCCAGGCTTGATGGGCCAAGCTGATGGGGCCAGGTCTCCACTGGCCAGGCTGATGGGGCCAGGTCTCCACTTGGCTGATGGGGCCACAAGCTGATGGGGCCAGGTCTCCACTTGGCTGATGGGGCCAGGCTTGATGGGGCCAGGTCTCCACTTAGCTGATAGCTGATGGATGTAGCTGATGGGGCCAGGTCTCCACCAAGCTGATGGGGCCAGGTCTCCACTGGCCAAGCTGATGGGGCCACAAGCTGATGGGGCCAGGTCTCCACTTGGCCAAGCTGATGGCAAGCTGATGGGGCCAGGTCTCCACCAAGCGGATGGGGCCAGGTCTCCACTGGCCAAGCTGATGGGGCCACCCATGAGCAGGCGCTGTCAATATGGGCGGGAAAATCCCTGCCGCGTTTAGCGGCTGTTGTTGATGGTCATGTGCAGAGCGATGAGTCAGCAATCCCGGCGTCTCGGTCGAGCGGCGTCGGAGGAGAAGATCCGCGCCAGTCACCCATCAGGATGAAGGCATGGGACCGATCGAGGATCGGCCTGAGCCCCTGACGCACAAGGCGTCCCAGAAACGGATCGGTCGTGAGAGCGCGTGTCCAATTGGAAGGTGCACAGAAACTGTGGCTCGCCGGTCTGTGGCCGGCGTCCAACCCCGTGTGGCTCGCGCGCTCGCCGCGGAATCATACGTCTGCTCCGCGCTTGCTCGCGAATGTCGGACGGAAGCCCGGCTAAGTGCTTCCGGAAGCTCCGAAATGTGGGACTTCACAACGCGTCTGGGTCGAGTTCGGACGTGTGGCCTTCCGCGTGCTCTCGAAGCGCTTCGTCGGCCATGCGCTCGATCACTGCCGCCGGATGCGAAAACAGCGCATCCCAGCGCCGTTCGGATTCAATTTCGGCCAGCAACCATGCGCCGATCGCCTCCTGGTCAGGCCCGGGGAGCTTGGCGGCCTCGGCGAGTGCCCGTTGAAGAAGGTTGCCCATGGGCACATTTACCGCAGCGAGCGTCGTGCCGGCTAACGGAACTGCGCCTCGCCGGCGCGGCCCGCGACGCGCAATCGTAGCCAAGTTAGCGTGCGTCTGCCTAAAGGTAGGGACTAGTGGAGTGTATTCGTGGAATTGGGACCAGCGCTAAGCTGTTCTCGGTTTCATGAGTCTTGAGCTGCGCTTTTCCGATCGTGAAGAACTCGAAGCAAGAGCACGCAGTCGAAACCTGCGCGCCGACGATGTCCGACGAGCGAGACTGATTCTGTTGCTTGCTGATGGCGAGCCGTATTCGTCGATCGTTGGGAGACTCGGTTGTAACCGCAGCTACATCAGCAAGTGGAAACAGCGATTCGAGGACGACGGCCTGGCTGGTCTCTACGGTCGTCACCAAGGGCGGAAACGGTCGATTTTGACCCCCGCAATGGAGGCGCGCATCCTGAAGTGGACCTCGCGAAAGCCGACCGACGGATCAACGCACTGGACCACGAGGAAGCTCGCCAAGAAGCTGGGCGTGAGCCACTCGGTCATTGCCACGGCGTGGAGGCGCGCGAATCTGAAGCCGCACCGTATCGCGCGGTACATGGCGTCGGACGATCCCGATTTTGAAACCAAGGCCACCGACGTGATCGGGCTGTATGTCAATCCACCACAGCATG
>JAJXWV010000075.1 GCA_021781455.1 Acidobacteriota bacterium | reverse complement strand
CCCGATCCAGTGAATAATCGTCATGACCCGTTCCTCCTGTATGTGGCTCTGCGCCTTTCGGGTGTAACCCACGAAAAAGATACGCGAGCGGACGGGTCACTCCATTCTGTCTCCGCCGGCTCAGAGTCAGAGTGACGGGGGGCGAGGAACAACGGCGTTTTTAGCTCACGCGATGCTGTGATGGTCGTCGTTGTGCGATTGTGGACCGGACCGGGCGCGAGTGTCGGGCCGCCTCGCGCAACTGTTAGGTCGCGGGTTTCAGGTGTCAGGTCGCGGGTCACAGCTCGCAGGCCTGTGCGTGGACGGGCCCGACACCTGAGGCCCGACACCCGACACCTGAGGCCCGACATCTGACACCTGAAACCCGACACCTGACACCCGCGAGCTGATAGCTTCGGAAGCTAACACTGATATGCGACAGCCGTCACTCGTTGTCAACGCAAGAGCGCACGTCGCCGCGATATGGCCGTGATATACATGAAAGCGATCGCACGGATTCAAATCGTTGGATTCGGTCACAACGACAGGTTGCTCTGTTAGACGCTTACCCCCGATGGCTCAATCGGTTAGGCGCTGAACGCGAGTCGGCCATGAATCTGCAGCGTGTTTCGTAGGAAGTCACGAGTCGTCCAGCCACTGTTGCAAATCAGAAAAGGAGAAATTGATGAAACTGCGGTTACTTGCACTCATAGCAGCCGTTCTGCTCGTCGGTAGCAGCATCGCCTTCGGCCAGGTCGTGAACGGCAACCTGACCGGATACGTGATGATGGACAAGGCGCCCCTTCCCGGCGTCACGGTCACGATCTCATCGCCGAACATGCAGGGGACGCGCTCGACGACGAGCGACGTCAACGGCAACTACAACTTCGCGGCCGTGCCTCCCGGCACATACAAGGTGACGTTCGAAATGCAGGGCATGGCGAACGTGGTCCGTACGACGCAGGTCGGTGTCGGCCAGACCGGCCGCGCAGACGCGACCATGCGCCTGAGCTCCGTGGCGGAAGCGATCACGGTCACCGCCAGCGCTCCGGCCGTCCTGGAGACGACCGAGGTGCAGAGCAACATGCAGCAGTCGGTCATCACCAGCCTGCCGACAAGCCGGACCCCGACGGGCGTGGCGCTTCTCGCGCCGGGCACGACCTCGACCGGCCCGCGCGCAGCGCTCGTGATCTCGGGCGCCACGGCTGACCAGAACCTGATCACCGTCGACGGCGCCAACATCCAGGAGAACCTGCGCGGCCAGCAGCACGGCCTCTTCATCGAGGACGCGATTCAGGAGACGACGATTCTCACCGGTTCGATCTCGGCCGAGTACGGCCGGTTTCAGGGCGGCGTCGTCAACTCGATCAGCAAGTCGGGCGGCAACGAGTTCCACGGCTCGTATCGCGACAACCTCGACAACCCGGCATGGACTCTGCCGACCGATTATCCGAACGACAAGCGACAGCACCGTTCCTGGAACCAGACTCACGAAGCAACCTTCGGCGGCCGCATCATCCGCGACCGTCTGTGGTTCTTCGGCGCGGGACGCAAAGTGAAGTCCTCCGCACCGGGGTCGTATGCCCTCGCCGGCGGTCCGGTCCAGCAGTACCCCTCTATGACGGACGCCAAGCGCTGGGAAGGCAAACTGACGGGGCAGATCACGCCGAAGCACTCCCTGGTGGTCAGCTACCTGAAGTCGCCGCTCACCGCGACGAACAACAACCAGCTCGGGGTCCTCGAGCAGCAGGCTCTCGATCCTTCGATCACCCAGGGCAACGATTTCTGGACGGGCCACTACAACGGCATCCTGACGAACAACTGGCTCGTCGAAGCGCTCTACTCGCGCAAGACGTTCACGTTCATCGGATTCGGCGGCGACAACCGCGATCCGGTGGCAGGCTCTCCGCTGCTGGTCTTCGGGCCTGGTTTCTCGTCGCTCGTCGGCGATGCCAACGCGCCTTACTTCTGCGGCGTCTGCAGCCAGGAGACCCGCAACAACAACGACTGGACCCTCAAGTCGACGTACTTCTGGTCGAGCAAATCGGTCGGAACGCACAACATCGTCCTCGGCTACGACAAGTGGTCCGAGAGCCGTCTCTCGGACAACTACCAGTCGCCGACCAACTTCGTCCTGAACACCTACAGCAACACCGTCACGCGCGATCCCAGCACTGGCGTGGCGTATTTCGACCTGAATCCGGGCGTCGACTGGGTGGTCTACTACCCGATCCTCACTCCGTCGCTCGGATCCGATCTGAGGACGAACTCGGCGTACATCAATGACAAGTGGGACCTCAACACCAACTGGAGCTTCAACGTCGGCCTCCGTTACGACAAGAATGACTCCCTCAACTCGCTTCACCAGCTGATCTCGAATGACAAGGGCTTCAGCCCCCGCCTCGGCGCCAACTACGACGTCTTCGGCAATGGCAGACTCCGCGTCACCGCCGGATACAACGTCTATGCCGGACGCCTGGCTGAGGGCGTCACTTCCGCCAGCTCCTCAGCCGGCAGCCCGGCCTCGTTCTATTACCAGTACGAAGGTCCGGCCCTGACGCATCTGACGTCGCGCGAGTATTCGAAGGCGTTCTTCGACTGGTTCAACAGCGTCGGCGGCATCAACAACAAGGACCTGCTCTTCTACCAGTTCATCCCCGGCGCGCAGTCGAAGATCGCCGGCGGATCCCTCAATGCGCCGAACACTCGTGAGTACACCCTCGGCGCCGGCACGCAGATCGGCAACGGCTACATCCGGGCCGACCTCATCGACCGCAAGTCTCGTGACTTCTATGTCAACGAGCGGACCACGTCGATCGGCACGATCCTCATCAACGGCGATCCCGCAGATCTGACCCTCATCGCCAACTCGAATGTCCCGAAGCGCACGTACAAGGCCCTTCAGATGCAGGGGCAGTATCGTTTTTCCACTGCCCTGCAGCTGGGTGGCAACTACACGTACTCGAAGCTCCGCGGCAACATCGTTGGCGAGAACGCCGGCTCGGGCCCGATCGCAGAGGGCTTCGGTGCCATGTTCTATCCGGAGTACAACGGATTCAAGCAGAACTTCCCGGTTGGATATCTGCCGTCCGATCAGACGCACAAACTCCGGCTGTGGGCCAGCTACGACCTGCGCACGTTCCTCGGCAACCTGAACGTTGGTGCGATCGAGCGCTACGACTCCGGCGTGCCGTACTCCGCGGTGGGCTCGATCTCGACGAGCGCCTATGTGACCGCGAATCCGGGGTACGCGGGTCCGCCGACTTCGTCGACCTACTACTTCTCGGATCGCGGCGCGTTCCGCACGGCGGCCACCCAGGCGCTGGATCTGTCGTCGACGTTCACCTTCCCTTCGATTCACGGCCTCCAGTTCTACATCGAGGGGTACGCCTTCAACGTGTTCAACTCTCAGAAGGTCGTGAATTTCCAGAGCGGCGCCAGCCAGGTCGTCAACGCGACCGTGCGCACCTCGCGCACGGCCGGTTCCGGCCTGAAGGCGTTCAACCCGTTCACCGACAAGCCGATCCAGTGCCCGACGGGCGACTCCGCCGCGCAGTGCTCGGCGATGAACGCGAACTATCAGCTGACGTCAGCATTTGGCAACCCGACATCGAGGAGCGCCTATCAGACGCCGCGTTCGTTCTCGATGGCCGGCGGTTTCCGCTTCTAATTTCCAGACTCACGTGAGTCGAAGAGCCCCGGTCGCAAGACCGGGGCCTTTTTTTTGGAGCGCAAACTTGTCATCCCGAACGTCAGGCTCGTCATCCCGAGCACTCGAATCGCGCAGGCGCGACACCGGAGAGAAGAAACGTTCGATCATTCCCCCTCTCCCCGCCGCAGTTCTCGTTCGAAAGGAGACCCCTCATCCGCCTTCGGCACCTTCTCCCCGCTGCGGCGGGGAGAAGGGCAACGAACGCCAGAGCCCGCATAAACAGATCCCTCGCTCACGCTCGGGAAGACAATACGCACTCGTGCTTTTCTCTACCGTACAATCACCACCGCATTTCCCATGATCCGCAAGCTCTCCATCGCAACGCTGATCCTCCTCGCCGCGTGTTCCCGCCGCGAATCTCCGCGCGCGCACTACCCGAACGCGCCGGTGATCATCATCTCCATCGACACGCTGCGCGCCGACCATCTGCCCGCGTACGGGTACAAGCAGGTCGAGACGCCGGCTATCGACGGCTTCCGTCGCGACGCCATCCTCTTCGAGAACGCCTATTCCGAGGTGCCGCTGACGCTGCCTTCGCACGTGGCGATGCTGACCGGACAACTCCCGCCGGACAACGGCGTGCGCAACAACATCGGATATCCCTTCGATGCCGCGCAGCACGAGACCATTCCCGCGCTGCTGCACCAGCACGGGTACGCGACCGGAGCCGCCGTGTCCGCGTACGTCCTCCGCGGCGGGACAGGACTGAAGAACGCCTTCGACTTCTACGACGACAAAGTCGAATACCGCGGCGGGGAAGCGCAGGGCGAGCTGCAGCGCGCCGGGAACATCACCGCCGGCGTCGCCGAGAACTGGATCGCGCAGCAGGGCGATAAGCCGTTCTTCTTCCTGCTGCACCTGTACGAGCCGCACGCGCCTTACACGCCGCCCGAGCCTTTCCGCAGCCGCTTCGCCCTGCCGTACGACGGCGAGATTGCCACGGCGGACGCCATCGTCGGCCAGTTCCTCGAGTTCCTGAAGGCGAAGAAGATCTACGACCGCGCCATCATCGTGTTCATGTCCGATCACGGCGAAGGCCTCTCCGAGCACGGCGAACAGGAGCACGGGATCTTTCTCTATCGCGAGGACCTCCACGTTCCGCTGATGCTGAAGCTTCCCGGAAGCGCCGACGCCAATCGCTCGATCAAGTCGCCCGCTGCGCTCATCGACATCTTTCCGACCATCGCCGCGCTGACCGGCGTCAAGCCACCGCAGCTCCGCGGCGTGTCGCTGCTCGACCTCGACAATCATCCGCCGCGCTCGCTCTACGCCGAGTCGCTCTACCCGCGCATTCACCTCGGCTGGAGCGACCTGCGCTCGCTCATCGACGACCGCCACCACTACATCAAGGCTCCGCGGCCGGAGCTGTACGACTTCACGAGCGATCCGTCGGAGCGGAAGAACCTGGTGGAGGACGATCGCCGCGTCTACGCCAGCATGCGCGAGAAGCTCGACGCCTTCGGCAGCGCCATGCAGGAGCCTTCGCGCATCGATCCCGAGGAGGCGAAGAAGCTCGCCGCGCTCGGATATCTGAGCTCGACGACCACCGCTGGAAATGGTCCGCTGCCCGATCCGAAAGACCACATCGGCGAAGTGCAGATGCTGAGCGATGCGGCGCGCGCCGGTGACAATGAGGCCGCCATAGCCGGGATTCAGGCGGTGCTGCGGCTGAATCCTGGGTTTACCGACGCCTGGATGCTGCTGGCGAAGGATCAGGAAAAGGCAGGGCGCTACGAGGAGGCGATCGAGAGCTACAAGCGCGTCATCCAGCTCTCGCCGTCGCTGGTCAGCGAGAACGCGCTCTCCATCGCCGCCCTCGACCTCAACCTGAGGCGCTATGACGACGCCGGGAAGCACGCCCTTCTCGCGCAGAAGGCCAATCCGTCGGATGCTGCCGTGATCCTGGGACGCATCGCCATGGCGAAGCGTGATCTGGCCGGCGCCGAACAGCAGGCGCGCGCAGCGCTGGGCTACCAGCCGGACAACGTGCGGGCCGAGGTGTTCCTGGCGCAGGTGCTCGTCGACGAACGGCGCTACGACGAGGCCATGCGCCTCATCGATGAAGTGGCGCGCGAGCACGAAGGAAAGCAGCCGGTGGCTCTGGTCGACTACGTCCGCGGCGATCTGCTGGCGCGGACGAATCACCCCGACGAAGCCATCGTCGCCTTCCGCCGCGAGATTCAGAACTTTCCGGCCGAGCAGCAGGCTTACGGCAACCTCGCCGTCCTGCTTTATCTCTCCGGCCGCAACGGCGAAGCGCGGCAGACGATGGAGCAGCTCCTTCGCGCCGTCCCCGGCCCGGGTTCCGCGCGCTTCGCCGTGGACACGTTCGATCAGATCGGAGCGCGAGATCTTGCGGCGGAGTTCCGGGGACGATGAACTGGATTCCGCGAGTGAGGCTCCGTGTCATCCTGTCCCCGCGGCTCCGGCGGCTCAGAATGACACGCACATCGTCGGCCCTCGCGATCCTCATCCTCTTGCTCGCCTCCTGCACTCGCGAGAAACCGGCGCTCCAGTTCCCTGACGCGCCGGTGATCCTGATCTCCGTCGACACACTGCGCGCCGATCACCTTCCGGCCTACGGCTACACGGGGGTCGAGACTCCCAACATCGACGCATTCCGCAGGCAGGCGACGCTGTTCCGCAACGCTTACGCGCCCACTCCGATGACGCTGCCGTCGCACGTGACGATGTTGACCGGTCTTCTTCCGCCCGAGCACGGCGTGCGCGACAACGCCGGCTTTCGCTTCGACGCGAAAGCCCATCCGACGATCGCATCAATCCTGAAGAGCAACGGCTACGCGACCGGTGCCACGGTCTCGTCGTACGTCCTGCGCGGTGATACCGGCCTCGCGGACGCTTTCGACTTCTACCAGGACTCCATCGAGCCCGCACCCGGCGCGAAGTTTCGCGATTACCAGCGCCCGGGAACGGTCACCGAGGCCCTGGCCGAGCAGTGGATCGACAAGCAGCAGGGGCGTCCGTTCTTCCTCTTCTTCCACATCTACGAGCCGCACGTCCCGTACGATCCGCCGGAGCCGTTCCACACGCTCTACGCCGCGAACCTGTACGACGGTGAGATCGCCACCTCCGACGCCATCGTCGGCAAGCTGCTCGATCATCTGAAGAAGGCCGGCCTCTACGATCGCGCGATCATCATTTTTCTCTCCGACCACGGCGAAGGCCTCGGCGACCACGGCGAGCAACAGCACTCCGTCCTCATCTACCGCGAGACCATTCACGTTCCTCTGATCATCAAACTGCCGGGCGGGGTGAGAGGAGGCTCGGAGGTCCGCGAGCCGGTGTCGCTTGCCGACCTTCTCCCGACCGTGACATCCCTGTTAGGCGTAAAGGCGCCGAAGACATCCGGCCTGCCGCTCTTCGGGGCCCTTCCCACGGATCGGGCCATCTACAGCGAGAGCCTTTATGCCCGGCTGCACTTCGGCTGGGGCGAGCTCAAGGGGATCACGGACAACAGTCGCCAGTTCATCGACTCGCCGCGCCCCGAGCTCTTCGACATCGTCAAGGACACCGCGGAGAAGCACGATCTGGCGCCGGCAAACCGCCGCGAGGTGGCGACCTATCGCGATCGTCTCAATCGCCTTCCCGCCGCCGAGACCCGGCCCGCTCCGATCGATCCCGAGGAACGAGCGAAGCTGAGCGCCCTCGGCTACGTCGCCGGCATGGCCGAATCGAAGGTCATGCCCATCAACCCCGCGGATCGCATCACCGACATCGAGGAGCTGCAGCGCGCCTCGCGCCTGGCGATGGACGGCGACATGGCCGCCGCGCAAACGGCGTTCCACGACGTGCTCGCGCGAAATCCGGAGATGGTCGAGGGGTGGGTGCAGCTCGGCGATGCGCTCAAGCACAACGGCCGGCGGGCCGAGGCCATCGAGGCTTACCGGACCGCCGTGGCTCGTTCGGCGCACCCCTCGGGCGACGTCCTGGTCTCGTTAGGCAGCGTCTATCTCGAGAGCGGCGATCTGACCCACGCCGCGCAATGCGGCGAGGCCGCCCTGGCCTCTGCTCCGCATGCCGGCCGCGCGCTCCTCGTCGAGACTGCACTGCGGCGCAATGACCTCGCCACAGCGTCGAGGGAGCTGAGCGCCATCGCGCGCCCCACGGCTTCTGACCTCGTCATGGCCGCAGAGATCGCACAGCGCCAGGGCCAGTACGCCGCGGCGCTGTCCATTCTGCAGAAGGCCGAAGATCAGGCGCGCGCCGGCGGCGAGGCTGCGGTTTACCGCCTGGAATACCTCCGTGCCGACACGTATGCGCGGATGAACCGACTGCCCGAGGCTACGACGGCATTCGAGAAAGAGATCGCCGCGTTTCCTCACGAGCTCGCCGCGTATGCGCGCCTGGCGGTCGTGCGCGCGGTGGCCGGCGACGGACGGGGTGCCGGGGACGTTCTCGAACGGATGCTGCGCGCGAATCCGACGGCCGAAGCGAAGCGTGTCGCGGAGGACACGAGACGGGCGCTGACGGAGTAACGCGCACCCGTCACTCTGAGCCGGCGAAGCCGCGAGGGGGGGTGGCGGGAGCGGTGCAGCGCGGCGAAGAGTTTCTGGTGCCGAAGGCGGATGAGGGGTCTCCTTTTGAACCAGAACGAGACCCCTCACCCCGGCCCTCTCCCCGCTGCGGCGGGGAGAGGGGGAACGATCGCCCGCTTCTTCTCTCCGGTGTCGCGCCGGCGCGATTCGATCGCTCGGGATGACATTCGCGCGGTAGCCGGTCGTCGTTACGTTACGGCTTAACAAGCCCGCCGTACGTCTCCGGGCGCCGGTCGCGGAAGAACTGCCAAGTGTTGCGCACCTCGCGGATCTTGTCCATGTCCAGCTCCGCCGTGACCAGGGCGTCCTCGTCTCGCTTGGCCGTGGCCAGGAACTGTCCGCGCGGATCGCAGAAGTAGCTCTGGCCGTAGAACTCGCCAATGTTCCACGGGGCCTCGAAGCCCACGCGGTTGATCGCTCCGACGAAGTATCCGTTGGCGACGGCGTGCGCCGGTTGCTCGAGCTTCCACAGATACTCCGACAGTCCGGCCACGGTGGCGGACGGGTTCATCACGATCTCCGCGCCGTTGAGGCCGAGCTCGCGCGCCCCCTCGGGGAAGTGGCGGTCATAGCAGATGTACACGCCGAGCTTCGCATAGCGTGTGTTGAAGACCGGATAGCCGAGGTTGCCGGGGCGGAAGTAGAACTTCTCCCAGAAGCCGGGCGCCACGTGCGGGATGTGGTTCTTTCGGTATTTGCCGAGGTACTTGCCGTCCGCGTCGATCACGGCGGCGGTGTTGTAGTAGACGCCGGCGTCCTCTTCCTCATACAGCGGGACGACGATGACCATGTTGTACTTCTTCGCGTACTCCTGCATGAGCTTCGTGGTCGGGCCGTCGGGGATGTGCTCGACGCTGTCGTACCAGCGAGGGTTCTGTTCGGCGCAGAAGTACGGCCCGGTGAAGATCTCCTGCATGCAGAGGATCTGTACGCCTTCGCGACCGGCCTGGTCGACGAACTTGAGCGTCCGCTCCAGCTGCGCGTTTCGTATGGTCTCGAGCGACTCGCTGGTTTTCGCAGCGAGCGAAGTCTGGATCAGACCGCACTTCACATGTCGGGACATCGGTGGCTCCTTTGGACTTCGGTTTCTATCGCGGTGAATTGAACAAGCCCCTCTTCAGGAACTGCCCGCGGCCTGGTTTGGCGACGTACTTTCCTTCGTCGATGACGACCTCGCCGCGGGAGATGACGGTCTTCGTCACTCCGCGGACTTTCATGCCTTCATAGCAGGAGTAGTCGACGTTCATGTGATGCGTCTTCGCGCTGATGGTTCTCTCTTCGTTCGGATCGAAGATGACGATGTCGGCGTCCGATCCGACGGCAATGGTTCCCTTGCGCGGGAAGAGGCCGAAGATCTTCGCCGCGGACGTCGAGGTGATCTCGACGAAGCGATTGAGAGAGATCTTCCCGCTGGCCACGCCTCCGTTGAAGACGAGGCTCATGCGATCTTCGACGCCCGGGCCGCCGTTAGGGATCTTGGCGAAGCTGTCCTTGCCGAGCTCCTTCTGCTCCTTGAAGCAGAAGGGGCAGTGATCGGTGGAGACCAGCTGCAGGTCGTTCATCTGCAGTCCGCGCCACAGCTTGTCCTGGTTCCACTTCTCGCGAATGGGAGGAGTCATCACGTACTTCGCCCCTTCGAATCCCGGCTTCTCGTAGACGCTGTAGTCGAGGAAGAGATACTGGGGGCAGGTCTCGGCATACGCGGGGAGGCCGGCGTCGCGGGCACGGATGACCTCCTGCAGCGAGTCATCGCAGCTCAGGTGCACGATGTACACGGGCGAGCCGGCGATCTCGGCGATGGCGATGGCTCTGTGTACTCCCTCGGCCTCCGCCTTTGTGGGCCGCGTCAGGGCGTGATATTTCGGCGCGGTCTTTCCCTGGGCCAGGGCGCGCTTCACGATCTCGTCGATGATGATGCCGTTCTCCGCGTGCATGCAGATCAGGCCGCCCGCTTCCGCGGCCGTCGTCATGGCCCGGAAGATCGTGGCGTCGTCGGCCAGGAACACGCCGGGGTAGGCCATGAACAGCTTGAAACTGCTGACGCCCTGACGGATCGCTTCCTTCATTTCCGGAAGGCGTTCGTCCGGCATATCGGTGACGATGAGGTGGAAGCCGTAGTCGATGGAGGTCCGTCCTTCGGCTTTCGCGAACCACTTGTCGAGAGCCTCGCTGAGGGCCATGCCCTTCGACTGCACGGCGAAATCGATGATCGTGGTGGTGCCGCCGTGAGCAGCGGCCCTGGTGCCGGTTTCGAAATTGTCCGAGGAGAAGGTGCCGCCGAACGGCAGCTCCATGTGCGTGTGCGGGTCGATGCCGCCGGGGATGACCAGGCGTCCTTTCGCGTCGATGACGCGATCGGTTGTGGCGTCGATCGCCTTTGCGATCATCGACACCTTGCCCTCTTCGATGAGGATGTCGGCGTTGTAGTCGTCGACCGCCGTGACGATGCGGCCGTTCCGGATCACCGTTCTCATATCGCTCTCCTGACTGGGCCGAAATTGCGAAGGAGGGATTGTATCCTGCACATGCCCCGTCACTCTGAGCCGGCGGAACCGCGGGGGCGGTTGCGTGGCGGGAGCGGTGGAGCGCGGCGAAGAGTCTCTTACCGGGACGATCAGCAGGTTTGAGACTCTTCGCCGCGCTACGCCGCTCCACGCACCCATCCACCACGCGGCTCCGCCGGCTCAGAGTGACGGGAGCTGCGGCTTCGCAGCTCCCGGTTGCGGTCACGCGCTTGCAGCTGCAAATGCCGCGTCTAATGCGGCCACGAGCTCGTCGATGTCGCTCTTCGAGGCGATGAGCGGCGGACCGAGGCGGATCACATTGCCGAACAGACCGCCCTTGCCGATCAGAACACCGCGGCGCCTGGTCTCCTCGAACACGCGCAGCACCACGTCGGGTGCCGGCGTCTTCGATTTTTTGTCCAGCACGACCTCGATGGCCTGCATAAGCCCCATGCCGCGCACGTCGCCGATGACCTCGTACTTTTCCTTGAGGGCATCGAGCTTTCCGCGCAGGTAGCCGCCGACGACGGCCGCGTTGTGCGGGAGGTCGTTTTCGTCGATGGTGCGGATCGTGGCCACCGCTGCCGCGGCGGTGACGGGATTTCCGCCGAAGGTGGCAAACGTCAGTCCCGGGAAGGCGCCCGCGATCTCGTTGGTGGTGGTCGTGCAACCGACCGGTGAGCCGTTGGCCATCCCCTTGGCGAAGGTCATCACGTCGGGCTCGACGTCCCAGTGCTCGATGCCGCACCACTTGTCGCCGGTGCGTCCCCATCCGGTCTGTACTTCGTCGCAGATGAAGAGGCCGCCGTAGCGATGCGTGATCTCGCTGACGATCGAGAAGTACTCCTTCGGCGGGACGATGAAGCCGCCCACGCCGAGGATCGGCTCGGCGATGAACGCGGCGATCTTTCCGTCGGTGGTGGTGAGGATGAGGTCCTCGACGTCCTGCGCGCACTTGACGCCGCAGTCCGGGTAGGTCTGGCCGAACGGGCAGCGATAGCAGTAAGGCGCATGGGCGTGCTTGATCCCGGCCACGTGCGTCCCGCCGTGCCGCCAGGTGGAATGCCCGGCCGCGCTGATGGCCAGCATCGACCGGCCGTGATAAGCGTGGCGAAGGGCGATGATCTCCTGGCGTCCGGTGTAGAGGCGCGCCAGGAGCATGGCCGTCTCGTCGGCTTCGGTGCCGCTGTTGGTGAAGAAGCTCGTGTTCAGTTTTCCGGGGGTGACTTCGGCGACCGCAGAGGCCAGTTCGGCGGCGGGCTTGTTGATGTAGAGCGCCGAGGTGTGGGTGACCTTGTCGATTTGCGCGTGGATGGCCGCATTGACTTTTGGATTGGCATGGCCCACGGAGACCGTTAGAACGCCGCCGAAGCAGTCCAGGTAGCGGTTTCCGCGATCGTCGAACACGTGCATGCCCTCGCCGTGGTCGATGACGATCGGCTCCTTGTAGTAAGTCGATGCCGCCGGCCAGACGTGCTCCCGGTATTCGGCGATGAGCTCTTCGTGAGTTTCGGTTTTGTCGAGAAGGTCGGTCATGTTTTCTTCCTTATGGTGTCATCCTGAGCCGGCGGAGCCGCGGGGTTGGTGGTTGGTGGAGCGGCGGAGCGCGGCGAAGGACCCGGAGTCTGTCTCGCGCCCCATTCCGCCGCGAGATCTCTCCACTCAGGGTTCTGTAAACCCACCAGTTCGTTCTTCTTTGCGCGGATCCAGCCTTTGATCTGCTTCTCCCGGGCAATCGCCTGCTCGATCCCGTCGAAAACTTCGAAGTGGACGAGCCACTCGCAGTTGTACTTCTTCGTAAAACCGGAAATCAGTTTCTGCTTGTGCTCCCAGACGCGGCGTTCTAGCGAATTCGTGACGCCCGTGTACAGAACTGTCTTTCTTGGATTCGCCATCATGTAGACGAAATATTGTTTGTATCCCACGATGCACAAACCTCGGGGTCCTTCGCCGTCCTTCGCCGCTCCACCCGACAACCACCCCCGCGGCTGCGGCGGCTCAGGATGACACGGCTCGCTCACCTCGGGGTCCTTCGCCGTCCTCCGCCGCTCCACCCCGGCCACCACCCCGCGGCTGCGGCGGCTCAGGATGACACTTTCTCCGGCCTGGCGTACCCTTCCGCTTCTTCCTCGTATCCTCCGTGGTACTCCCGCTCGTCCGGGCGCTTGATCTGCGAGTGTGCGACGACGGCGTCCCGCTTCAGGCCGCGAAAATCCTCGAGCCGTGACCAGCCGCGATGGGCGTTGCGCTCCAGGAATTCGGTCATGCCCGAGATCAGCTTCCTGATCACGTTAGGCCCGATGGCCTGATCGAGCATGGCCGCCGTGCAGACCTGCACGGTACCGCAGCCGAGGAGGAAATAGGAGAGGGCGTGGTCGAATGAGGACACGCCGCCGATGCCCGAGAACGCGCGATCGGGGAAGGCTTTCGTCATCTGGGCCATCTTCGCCAGCGAGAGCGGCAGGATGGCCGGCCCGCCCAGGCCGCCGGGAGAGACGTAGCCCTCCACGTTCATCTCGAACTCGAGCGTCTGCGGATCGACGAGCGGCAGTGACGGGAACGTGTTGGACGAAGAGATCGCGTCGGCGCCGCCCACGAAGCAGGCCTCCGCCTCCTCGACGATGTTGGCCGTGGCCGGAGTGAGCTTGACCCAGACCGGCACTCGGGCCACTTCCTTGACCGCCTGCGTCACCACAGAGCAGAGCACCTTGTCCTTTCCGACGTTAGAACCCATGTCCACCCGGTCCATGTGCGGACAGGAGAAATTCAGCTCTAACGCATCGGCGCCTTCGTCCTGGCAGGCCTTCGTCAATGTCTGCCAGTTGTGCAGCTCCTTGTCGTTGCCGGAGCCAGCCATGATGGAGGCCACGAGCACCTTGTCGGGATACTGCCTCTTGATGCGGCTCAAACGCCCGATCCACCAGTCCAGCGGCTTGTCGGAGATGAGCTCCCAGTTCCAGGAGGCGATCAGCGTCGTGTCCGGACGTTTGGACATCGACAGGCGGGAGTCGCCGTTGTCGGCGCGGAGGAACTTGGTCTTCGGCCCCTTGACGTTCACGACCGGATGCAGGCCGATGGTCTTGGTGACTACACCGCCCCATCCGGCCTCGAAGGCTCGCATGATGTTGGAGTCCGACTCCGTGGGCGGTGCGGACGCCAGCATGAACGGGTTTTCGAAACGGATTCCCGTGTAGACGGTCGACAAATCGGCGGCCATGAGTGCCTCCTCTGGCTGAAGTGGAAGCGGTCAATATACGCCGGTCTGCGGGGCTCTTCCAGCCGGGGGCTCTTGGCTGTTGGCTCTTGGCTCTTGGGACCTGCGGACACTTGCCATCCCAAGAGCCAAGAGCCAGGACCCAAGAGCCCGGGAGGTTACAATCTTCCGCATCCAAACAGCCGGAGGAACGCCATGGCCAATGCGGATGTGCTGGTCCACGACGACGGACGCGTCGAGTTGCGCGATCGCACGTCCATCGAGAGCAGTCCCCTCTACAGCGAGGACCTCGCTCCCGTTCCCGTCGCGCAGCGGAACTGGACGACCTACAACTACGCCGCGCTCTGGATCTCCATGGCCCACTGCATCCCCACCTACATGCTCTCCTCGGGGCTCATCAGCTCGGGGATGAACTGGTGGCAGGCGCTGATCACGATCCTCCTCGGCAACATGATCGTGTTGATCCCGATCCTGCTGAACTCGCATCCCGGAACGAAGTACGGGATTCCATTTCCGGTCTTCGCGCGCGCCAGCTACGGCACGTTCGGATCGAATCTGCCGGCCATCATGCGCGCGCTCGTGGCCTGCGGCTGGTTCGGCATCCAGGCCTGGATTGGCGGGCAGGCGCTGCACACGCTGTTCGGCGCCATCTGGCCGGGCTGGATGAATCTGCTCGGTGGCCCGATCGGCGGCCATACGCCGACACAATGGCTCTGCTTCCTGCTCTTCTGGTCGATGAACATCTACATCATCTACAGAGGCATGGACCTGCTGCGAAAAGTGGAGAACTGGGCGGCGCCGTTCGTTTTGGTCATGACCTCGTTCCTGCTGGCCTGGGCGATCTGGCGCGCCGGCGGCCTCGGATATCTGGTCAGCCATCCCGGGAAGCTGCGCACGTGGGCGCAGTTCAAGCCGGTCTTCATCCCGTCGCTGACGGCGATGATCGGCTTCTGGGCGACGCTGTCACTGAACATGCCGGACTTCACGCGCTTCGGCCGCAGCCAGCGCGAGCAGGTCATCGGCCAGACGGTGGCGCTGCCGACGACCATGACCGTGTTTGCGGCCATGGGGGTGATCATCACTTCGGCTGCGGCGGTGATCTATCCGACCGAGAGCATGAACGACCTCTGGGATCCGGTGAAACTGGTCGGGCATTTCTCGCAGCCGCTCGTCGTCGCCATCTCGATGTTCACGGTCGTGGTGGCGACGCTGTCGGTGAACATCGCCGCGAACGTGGTCTCGCCGGCGAACGACTTTGCGAACGCCTTCCCGAAACTGATCTCGTTCCGCACCGGCGGCCTGATCACCGGAATCGTCGGAATTCTGATGATGCCGTGGCGGCTGCTGGCCGATCCGCGCGGCTACATCTTCGACTGGCTCCTCGGCTACTCCGGCGGACTGGGATCCATCGCCGGCGTTCTGATCGCCGACTACTGGCTGATTCGCGACAGGAACCTGAACCTCGCCGACCTGTATCGAACCGACGGAGCGTACGCGTACAAGAAAGGGTGGAACTGGCGCGCCGTCGTGGCCACGCTGGCGGGCTGCTTCTTCGCCTGGATCGGCCTGCTCGTTCCGGCGATGCACATCCTCTACGACTACGCCTGGTTCGTCGGATTCACGGTGGCGTTCGTGACGCACTACGCGCTGATGAAGGTGTCGAACCCGGAGATCGTGCCGGTCGAACCGGAAGCGGTGTAGGACGCGTCGCTCACGGCCCCTCACCCGCCTTCGGCACCCTCTCCCCGCTGCGGCGGGGAGAGGGGCAACAATTCACGATTCTCGTGATTGGCAAGGTTCAGGGTTCTTCAGCGGCTTGTTTGTGGCCCTTCTCCCCGCGGCAGCGGGGAGAAGGTGGCCGAAGGCCGGATGAGGGGTCGTGACATCGCGCAAACGAGCGCGCTCACGACATCCAGTTCACGCCCGCTTCCTTGTTCCACTTGGTGGTCATCTTCTTGGAGCGGGTCCAGAACTCGATCGAGCCGCGGCCGGTGATGTCGCCGACTCCGAATTTCGAGTCGTTCCAGCCGCCGAATCCGAAGGGCTCGCGCGGCACGGGGACGCCGACGTTGACGCCGACCATGCCGGCGCTGGCGTTCTCCATGACGTAGCGGGCCACTCCGCCGCTCTCCGTGAACACGCTGGCGGCGTTGCCGTAACGGGAGCGCTTTTGCACGGCGACCGCGCCCTCGACGTCCTTCGAGCGGATGATGACCATGACCGGCCCGAACACCTCCTCGCTGGCGATGCGCATCTCGGGGGTGACGTGGTCGATGAGCGTCGGTCCGACGTAGTAGCCGTTTTCCTTTCCCGGCACGACGGCACCGCGGCCGTCGACCAGCACCTTTGCGCCCGCCTTCTCCGCCTCGGTGATGTAGCCCTCGATGCGCTTTTTCGCCTCGGGCGAGATGACCGGTCCCACGTGAACGCCCGGCTTCATGCCGCGCATGATGATGGCCATGCGCTCGATGATGTGGTCGGTGGCGCCGACCGCCATCATCACGGAGGCGGCCATGCAGCGCTGCCCGGCGCAGCCGGACATCGAGGCCACGACGTTGGAGGAGGTCATCTCCGGCTCGGCGTCGGGCATGACGATGAGGTGGTTCTTCGCTCCGCCTAACGCGAGGACGCGCTTCAGGTTGGCCGTGCCGCGGCGATAGACGATCCTGGCCACGCGCGTGGAGCCGACGAAGCTGATCCCTTCGATCTCGGGGTTGTCGCAGATGGCCTCGACCGTGGCCTGGCCGCCGTGGACGATGTTGAGCACTCCGTCCGGAAGCCCCGATTCGCGGAGCAGCTCGGCGATGCGGCCGGCGCTGAGCGGGACCTGCTCGCTCGGCTTGAGGATCATGCAGTTGCCGAAGGCGAGGGCGTTGGGGATGGTCCAGTTCGGGACCATGTTGGGAAAGTTGAACGGGGTGATCGAGGCGACGACGCCGACCGGGAAGCGCTCGATGCGGCACTCCACGCCCCGGCTGACCTCGAGCACTTCGCCGGCCGCGATCTGCGGCAGCGAGCAGGCGAACTCGCACAGCTCGGCCGATTTCAGGACTTCTGCGCGCCCTTCGCCGTCGATCTTTCCGTTCTCTTCGGTCACCAGGGCGGCGAGCTCGTCGATGTGTTCTTCGAGGAGGGCCTTGTAGCGATAGAAGACCTGCACGCGTTCTTTGATCGTAGTGGCTGCCCAGCCGGGAAGCGCCTTCTTCGCGGCCTGCACGGCAGCGTCGATGTCGGGCGACGACGAGAGCGGCACGCGCGAGATGACGCTGCCGTCGGCGGGATTGGTGACATCGAGCGCGTCGGCTGCGCTGCTGGCCACGAACCGGCCGCCGATGTAGTTCTGTACCGCCGGGTACTTCGTCACTTCTCTGTCGATCGTCGTCATGGTTTCTCCTGTGACTCCGGGCGCGACTGTAGCAGCGGCTCAGCCTGTCCTCTCGGCCCGCAAGCAATTTTCGATGCCGGGAAACTCTACGCCACTTCGCGCGGGAATCAAGGGACGTGTCTCGCCGTCGCGCCGAGCCGGCAAATTCCGTCATTCTGAGCCGGTGAAACCGCCAAGGGTGGCGGGCGGGGGGGGCGGTGAAGCGCGGCGAAGAATCTCTTACCGGGACGATGTGCAGGTTTGAGACTCTTCGCCGCGCTCCGCCGCTCCACCCACCCAACCTTCACCGCGGCTCCGCCGGCTCAGAGTGACGGGGCCGCCTAACGTCGCTACAACCGCGCGCCGATCGACAATCGCAGCGCACGGTGTGAGCCGACCGGGTCTTCGCCATACAACACCGGCATCGTGCGGTTGAAGATGTTCATCAGGTCGACCTTGATGAAGGGCTCGACCATGAAGCGGCCGAAGCGGTACTGCATCGAGAGGTCGGTGGCGGCGTCGCCGGTGCGATAGCGCTCCAGGATCGAGGCGTTGACGTGCTGCTCGAGCGCGGGCGGCGTGGCGCTGAGCCACACCGCGGCCGTGTTGCCTCCGTGCTGCGCAACCGTCATGGTTCCACCGATGGTGAAGAGGAGGTAGATCATGCGCAGCTCGCCCTCGACAGCGCGGTAGTGCGCACCGAATTCGTAGTCGCGACGCACGAGGGCAGCGCGTCCGAAGCCATTCGTAAAGACCCGCTGTGCGTAGGCGAGCGTCGTCTCGCGTGCCGTGTCGCCGGGCGATGCGGCATATCGCGCGTACGTGGCGCTGATACGAGCGTGTCCGTCGGGAAAGAGGTCGTAGACGATCCCGCCGCGCGGGCTGCTCCCGGTATCACTGTCGCGCCGAAGGCCCGCGGTCACGACCCAGCGCCCGGCCACCCAGTCATCGCCGATGAAGACCGCCGTCTGCCTTTGCTCGCGGCACGGCTCTGTACCCATCGCTACGCCACAGACGCCGCTGCGGAACTCCTCGGCGCCCGCCGTGATCGTGTGCTCGCCGCCGACGTGCGCAGGAATGAAGACATGCGCCGCGACCGCACCGTGCCGCTCCCGGCCGTAGATGACCCGCGAAGTATCCGCCCGCGCCTCGATGACGCTGTTCTTCGTGGGCACGGTCGTGTAGTCGATCGCAGCGCGGCTCTCGTCGGGCCGGGTGGCGCGAAGGACCATGCCGATGATGGTGTCGTGCGAGTCGGGGCTGCCGGTCAGCTTCGCCATGGCCGAGCGCTCGCGCCCGTCGAGGGCAGTCGATCCCGTCTCTCCGGCCAGGAAGTACCAGAGCGCGTCGCGGATGATGCGGCCGCCGAGGACGACCTCGCCCTTCGAGTGCAGGGACGCGCCCTGCGGCTCGCCGCCGACGATCCAGCGCTCGCTGGTGATCGTGTCGCGCATCGAGCCGTCGAGATCGTTGCCTCCGCTGCGCGTGGTGGCCACGACCACTCCGCCGCTGAAGCGGCCGTACTCCGGCGAGATCGGCGTCTGGATGACCGAATCGAATCCGATCGCCTCCTCCACCTCCACGTTGTCACCGCGAACGCGCTGCTCGACGCCATCGACGATGTAGGCGTTCGATGCGGAGCGGCGGATCGAGATTCCGAGCACTCCGGGCGCGAGGGTGTCGCGGGCGGTGATCTCGCGCGCAATCGGAAGGTCGTTGATCTCGGCCGAAGAAAGGGAGGTGTCGATCTGCGGGCGTTCGAGAATGGAGCGAACGATCGCCGTGGTGGTGATCTCTTCGCCTTCCGTGCTCGGCTCGATCTCCGCATCCAGCCGCGTGGTCTGCCCGAGCCGCACCTCGGTCTTCCGCGTCATCGTCTGCGTGCCGGCGTGCGAGAAGGTGACGTTGTAGGTGCCGGGAGGAAGGACGCCGGCCCAGTACGTGCCGCGAGTCGTGGTCGTGGTGACGCGGACGTTCTGCAGGACGGCGGAGTCGATCGTCACGCGCGCCCGCACCAGAGGCTTCCCCTTCGACGTGACAGTCCCGACGATCGCGGAGCTCGCGCCCTGGCCGAAGGCGGCGGCGGCGACGGCGACGACGAGTAATGCAATCCAGGTGGGTCGCATGTGTGGCGTGCGTTGTACAGCAAAATGTGCGCGGAGGGCAGGCCCCCGTCACTCTGAGCCGGCGGAACCGCGGGGCGGCTGGTGGCGGGAGCGGTGGAGCGCGGCGAAGAGTCTCTTACCGGGACGATCCGCAACCTGGAGCGGATCGCGTGTGAAGCAGGCTCACCGCGATCGTGCAATCTGGAGACTCTTCGCCGCGCTCCGCCGCTCCGCCCGCCCGCCTTCCCCGCGGTTCCGCCGGCTCAGAGTGACGGGCCATCGGCGTTCGCTTTGCACCGATCGGACGGTCAGGAGGTACGACCTGATGATCCGAAAACTGAAGTCGGGCGAGTACCGGCTCTACTCGCGCAAGAAGAGCCCGAAGAGCGGCAAACGTCGCAACCTCGGCACTTTTTCCACCCGGGCCGCGGCGGAAAAACACGAGCGAGCCGTGCAGTACTTCAAACGGCGCTGAGGACGGGCTGGCGCAGGCGCTCAGCCGATTCTGCAAATTGGATTGCGGTCTCCCTGCTAATTCGCGAGGCGACGAGCTCGAGAGGCGGCGGAGCCGCCGTAGGAATTTAGCGGCGGCCGTGAGGCCGCCGGAATCAGCGATCGCATCAGCGTACCAGGCACGGAGTGCCCGACAGAAGGCTCGACGCAAGGCTCTGTCGCGCGCTCCGCGCGCTTGGACGCTGGGTTCGGTGCAGGGACGGCGGCCTGACGGCCGCCGCTAAGTTCTTACGGCGGCTCCGCCGCCTTTTGTCGGCTCGCCGCCTTTTGTCGGCTCCGCCGCCTTTCATTGTCCCGCCGCCTCTCATCGGTTGCGCCGCCTGCCGATGGCTTGTGACCAAAAAAGGCGTGGCGCCTAACGCGCCACGCCTCGGAAGACTGCCGATGCCGATGAGCTAGAAGCGCACTCCCGCGGAGAGGCGATACGTCCGCGGCGTCTGGTACGCGTCCTTGCTCAGGCCGGTGCCGAACAGCGGGCCCTTCTGCCAGTTCGCGCCGAGGCCCTTGCAGGTCGCGGCGGACGCGCCCTGCGGGCACTCGATCGGCGTCCCTGTGAACGGGTTGAACGGCGAGAGGCCGGTCGAAGCTGAGCCGTTCGAGCGAGTGGTCAGGACCGTCGTATTGAACTGTCCGCCGACCAGGTTGTTCACCTTCGACTCGTTGAAGATGTTGATGGCCTGACCCTGGATGAAGATCGTGGCGCGGGAGACCGGGATCTCGTAGTTGAGGGCGAGGTCGGTGGAGAAGACCGAGGGCGTCCGGAACTGGCCGCGCTTGCTGAAGAAGTAGTTCTGCGCGGTGTTCAGCTGCGAAGGCACATTCGGATTGGCCGGGGTGCCGACGTAGTAGCTCGGCTTGGTGGGAGCGCCGGCGAACTTGAAGTTCGTGGTCGTGCCGGTCGGATCGACGGTTCCGATTGCCGAATAGGCGCGGCCGGAGTCGGCGGACTGAATCAGCGACCAGTTGAAATTGCCGAAGCGGGTGGGCATGTCATAGCTGGCCCACACGCGTCCGCGGTGCTTCACGTCGCCGGAGAGGAACCCCATCGGCTGGCGCTGCGCGTAGTTGGTGTACTCCGGATAGAAGATGTCGCTGCCCGTGATCGGCGAGGTGGCGGTGCCGTCGGCTTCGTCGGTGTCGTTGCCGCGGAGAGTGGAGAACGTATAGCCGCCGCCGATGTTGATCCGTCTCATCGCGTTCCAGGCGAAGTTCATCTGGGCGGCGCGGTAGTAGCGCTTGATGGAGCGATTGTCGTTCACGAGCACCGCCAGATCGTTGACCGTGCCGTTCGGTGCGGTGATCTGTCCGGTGGTGGAGTTGACCATCAATCCGTAGAAGTCGTGCCAGTCGCGCTTGATCAGGTCGACGCGGGCGTAGCCCGACGTTCCGAACTGACGACCGTAGCCGGCGCTGATCTCGTTGACGCTCGGCGACTTGATCGGGTTGAGGATGCGCTGGGTGAAGCCGGGGTAGCTGCTGGCGATCAGGGTGCCGACGGCGTTGATGCCGCAGCGGCCCTGGCTGTCGCAGTTCTGGTTGTTGAACCAGTCGAAGAGCTGCTTCAGCGCGTCCTGCGGCGCCAGCGGCGTGCCGATGATGACGCCGTTGCTGTCGACCGGGTTGATGGCCGGACCGTTGTAGAACCACTCGAACAGGGCCGGAGTGCCCGCCGCGTTGCCGGCGCCGCCGGCGTTGCCGTCCGTGATCTTGGAGACGTACTTGGCGTAGCTGAGGTTCACGCGGTCATGGCCGTTGCCCTCGATGTCCCACAGCGCGGCCAGACGGGGGCTGAAGGCGTGGTCGTCGGAAACGAGGTTGCCTGTCGCGTCATGTGCGTTGTTCTTGTCGTAGCGAACGCCGACGTTGAGGTTCACCCGGCTGTTGAGGTCCCACTTGTCGTTGACGAAGATGCCGGTGGTGTTGAAGTGATCGCCGGTCGAGTTCAGGAGGATGGGGCGGTAGGCGATGGCGGTGCTGTTGGGAATGAAGTGCGCATAGGGAGTGGGATCGCCCGGCAGGAAGTTCGCGGTGCCGGTGCTGAAGACCTCGAAGTTGCTGGCCGACTGATTGTTGTTGACCAAACGCGTTTCCTTGTAGAGCTCTCCGCCGACGACGAAGTCGTGATTGCCGAGCGACTTCGTGTTCAGGAAGTAATGGCCTTTCACGCTCCCGAGGTCGTTGTTCCTTTCTTCATTCGTGCAGTTGCCGCAGAAGACGGGCGCATTGAAGCGGGCGCTCGAGTCCGCGATCCATGTCCCGCGGATCTGGTCGTTGAACAGTCCGCCGCTGTGGACGAAGGCGAACTTCTTCTGCGAGATCTGCGCTTCGATGAGCGCGTTCGAGGTCAGGATGCCGTTGTACGCAAGAGCCTTGAGGCTGTTCGGCAGCGAGCGCTGCGTGACGATCGAGGCCTGGTCGTAGATCGGCGGGAAGAAGTTGTTGTTCTCGATGAACTTCACGTTGAGGTAAGAGGCGACCAGGGTGTGCTTCTGCGTGATGTTGCCGGTCAGCTTCGCTTCATAACGGTCCTCGTCGTCGGTGTTGAGGAACGAGAGGCCCCGGAAGGTGATGCCGGAGCTCTTGCCGTTGGTGCCGGAGACGCCGGTGACCTGGGCGTTGAAGCCGTTGGCCGGGGCGCCCTTGGTGTGGCGGCCGGCGGCGAAGAACCAGAGGCGGTCCTTCAGAGCATAGCCGCCGAGAGTTGCTTCGTAGACGTTGGAGCGGACGTTCGGATGCGCGGGCTCACCGCCGGGATACGCAGTCGTGGCGATCCACTTCGGGTCGGTGATCGAGTCGCGCAGCGATCCGCTGAACTGGTTGCCGCCGGACTTGGTGATGGCGGAGACCACGCCGCCCGTGAAACGGCCGTACTCCGCGGAGATGCCGCCGGTCAGAGTGGTCGTCTCCTGGATGGCGTCCTCGATGAAGAGGTTGTGCGGCTGCCCGCGCAGGTTTTCGTTGACGACGACGCCGTTGATGAGGAAGAGATTGTCGTAGGACGGGCCGCCGGAGATCATGATCTGCTGGTTCGGTCCGTTCGCGTTGACCCCCGGCGCCAGCAGGACCGTGTCCCGCACATTGCGCCGGACCGGCAACTGCTGGATCTTTTTCTGGTCGAAGTTGCGCGACACTTCCGTGGTTTCCAGCACCGCCGGTGCGGCAGCCGTCACCGTGATCGCCTCGGCCACCGAGGCCAGGCGCATCGCCGCGTCGAGGTGCTGCGACGTGGCAAGCTCCAGCGAGACCTTCCGCGTCAGACGCTGCATTCCTTCCAGTTCGAACGTCACGGTGTACTGCCCCGGCGGAAGGGAGGGGAAGTTGTACCCGCCGCCTTCTCCGGTCACGGACGTTCGCGTGCCCTGCAGCGCCGGCGACGCGATCGTGACCGTGACGCCCGGCAGCGGCTTGCCGCCAGTGGTGACGATGCCGCTGAGTGACGAGGTCGTTCCCACGCCCTGGGCCAGGAGTGGGGCGGCCGCCATGAGCATGACGGCGATCAAGGGGAGAATCCGGAACCTCATGCTTCCTCCTTAGGACGAAAAACGCGGACAGCGACGCGCCAGGCTCCTCACTGGCTGCGACCTCAGCGCACGTTCATGCGCTGCCGCCCTGCGCGCATGCCGTCACGCGCGGCATCACTCAGGGCCGATTCCGTTTGGAACTGGACGTTGGATGCGGACAGAGCCCGGCGGTGACGGCTCTCGTCCGATTTGCCCGCTGCCACGAAGAGGCGGGCCAGGAACGATTCGGCCGTGCGCAGACGGGCCTCCCGCGACAGTCGCCGAAGCAGACCGACTGGATACACGTTCGCTGGCCGAGAGATGTTCAACCCCGCGCACCTCGCAATTTGTGTGGAACTGGCGGGGATCACTGCAGATATGTGACCGATGTTACATGCAGATGTAAACACACTGCAGCGTAATGACTTAGGTATGGTCTTTAAAGCGGACTAGGATGGTCCGGATTCAATTGTCCGGCGCAATCCGCCCGGAAATCCGAATTGGGGGCGCTGCGGAGAGCGGGTCTCCGACCCGCAGTCGCCCGCGGTCGAAAGGCGGCGTAGCCGCCGTCAGAATTTAGCGGCGGCCGCGAGGCCGCCGAAGCAAGCGATCGCGTCAGCGTACGAGGGCACGGAGTGCCCGACAGAATGCTGGTGGCACGAGGCTCTGTCGCACGCTACGCGCGCTCGGACGCCGGGTTGCGGCGATCGGACGGCGGCCTGACGGCCGCCGCTAAGTTCTTTCGGCGGCTCCGCCGCCTATCGCCAGCGGTCCCCGCGGGCGACTAAAAAGCGAACCTGATTGCGCGGCGCGTGACGACGCGCGGATTCGTTCGCCACGCTTGTCAGCCGGCCGCGGGGACCGCGGCCGGCTGCGGGTCTGGAGACCCGCTCTCCGATGTTCGCCTAAACAGGAACGCCCCGGCCGGAGCCGGGGCGTTCGCTGGTCTATGAGTGGAGCGAGAGACTAGAACCGCAGACCGACCGCCAGGCTGTAGGTGCGAGGCGTCTGGTAGGCGTCCTTCGAGGTCGGCGTACCGAACGTCGTCGGAATCTGCCAGTTCGCGCCGAGAGCCGTGCACTGCGCCGCCGTGTCCGCGGTCGGGCACTGGACGGGCTTGTCGACGAACGGGTTGAAGCGCAACAGGCCCGACCGGCTGGTCAGCGCCGTGCGGATCGTGGTGTTGACGGTCGAGGCGCCGCCGTCTGAGGAGAGATAGGTGACCGACTGCGCGTTGAAGATGTTCGTGACGTAGCCGGTCGTGTAGAGCTCGGCGCCCCTGATGCCGTAGGAATACGTGGCCGACAGGTCCGTAGCGCGCATGGCCTTGGTCCGGAATGCGCCGCGGTCGGAGAAGAAGTACGTCACGCTGGTGGGGATGCCCGAGGCGTAGCCGGGGTTCTGGATGCCGCCGGCCTTGCCGGTGCCGTAGAAGTTCGCGCTGTAGCGGTCGTCGACCGAGCCAACCGCGGAATACGGGAATCCGGACTCATAGCGCTGGATCGCACCGAAGTTCAGATTGCCGACGGGCGTGTGGAGGTCGTAGGAAAGCCACGCGCGGACCTTGTGAGGCTGGTCGGCATCGAGCTTTCCGACCGGCTTGTTCTGCGCGAATCCCTGGTACTCCGGATACGTCAGGATCCAGCCGCCATCGGTGGTCGGACCGTTGCCGACGTTTTCCTGGACCGCATTGCCTCGCAGCTGCGAGTAGGTCCAGTTCCCGCCGAAGTTGAGGTTGTGCGGGAATTGATACTGGAACTGGGTCATGAGGCCTTTGTACGTCCGGGTGAGGTCGCTCGAATTCGAGATCAGA
The DNA here is from genome assembly GCA_021781455.1 of Acidobacteriota bacterium. GTDB lineage: Bacteria > Acidobacteriota > Thermoanaerobaculia > Gp7-AA8 > Gp7-AA8 > JAJXWV01. The sequence continues at coordinate 62,264 of JAJXWV010000075.1, read as the reverse complement.
TTCCGCGTGACGGTGTTTCCGTTGATCACGACCGTCCCGGTATGGAGGTTCGTCTCGGTGACGTAGAAATCCTTCCAGTTGCGGTTGAGGTAGTCGGCGCGAATATACCCGCGGCCGAGCTGCATGCCGCCGCCGACGGTCCACTCGTTGACGTGCGGCGACTTGAGCGAGCCGAGGATCTGCGTCTGTGCGCCCGGAACGCTCTGCTGAAGGATGCACACCGAGGTGTCGTCATTCGGGCCGCAGAGGTGATTGTTCGCCGCGCTGGGCCCGCCGTTGCCGATGAACCAGTTCATGATGATCTGCGCGGCCTGGGGGACGGGGACTGAAGCGAAGTCCGGTCCGCGATACTCGTAGATGAATGTGGCCGGATTTCCAGCCGGCGAGCCCAGTCCGTTGATGCCTTCCGCGAGGCGCCCGACGTAGGTGTTGTATCCGGCGGTCAGGCGGAACCGGCCGTCGCCGCGGATGTCGTAATTGGCTCCGAGGCGCGGGCTGAAGTAGGCGTCGTTGGCCGTCGGCCTGTGCAGCGAGTCGAACGAGTCGTTCTTGTCGTAGCGGCCGCCGATCTGGAAGCTCCAGTGGCTGTTGAAATCCCACTTGTCGTTGACGAATCCCGATCGGGTGCGGAGGTTCGACCCGAGCGACGGCGTCAGGACCGGGAAGTAGTCAATCCAGGTATTGCTACCGGGGGTGCTGCCACGAACGGTCACGAGCGGCGTGCCATCGGCCTGCCGCTGCAGGCTCGAGGCGGTCGCGTACGTGTACATCACGAAGTTCGTCGGCGACTGGTAGTTGTTGGAGTAGCGATTCTCCGCCCAACGCTCAAACCCCGCCACGATGTTGTGCGAGCCGAGCGCCTTGGTCGACAAGTAATAGTTGCTCTTCAGGTTCCAGGAGTTGTTGTTGCGCGACTCGTCTCCGCAGTCGCCGCAGAAGTACGGCGAGTTGGTGAAGCCGAGGCGGCTCGTCCCGGAGGTGTTGTAGACACCCATCGGCGAATTGGTCGCCGGGTCCTTCCCCACGCCGCCATAGCCGACGAAGAGGAAGGTCTTGCGCGAGTACAACGACTCGATCAACCAGTTGTTGGTGATGACACCGTTGAAGTGCGCCGAGTAGATGTCGTACGGGTTCTGCACGCTGGGATCGATCGTCGACGGATCGAGGCAGCCCAACTGACAGTTGTTCGTCGACAGCGCTTTCGTCTTCAGGCCGGTGGCCATCAACGAGTACTTCGGAGTGATCTGTCCGGTCAGCTTTCCTTCATAGCGCTTCTCGTCGTTGAGCACGCCGAAGGTCTGGTAGGGTCCCGTTCCGGGCTGAGCGAAGCTGCGGGTCGTGGTGGCCTTCGTCTTACGAGCTGCGCCGAAGAACCACAGCCGGTCCTGGATGATGCGGCCGCCGAGGGTGGCCTCATGGACCTGGCCCCAGATGCGGCGGGCGCGTGGCTCACCGAATTTGCTCGGCTGTGTCCAGGCGGGATTGCTGAAGTTGTCGCGGTAGCTGCCGTGGAAGTCGTTGCCTCCGGACTTGGAGATCGAGTTCACGACGCCGCCCATGAAGCGGCCGTACTCGGCGGAGATCCCGCCGGTCATGATCGTCGTCTCCTGGATCGCGTCCTCGATGAAGAGCGGCTGCTGCTGGCCGCGGAGATTCTCCTGGATGACGGCGCCGTCGACCATCACGAGATTCTGGTCGGCCGTTGCGCCCGCCATGACCATGGCCTGGCGAGGACCGCCCGAGGTGACGCCCGGCGCGAGGAGCGCAACGCCCTGGGGTGTGCGCCCGGTCGGCAGCTTGTTGATGACGTTCTGCTGCAGGTTTGTCTGGACCTCAGTGGTCTCGAGCACGGCCGGCGCTGCGGCCGTGATCGTGATGGCCTCGGTCACTCTGGAGACTTTCAAGTCCGCATCGGCGCGCGCGGTGCTGCCGACGGGAACCGCCACAGAGGGACGCGTCACGGTCTGCAGACCCTGCATTTCGAATCGGATCCGGTAGGTGCCCGGTGGAATGGACGCGAAGCTGTAGTTCCCGTTGACGTCCGTCATTCCGGTTCGGGTGCCCTGCATCGACTGCGAAGAAATCGTCACGGTGACGCCCGGAAGCGGCGCTTTGTCGCTCGTGACGGTGCCGGCAAGGTTGCCCATGATCTGCGCGGACGCTGACAGGGCCGAGAACAGCAACAGCAAGAAAATAAGGGGGATTAGTCGGTTTCCAACTCGCATCCTGAATTCCTCCTGGCCTCAATTCGATTGAGGATTCGTGAGAGTCGAGCGCGTCACGGACGCGTTCGGGTTATCTGGGGTGCTGCTCCAGATCGAGGCCCCGGGCCGGGCAACGTCTGGTTACATTTAGGTAAAGGACCGACAACGACCTATGCATTTTACTGACCGGAGCGTGAGCGTCCGGCAAGTCCATCGATGCCTATGACTTGGCGTGGAAAGGTGGGGTGGGTGGTGCAGGGTCGGATTCAAATTTCCGGCGGGTTTGGTGCGCGATGTCACCGTGCCCATGGGGGCTATTCATCACGGCAAGATGTGATTTAACGCCAGAAACTTAGGAGGGTTCTGCAATTGTCGTCGCCAATGCAATCGCTGGGCGCCAGCACCGCCGCGGTTGAGGTGCACAGATTCCGAAATTGGTTGTTGGGTGTTGATCCGACAGAGCGGATTCAGCCATCCGAGCGCTTCGACCGGAAAACCGAACGCGATCGTCAGCCGCGCTAACGCGTCAGCTGGCGGTAGTGGATGCGGTGCGGCTGGGTGGCGTCGGCGCCGAGACGCTTGCGCTTGTCTTCTTCGTACTCGCTGAAGTTGCCGTCGAACCAGTAGACGCGGCTCTCGCCTTCGAAGGCCAGGATGTGCGTGGCGATGCGGTCGAGGAACCAGCGGTCGTGGCTGATGACGATTGCGCAGCCGGCGAAGCTCTCCAGGGCTTCTTCGAGTGCGCGCATCGTGTTGACGTCGAGGTCGTTGGTCGGCTCGTCGAGAAGGAGGACGTTGGTGCCTTCCTTCAACATCTTCGCCAGGTGAACGCGGTTGCGCTCGCCGCCGGACAGGATTCCCACTTTCTTCTGCTGGTCCTGTCCCGAGAAATTGAACCGCGCCACGTAGGCTCGCGAGTTCACCTCGCGCGGACCTAACGCAATGACGTCGCCGCCGCCGGTGATCTCCTCGAAGATGGTCTTGTCGGGGTCGAGGGTGCGGTTCTGGTCGACGTAGCCGAGCTTCACCGTTTCGCCGAGGCGGATCGTCCCGCCGTCGGGCGCCTCTTCGCCGATGATCATGCGGAAGAGCGTGGTCTTGCCGGCGCCGTTCGGGCCGATCACGCCGATGATCCCGCCGGGCGGCAGGTTGAACGTCATCCCGTCGATCAGCAGCTTGTCGCCGAAGGCCTTCCGCACGTCGTCCGCCTCGACGACGACATGGCCGAGTCGCGGGCCGGGCGGGATGTAGATCTCCAGGTCGCTGAGCTTCTGCTGCGTTTCCGCGGCGAGCAGCTCCTCGTAGGCGGTGATGCGCGCCTTCCCTTTGGCGTGCCGCCCCTTCGGTGAAAGGCGGATCCACTCGAGCTCGCGCTCGAGCGTCTTCTGCCGCTGCGACTCGGACTTCTCTTCCCGCCGCAGACGCTCCTGCTTCTGTTCGAGCCACGACGAGTAGTTGCCTTTCCACGGGATTCCTTCGCCGCGGTCGAGCTCCAGGATCCATCCCGCCACGTTGTCGAGGAAGTAGCGGTCGTGCGTGACCGCAATGACCGTCCCCGCGTATTTCTGCAGGTGCTGCTCGAGCCAGCCCACCGACTCGGCATCGAGGTGGTTCGTCGGCTCGTCGAGCAGAAGGATGTCGGGCTCCTGCAGCAGGAGCCTGCAGAGGGCCACGCGGCGCTTCTCGCCGCCCGAGAGGATCGACACCGGCGTCTCGCCCGGTGGGCAGCGCAGAGCGTCCATGGCCATCTCGAGCTTGGAGTCGAGATCCCACGCGCCCGCCGCCTCGAGCTTGTCCTGCACCCTGGCCTGACGCTCCATCAGCTTGTCCATGTCGGCGTCGGGATCGGCGAAGGAGTTGTTGATCTCGTCGAACTCCTTGAGCAGGTCGATGACCGGCTGCACGCCCTGCTCGACGACCTCGCGGACGGTTTTCGTCTCGTCGAGCTGCGGCTCCTGCTCGAGGAAGCCGATGGTGTGACCCGGCGAGAGCACGGTCTCGCCGAGGAAGTCCCTGTCGACGCCCGCCAGGATGCGCAGCAGCGAGCTCTTGCCCGATCCGTTGAGGCCGAGCACGCCGATCTTGGCGCCGTAGAAGTACGACAGGTAGATATCTTTCAGAACCTGCTTCTTCCCGTGAAACTTCGAGACACCGACCATCGAGTAGATGACTTTGTTGGGTTCGGGCTGGGCCATAGGAGGGCGAATATTAGTCCAGATCGCAGGTGGCAGATCGCAGGTCGCAGATCGCAGATCGCAGGCCGAGGCGGCGCGGGGATTTACGGGCACGTGGGATAGTGAGCAGTGCGCTGGATTGTAATCACAGAAACGTCAGCACTCGGCCTTCAACGAGTCTGCCTGCGATCTGCGATCTGCGATCTGCGATCTGCGATCTGGCTCAATTCACGCTCTCGCTCACCGCGGCGGCGAACACGGGCGCGGTCAGCAGCGCGGGCGCGCCGCCATCGAAGGACACCACCACCAGCGTCTGGTCGTCTTCCGGCGGCCGGTTCCGCGTGAACTTGCGGATCGACGCCAGCAGCGCTTTCTTGATCTCCTCGGCGGAGGCGTGGCCGTTCTCGACGATGGTTCGCTCGAAACGGTCGAAGCCGAACGGCTCGCCGTCGTCGTCGAGCGCCTCGATCAATCCATCGCTGTAGAGGATCAGCCGGTCGCCCCCGCCGAACTCGACGGAGTGCTCGCGGAAGGGATCGCGGCGGCGTACGCCGAGCGGGAAGCCCCACGACGACAGCGCCTCCAGCCGCTTGGTGGTGGCGCGGTAGACGTACGGATCGAGGTGGCCGGCCGAGGAGAAGCGCAGCGTCTGCGACTGCGGATCGAGCAGCCCGAAGAAGAAGGTCATGAGGATTCGCCGCGGCGCGGTCTTCATCACCACCTCGTTGAGCACGCGCAGCACCGCGGCCGGTGAAGAGTCGTAGCCGGCCTGGACGAGCAGCGCGGACTTGGCCATGGCCATGACGATGCCGCTGGTCAGCCCGTGTCCCGAGACGTCGCCGAATGCGATCCCCACCTCGCCGTTAGGCTGGAGAAGGAAATCGAAGTAGTCGCCGCCGATCTCGGTGGCGGCGCGGTAATGCGATGAGACGGACGCCCCGTTGAGCATCGGCGCCTCGAGCGGCAGCAGCGCGGACTGAATGCGGTTGGCGGCGTCGATCTCGGCCTTCACCCGTTCGCGTTCCACGATCCGTTTGACGTGCGGCGCGAGGTCTTCGTAGGTGTAGACCACTTCGCGCCGGGTGAGCAGCGCGACGAGTGCCACGGCAATGCAGATTGCCACCGGCACACCCAGCACAGTGGCGACGCTCGTCAGCTCGTGGCCGCGCGCGACGGAAAGCAGAGGGGCCGCCAGTCCGATGACCGTCGCCCCGAACAGGGCGAACGTCGCAGCGAGCACGTCGTACGCCAGAAAGACCGCGACGACCGCGGCAGCCCCGCCGAATCCGAACAGCATGCGCTGCAGGCCGGGCGTGATCGGTGCGACGCAGACGCCGCACACCGCGCCGACGACGATCGTTGCCACGGCTCCGAAAATGAGCGCGCGGCGGGAGTGGCTCCACGCCAGGAGGAACATGAACAAAACGGGGAAGGCGATCGCGTCGAGGATCGCAAAGAGGAGGAGCGCTGCCGGGCCGCCGAACACAATCACGGCATCGGTGCCGAAGCCCTCGTCCACGTGCGCGGAACCGAGCGCCAGAGGAATGAGCGCGAGCGCGAACGATGCCGCAGCGACCGCCGGCGAGAGAAGGAATCCATTCAGGACCGACCGGCCGACGGTGGCGTTCACCACGTCGCGGCGGAGGATCGAATCGAACGATGCCAGGCGCTCGCCCCAGCGCTCCCGCGCATAGCTCTCGCCGACAGACCAGGCGAAGAAGACGACCACGGCCAGCGGAATGTCGAACAGGAGAAACTTGAAGGCCATGTCCGCGGCAGCGGTCGTCTGCGCATCGAGGCTGCCCAGCCCCGTGCCCTCAGTCGCCGAAGGGCCGATCATGAAGTCGATGACGAGCGACGCCACCACGACCGCTCCGAAAAGAATCGCGCCCGTTCCCACGCCGACTTCCCCGGCGTGGTACTTCTTCAGGAAGATGATCAGCAGGATCAGCAGCAGCGCGTAGTAGGTCGCCAGCCGCGTCAGAACCGTAATGACATCGGTCTCGCCGCTGTACATCCGCCCGTCGGCGTACTCCTCGACCAGGCCCCATCCCGCGAACTGGTCGCCGGCGAAGTAGACGTGAAGGTACGGCACGACATTGCCCGTCGGGAACTTCGACGGGACGCGATAGCGAAACGTCCAGTCGGTGCGCGATCGCAGCGGGTTCGACTTGGCAGACTCGAACTGAGGCGAGGCCGCGCCCGGCAGCTGTCGCGACCGGATGAATGCGTCGGCCCGCGGCCGCAGCTGAGCCTCCGTCGGCCTCGCGCCCGTTTCTTCGTCGAGGTGTTCGAGGCGCGCCATCAGCACGTGGCCGTTGTCTTCGTCGACGACCACCTGTCCGTACGGCGAGAACTTCGTCACGCCGTGGCGGAAATACGTTCGTTTGTACCCACCCAGGCGGGGCCCGATCACCGGGTCGGAGTTCGCGCGGCGCCGCAGCTCCGGATTCTTCGCCAGCTCCTTCTCGAGCAGAGGTGAACCGGCCCAGGTCAGGATCGGCCATGACTTGTCGACGGGGATTCCCAGCTGCTTCGCCGCGGTATCGGCGATGGCCATGGCCTCGCCACGGGTGAGCCGGATGCCCGCCGGCTGCGCGACGTTGAAGCGCGGCAGCAGCAGCACGATCGCCGTGACACCGATGAGGCAGGCGATGAAAGGGGCGACTCGCTTCATGGATGCCGACATGATAACCGTCGATGCCGCTCGTCGATGGATGCCTTCCTGTCGAATCGACGTACGGTTCGGTGGAGACTTTGTTTACCGGTGAGAGGCCGTTCCGCTGTGCTCGTCACAGTTCCGCGTCGGATACACTCACTTTCGATGACCGATGCCGAGCCGTTGTCCGCGCGGCGTGCCGCGGCGTATGCGCTGGCGGTGCTCACGTTCATCAACCTCTTCAACTACCTCGACCGCTGGGTGCTCTCGGCGGTGCTGGAGTCGGTCAAGCGTGACATGCACTTCAGCGACACGCAGCTGGGCGTGCTGGCCACCGGTTTCATCCTCGTCTACATGGTGACGTCGCCGCTCTTCGGTGCGTTAGGCGACCGCAAGAGGCGCCCTCCCCTGATCGCCCTCGGCGTGGCCATCTGGAGCATTGCCACCTCGTTGGCAGGATTCGCCCGGGGCTTCGGCTCGCTGTTCGCTGCGCGCAGCCTGGTCGGGGTGGGCGAGGCGGCCTACGCCACGATCGCGCCGGCGCTTCTGGCCGATCACTTTCCACTGGAGAAGCGCGGGCGCGTCTTCGCCATCTTCTTCGCCGCGATTCCGGTCGGCTCGGCCGCCGGATACGTCGTCGGTGGTCTGGTCGACCAGCACTTCGGGTGGCGGGCCGCATTCTGGGTCGCCGGAGCTCCCGGCCTCCTGCTGGCGCTGCTCGTCCTGGCGGTGCGCGAAGTCCCCCGCGGACAGCACGACGACTCCGCGATCCAGCACGCCCCCACACGCAAGACGATGATCGGTGCGTACTCCGATCTCCTCCACAACGTCCAGTACATCCTGGCCGTTCTCGGCTATGCCGCCTACACCTTCGCCCTCGGCGGCCTGGCCATCTGGACCCCTGCCTTTCTCGAGCGCGTCCGCGGCCTGCCGCGCCACGACGCCACCGTGAGCTTCGGCGCGATCGTTCTTCTTACCGGTTTCACCGGCACGTTTCTGGGAGGATGGCTCAGCGACTACGCGCTGCGCTGGTCGCGGCAGTCGTACCTTTGGGTGTGTGGAATCTCCAGCCTTCTGGCCGCACCTGTTGCCCTGGTGGCGTTCACCAGTCCGGACAAGCGGATCTACTTCGCCGCGATCGTGATCGCCGAGGTGCTGGTGTTCGCGTCGACGGGTCCGGTGAACTCGGCGATCGTGAACGTGGTTGCGCCGACCGAACGGGCCACCGCCGTCGCCCTGTCGATCTTCGTGATGCATCTTCTCGGCGATGTCCCCTCGCCTCCGCTGATCGGTTTCGTCTCCGACAGGACGTCACTCGGGCGGGCCTTTCTGATGGTCCCGGTAGCCATCCTGCTGAGCGGCGTGATCTGGAGCTACGCAGCCTGGCGGGGCGCGCGCGTGGAGGGGACGTCGAGCTTGCGGCCCCCGTCACTCTGAGCCGGCGGAGCCGCGGGGGAGGCGGGCGGGTGGAGCGGCGTAGCGCGGCGAAGAGTCTCAAAATGCGCACCTCATGGAGTCTTGCCCTTGATCACATTCTCGGAGCGATGGCAGCCGACTCACCGCGATCGTGCAATCCGGAGACTCTTCGCCGCACTGCGCCGCACCACCACCCGCCCACCGTGCGGCTCCGCCGGCTCGGAGTGACGGGAGAACGCGACCGATGTTTTTACTTTGCTGAGAGGTGCGTCCGCGCCAGTCCCGCAGTGTTGCTGATCTGGTCCACCGCGGCGACCGACAACGTGCTCTCGCCGGGACGCACGAGGATCGTGGCCGTAAACGACATCGGTTTGCTGCGCAGCCCCGCCTCTGCCGATTTCGGGATGCGGATGGGTTGTGCGCTCCTAGTCACCTTCGACATCGCCCCGTTGTCGCTGCCGACCGCGATGTAGACGTTGAAGCCGCCCACGAGCTCCTCGCCCTGCGGAAGCAGCGTGACCGTTGGCGGCAGCGAGATTTCGATGGGGATCTCGAAGCGCTCTCCGTTTGCGATCGGCGTGCCGGTCTTCAATGTGATCGGCCAGTCGCTGTTCATGCCGGAGTGGTAGATGTTCGCCACGACCCGATCGTTGATCTGCTCCTCGGCCGTCTTCGGCGCGTAGGTCGTGCGCGACCGCACCGAGTAGGCAGAATTCTTCGTCTTTACCACCACTCTGTGATCCCCCGGCTTGTCGTCAGTGGGCTTGTAGCCGAGGGAGTAGTAGGAGTTGAGGTCGTGGGCCACCGTGTTGAAGGCGACGTCGAAGTTCGAGGTATTGGTCACGGAGATTCCGCCGGTGACCCGGGCCAGGGTGAGGTAAGCCGTGGCCGTGTTCGTGAACTTCATGAAGGACTCGTCACCCTCGATCATTCGGCCTTCTTCGGCACTCTTCGTGTCGCGCGAGTCGGCCGCATCGATCATGTACATGGTCACGCCGTCGGCGTTGGCCTGGCGCGCCAGCCGTTCGATCGAGAACGTCTGCGAGCGATCGGTGATGAATCCCTGCGTCGGGTTGATGTTCCTGAGGAACGGGCTGAAAAGCTGGACCATGTACATGTAGAGCTCGCGTCCGGGCTGCTCGGGCAGGTGAGCTCCGGCGAAGATCATGACCTTCTTTCCTTCCAGGCCGGAGAGAGTCGTCATGGTCAGACGCATGGCTTCGAGAAGTGTTTTCGAGATCATCCACACGCGATCGGCATGTGCGCTGACCTCGGATTTGCACATGTCGTATGCCTGCGGCATCGTCAAGAGTTTGCCGTCACGGGCCACGTCGAGCCACTCCTGGCATCGCCGTCTGACCTGGTCGGCCTCGTTGTCGATGGACATGCCGGAGTTGCTGTGCTCCGACAGCTGAGCAATGCCGGCCTTCAGCGCCTTCCTGTCGGTGGTGAACGGCGTGATGATCTTCAGCGATTGCGACCAGAGGACGATCTCCGCCTCGTCTTCCGGGCGCATCTGCTCGTCCACGAATTTGTTCAGCGATTTGAAGATCTGGTTTCGCTTGAACGGATGCAGCGAATAGTTGTCGATGAAGATGACGAAGCGCCGGATGCGCATTTCGGCGGGTGGCGGTAGCGTGGGCTGCGCCGCAGTGGCTGCCGCAGCTGGTGCGGGTGCCGCGATCGTGGTCTCCGGCCGGACCTCATACAGATTCGTGATCGTCTGCGGCCGTCCGTTCTCGAACAGCTGGAAATCGTCTTTGGTCAGGCCCGTGACCGGATTGCCGGCTCGATCGGTGACGACCACGTCGATGTTGACCACGCGGACTTCAATCGATTCGACGAGCTTCTGCTGGGCGGGCAATGGCAGGGCCATGGCGGTGAGGAGTGCCAGGAGGAAAGCGGATTTCATGGTGGTGTCCTGAGGACGATTTGACCGCGTCAGGGTAGCAGAGTGGAGAACGGACGGGGAGCGAAGACCGCAGACCGCAGACGGAGCGTGCCGCCGCTGTCACGCACGTTAGGTCGCGATCTGCTCTGACCACACCCGAACAGCGGTCCGCAGTCTGCGGTCTGTGGTCTGTGGTCTGTGGTCTGCGGTCTGTGGTCTGCGGTCTGTGGTCTGTGGTCTGTCGTCTACGGTCTGCGGTCCATCACTCGTACTTCCGCTCTTCCGGCGCTAACATGGCGCCGGTTCCAGGCGCCCCGGGCGCTCCACAATGCTTACCGCCGAAGAGATCAGCTCGATTCTGCGCAACTGGCCGCGCGAGTTCCGGCCGCAGCCGCGTGACGTCGCCCGAGACGCGCTGCAGTCGTGTAGCTCGCTTTACGGTTGCCGGAACGCGGTGATGGTCTGGGAAGAAGCCGAGGAGCCGTGGCGCATTGTTGGACGCTTGTCGGGCGAAACGTTCAACTGTGTCGAGGAACAGGCCGGCCGTTACGAACCTCTCGTCGATCCTGCCGTGGAGAACCACAGTTTCTATCAGGCGGTGGGCGGTGCAGCCATCACCTCGGACGGCCGCCGATTCGACGGCGCTCCTGCGTTGATCGATCCCGAGCTGCGCAGCACCTGCGAGATGAAAGCCGTGCTCTCCCTGCCGGTGCACGGTGACATCATCGACGGCCGCATCTACCTCCTCGACCCGGAGCATCACTCTCAGGAGCTACTTCTGGTCGGAGACGTGCTGGGGCTTCTGATCGCCAGGCAATTCGAATGCGCGGCCCGCGTGGAATCCGAAAAGCAGGCCGCCGTGGCGGAGGAGCGCATGCGCGTGGCCCGCGACCTCCACGACGGTCTGCTGCAGTCCTTCACCGGCATCGTCCTGCAGCTGGAGACCGTGCACGAGATCCTGACCCAGCATCCTGAGCGTGCCCATGCCATGCTCACGGAAGCGCAGGCCAACATCATGTCCGACCAGCGCGAGCTGAGAGCCTACGTGGAAAACCTCGGGCCACGCCGCCGCACGGAGATGAAGTTCGATTTCCGGGAACGCCTGGAGGAATGGCGCAGTCGCTTCGAGGCTCAGTGGAGCGTGAAAGTCTCCTTCAACGGCGAGCGTGTCGATCCGCTCGTTGCGGCGTTCCTCGGACAGGAGACCCTGCGCCTGATCCAGGAGGCGGTCACGAATTCTGCCAAGCACGGCGCCGCCACGGAAGTGGACGTCACTCTGACCACGGCCGAAGGCAGAATGCGCATCGAGGTGGTGGACAACGGCTCGGGTTTCCCCTTCCACGGCCGGCGCACTCTCGAGGAGATCCGCGGCGGTGCCGGCGGCCCGTTCGTGCTGGCGCAGCGCGTGGCGGCACTCAACGGAGACCTCAACGTGGATTCGGGCGAGAATGGAGCGCGCATTGAGATCTCCATTCCCCTCGGCTGGTCGGGGACATAAATGATTCGCATCGTTCTGGCCGACGACCATCGCATCATTCTCGAGGGCCTGGAACAACTGTTCCGGCGAGAGCGCGATTTCGATGTCATCGCCACCTGCACCAGCGGCCGGGAGGCCATCGACGCCGCTCGGAGGTTCAAGCCCGACGTCCTGGTTCTCGACTTGCGCATGCCCGAAGGAGACGGTCTCTCCGTGATGCGCACATTGCGCGCGGAAAGCCTGGCCACACGCGTCGTCCTCCTCACCGCTTCCATGGAAGACGACGAGGTGGTGGAGGCAGTTCAACTCGGCGTCTGCGGCCTGGTACTGAAGGAGGCGGCGGCGGTCAAGCTCGTGCACTGCGTCCGCCGTGTGCACGCCGGGGAGCGCTCGCTCGAGCCGGCCCTGGTCAACCGGGCCCTCGACCGGGTGCTGCAGAAGCAGGAATCGGTGAAAGTGGTCGAGTCTCTTTCGCCGCGCGAAGCGGAGATCGTGAAGATGGTCGCCGTGGGGATGCGGAACAAGGAGATCGCCAACCGCCTGGACATCGGGGAAGGAACGGTCAAGTCCCACCTCCACGCCATCTATGAAAAGCTCGGGGTCCACGGCCGGGTCGAGCTCACCATGTACGCCTACGAGCGCGGAATGGTGTAGAGCCGCGTCTATCCTTCGGTAGACCCCCCCTTAACCATCGATCGATAGCAAAGTTCCCCCCGTGCACTTAGCGTGAAGTATGGCAAACGTGTACTGCCAGACTTGTATGAGCAACTACTCCCCATTCGCACCGTTAGAGCTCGTGGCCACCTTTCGTCAGGCCATGGACGGACGGCTGCTGGACTGCAATGAAGCCTGCGCACGGATGCTCGGCTTCGGTTCCCGCCAGGAACTCCTGTCCCATGGGCTGTTCGACTACACCAACGCCTCGGACTTCCACACAGTGACGGCGGCCCTGCGCGATCTGGGGATCGTTTCCAGCATCGAGGTAGCCATGCGCGGTAAAGATGGACGCGTCGTGTGGGTCATGCAGAACCTGAAACTGGTCGAAGACCCGGACCACACCCCGGTTCTCGAAGGGGCGATGTTCGACATCACCGAACAGCGCGTCGCCGTGGAGCGGTTCGAGTTCCAGGCCTACCACGACACGCTCACCCAGCTGCCCAACCGCATGCTGTTCGTCGACCGCACCGAAGTGGCCCTGGCGCAGGCGCGCCGGCGCGGCACTCCGATGGCCGTGCTGCTTCTCGACCTCGACCGTTTCGAGGTGATCAACGCCTCGTTTGGCCGTGGATTCGGCGATCGAGTGCTGAAGGCCGTGGCCGATCGCCTGAGCGCCTGCGTGCGTGAAGAAGACTCGCTGGCCCGCTATGGTGAAGACGAATTCATGATCCTCCTGGCCAAGGTGAAGAGCGGGACCGACGCTGCCATCGCCTCGCAGCGCGTGCTCAACGCGCTGTCCCACCCGTTCGTCATCGAGGGACGGGAGATCGAGATGCACGCCAGCATCGGTATCGCCGTGCTGCCGGAAGACGGCACCGATGCGGAGAACCTGATCCGGGCTGCGGCGGCTGCGATGCTGAGCGCGAAAGAGCGCGGACGTGGACGCTACCAGTTCCACGAGCCGGAGCTGAATGCCCGCGCCCTGCAGCGCGCCGCCATCGCCGCGAGCGTCCGCTCGGCGCTCGACCGCAACGAGCTCGAGCTCTACTACCATCCCGAAGTCAACGTGCAGACCGGCCGCATCGACTGCATCGAGGCCCTCCTGCGCTGGCGCCATCCGCAGCTCGGCGTCCTCGGTCCGAATGCATTCCTTGAAGCCGCCGAAGAGGGCGGCCTGGCCGAGCGAATCGGAACCTGGGTCATCGGCGAAGCATGCCGTCAGGCCAAGCAGTGGCAGCACGAAGGGCTTCGCGACGTGCGCGTGGCTATCAACATTTCCGCGCGCCAGCTCGCCGTCGGGGAACCGTTCGTGCGCAGCGTCGACGAAGCCATCGCCAGTCAGCATCTCAGCCCGCGCTCGGTGGAGCTGGAGATCGCCGAGGGCACGCTGAACTCCAATGATCGCGCCGTCGATCTGATGCGCTCGCTCAAGGACATCGGCGTCCGCCTCACCATCGACGACTTCGGCACCGGCGGCGGATCATTCGTGCGCCTCAAAGAAATGCCGATCGACTCGGTGAAGATCGCCCCCAACTTCGTGCACCACGTCACCGACCGCTCGGATGACGCCGCCATCGTCCGGGCCATGATCATGATGGCCAAAGGCCTCGATCTCGGCATCGTTGCCGAGGGCGTCGAGACCAAGGCGCAGCTGTCGTACCTCCTCGACCGCCGCTGCGCCGACATGCAGGGATTCTTTTTCGGAGCGCCCATGCCCGCTCCCGCGCTTGCAGACGTGCTGCGCATGCAGCATTGAGAGCTAGCGCATTTGGGTCCACCAAACGAAACGGGCGAGCCCACCAGGGCTCGCCCGTTTTGTTTTCAGCGCACTGCGTTCAGCCGCGCTCCATGTGATCACGGGCTTCGTCGCCGGCCAGCGCGACGTAGTGCTTTCCCTCTTCGGTGAGCTCGATGATGTCGCCTCCGCGCGCCTTTCGTCGTGTCACGAGGTGTTGATCGTCGGAAAGCTGGAGCAGCGCCAGGGTCAGGGCATTGCGGCGTGTGACGGTGCAGCCAGCGACGATTTCGTCGAGGCGCAGGGAAACCTTGCCCCGTCTTCGAAAGCAGTCCAGCACGTACAGCTCCATCGGCTCGAGTCTCATGACGAGCCTCCTCGATTCGCTGCGTCGATGGCGCGCTGCAGAGCTCCCTCGAGATAGACGACTTCCAGGCCGGTGGCCCAGTACTCGAGTGCGTCGCGATTCGGCTGGCTCGTCTCTTCGCCGGTCGTGACCGACTTCTCGTCACCGTCGCTGAACCGGAGCCGTCCTTCCCATGTCCGGTCACTGCGCTCGACGCCGATCACCTCGATTCGGTAGGTAGTGCCTCCGTGCCGCAGCTCCCGCGGAAGTTTCATCGTCCACTGTCGCATCGAAGCCCTCCTCCGATCCCTGGCGCGATGGCGCAAAAAGAAAAAGGACGGATTACGCCGTCCTTGTCGAGATCTCCGCTGGTCTGCTTCGCGTGGCCAGCAATGTTGATGCCGGAAGCAAAGAAGATCTTGAAAACACGCCGTTTGCAGACGTCCACATGCTTCCCTCGACGAATATGCCTCGGCCTCGGCAGCTCCAGGCGGTCAGCGCTTCCGCACGGTCGCCTAAAAGCGAAGGGAGTCCTCAGGCCTTTCGTCGAGAACTCTGGATCGGCAGCCCTCGTCACTGTCGGAATTGAACGCCGTTGCTGTCGAGAGGGGGGACCTAGATTGAGGACTGGCGCGCGACTCACTGTCCGAGGAGGCACCAGCATGCGAATCCTTGTCGACGCGATCCTTACCGCGACCGTTTGTGTTCCGCTGTTCGCACAGCCTGCGGCGCTGCGCATCGAGTATGGCAAGCCTCAGCCGGACTGCGGCCGGGACTGACGAGGCGCGAGGTTCTGAATGTTCTCGGAGCGCCTTCGCAGGTCATCAAGGGAACGCCCACCGATATCTGGGTCTACAAGACCAGCGACGGAATCATGCGCCTGGTCTTTGCAAGCGATCGGCTGGCCTCCGTGCTCATGCCTGAGAAAAAGTGAAGGGCGAGTCTTTCGACTCGCCCTTCTTGTGGCAAATTGTCCTTGCGGCGCAGGCAGGAATGCCTGGGTCTCAGTACATCCCGCCCATGCCGCCGCCCATACCGGCTGCAGCAGCTGCGGCGCCACCCTTGTCTTCTTCCTTGATCTCGGAGACGAGGGCCTCGGTGGTCAGCATCAGGCCGGCGATCGAGGAGGCGTTCTGGAGCGCCTGCTTGGTCACCTTGGCCGGATCGATGATGCCCGCCTGGAGCATGTCCACGAGCTTGTCGTTGCGGGCGTCGAAGCCCCACGCGCCGCCCTTCAGGCGAACTTCATTGAGCAGTACGGAGCCTTCCTGACCGGCGTTGAAGACGATCTGGCGGAACGGCTCTTCGAGAGCGCGCTTGATGATGTTGACACCGACCTTGACGTCGCCGTCGGCCTTGAGGTTGCCCACGGCTTCCATGGCCCGAAGCAGAGCCACGCCGCCGCCCGGGACGATGCCCTCTTCCACGGCTGCCTTCGTGGCATGCATGGCGTCTTCGACACGCGCCTTCTTTTCCTTCATCTCGGTCTCGGTTGCAGCGCCGACCTTGATCACCGCCACGCCGCCGACGAGCTTGGCCAGGCGCTCCTGGAGCTTCTCGCGGTCGTAGTCGGAGGTCGTGTCCTCGATCTGCTGGCGGATCTGCTTGACGCGGCCGGCGATGGTCTCCTTGCGGGCCTTCTCGTCGGTGTCGGTCACCAGCGTGGTGTTGTCCTTGTCGATGGTGACGCGCTTCGCGTCGCCGAGGTCTTCCCACTTCACGTTCTCGAGCTTGACGCCGATGTCCTCGGAGATGAGCCGGCCGCCCGTGAGAATGGCGATGTCTTCGAGCATGGCCTTGCGGCGATCACCGAAGCCCGGCGCCTTCACGGCGGCGACGTTGAGCGTGCCGCGCAGCTTGTTGACGACCAGTGTCGCCAGAGCTTCGCCTTCCACGTCCTCGGAGATGATCAGGAACGGTTTGCCCTGGCGGGCCACCTGCTCGAGGATCGGGAGGAGGTCCTTCATCGAGGAGATCTTCTTCTCGTAGATGAGAATCTTGGCGTTCTCGAGGACCGTTTCCATGCGCTCCGGATCGGTCACGAAGTACGGCGACAGGTAGCCGCGGTCGAACTGCATGCCTTCGACGACCTCGAGGTTGGTGTCGAGACCCTTGGCCTCTTCAACCGTGATGACGCCGTCTTTGCCGACCTTGTCCATCGCCTGGGCGATGATGTTGCCGATCTCCTCGTCGTTGTTCGCGGAGATTGTGCCGATGTGGGCGATGTCTTTCCCTTCGACCGGCTTGGCCATCTTGTCGATCGAGTCGACCGCGGCCTTCACAGCCAGCTCGATGCCGCGCTTGACGTCCATCGGGTTCGCGCCCGCGGTCACGTTCTTGATGCCCTCGCGATAGATCGCCTGCGCCAGAACGGTGGCGGTGGTGGTGCCGTCGCCGGCGGTATCGGAGGTCTTCGAAGCGACCTCGCGGACCATCTGTGCGCCGGCGTTCTCGAGCTCGTCCTTGAGCTCGATCTCTTTGGCCACGGTCACGCCGTCCTTGGTGATGGTCGGCGAACCGAACTTCTTCTCGATGACGACATTGCGGCCCTTCGGACCGAGCGTCACCTTGACCGCGTCGGCGAGCTTGTTGACGCCCTTGAGGATCGCCTGGCGAGCCTCTTCACCGTAAGTCACTCTCTTTGCCATGTGTGTTTCTCCTTGTTTGGCTCTTGGCTCTCAGCTGTTGGCTCTTGGGGGACTCGAGGCTTCCAAGAGCCAGGAGCCAGCAGCCAAGAGCCGGCGGAGCCGGGTTGTGCGCGCGCCTACTCGACGATGGCGAGAACTTCGTCCTCGCGAAGGATCGTGTATTCGATGTCCTCGAGCTTGATGTCCGTTCCCGAGTACTTGCCGATCAGGATCTTGTCGCCCTTCTTGACGTCGAGCTTGATCCTCTTGCCGTTGTCGTCGTACTTGCCGTCGCCGACCGCGATGACTTCGGCCTCCTGGGGCTTTTCCTTCGCCGTGTCGGGAATGATGATGCCGCCTCGCACCTGCTCCTTGACGTCGAGGCGCCGGACGACGATGCGGTCGTAAAGCGGGCGGATCTTGAGGCTTACTGCCGTTGATGTTGCCATTCGTGACTTCTCCTTTCGGGTGTGTTTTCTTGAGTTTACGAGCGGGTGGGCCCGCCGATAAGGTGCTCTGAAGGAGCCGAGTGGCTGGCACTCAGGCTTTGTGAGTGCTAACAATAGGTGCGACGGATTATTCTGTCAAGGGGGAGCGTAGGGACGCGCAGCAGCGCGTCCGCAGCTGTGGTCGGCAGGAAGTGAGCAGGGTTGCGGACGCGCTGCTGCGCGTCCCTGCGTCGGCTCAGTACCGCTCCTGCTTGTCGACGACACTCTCGAGCGGCTCGCCTCGCTGGAAACGGTCCAGCTGCTCGAGGAAGAACGCCATCGAGCGGGCGTGGGAGTCGCCGGTGTGGTCGGCGCTGTGGGGCGAGATCAGAACGTTGTCCTGCGCCCACAGCGGGTCGTACTGGGGCAGCGGCTCGCTCTCGAAGACGTCGAGAGCCGCGCCGCGAATCCGATGATCGCGCAGGAGTCCGACCAGAACTCGTTCGTCGACCACTTCGCCGCGGCTGACGTTGATCAGGACCGAGTCGCTGCGCATCAGCGACAACCTGTTGGCGTTCATCAGGCGATACGTCGATGCGGTCAGCGGCGTGGAGAGCACGAGGTAGGACGACTCGGCGACGAGCGCGTCGATCTCGCGAGCCTCGTACATGCGGCTCACGATGGCGTCGCCGCTGGCCAGCTCGCTGCGCCGGCGCGTGGCGATGACGTGCATGCCGAGAGCGTGCGACCGGCGCGCAACGGCGCGTCCGATCCCTCCGTAGCCGATGATCCCGACGGTGAGTCCCTCCAGCCGCTGCACCGTGTACGGCTCCCATCGGTGCTGGCGCTGATTGTCGGCGAGGCGGCGCAGATCTTTCGCAAACCACAGCATCGCCGCGATGACGAACTCGGCCAGCGCGTCGGCAAAAAGGCCGCGGGAGTTGGTGACGATCACGCCGCTGTGCGCGACCTCGTCGAAGAGCAGCGTGTCCACGCCTGCGCCGAGGGTGTGCACCCAGCGGAGCTTGGAGGCGCGGGGCCACAGCTCGCGCAGGAGCCGCCCGTGACGGGGCGCGAGCGCAATGGCATCGGCATCGGCGATGGCCCGTTTCAGGACTTCCGTCGATTCGGAGACGACGATGGCGAGGTCACGCGACTCCAGCCGCCGAAGAAGAGCGAGATCCTGGAACGACTCCGGTGCTACGACGACGAGCTTCATGGCGGGCGATGATAACGAAGTGACGAGTGCCGGACGGTGAGAGTGTCATTCTCGACCGGCGAAGCGTCACTCGGAGTGCGGACGTCCCGTCGGCGGCGATCGGACGTCCTCGTCCGATCGCTTCGCCGTGTCCGGATGTATCACCGCCGGACGAGACGTCCGGCGGATGCGGACGAGGACGTCCGCACTCCTGATTATGCCCGCCTAACGCCTGCTCAGTGCCCGCGCTTCAGGTACGGTCGGCCGGTCGGCGGCGCCTTCGGCGGTGTGGCGCCGGAGCCGAAGATCTGCGGCGCAATCGACTTGGTCGCGGCGAGCGCGTCCACCAGGCCGAACCCGTAGACCGGATCCTGCCCCGGGACTCCCAGATCGTGAGCGGTCGAGACGATGGTCTGCCGCACCTGGCTGGCCGTGGCGGTCGGCGCCGCGGACCAGACCAGCGCGGCCACGCCCACCGCATGGGGAGTGGCCATCGAGGTTCCGCTCAGCGTCGCGTAGTCGTCCGCGAGATTCGCCGCCGTGACCGTGGCATTCGAGTCCGAACGGAAGGCCAGGCCGTCGGCGTTGTCCAGGCGGATCGTCACCGGCCACGGATAGGCCAGATCGGCGGGATCGTCCTTGCAGGTGCTGAACACCGGGCTGGTCGGATCCGAGCAGCCGCGGTTTGCCTGGCCGGTGGAATCGACCTTCCCGATCAGCGTCCACCCGCCGCTGAAATCGTCGTTGCCGCAGGTGCTCGGCGATGCGGCCACGGAGCAGTTGTAGATGATGACGGCCGATGCGCCCGCGGCCACGGCGTTCTTCGTCTTCGTATTGAACGTTTCCGTGCCGCGCTCGATCAGGGCGATGTTTCCCTTCACGGCAGCAGGAAAGTCGGAGGCGCTCGCACCGATTCCGCAGTAGACGAAGCGGCCGGTCACAGTGCCCTGTTTCGAGCCGGCCAGCCCGTCCGCGTTGTACACCGTCGAGGACTTCTGTGCGTAGGAGTTCACGCCCTGGCCCACCGGATAGGTCGAAAGCACATCCACACCCGGGGCGACGACAGCCAGCTCCGGCCCCTGATTCGAGAAGTCGGCAATCGTCTGTGTCGAATCGACGGCACCGACCGCCATGACGCTCGAGAACGCGGCCGGATAGCCGACCGGAGCCGGTGCGCCGGCGGCGGAGTCGTTTCCGGAGGCAGCGAAGATCAGCACTCCGGCGTCGGAGGCCCTTTGACAGGCGCTCTGCATCGACAGCGGGGGCGTCGACGCACACTGGGTGTTCGTGGGATCTGCGCAGATTCCCAGCGACATGTTGATGATCCAGTTGCCCCCGATCGCGGCCTTCTTGGCCACGACCCAGTCGATGCCCGCGGAGATGTCCGCGGTACTTCCGCTGCCGGAGCTGTCGAGGACCTTGATGGACCAGATTCGCGCGTGCGGGGCCACTCCGACCACACCGATGGAGTTGTCCTCGGCGGCGACGATCCCGGCCACGTGCGTTCCGTGCCCGTTGTCGTCGAGGGGATCAGTGACTTTCGCGGTGTTTACACAATTGATGTCGGAAGCGCAGATTGCGTTGTAGCCGCCGGCGTACTCGTCCTTCAGGTCGGGATGCGTGTAGTCGATCCCTGTGTCGATGATGGCCACGTTGACGTTGTCACCGTGGTCGGCCACCCAGGTATCCGGCGCGTGGACCATCGTGATGCCGTAGGGGATGGTCTGCACGTTCGGATCGCGGAATTGCGGGACGGCCTTGAATGGCGCGCGAACGGCCGGCGTCTCATAGGCGTGGACGGTCATGACCGGCTCGACGAAACGGACGTCGCTCCGTTCCCGGAGCACCGCGGCCTCGTCGTCGGTCAGGTCGGCCGCGAACTGGTCGATGTGGCTGAAGTCCTGGAAACTGCGCGAGGCCAGCGCCGGTGCATCGAGGTCGATGGCTTCTTTGACGAGAGCGTGATGGTCACGCTGGGCGCGGACTCCGACCACGAACCGATGAGTCTGCTGTTGGGCGAAGGCAGACACCGCAAGGAATGCGACCGCAAGAACGGCAATGGCTCGCTGCATTTGGCTCCCTCGTTGCGTTTCTGTGCAGAAGGTTTTCTGCCCCGGCGCAAATTCCGAGAGGGGTCAATCGAAATACGAAATTGTCGTTACACCGCCCGCCACTGGCTTCGTGGAAGAAAGCGGACGCGACCGTGGCTCAGGGAGGGCGAAACGGGTTAGTGGCCGCGCCGAGGGAAGGGACGGCCGGTGGGCGCGTGCGCGGCGAAGAATTGCGGCGCGACGACCCTCGCTGCGGCGAGCACGTCGACCAGGCCGAAGCCGTACGTCGTGTCATAGCCGGGCGCTCCGAGATCGCGGGCTGTGTTCAGCATCGCGTTCTCGATCTGGCTGGCCGTCGCGTCAGGTGCCATGGACCAGAGCAGAGCAGCTGCGGCGGCGGCATGCGGCGTAGCCATGGACGTTCCCTGCATGAGTAAGTGCCCGGGGCAACCGAATGAAAGGGTTACGAGCGCGTCTGGAGTTGATCTCAGGGCCGTGCCATCCTGCTGAGAGATCAACACGAATGGGGCAATCGAATTCGCAGAGACCGGAGTACCCAAAGAAGCCACGAAAATCCCGCTGGTGTTGTTGTAAACGACAACGGCGGCCGCTCCTGCGAGCTTTGCGTACTCGGCTTTCTCGAAGAATGTGAACGTACCCCGCTCGACGAGAGCGATCTTGCCTCGCACAGATGGCGGGTAATCGGAGGGACCACCAAGATTGCAGAAGACAAAGGGCAGGCTCACGATCGAAGGGCTCGGTAAGCAGAGCTTCTCGGCCTCGCCGAGCGTACCGAACATAACTCGACCGTCGCTGGTCGTTACCTTTTCGCCAAAGGCTGTCGACAGCGTTTCCATCCCAGGCGCCACAATTTTCAGATCCCTTCCGCGTTGCGAGAAGTATGCGATCTGCCCCGCCGAGTCGACAGCACCGACGGAGACGACCGTCGGAAGCGCGGCGGGGAATGCGAGCCCGTCGACCGGGTTGTCGCTGTAGTTGTTTCCGGAGGCCGCGAACGCGAGGATCCCGCCGTCGGCGGCGCGTTGAAAGGCCTCGGTCTCGGCCTGAGATGGCTGGTCGGAGCCGGGCGAAAGACTCATGATCCAGTTGCCGCCGATCACTTTCTTGGCGTTGAGCACCCAGTCGATGGCCTGGACGATCCGCGACAGCTGGCCGCTCCCGCAGGAATCGAGGACCTTGATCGAATAGATGTCGGCCTGAGGCGCGACACCGACGACTCCCGATCCGTCCTGGGCCGCGGCGATCGTTCCGGCGACGTGGGTGCCGTGTCCATTGTCGTCCAGCGGGTCCGGCTGCTGCGTGATTTCATTCCAGCCGCCCCGGAACGCGGACACGAGCTCGGGGTGCTGATAGGCGATGCCGGTGTCGATGATGGCGATATGAACGGTCGGCATGCCGCTCATCACCCCGCCGCCCTTGCTGTACTGCCAGACCGCGGGCGCGTTGATCATCGTCACGCCGAACGGGATGGTCTCGGTTCCGGGGACGATGGTGTCGGCCAGGGCGTGGACGTCCTGATCGAGCTCGACATAACGGACATTCGGCGAATGCCGGAGCCGTGTCACTTCATCGGGAAGGAGGTCGACCGCGAAGCCGTCGATCGACTCGAACGGAACGGCTGTGCGGAAGCTGCGCGGCTCGAGCTCGTTGGTCAGGATTTCTCGTGCGCCCTGCAGCGACGGATGGCGCGTGCCGACGATGTACCGGCCGGCGGTCTGCCCGACAGCGGTGTTGGCGAATGCGAAGAGCGCGCAGAGTACGAGAAGCCGCTTCATGTCTGAGCGCGGCACCGTACTGCAGCATCGTCAAGAGCGCCACGACCTTTGTCGCAGCCTCAGGTGACGTTACGGCGCAAGTCGGAGTCAGTCTCCGCGCGTCACATACGGTCGGATCACGCGGTGAACGGCCGTTCCCGTCTCGAATGCTGGAGCGGTGGGACGCGCCTTCGGTGACCGGAACCCATGCCGTACGTGTGGTATACGCTTTCGCAGACTCGACGCAAGGGAGAATTCGAATGGCTGACTGGCAGGCCAACCTGATCACGGACGCTGACGGGATCGAGCAGCTCATCCGCAGTACCAAGACCATTGCAGTCCTCGGCATCAAGCCCGAGTCGCACGCCGACCAGGCAGCCCACTACGTGCCCGCGCACATGGCCGCTGCCGGCTTCGAGGTCATTCCCGTTCCCGTCTACTACCCCGACGTCACGAAGATCCTCGGCAAGCCCGTCTTCCGGAAACTCACCGAGATCGGACGGCCGATCGACATGGTCGACGTCTTCCGCCGTCCCACCGACATCCCGCAGCACCTCGAGGAGATCCTGGCGGTGAAGCCGAAGGCGGTGTGGCTCCAGCTGGGCATCCGCAACGACGAAGCGGCAGAGACGCTGGCGAAGGCGGGGATCAAGGTCGTGCAGGATCGCTGTCTGATGGTCGAGGAGTCGCGGCTGCGGAGGTGAGGGTCTCGAGGCGGGGTGCCGGCTTCCAGCCGGCCGGCGGACGGGCATCTTGCCCGGCCGCTGTTCGCGCGATCGTTAAGTCGTCGGGCTGGAAGCCCGACGACCGGCCGGCTGGAAGCCGGCACCGCGCGGCATGACCAGCCAGACGATGGCGGCGACGAGCACGACTCCCACGACCCCGGCGTTGGCCAGGAGGTCAGGGCGGTCGTTGCCGGCCATGCCCACGATGCCGTTGAGCATGGCCGCGATGAAGATCGTGACGGGCCAGGCGAGGAGGTTGTCGCGCAGCAGATAGCGGATCGTCGTCCACGCCGCGATGGCCAGCACGGCCGCGCGGGCCAGCATCAGCGGTGTTCGCGCGGCGGTGGCTGACGGGTCGAGCGCGGCGCAGAAGATGATGGCGATGATCAGCCCTTCGCTGAGCCAGGCGCGCTTTCGCATCAGGCCAAGGGCCACCGCGAACGAGGCGATGACGGCGCTGCCGACGATCGTGTTGAAGAGGGCATCGGCAATGGCCAGCAGGGCGGGGAACGTGACGGACACGGCGTTCGGGATGTCGATGGAGACGCTGGCGGTCGACGGAAAGCGGTCCGCAGCGAGCTGCATGATGGTGCGCAGGGCGGCGATTACGCCTAACACGGTCACTGCGGCGACGACCGCGCTGCGGCCGAAGCGCGACCGTCCCTCGCGCGAAAACACTCCGAAGATCCACGGGTACGCAGCATCGATCACGGCCACGGCAAGAAAGAGGATCCCGATCTTCAGTCCGACGCTGCGGAAAACGTCCACGGCCAGGCCCGCCAGGAATGTGTCCCAGCGGACCGACGTCTGGTAGCCGAACAGCGCGTCTTCGTAGCCGGCGAAGGCATCCAGGATCGGGATGACGGCCAGGGCCAGCATCCATCGGAGCGCTCGCCGCCAGTGCGGACGGCGCCTGACAGCGGCCATGACGAATCCGGTCACAAGCAGCGTCAGGCCGGTCAGCGAGCCGGCGATCTTGAGCACGATCAGGACGACGTTGCGCAGCGTCTGCTCCGAGGCCTCGCGGTACACGGCGTCCGGAATCTTCACCGTGGTCGTGAACTGCGTGACCTCGGCACCGTCCACCCGCACGCTCACGCGGCGGAAGGCTTCCCCGGCGATCGCCTTCCGCTCCTGGAAGTGGAAGAGCCAGTCACGGCGGTTCGGCTGTTGGAAATTCAGCGCCTCCTTCAGCTCGAATGCCGCCGGATCGAGCCCGTAAGGCTTGAACGCAGCTACGGCGATCGGCAGCGCCTGCGCCTGCTCCAGCCGCGGCCCGGGATTCGCCTCGGCCTGGTATTTGTGCCGGCCGATGGCGCGCGACGTTCGCGGGTCGACCTCCACGAACATCTCCTCCTTCTTCATCGGCGTGAAGAAGCGGACGGTCCACGTGGCGGCTTCGATCTTCGACTTGAAGACCGAGACCAGGCCGTCCATCGACAGGCCGTGGCGGAGCATGTACTCCGCGGCCGTGGAGTCGAATCCTCCCGGCCCGCCGCCGTCTTCGCGAGGCGATTGCCGATCCCAGTTGCGGAATGCGTCGACCGCAGTGGCGATGACGCGCGAGTAAGGCGGCGCGGGCGCCTTCATCGGCACGCCGGCCACGGTCCGGAGATGGCTCGCGGCGATCTCCTTCGCCTGCGCCCTGGTAATTCGATAGTCGACGGCGTCGTCGGGCGAAGAGGGATTCGTCGCCACGAGAGCGGCGGCGGCCACCACGGCCACGACGCAGGCGATGACCGCCGGGCGCGTCAGCGGCCGTGCCGCCGGCAGCTCCGCGGCCGCGGGGGGCGCCACGTGCGGCGGCGGGGGAGCGACGGGCATCGTGGCGTTCGTCAGCTCGTCGTCGGGGATGAAGCCGCCGCGCTTCAGGTAGAGCGCGATCGAGATCAGCATGGGGATGACGAAGATGAACGACGCCGCGGCCGCGGAGGCGATGTAGTACGCGTTGCCGGAGCGGAACAGCAGCATGGCCGTGTAAAACGCGTCGACGGTGTAGTGCCAGATCAGCAGCGGCAGCAGCCCGAATGCCTGGAAGAGGAAGCCGATCATCACGCCGGCGATCCCCACCTCCACGCCGCGGATGTAGAAGGGCTGGTTCGGATACGTGGCGTGGCCGAAGCCCCAGATGAATCCTGCCACCACGATGGCAGCCACGCGCGAGCGCAGCACGCGGCTGAAGAATGGAATGGAAAACGCGCGCGACATGAACTCTTCCGACATGGCCGGGAAGAATCCGGCGAAGAGAACGGCCGCCCACGGCAAGGCGCTGTTGAGGATGTCGTCGTAGGGAATGTCGGCGGGCGCCCAGGCGCCGAAGTGGTCGGCCACGAGGTAGAAGACGACCTGATAGGCGAGGAAGAATGCCACCAGCGCGTAGGCGATGACGAAGGAGCGGAAGACGCGCTTCGAGCCCAGAGCCCGCGGCGTCCAGATCCGCGGGATGGCCAGTTGCCGGGGGGCACTTTCGCGGTAGAGGACCTCGCCGGCGCCGGCCAGCACGATCAGTAGCATGGCCGTGCCGATCGCGCCTAACAGGGAACGGACGGCGAACTGTGCCAGGAAGGCGGGATACGAGACGGTGGTGTCGTACCCGGCGATCACGGAGGGAAACGAGTTCAACGACACGGCCGTGACCAGGATGATGCTCACGATGCCGACTGCGAGCAGGAAACGCACGCGGATGTCGCCACGCCTCAGGCGAACGACGAACACAGCCAGGGCAGCGATGATCGTGACCAGAAGGAAGATGATGTCGACGTTGCCGGCGAGCTCGTTCTTCGACCGCAGCTCGCGATAGCTGCGTTGCCACTGGTCGGGAACGCGCAGGTGCTGGCTGAAGCCGCTGACGATATCCCCGTCCACGGTGACGCCGTAGCGGTAAGGCGCACCCGCCGGGCGGACCGACGTCGACTCCCAGGTGAAGATCCTCTGCACGCGGTGCGGCAGGTTGCGCTCGCTCTGGGCGACGAGGCGGAGCGAATTCAACGCGATGCCGTTGCGCGCCAGGAACGACTCGGCGATCGCACGAGCCACCGTGACGCTCGGCGTGGCGATGGCCCGCGCCTCCGGGATCCTGTGGCTGAACGACACGATCTCGCCGGTCGGCGCCACGTCGACGCTGTACTCCTCTTCCTGCAGCGGCCGGAACCAGCGGTGGTGCCAGTACCAGAGGTGGACCTGGCGGCGCATGATCGTCGACGCTTTGGCGAGGCCGAGCGTGCGCTCGAGGAACGTCTTGGCCTGGTCGTCGGCGTCGAAAACGGCGCTGTGCCGAAGAGAGCCGACGGTGATGTGCTCGCCCTGGAGCACGCGCTCGGCGAGAGCGCGCGAGGCGGTGCGGTCGTAGCGGAAGTCGATCGAAGCTTCCGGAAACGCGCGCGAGAACCATGTCAGGGCAACGGCCAGCGACACCGCGAAGACGGCGATGCAGATCGCGATCAGGAGCCAGTCGCGGCGCGTGAATTTTTCCATCTCGAGCTCAGTGTTGCGGATCGCCTGCTGCAGCCCGCGGATTGTATGTCCCATCCGCCATCCCTGGAGGCAGAGGATACTGAGCGCCGGACGACCGTCTGAGTTTCTTCACCACAGAGGCACAGCGCAGGCTCGCTGCACTCGCCGCAACCGAAATGCTGTCGGACGCTACGCGCCCTCAATCATGCAATGCGTGTCCCGGTTCGGCGGCCTGACGGCCGCCGCTAAATGATGTCGCCGGCTTCGCCGACTTTGACCGTGGCCGACTCTTCGGTCAGGGCAACAACAGGCGGCGTAACCGCCGAAACAATTTAGCGGCGGCCGTCAGGCCGCCGAACTCGCTGGTTCATCAGCGTTGAGGGCGCGCAGCGCCCGACAGAATCTCTTCGCGCCGCGGAGAATTTGGAGGTTTAGTAGCACTGAGGCCTCTGTGTCCTCTGTGGTGAAGAAGGCTCCCGCTCAGAACCGGATGTCCGCCACGAAGCCGTTGCCGGTCGGAATCAGCGCGACGTGCGCCTTGCGGTGGTTGGCCACGATCGATTTGGCGATGGCATGGCCGATCAGGCCGCCGGCGATCACGTCCGAGGCGAAGTGCACCCGGTCGTGGACCCGCGCGATGGCCACGCTCGTGGCGATCGTGTAGGCGATGGCCGGAACGTATGCGTTGTCGTCGTACCGGGAGGCGATGGCGCTGTAGATGGCGAACGCGTTGGTGGCGTGGCCCGACGGGAACGACTGGTATCCGCTGTTGCCCGGGTGGAAGGAATGTTTGCCGAGGTTGTAGATCGGCCGTGCCCGCCCGGCCACCCGCTTGATCACGGGAGTGACGACGCCCGCCGCGAATACCGACGATTCCAGCGCGTCGAGGCCGGCGTCCATCATCCGTTCGTCGCGCGTGGCGTAGCCGCTGACGGCGAGCAACGCCGCCAGGTCGAGGCCGTAACCGCCGCCGAGATGCGTGACTCCGCTCAGGTAGTGATCGAGCGTTGGGTTCTGCTGCCGCGAGACGAACTTCACGATCTGGTTGTCGGCGGCGTAGGCGCCCAGGACGATCGCCACGCCTTCGCCGAAGCGCGTCCACTCGTGCTTGTGCCAGCGGAGGACCGGCGCGGGAAAGATGTCCTTTGCGTCAAAGAGGACCTGCTTGGCGAATGGTTTGGCGGCATCGACAGCCCGCTGCAGCGGCGGAGGATCCGCGGCCCTCGCCGCTCCCGCAGTCAACGACAGCGCGAAGAGCGCTACAGCAATCCGGCCAGCACCAGGTCGGCGACCTGATCGGCCTGTTCGGCGAGCTCGTACTCTTTCTCGGAAAGAATCCACGACGTCACCATCTCGTCGAGGATGCCGAAGACCGATTTCGCGACGAACTGCGGATGCAGGTTCCGGCGGAAGACTCCTTCGGACTGTCCATGCTCGACGATCTTTCTCAGCATGTTCAGATAGTCCGCGACCTCCTGCTGGGAGAGGAGGCTCATGAACTTCAGACTATGCCGCAGCTCGACCTGCGAGACCACTGCCAGCGCGCGATCGCGTCCGAGGGTCTCCAGGTGGTGCCCGATGGCCACGCGGATGCGATCTTCGGGGCGGTTGATGCCGGCCAGTTTCTTCTCCAGCTGCTCGAGATAGCCGCGCGTGTACTCGCGGAAGATGGTGATGAGGACGTCTTCCTTGCCGTCGAAATAGAGGTAGATCGTGCCGTCGGCGACGCCTGCGGCCTTGGCGATCTCGGTCACTTTGGCGTTGAAGTAACCGTTTTGTGCGAAGACATCGACGGCAGCGCGGAGGATGCGCTCGCGTTTGGTCGTACCGCGGAAGCTTCCGATGTCGTGAGGGGGAGGAGCGGGTCGTCGAGGCATGAGGTGAATGAATCGTCATTCAGTGAAAGGGCGGGTGTCAAGGAGATTGCGAATTCCGGCGCGGCGCAGCGAGCGTGTCATTCCGCCTCGCTGCGCTCCGAATGACCCGCTCATCGGGTCGCAATGACCCGATCGCCGCTCCTCAGATCTCGCGGAAATTGTCCATCGCCTCGCGAATCTGCTTCACGAATGCTTCGTCCCGCGGCTCGTGAGTCCGGCCGTCGATCATGGCCATGACGGACGCGCGGTCCTGCGTCGCCGAGACCGGGAAGATGTGCAGATGCAGGTGCGGGGTAATGATGCCGAGCTTCAGCATGATTGCGCGTTCCGCCTGCGTTTCGCGCAGCAGGATGATCTCGGCGCGCCGGTACGCTGCGGAGTAGCGCATGCCCGCGCGCGGGTCGAGATCCGAGAGGTTCAGGGCGTGCGTTTTCGGGATGACGATCGCGTGGCCGCGCACCGCCCAGTCCTCGTGGAGCACGACCCAGACGGTGTCATCTTCGAAGACGAGGTCGCCGGGCCATTTCTGTTCGCAGAAGATGCAGGCCATAGGCTGTTGATCATCTCAGATTGGACTGCGGGCGTCTCGCCCGCCTGTCGCCACCGCGTCCCGACCGGCCCGGTGTAGGACAGGCTTTCCAGGCTGTCCCCATTGGAGTCTTGTCCGAACAATGGAAAAGAGGACAGGCTGGAAAGCCTGTCCTACACGGGCAAGAGGACAGGGGGGACGCCCGCAGTCCTTCCTATAATCCGCCGCCATGAAGAAGATTCGCTTCGGAAGAACCGACGTTCAGATCCCGACCGTCAGCCTTGGGACGTGGGGGCACGGCGGCCCGCGCGTGAGCGAAGGGGAGTCTGTCGGCTGGAGCGGCAACGACGACCATCTGGCGAGGGAGGCGTTGCTCACCGCGTACCGCAGCGGCATCACGCACTGGGATACGGCCGATGCATACGGCGACGGACATGCCGAGGAACTGATCGGGAAGATGTGGGACGAGGTCCCGCGCCAGGAGATCTTCGTCGCGTCGAAATTCGGCTGGATCAAGGGGCCGTCGAATCACTGGTACGACCCGAAGTTCATGCGCGAGCAATGCGAGCGCTCGCTCCGGCTGATGAAGACCGACGTCCTCGACCTCTACTACTTCCACCACTGCATGTTCGGCGAGCACGACGAATACTTCGAGGGAGCGCTGGCGACCATGCGAAAGCTGCGCGACGAGGGGAAGGTTCGCTTCATCGGCCTCTCGGACTGGAACGCGTCGCGGATCATGAAGTTCATCGACCGCGTCGACCCCGACGTGGTGCAGCCGTACCGGAACATCCTCGACGACGACTACGAGTCGAGCGGATTGAAGAAATGGGTCGACGCGCACGACCTCGGTGTGGCCTTCTTCTCGCCTCTGAAGCACGGACTGCTCCTCGGCAAGTACGCCGAGCCGCAGCACTTCCCGAAGGGCGACTTTCGCAGCGGCATCCCGGAGTTCGAAGACGCGAAGGCCATCGCCCGGATGCAGCAGGCGGCCGCCGAAGTGCGGACGCGGTTCGCGTGGCACGCCGAGCCGGTCCTGGAGGCACTCACCGGAGCGCTGCTGAGCGGCAATGCGACTGCGACTGTTTTGTTAGGTCAGCGCAACCCGGCCCAGGCCGAAGCTGCCGCAAAGGCCGGCGACCCGCTGTCGGCCGAGGATGCGGCGTTCGTGCGGAACGCCTATCGCGGCCGATAGGGTGCCGCCTTCGCCCCGCTCCGGAGCCAGCGTCGCACCAGCATGCCCCGCGCCTGATTCAACGAGGATTCAGATGGCCTCGTCTGGTTGGTGAGCGCTTCGCTGACGAACGAATATGGTAGTATTCCCTGAGTATGGCAAGAAAGGTCACGTTCACGGTCGATGACCTCACGGTTCGTCGTCTCGATGATGCCGCCGAGAGAACGAACAAAGCCAAGAGCGAGATCGTGCGCGAGGCCATCGCGGAGTATCACCAGCGCATCGGAAAGCTCAGCGAGGCGGAGCGGCTGCGAATGCTGAAGGTGCTGTCCGACATTCGGGAGCGGCCCGTCCGAAGAAAAGCGGCGGGGCGCGTCGACCGCGAGATCGCCGAAATCCGCACCGCCCGCAGGCGTGGGGGCCGTCGGCACGGATGATCGTCGTCGACACGTCGGCCCTGATCGACAGCTTGTGCGAGCCTCGCCGGTCGTTCGATCGCCTCGAGGAACTGGTCGCTTCTGGACAGATCCTCGCCATCCCGACTCTCGTTTTGTACGAATGGCTCCGCGGCCCGCGCACGACCGAACAGCTGATGGACCAGGAAGCGCTGCTGCCTCGCGAGCGTGCGGTTCCGTTCGGTCCTGTCGAGGCCGCGCGTGCAGCCCAGTTGTACAAGGCCGTCCGTCGCGCACGCGGTCGCGAAATCGATCTCGCCATCGCCGCGACTGCCATCGTCCGCGACGGGGCACTGTGGACCTTGAATACCAGCGATTTTGTCGATATCCCCGGCCTGTCGCTGGTCTGACGATGCCGCCAGTTGCCCGCGGTTGCCGCTTTATGATCCACACCCTGCTGAAGCGTTCTGAATGGCGGGAGCGGGTGTACCGCATCGGCCATGAGCCGCGGGACGATTATGCGCACCTCACGCCTGATGAACGGATTGCCCTCGTCTGGGACGTGACCCTCTCCGCGTGGGCTTTCAAGAGCGGGAGTTCTGATGAACCGCGACTTCGCCGAGATGTTGAACGCCTTGTCCGCCGCCGGCGTTGAACATCTGGCGCGCGGATGCTGACGCTCTCGAACGTCAGTAGCGCATCAGCAGCCGCGCCGCATTCAGGATCCGCTCTTCACCGGCCAGGAACTCCTCTTCCAGCGGCGGCGAGTAGGGGACCGGCGTGTCGAGCGAGCCGAGGATCCGTACCGGCGCGTCGAGGTACTCGAAGGCTTCTTCCTGGATGATCGCCGCAAGCGACTCGCCGACCGATCCCGTGCGCGTGTCTTCTTCGATCACCAGAACGCGATTGCAGTGCCGGGCGACCGCGAGCAGAGTCTGTCGATCGAGCGGAGCCAGCGAGCGCAGGTCGAGCACCGCCGCCTGCACGCCCTCCGCCGCGAGCCGCTCCGCCACGCGCATGCCCACGTGCACGTACGCGCCGTACGAGACGATGGCCAGGTCGCCGCCGCTCCGTCGCAGCGCAGCCTTGCCGATCGGAAGCGGCTGCGGGGCTTCATCGCCGAGAAGCTGCCGGATCCGCGGATCGCGATAGAGGTTGATGTGCTCGAAGTACATCACCGGATCGGGATCGGCGACCGCTGCGGCCATCAGCGCCCGCGCATCGTGCGGCGTCGACGGCACGACGATCTTCAGCCCCGGCGTCCGATAGAACCAGGCCTCGGTATTCTGCGAGTGATACGGCCCGGCGTGCCGCAGGCCGCCCCAGGGCATGCGCAGCACCATCGGCACCGAGCCGCCCCAGCGGTAGCGGATCTTCGCCGCGTTGTTGACGAGCTGGTTGAATCCCGTGGCGATGAAGTCGTTGAACTGGATCTCCCCGATGGGACGAAATCCCTCCAGGGCCGCTCCAGCGCAAACGCCGATCGTTGCCGCCTCGGAGAGCACCGAGTTGATGATGCGATCGCCGAACTCCTTCAGCAGCGGCTTCAGCAGCAGGAAGGCGTTGCCGTACTTTCCGCCGACGTCTTCGCCGTAGACGAAGACGCGCGGATCGCTTCGCAGCGCGTCGCCGACGCCGAGCATGATCGCGTCGAGGAACGTCCTTCCCTTCGGATCGAACGGCGGCGCCTCTTCCACCGGCGGCAGCCCGGCGTTCTTCGAGCTCCCTTGCCGCCACTCTTCGTCGAGGACCTCCACGTGAGCTCGCCGCGGCTCGTCGGCGAGCACTCCCGTGCCGGCGAGAGAAGGATCCGGCCACGCGGCCTCGATGACCGCTCGCGCTTCGCGCTCCACGATCTCCTCCGCCTCGCGGATCAGCTTCTCCAGATCGCCCGGCGCGATGACTCCGTCGGCGGCGAGCTTCGCGGCGTAGCCGGCGATCGGATCACGATGCGACCAGTAGTCGTACAGGTCCTGATTGGCATAGCCGCCTTCGACGAGCTGCGGATACGTCCACGACGGCTGGGGGTCCTTGCCGAGGTAGAGCATGTCGTCGTGATGGGCATGACCGCACATGCGCATGGCCACGAGCTCGATCAACGCCGGACCGAGGCCGGCGCGGGCGCGCTCGACAGCCCAGGCGAACGCGGAGGCGATCGCTTCCGGATCGGTCCCGTCGATCGTGATCGCGGGAATCCCGAAGGCGGCGCCCTTCTCCGCGAAGACGCGGACGGCCGACTGCTCGCGGGCCGGCGTCGACAGCGCGGTCTGGTTGTTCTGAACGCAGAAGATCGCCGGCAGCTTGTGCGCCGCGCAGGTATTGACGGCCTCGTTCCACTCGCCGAGAGAGGTGGCGCCTTCGCCGGCGAAGGAGACCGCGACGCGAAGGCCGGGTTGCGAGGTGGCGTGGTTGCGAGGTTCCGCGGTCCCGTCCGCCTCGTGACCTCGTGACCTCGTGACCTCGTGACCCTCCATCCTGAAGGCCATGGCCATCCCGGCGATGGTCAGTGCGGGCGCGCCTAACGGAGCCATGGCCGGAAAGATGCCGTGCGACCAGTCGCCGACGTGGAGGTCCTTGCCATTCATCGGCTCGCCGGCTTTCGCCATCTGCGCGTTGAGGACCATGCGGATGGTCTCGGGCGCATCGTGCATGCCGATGACCGCGCCGAGGTCGCGGATCATCGGGGAGATGACGTCGCCATCCCACGTACGGGTGTCGGGTGTCGGGTGCCGGGTGTCGGGGGGCGCCTGTTCATTCGCTGGTGGTGGGCCCGACACCTGAGACCCGCCCCCCGACACCTCGTATGCGGCGCCCCGGCGCAAGCGTATGACGGCGGCGTAGATCGCTTCCTGACCTAACGAGCGAAAGCCCTTGCCCTGGAAGGAGGCACTGCCGTAGCGGACTTCGCCGGCGGTGAAGAACTGCTTGAGGCGGTTGTCGGTGGCGCGGGTAAGGATCATGCCGCGGAGGATTTCGCGCTTTTCGTCGGGCGTGAGCGACGCGGCGATCGCTTCGCGGCGAAGGAAGCCGTCGCAGGAGTCGATGACCTCGCTGACGGCCTGCTGCAGCCGCTTGCCGACCGGCACGCCCGGCGTGGTTTCCGGCACGTCGAAAAGCTTCTCCGCAGCGGAGGCGTCGGGAGCGAGAAAGTCGGAGAGCGTCTGCATGAGCAGCCGGCGGAGCGGATCGCGCAGGCCGTCGATGGAGACGGGGTCGCGCTCGTCGGCGCCGCGACCGCCGATGGCCATGTCCAGCGCCGTCACCGCAGGACGGAGCGCGAAGGGATGCCGCTCGGCGACGAACGACGCGAATCGCGCCAGGAGCGCCGGCTTCGTTCGCGCGGGACTCTCGGTCGTGGACATGGCGCGATGATATCCAAAGTGGCGGAGCGCAGATCGCAGATCGCAGATCGCGGGTCGGTCTTTTCAGCCCACCTGCGATCTGCGATCTGCCATCTGCGCTCTGATTCGCGACTCCTCAGCGGCGTAACCCGGAATCCCGCGCCCGATGAGCCAATCCACGATCATCTCTTCCGCCCAGTACGTGCAGCGCCACGGCACCCGTCCGGCCACGAAGCCGGTGTGGCCGCCGAACCTCGTCGTGCGGATCTCGACGGCGCTGGACGCCGCGGACAAAAATCGAAGGGCGATCCTGTCATTCCGAGCACTCGAATCGCGCAGGCGCGACACCGGAGACGCGACACCGGAGAGAAGAAACGTTCGATCGTTCCCCCTCTCCCCGCCGCAGCGGGGAGAGGGCCGGGGTGAGGGGTCTCGTTCTGGTTCAAAAGGAGACCCCTCATCTGCCTTCGGCACCTTCTCCCCGCTGCGGCGGGGAGAAGGGCAACGAACACGCGAGCCGCATAAACACTGGGAGTTTCTTGGAAGCGTTAGCGAGGAATCTGGGCGGGCGGGTGGCGCGCGATTGGTACTGCGATTGCCTGTGGCTGGATCCGTCCGCCGCCCATTCCCCCAGATTCCTCGCTAACGCTCGGAATGACAAGCGTCCTGCACCCGATATTTGTCTCATTGGGTTTAGGTGCGATCCTGTTAGGACCCGACATTAGGCGGCTCCCGACCGGTGAAAACGTTTTCAACCGGCCTTTCGAAGCGAACGCCACTCCGGTGATCACGCGTTCCGTTGCCGCGAATCCTCCGTGTCGGATTTCGGTACGTGCATTGACGTTTGCGTGACGGTCGTTGCACTCTGTGCTCACATCAGCCATCGCATGATGGGAGTGAGGGGGGTAGCAGCGGGGCTGCGGACAATGGGCACTCTCGATCTTTCGCCGATGTCGGTCACCGCCCAGGCGATCGGCACGTTGCTGCTGGGGGTGATGCTCGCGCAACTCGGCCGGATCTTCGGCCGCACGTATGCGATGCGCTGGGCCTTCGGCTGGTTTGCTCTCTTCTTCTCGCTGTCGGCAGTCTGGCTGTACGTCCACACGCAGACGATCGTGGCCTGGCCGGTGTACCTGATCCTGGAATGGACGTACCTGCTCCTGTTGTGGGGCGGCTGTCGCGAGCTGGCGACCGGGACGCGCCTCGTTTTCCGGCACGCCTTCTACACGGTGCCTCTGGCTGTCGTGCTGGCGCTGGCCATGACGCATTTCGCGCCGACCTTCAACAATCTTTTCGTACCACAGGCAGCCATCGTGTCTGTGGCTCTAGCGCTGTCGTATCGAGTCCTGTCGTCGATGGCAGCGAACCGTCGAGGCACCGGATGGTGGACGATGCGCATCGCCCTGCTCTTTCAGGCATTGCTCTTCGCCGCATACGTTCCGCTGTACTTTTTCGACGAGCACGTGGCTGGCATCCCGATTCTCGGCTACTCGTCGCTGATCGACCTTCTGCTGGCGGTGCTCCTCGGGTTCGGCATGGTCCTGACTTCGGCCGAGGAAGCCAATCGCGAGCTCAACGAAGTGCTCTCGCGAGTCGACGACGCGCGCAGCCATCTCGAGGTCAAGCTGCACACCGATCCTCTGACCGAGGCGTTGAACCGTCACGCGTTCTACTCGATGCAGCGGGGTGACGAGATCGCCACGGACGGAGTCCTCAACGGCGTCGTGGTCATGATCGACGTCTGCAATCTGAAGCAGGTCAACGACGACATCGGTCACGCCGCAGGCGACATCGTCATCCGTGCGACGGCCAACAACGTCCGCCAGTTGATCCGCGCCGACGACCTCCTCTTCCGCTGGGGCGGGGATGAGTTCGTGGCCATCATTCCGAACTCCACGATGACGGTCGTGTCCCAGCGGCTGGCGCCACTGCACGACGGGATCGTTGCGCACATCTCCTCGGAGCAGCCGGAACTGCGGTTCCACGTTTCCTGGGGTGCCGCTGAATTCGGCGCGAAGCGCTCCCTCGACGAAGCGATCCGCCTGGCCGACCAGGCCATGTACGACACGCGGCGCGCGGAACAGGTGTGACGAGAGCGCAGAGGGCAGTCGGTGTAGGGCAGGCTTTCCAGCCTGCCCCCTTGGGCGGGCTGGAAAGCCCGCCCCACACGAGGGTTTAGAGCCGCCGTCGCGCGCGGCTGGGCTTCTTCTCCAGCTCTTCCCATGGCTCGACGCCGGCGACCGCGCAGCGGGCGATCTTTTCGCCGAGGATTTCCTCGATCTGACGGACCATCCCGAGGTCCTGCCAGGTGGCGATCGTCGAGACGATGCCCTTTGCGGCACCACGTGCGGTGCGGCCGGCGCGATGGACGTAATCGTCGGCGTTCTCCGGGATGTCGAAGTTGATGACGTGACGGATACCCGGCACGTCGATGCCGCGGCCGGCGATGTCGGTGGCCACGAGGATGCGATGCTCCCCTTCCCGGAAGCTCTGCAGCGCCTGGACGCGCCGGCCCTGGGAGAGATCGGAGTGGATCCGCGTGACCGGATGCCCTTCGCGCTCCAGGACGTGGAAGAGCCAGTCGGCGTCGATCTTCCGGCGTGCAAAGACGAGCGTCGACCCCAGCTCTTCGAGCAGCAGTTCGCGCAGCGCTTTGCGCTTGTCCTCGGCTTTCACCACGTAGAGGCGGTGGCTGATTCCCTCCGCCGCGCCGCCTGCGGGCGTGATGTCGATCCTCAACGGATCGTGCATGAACTCGGAGGCGATCATCTCGATGGAGTCGGGCATCGTGGCGGAGAACATCATGGTCTGCCGTTCGCGCGGCAGGCGGCGGAGGATGTCGCGGACCTGCGGCAGGAATCCGAGGTCGAGCATGTGGTCGGCTTCGTCGAGAACGAGCACTTCGATCCCGTCGAGCTTCACGTGACGGCGGTTGGCGTGATCGAGAAGGCGGCCGGGCGTGGTCACGAGGACGTCGGGCTCCCTTCGCAACGCGTCGGTCTGCGGGCTCATCTTCACGCCGCCGATGAGGCAGGCGGTGGAGAGGCCGTGGTCGGCGCCGAACAGGTCGAGGAAAGCCTTGGTCTGCATGGCGATCTCGCGGGTCGGGGCCAGGATCAGGGCGCGCACGCCCTTGCCGTGGGTGAGCCGCTCGGCGATCGGCAGGACGAAGGCCGCCGTCTTTCCGGAGCCGGTCTGCGCCAGGCCGATGACGTCGCGCCCGCTCAGCGCGATCGGAATGACGGCCGCCTGGATGGGAGTGGGATTCTCGAAGCCGACCCTGGTGATGGCGTCGACGATGGTCTTGCCGAGGCCGAGGGCCTCGAACGATTTGTCGGTCGTGTCGACCGGATGCTGGGGGATTCCACCTGCGAATTTCAACGAAGCACTCTCACGTACGCACCCACGTTCACGGCGAGCACGACCAGCCCGATGGCGATCTCCAGCCCGCGCGTCAATCCCGAAGGATAAATCAGCGAAAAGATGTAATGGGCCACGAAGCCGTCGCTGTATCCGGCCTCGCCAGCCTTGTGAAGAAGGGCGTTCTCCACTTTCGTCAGAGGACAATACCAGCCGGCGAGCTCGATCAGGGTGCCCCATACCGCCGCCGGGATGTGCAGCCACGCGACCCATCGCCACCGCAGGACGAGAAATCCTCCGAGAACGACGAAGGCGATGAACGCAAAATGGATCACCGCAACGGCAGTGGCGGCGGCATGGTAAAGCATGCGCATCGAGTCCTGAGTCCTGAATGCCGAGTCCCGGAGTGGATCGCTCCTGCGCCTCAGGACTCAGGACTCAGCACTCAGGACTTATGATCTCCGCCGCATGAAACGCACCGCCAGCCTCCTTCTGTTCCTCGCCTTCGCCTTCGCCTGCACGACGGCCGTGCCGCCGGTCACCGCTCCGGCTGCCTCGGCCAGTGCGCCCGTGCACATCGTCATCGTCGGCACGACCGACGTCCACGGCTGGTTCGACGGACACACTGAGGCCGTCAAGAACACCCCGCTGCGCATCCGCTATGGGGGAGTGGACGTCCTGGCGGGATACCTCGACGCCCTGCGCGCGGCGAATCCCGGACACGTCGTGGTCGTCGATTCCGGCGATCTCTTCCAGGGGACGCTGGAGTCGAACCTGTTCGAAGGCGAGCCGGTCGTGCGGGCCTACAACGCCATCGGCTACACGGCATCCGCGGTGGGCAACCACGAGTTCGACTACGGTCCGGTCGGGCCCGACTCGGTGGTGCGCACGCCGGGAGAGGACCCGTTAGGCGCCCTGAAGCGCAACGCCCGCCTGGCCAGCTTTCCCTTCCTCTCCGCGAACATGGTCGAGAAGGCCACCGGGCGCACGCCGTCATGGGCCAAGCCGTGGATCATCACCGATGTCGGCGGCGTGAAGCTCGGCATCGTCGGTCTGTCCACGCCCGATACGCCCAACACGACCGTGGCCTCGAACGTGGCCACCCTGGCATTCACCGATCCGGTTCCGGCCGCCGAGCGCGCCGCGCAGGAGGCCCGCGCCGCCGGAGCCGACGCGATCGTGGTCATCGCCCACATGGGAGGCCGCTGCACGGACCTCGTCGACGTGAACGACGTCGCCAGCTGCGATGAGAAACAGGAGGCCATGCGCTTCCTGGAGGCCCTGCCGCGCGGAACCATCGACGCCTACTTCGCCGGGCATACGCACCAGCAGATGCGCGAGCTCGTGAACGGAGTTCCGGCAGCGCAGGCGCTCCCGTACGGCGAAGCGTTCTCGACAATCGATCTCTGGGTCGATCCCTCGGCCCATCGGGCCGTTGCCGCTCGCAGCCGGATTCGGCCGCCCACGATGGTCTGTACGGATGTTTTCAGGGGCACCGAGGAGTGCGACCCGCGCCACGCGCCGGCGGCGGTCGAGTTCGTGC
The DNA here is from genome assembly GCA_021781455.1 of Acidobacteriota bacterium. Lineage (GTDB taxonomy): Bacteria > Acidobacteriota > Thermoanaerobaculia > Gp7-AA8 > Gp7-AA8 > JAJXWV01. Next base: position 23,229 of record JAJXWV010000075.1, on the reverse strand, counting down.
CCCGCGTGTACGAGGGCGAGGTGATCCACGCCGATGCCCGCATCACCGCCGTCATCCAGCCCTACCTCGAGCGCGTCGCCGCCAAGCGTGCCGAGCTCGTCGGCATCCGAACCAGCGGAACCTTCACCAATGGCTTCGAGCGCGAATCAACCCTCGGCGACCTCACCGCCGATGCCACGCGCATCGCCACCGGTGCGGACTTCGCGGTCATGAATCCGGGCGGCCTGCGCTCGCCGCTGCCCGCGGGCGACCTCACCTTCGAGCAGATTTTCGAAGTGAGCCCGTTCGACAACTACCCGGCCATCGTCACCATGACCGGCGCGCAGATCGCGGACCTCATCGGGCTGAGCGTGAAGGGTGATCGCGGGATCCTGCAGGTGAGCGGCCTGCGCTTCGTTGCCGACGCCGCGAAACGCGCAGGCGATCCCGTGGTCTCGATCACGAAGAGCGACGGCACGCCGCTCGATCCTGCGGCGCTCTACCGCGTGGCCATGCCGGACTTCCTGGCCAACGGCGGCGATGGGCTGCTCCCCGTCACGCAGACGATTCCGCCCGCGCGCCTCAGCGTCGATCAGTCACGCATGATGCGCGACGTGTTGATCGAGGGTCTCCGCCGGATGCCGCAGCCGCTCGCACCGAAGCTCGACGGCAGGATCAGCGTGCTGAACGCGCCGCCACCGACCTGAGTCGTGAGTCGTGAGTCCTGAGCGGGCGCGCGGCTGCGCGTCCCTACGGTGGCGCGGGAGCTGTCCGGCGCAGCCGGCGGGTGATCGCGACGAGCGCCAGCACGAAGACGGCCAGCACGACGGGAACGAGAAGCGGCGCGAAGATCGAGATCGCGGCGACGGCCAGTGAGATGAAGTCCTCGATCAGTGAGAGGATCGGATTCGCGCATCCGAAGGTCGACACCGTCGAAGCCACCCGCGTGGCCGCCTTGGCGCTGTTGACCGCCAGCGAGGTCGGCGCGGCCACCATGATCGCCACCACTCCGGCGATCACCGGATCGGACCTGGTGAAGACGGAAGCCGCCGCAAGCGCCCCGGCCAGCGGACGGATCACCATGCCGACCATGTGCAGCGCGTGATCGGCAGCCGGGAACTTGTCGGCGATCAGCTCGACGAGAGTGGCGATGAGCAGCACCAGGAGCGCGGTCTCGGAGGCGAGCCAGGAGAAGTGCTCGCCGAGGGCGATGCCGGCGAGGTGAAAATGCGCGGCCGCGGAGAGGAAGAGCAGGGGCACGAAGGCATTGAGCCCGGCAGATGCTGCGAGGCCGACGCCGAGGAGGATCGCGAGGGCGACGGGCATTCTGTAATGGTAGCGCGGGTGGGCGGGTGGGAGGGGTTACGCGGTTGCGCGGTTACGCGGTTACGCGGTGTATGGCCGTGTGGTTATGCCGAATCTGGAATGTTCCGCCTTGAACGTTCAAAGAAGAGACGAGGCGACCGCGCAACCCGTTATGATCGCCCCTTCTCCGGCTTCGCCGCCGACGGCTGCGGGCAGAAGACGCTGCTCGACGGACGCTGGTTCCTCTGGCAGTGAGGAGAGACCGCAGACGACGGACCGCGGGCCGCAGCCCGATCGTGCCGCTTCCGCGGTCTGCGGTCTGTGGTCTGTGGTCTGTGGTCTGCGGTCTGCGGTCTGCGGTCTGCGGTCTGCAGTCTGCACTTCTGCTACGATCCGGCGGTTCGAAATCGGAAAGGAGAATCCATGCGCAAAGCTCTGTTCTTCGCACTCGTCGCCATCGTGGCACTGCCGCTGGCGGCGCAGATGGCGGCCCCGGCGGCCGCTCCCGCTCCGCAGGTGCGATATCCCGCCGTCAGTCAGGCGGCCTCGGTCAGCCAGACAGTCGGGCTGACCGACATCACCATCACCTATCACCGCCCCGGCGTGAAGGGACGTCAGATCTGGGGCGCGCTCGTGCCTTACGGCCAGCCGTGGCGCACCGGCGCCAACGAGGCCACCACGATCTCGTTCAGCGACGACGTCACAGTCAACGGCCACACTCTCCCGAAGGGCACGTACGCCTTCTTCGCCATCCCGACGCAGGGCGACTGGACTCTCATCTTCAACACCGTCGCCAAGCAGTGGGGAGCCTACAGCTATGACGCGACGAAAGACGCACTGAAGGTCGCCGCCACTCCGCAGAAGGTGCCATTCACCGAGTGGCTGACGTACGAGTTCCCGAACGTCAGCACCGACACGGCCACCGTGCAGCTGCGCTGGGAGAACCTGGCCGTTCCGTTCACCGTGAACACGAACACGACGGCGAAGGTGATGGCCAACGCCCGCGACGCCGTGGCCAAAGCCGCTGCCGGCGACTGGCAGACCGCCAACCGCGCCGCGAATTTCGCGTTCAACGCCGGCCTGAACGAGGACGCTGCGAAGTGGGTCGACGCCTCGATCAAAGCGAAAGCGACCCCATCGAACCTCTACCTCAAGGCTCGCATGCAGGCCAAGGCCGGCGACCGCGCCGCCGCGATCCAGACCGCCCAGCAGGCGCTCAAGCTGACGACCGACAAGGACAAGGAGCTCGCCGGCGAGATCAACGCCTCGATCGGCGAGTGGTCGAAATAGATCGCAGATGGCAGATCGCAGGTGGCTGGAGGAACTGCAAGCATCAGAAAAGGCGGCGCGTCCGGTTCGGACCTGCTCCTTTTTCATTGGAGGAAAACAAATGACGCCCCACCGTCACTCTGAGCCGGCGGAGCCGCGGGCTGGCGGTGGGGGGGAGCGGCGCAGCGCGGCGAAGAGTCTCCAGATTGCACGATCGCGGTGAGCCCGCCGTCACTCCGCTCGAGCCGGCTCATCGTCCCGGTAAGAGACTCTTCGCCGCGCTCCACCGCTCCCACCCATCCACCGCCCCCGCGGTTACGCCGGCTCAGAGTGACGGGGGGCGATCTGCGATCTTCTCCTGCGCCCTACCTCGCCGACACCATGTTCGCGAACAGCTTGTACGCGCCCGGAACCCCGGCGGGTAGCTGGCGGAACCAGTCGTAGCTCGTGTAGATGAACACCCCCTTGCCGTAGCGGGTATAGAGCTCGCCGCCATCGCGATCGGGCTCCCCCGGATCGTGTGACGACAGGACCGCCGTGTATTTCGGATCCCAGTTCGTCGTGAAGTACAGCCCGCGCTCCTGGACCCAGTCCTTGAAATCGTCTTCCGTGATCTTGTTTGGCGTGTTGAGGAGCGGGTTGTCCGGCGCGAGGAATTTCACCGGCGCCTCTTCCACGGTCACGCGGTCGTGCGTGATCCTGAACGGGTATGGGCCGGGCGAGGGGATGAGCAGCTCGTCGAGCGTGTTGTACTGCACGACCAGCGTGCCGCCGTCCTTCGCGTAATCGAGGAGCTTCGGCTGGGCGATCTTCAGGATCTTGCGGGTGTTGTACGCCCGCACGCCGGTGACGATGGCGTCGTACTTCGACAGGTCGCCGCGCTCGAGGTCGGCATCGGTCAGCATCGTCACTTCGTATCCGATCTGCCGCAGCGCCTCGGGCACGTCGTCGCCCGATCCCATGACGTAGCCGATGCTCGTGCCGCGCTTCTTGATGTCTTCGCGTACGATCTTCGCGTTCGCATCGCCGAAGACGCGCTGCGCCGGAATGTGCGGATAGTTGATGTCGACGACGCCGAGGCTGATCTTCTTGCCGTTGGGCAGCTCGACCTGGGCTGCGAGCTGGTCGATCGAGCGGCCCGCCGGAGGCGTCACCGAAAACGTGGCCCGCGCCTCGTCGCCTTTCTTTTCGAACTTCACCGGCATGCTCTCCGGAGTGGCGCTCCAGCCTTTCGGCAGGAGAAGACGCACGTTGACCGCGACCGCCGCGTCGTAGTCGTGCAGGGCGATCGTGACCGGCTTCGGTTTCGCTTCGGGGAAGATGTAGACGTTCGAGGCGAGGTTCTCGGTCACGTCAGGAACGACGTCGACCTTCCGCACCTGCTCGCCGCGGACCGGATCGGTCCAGCGATAAACCGCCGGCATCGTGTAGACGATCGTGTGCATCTGGTTATCGTCGAGCGCGATGTTGATCGGCAGCTGCACCGGATTCTCCGGCAGGCCGATGAGCTGCTGGTTCCGGACCGTCCACGCTCCTTTCGTCGGAGGGTCGACGAGCCAGTACGGTTGCGAGTACGGCATGTCGTCCGGCACCTTGAGATTGACCTCGACCTTGACCGGAACGTTGTTGGCCAGCTTCGCGCCAATTGCCTTTCCCGGATTCACGTACATGCCGGCGACGGCGGACAGAGTCCACGGATAATCGGAGCGGTTCACGACCGTGACGCTGACCGGAAGCTCGCCGCCGGGATTGACCGAGGAATCAGCGGCGCTCACGTCGATGGCCACTCCGGAGCAGGCGCGGATGACCTCGTCGAGCTCATGCATCTTGACCGGCATCCACGCGTTCTGGCGGGGATCGAGTGCCGTCGAGGCCCCGAGCTTCTGCATCGCATCGTGGGCCTGAAGAAGCAGGGGAATCGACTTCGACGGATCTTCCGGATCGAACGTGTCCGATGCCTGCTGCAGGATCTTCCCGACTGCGTCGCCGCCGGGGAGGCGCGACCAGCTCGTGTCGATGCCTTCGAACATATCCGTGGTGGCCGGGTCGCCGGCCAGCTGGTTGAAGTAGTTGATGAACGTGCCGCGGCGCTCCGCCGAGCCGAAGCCCTGGCTCTTGTGCTGGCTGCGGCTCTCGGCGGCGATCTCCGTGTACGAGCGGCCGAGGAGCGGGTTGTAGGCACCGAGATCGACGCGCAGCGACTTCGCGAGGGAGGGATCGTTCGGATCGAGGGGGCGGAAGGAGAAACGGTTCCAGAAGAGGCGGCGCGGCTGCCAGACGTTCACGTAGTGGAGCTGCTCGGGAAACTTCGTCGGGTCCGCCGCCGCGGTGAACGCTTCGCCGGCGAGGATTGCCGATGCCGTGTGGTGGCCGTGGCCGCCCTCGCCGGTGGTCGGGAAGCGGGTGACGATCACGTCCGGCTGGAACTTGCGGATGATCCAGACGACGTCGGCCAGGATCGTGTCGTGTCCCCAGATGGCCAGCGTCTCGCCGGGCCCTTTCGAGTAGCCGAAGTCGATGGCGCGGGTGAAGTACTGCTCCGCGCCGTCGATGCGGCGGGCGGCCAGCAGCTCCTGGGTCCGGATCACACCGAGGAGCGGCCCTTTCTCGTCGCCGAGAAGGTTCTGGCCGCCGTCGCCGCGGGTCATGGCCAGATATCCGGCGCGATAGAGCCGGCCGTTGGAGAGCCAGGCCAGCATGGCCGTGTTCTCGTCGTCGGGATGGGCGGCGACGTAGAGGGCGCTGCCGAGGACGTTCAGCTTCTTCAGCGCGAGCTGGATCTGCGCGGCGTCTTCCGGCTTCTCGGTGAGCGCCGCGAAGGACGGGCAGACGAGAAAGAGGGCGATCAGGGCTGTCAGGGCGGCAGTTCTGCGGAACATGGGCGCCAATGGTAATAGGTGATTGGCGAATGTTGAATTGGCGTGACGGAATGGTCACGGGCCGGGATTCCGAATGTTCAATGTTGAATGTTCAACGTTGAATGTTGAATGCTGCGCTACGAACCTTCAGCATTCGACATTGAACATTCAACATTTAGACTCTGACGACGACCGCCCGTACGACGTCGCGGTCATCGGTGCGGGCGCGGCCGGGCTGATGGCGGCGATCTTCGCGGCCCGCGCCGGCGCGCGTGCCATAGCCCTCGACGGCGCGAAGAAGATCGGGGCGAAGATCCTCATCTCCGGCGGCGGCCGCTGCAACGTCACTCACGACGAGGTCGGCGCCGCCGACTTCAACGGCAACCGCAACGCCATCGCCAAGGTGCTCCGCACGTTCGACGTCGAAGCGACGATCGCGTTTTTCGAGTCCCTCGGCGTGATGCTCAAGCGCGAACCGACGGGAAAGCTCTTTCCGGTTACGAACCAGGCGCGCACCGTTCTCGATGCCCTGCTCGACGCGGCGCGCGATGCCGGCGCCGTGGTCCGCTGCGGCTGGCGCGTCGAGGGGATCAAGGCCGCGCAGCGCACCGGGAGTGCCGTCGGAGCTGTTGCGCAGGTCGAGCAGGCCAGCGCGAAGGGAAGGCGAGGGCGCGTCACCGGCAGAAAACAGGACGAAGCCCCCTTCCTCGTGCGCACCGAGCACGGCACGATCTCCGCGGCCCGCATCGTCCTCGCCACCGGCGGCCGCAGCGTGGCCAAAACGGGCAGCGACGGCTTCGGCTACGAGCTCGCAACCATCCTCGGCCACATGATCGTTCCGACGCTTCCCGCCCTTGTCCCGCTCGTTTTTCCCAGGGATCACTGGCTGACCGGGCTGCGCGGCACCAGCGCCGACGCGGAGCTCTCCGTCCGTTCGGAGAGCGGGCGCGTTCTTCGACGCGAGCGCGGCTCGCTGCTGTTCACCCACTTCGGCGTCAGCGGTCCGGTGGTCCTCGACATGAGCCGCCACTGGATCGCCGAGGGAGCGGCGGGCGGAACGCCGGTGCTGGTGGCGAACGTCATTCCGGAGCAATCCTTCGAGTCGCTCGAGGCGCTGCTGATCGACGAGGCGCAGCGGAAGCCGCGCGCCACGATCGGAAGCGCTCTGCGCGGGATGCTCGCCGCGCGGATCGTCGAGGCGCTGGCACGCTCGGTCGACCTCGACGCCACGACGGCGCTGGTGAAATTGACCAGAGAGGAGCGCCGCCGGCTGGTCAGGGTCTTCGTGGAGCTGCCCTTGCCGGTCGTCCGCGACCGCGGCTTCGACTACGCGGAAGTGACGGCCGGCGGCGTGCCGCTCGACGAGATCGACGTGGGGACGATGGAGTCGCGACTCTGTCCGGGTGCGCATCTCTGCGGCGAGATCCTCGACGTCGACGGCCGCATCGGGGGCTACAACTTCCAGTGGGCGTGGGCCAGCGGAAGGCTGGCCGGGATGAGCGCAGCCGGCAAAGTCGTGCCGCCGTCACTCTGAGCCGGCGGAGAGGCGCTCCCGTCACTCTGACTCTGAGCCGGCGGAGCCGCAGGGAAGGTGGTTGGGCGGTGCGGCGGAGCGCGGCGAAGAGTCTCTTACCGGGACGATTGTCAGGTGATTGCGCGTGACAGCAGGCTCGCCGCGCTCCACCGCTCCACCCACCCGCGCGTGTGGGCGGGCTCCCATTCCGCCAAGGGGGGCAGGCTGGAAAGCCTGCCCTACACGGGGCGGGAATACTTGACATATCAACTAATGAGCATTAATCTATTCACGTGACAAGCATTCAGAGGGAAATCAGGCAGGGCAAGCCCTTCGCCGACAAGGCCGCCGAGGCCACCGTGGCCCTCATGCGCACGGCCGACCTCGTCCGCCGCAACATCGCCGCCGTCCTGGAGCGCAGCGACCTCACCACCCAGCAGTACAACGTCCTGCGCATCCTCCGTGGCGCCGGCCCGAAAGGCCTGCCCACGCTCGACATCGCCGAGCGCATGATCGAGGAGACTCCCGGCATCACTCGCCTCATCGACCGTCTGGAAGCCAAGCAGCTCGTCTCGCGGCTGCGATGCCAGACCGATCGCCGCCAGGTCTTCTGCGTCATTACGAAGGAAGGCCTGCTGCTGCTGGCCTCCATCGACAAGCCGGTCCTGGCCGCCGGAGACGAAGCCTTCGCCTCTCTCGGCAAGCGCGAGCTCGAGCAGCTCCTCTCGCTTCTCGACCGCGCCCGCCAGGGCCTCCACTCCTGCCTCGCCACTCAGCGCGCCGCCAATCAGTCATCCCGACCGCGCCGGCAATCCGCCGGCGCCAGCCTCAGACGTTAGAACAAAGGAGATTTCATGAGTTTCAAGCGTTTTGCAGCCATTGGCGCGTTTGCCCTCGTGGCAGCGCCCCTTTTCGCCGATACCTTCGTCATCGACAAGGTCCATTCCGAAGCGACGTTCAAGGTCCGCCACATGATGAGCAAGGTGAGCGGCAAGTTCGACGACTTCGGCGGCACGATCAGCGTCGACCCGCAGAAACCCGCCGAGGGAAAGGTGGAGTTCACGATAAAGGCCGCCTCCATCGACACCGGCGTGGCCGACCGCGACAAGCACCTCCGCAGCGCCGACTTCTTCGATGTCGCGAAGAATCCCGAAATCACCTTCAAGTCGGTGTCCATCAAGCCTTCGACAAAGAAGAACGTGTACGAGGTGGCCGGCGATCTGACCATGCACGGCGTGACCAGGCGCGTCACCCTCCCGGTCGAGCTCCTCGGCATCGAGAAAGATCCCTGGGGCAACCAGCGCGCGGGCTTCAGCCTCGAGACCACGCTGAACCGCAAGGACTACGGCATCAACTGGAATCAGGCCCTCGACAACGGCGGCTTCCTCGTCGGCGACAACGTCGAAATCTCCATCAACCTCGAGGCCGTGAAGAAGCCCGAGCCGGCTGCGGCGACGGGTTCGAAATAGGTCGGATCGCCCGGCCCTCATCCGGCCTTCGGCCACCTTCTCCCCGCTGCGGCGGGGAGAAGGGCCACGGCTGACTGCATCGCGAGAACGACCGAGGTGCTTCGCAGGACGTGATCTTGTTGACCCTCTCCACGCCGCAGCGGGGAGAGGGTGCCGAAGGCGGGGGAGGGGCTGCGCTACCTCACGACTCCCAGCGCCTTCTCCGTCGCGCTCAACAGGGCCTGCGGGCCGACTGGCGCGCCGGTGGCGTGCTTCATCCAGAGATCGGGCGTGACGCTGCCGAACTTCGCCATCCGCTCGAACTCGCTGCCGATGTTCCCGGCCTTCTGCATCTGCTGCTCGATCTGGAAGGCGATCATGTGCCCGATCGGATAGTCGGGCAGGTAGAGGAACGAGTCGATCATGTGCGCGTAGACGCCTAACAGCACGACGTCGCGCTGGTTGAAGACCGGCGCGTAGTACTTGTTCCACACGTTCTTCGAGATCGCCACCACGGCATCGCGCAGCTGGTCGGGCGTGGCATCGGGATGCTCGTACATCCAGTGCCAGACGTCCATGTCCACCAGGGCCACGCCGGCGATCTCGTAGGTGCCCCAGAAATCGTTGAGCGTCTTCAGGGCCTCGGATTCCGGCGACGGCTTCGACAGGCCTAACAGCTCCAGGTCCTTGTTCTGAAAGACGAACGCCAGCGCCTCCGTGAATGCCGTGTTCGGCACGCCGGAGAGCATGTAATAGTCGATCTCGTCGAGCGAGAAGGTCTGCTCGACGTTGTGCCCCATCTCGTGGACGGCGATGTTGTAGCCCTTGTAGTCCATCCCGTCGGCACCGACGCGGGTGCGCAGGTGGGGATGGTCGGCCCGGCGTGCCGCGCCTAATGCGTGGCCGGAGCCGCGGGCCGGGTCGACCACGATGTTGTCGGCCAGGAACCGGGCCTTCTCCTTCGCGAAGCCGAGCTCCGTGAACAGCCGGACCATGTCCTTGTGATAGGCCTCCGGCGTCGGATAGCGCTTCCTGGTGATCTCGTCTAATTGCCCCTCGGTGTACTCGCCGCGCGGCCTGAAGCCGTTGTACCAGATGTCGAACGGCTCCAGCTTCCGCCCTAACCGCTTGCCGATCAGCACGGCCACGCGCGGAACGAGCGGCGACGACACGATCTGCTCGAGCATGGCCCGGACGCGCGGCTCGGGGATCTGCCGGTCCTCGTCGAAGCGGCGGGCGATGAGCGTCGGCGCGGTGGGGGAGTACGGGTCGACGAGCCGTGAAGCCTGGAAGGTCTTCAGGAGCATCGCATAGCGCGTGCTCGGCTCGGGAGCGTTCGTCGGCTTGACGGGCGCGGGGCGGCCCTGACCGGGCGCGGAGTCGTCGACGGCAGCCGGCGCCACCGCATTCGTGAACGGATTCCAGTCGACGTGCGAATCATCGACCACGACCGCGGGAATGGTCTGGTCGACGATGCGCTCCATCACCTTCTGGATCATGCGCTGTTTGGCCAGGCCGTTCGTGGCGTCGCTGTAGTCGGCCTTGATCTCGTCGCGGAGGTTCCAGTGCTCGAGGAGGCGCATCTTCGCCGGGAAGATCCTCCGCCCCTTGTCGTCGAGAAGGTGGTGCATCCAGATGTTGTACGTGGCCACGTACTGGCTCGACTCCGCTCCCGCTTTCGACACCGCCTGATTGACGTCGGCAGGAATGCGGTGCGCGAAGGTCAGGGCGAGCTTCGCCTCGGCCCACTGGCGCCGCGTCCAGTGGTCTCCCTCGGTCAGCCGCTGCTGGAGCGTGGTCAGCGGAAAGTTGAGAAGCACGGTGAAGGCGAGCTTGTCCGCGAACATGTCGTCGGCGAAATGCGCATATGGGTCGAACGCGGCCATCGTCTCGTCGAACGGGTAGATGGGCCCGAGGTCGAGGTCGGTCTGCTGGCGCCAGTCGCGGCCGATCTCGTTGGCATGGCCGTAGAAGGACTCCAGGGCGAACTGCATGCGGTTGAAGAGCGCGTCGAGGGTGAGCTGATCGCCGGCGAAATTAGTGCGCGCGAACTCTTCGAACGCGGCAGCATCGCCGTCGGCCGGCCGCCAGAACTCGGCCACCTGCTGGAGGCCGCGATGGGCGCGGGCGCGCTGAGCCTCGCCATACTTCGCGACGAGCTCGGATTCGATTTTGTCGGTCGGCAGTGACATCTGAGCGTTTGCGCCAGCAGCGATCGCGAGCACGATCGCGGCCAGGACGGTGATTTTTCTCACCTTCACTCCTTTGTGTGAACCCGGTTTGGACAGCAGCACTGTATCGCGGTGAGGAACCAGGTTGCGAGATTCTGGGTCGTGTCATTCCGAGCCGGCGTAGCCGCGGGCTCCCGTCACTCTGAGCCCACGGAGCCGCTGGGAGGGCGGTCGGGCGGAGCGGCGTAGCGCGGCGAAGAGTCTCCAGATTGCACGATCGTGGTGAGCCTGCTGTCACGCACGATCCGCTTCAGCCCATCGATCGTCCCGGTATGAGATCCTTCGCCGCGCTTCACCGCTGCTGCCATCCACCACCCCGCGGTTCCGCCGGCTCAGGATCAGGATGACGGGGGCCCTCACCTCCGCCGGGTCCGATACGTCGGCGTCGCCGTCCAGGGATCCTCCGGCCAGGGATGCTTCGGATACCGCACGCGCAGTTCCTTCCGCACCTCGGCGTACGTGTTGTCCCAAAAGCTGCGCAGATCGCGCGTGACCTGAACGGGACGGCCGTTCGGCGCGAGGAGCTCGAATGTGACCGGCGTCTGCTGTGGTCCCACCCGCGGCGTATCCGCGAGGCCGAACAGCTCCTGAAGCTTCACGGCGGCGAAGATGGTGCCGTCCTCGCGATACTCGAGCCGCGCGCTGCGGCCGCTCGGCAGCGGCACGCTCGGAGGTGCCAGGCGATCGAGTTGCCTGCGGACCTCGAATGGCAGGAAGGCGATGAGATCGGGATCGTCCGCGCGCTTGCGCGCCGCGGCCGCCTGTTCGAGCAGGGCGTCCCAGTCGACTTCGAGACCGGCGAAGGCCACGCGCCGCAGCAGCGCGGGATCGATCTGCGAGCGCATCGCGCGGGCCAGCAGTCTGCGGGCCGCGGCAGGATCGGCGTTCACGCTCTGCTCGTGGAGAAGGATCGCGCCGTACCACTGCCTGTCCACTGCGCGGACGCGGCCGCCGGCCATCTCGTGGATCGTTTCGCGCCGCGTCGGCGTGAGCCAGTCGCGCTCGATGGCGCTGGCCATCCGCACCAGTGCCTCACCGCCCGCGCCGCCGACGTCGAGGGCGACGAGGAACTCGCCCTCGCGCACGCCGCTCTCCCGCGCCAGGACGGCTCCCGTGCCGCCGGCCAGCAGCAGGCGGTCGGATTTCGGCTCGCGGCGACGGGCCACGCGATCGGGATAGGCGGCCAGAATTGCGCGGAGGATCGTCTCCTCGCCGGCGCGGCGGCGGAGGCGGTCGCCGAGGATGGTTTTGGCGATGCGGGTGAGCTCGGCCACGATCGGCCGGGGGGCGGCGTCGGCGATGGCGAATGCGTCCGATCGCGTGGTGGCCGAGCTCCCCAGGCGCACGCCCTCGCTGATCGCCGCAGCGATGGCAATGGCGAGGTCGGCGCCGCGGGCTTCGATGATCATTCCGGCCAGGCGGGGATGGAGCGGAAAGCGGCGGATCTGGTCGCCGAGTGCAGTGAGCATCGGACGTGAGGTCGCAGCTCGTGGCTCGCGGCTCTCACGAACACTACGGCGAGCGGCCTCCTGCGAGCTGCCGCCCTCGTCAGTGATGGCGCCTAACATGTGCAGCAGATCCAGGGCCGCCTCGAGGCGATCGTCCGGCGGCCGCTCGAACCAGTCGAAGCTCCGCGGATTGCCGCCCCAGGCGATGATGTCGAGGACCGGAGCGGCCAGGTCGACGCGCCGCACCTCGGCCTCGCGGTGTGCGCGCAGGATGTCGCGCTCGTCCCACAGCCGCGTGGCCCGGCCCGGTCCCGTACGGCCGGCGCGGCCGGCGCGCTGGTCGGCGGAATCGAGGGAAATGCGCTCGGTGACGAGGTGGTCGACCGCCGTCCCGGCGTCGTAGCGCAGGATCCTGTGCACGCCGGAGTCGACGACGTCGGTCACCCCTTCGACGGTCAGGGAGGTCTCGGCGACGTTGGTGGCCAGGATGACCTTCTGCCGATCCGCGGGACGAAGCGCGCGTTCCTGTTCGTCGACTTCGAGCGTCCCGTGCAGCGGCAGCACGAGCGCTCCGCAGTTCGCCAGCTCGCCGCGGGCACGCTCGATCTCCCGCACTCCGGGAAGGAAGCAGAGGAGATCGCCCTTCGCGACCGCCAGGGCATCGCGCGCCGCCTGCGCGACCCCGACATCGGGCCGGTAGAGGATCTCGAGCGGGTGACGCTCCGCCGCGATGTCGAAGATCCGGACGTCGTCGTTCTCCTGCGATCTGCGATCTGCGATCTGCGATCTCAAGTACGAGGCCACGCCCTCCGCGTCCATGGTCGCCGACATCACCACGATGCGCAGGTCGTCGCGCGAGCGCGCCGCTTCCTTGACCAGCGCCAGCGCCAGATCGGCGTGGATGCTGCGCTCGTGGAACTCGTCGAGAACCACCACCGCGAAGTCGCTCAGCAGCGGATCTCCCTGCAGCCGCGCTGTCAGAATGCCCTCGGTCGCCACCAGCAGCCGCGTCTGTTCCGAGTAGCGGTGCTCGAAGCGGATCTGCCAGCCGATTTCGCGGCCGATCGTCCAGCCGTGCTCGGCCGCAATCCGGCGCGTGAGCGTGCGGGCGGCTACCCGCCGCGGCTGCAGCAGCATCGTCGGGCCGATCCCCGTGAGCGCCGGAGGAATGCGCGTGGTCTTTCCCGATCCGGGAGGCGCCACGACGACCGCGAATCGCTTCCGGCGGACGTGGTCCACGATCTCATCGACGAAGCGGTCGACCGGGAGCGCCGTTTGCACCATCGATCGCATTATGGCGAACCGCACCAGTGACGACGACATCGACTACACCGCGGAAGGCGAACAGCCCCCGCGCCACAAGGACGATCCGACGGACAAAGGCTACGACGAGGCCGCACGCAGCGGGCCGGGCGCATATGGCGTCAGTGAAGGCGACGGCGGCGTATTCGGCACGACCGGAGGCGGTACCTACGGCGGCGGCATGCACGTCGAGGAGCGTCCCGCAGTCAACCTGGGGGGTGACGAGTCGCAGGGCCCCAGCGGCGGCCGTGGAGTCACGAAGCGCTAGTCGTCACCCAGCCGACCGGTTGCGAGGTTGCGCGGTTGCGCGGTTACGCGGTGTTCGAGCGGTAGATCGTGTTCTTCGTTCGCGGCACCGCGATACCGCGCAACCGCGCAACCTCGCAACCTTGCAACCGCGCAACCGCGCAACCGTCACGCCTTCCCTTCGATCTTTGTGCGCACCTCGTGCAGTTCCGACAGAATTGCATCGAGCCGCATCATCAGCTCGCTCTGCTTCTGCTCGTCGAGCGACGGCACCTTCCGTCTGAAGAGGAACGCGCCGCCGGGCTCGAGCACACACGATTCGACTTCCCGCAGCCCCTCGAACCCCTGCCTGCGCGCCACGACCTCCAGCTCGGAGATGCTGAGCAGCTCCTTCGCCAGCTCGCTCTTCAGCACTTTCCCCTCGCGCATCAGCACCGACGCTCTGCCCTCGATGATCTGATCGAGGCGCCGGTGGCGGAAGAGGAAGCGCACCACGAGGTAATTCGTGAGCAGCAGCGTGAGCGCACCGATCATTCCGCCGAGCAGCGAGTTGTCGTTGCCGATGATGGCGTTCTGCACCGTGTTCGACAGCGTGAGAAGAACCACCAGATCGAACGGATTGAGCTGCGCCAGCTCCCGTTTGCCGAACACACGCAGCAGGATCACGAGCCCGATGTAGACCAGGATCGCGCGAATGATCTTCTCTTCCCACGGCACCGGCAGCGCGAACAGGTCGGGGAGGATTTGATGGGGCATCGCTGCTCCTTTCGAACGGGTTACGAGGTTACGAGGTTACGAGGTCACGAGGTTACGAGGCGGGTCAAACGTCCAGACACCGCGGAACCGCGGAACCTCGCAATCACTGTCATGGTTTCACGACTTCCAGGCCCCGCCCCACGATCAGCGTTCCCTTGAACGCTTTTCCTGCCCGTTCGCGAAACGTCGCCGCGGCGTCGCCGGGAATCAGATGCGTCAGCGCGAGCGTCTTCACGCCCGCCTGCGCCGCGATTTCTCCCGCTTCTTCGGCGCTGCTGTGATAGCCCATCAGCTTCTTCGCCACCTCGGGCGTGTCGACGCGGAGGAAATGCTCGGGAAGATAGGCCTCCATGATCAGGACGTCGGCTCCCCTGGCGAACTTCACCAGGTTTGCGACCGGCCGCGTGTCTCCGGAGATCACGATCGTCTTTCCATGCGACTCGAATCGGTAGCCGAAGGCCGGCTTGACCGGCCCGTGATCGACTTCGAAGGCCGTGACGCGCACGTTCGCATCTTCGAAGACGACACCCTCGCGAACGGGATGAACGCTGATCGTCGCACCCGCCGCAGGATGCTTCTCCATCACGTCGCGGCGGATGTGGATGTCGTACTCGAAGAACTCGAGCATGGCGTGCGCGAGCTTGTCCGTTCCGGTCGGGCCGTAGAGCTCGAGCGGCGTCTTCCGGCCGAACTGCCACGAGGTGTTGAAGAGGTCGGGAAGGCCGGCCGTGTGATCGGAGTGGAGGTGCGTCAGGAAAACGGCGCGCAGCTTCTCGTATTTGAGGTCCGTCGCGGCAAGGCGCAGCGTCGCCGCCCGTCCGGCGTCGACGGCGAACCATTCGTCACCGGCAACGACGACGGTGCACGCTCCCGCGCGGTTCGGGTCGGGTCGTGGATAGCCGGTCCCGATGAGGATGGCCTCGAACGTCGGCGGTGCGGCCGCACCGGTCGCGGCGAGAGCGAAGATGACTGCCAGTGCGCGGAGCATGTCGAATTGTCCGACGGAATGGTCACGAGGTCACGAGGTTGCGAGGTCACGAGGTTGCGAGGTGCACGAGGTTGCGAGGTGCAGCTGTGTCATCCTGCGAAGCGTCGTGTCCTCCCCGTCACTCTGAGCCGGCGGAGCCGCGTGGAGGGCGGAAGGGTGGAGCGGCGTAGCGCGGCGAAGAGTCTCAAACCTACTGATCGTCCCGGTAAGAGACTCTTCGCCGCGCTCCACCGCTCCCGCCAACCACCACCCCCGCGGTTTCGCCGGCTCAGAGTGACGGGGCTGCGGTTTCGCTGGTTCAGGATGACGGTTCGTGCAGCACCTGCTCGTACACGATCTGCGACCAGCTCTCCATGGCCTCGCGCATGGCAGCGAGGGTGGGACGCGCGACCCACGAGCCGGTCATCTTCTCGGTCTCGCGCACCGTCACGTTCGCGTTCGGCGCGCGCAGCACGTAGACCGCCCCGAGGTGAACGCGGGACACCTCGGTGGACTCGTCGTTGAGAATTCCGGCGAAATCGAGTGCGTACGGCTCTTCCACGGCCACTTCTTCGCCGAGCTCCTGCAGCAGGCCGGCCATCAGGTCGTGGCCGGGATTGATGTGGCCGCCGATGCCGATGGAGATCTTGTCGTGCAACCTCGCCTCGTTCTGCTTCTTCGTCCGCCGCAGCGTGAAGACGTCGTCGCCGTTCGTGATCACGACGTACGGAATCACCTGCCGGTACTGCGGCGAGACTTCCGCCTGCACGCGCGGGATGAAGAAATGCCGCGAGGCGATCAGCTCCAGGATTGCTTCGCTGTTTTCGCGGATCACGTCGAAGCCGCGCCCGCGGATGTGCGGCGCGAGATCGGCTGTGTTCACGACCATGACGTCCTCGTTCATTGTTGGCTCTTGGCTCTTGGCTCTTGGGCGCGAGAGTCTAAGGTCCCAAGAGCCAACAGCCAAGAGCTACGCACGCAGCGCGGCCAGCACATCCCCATGCAGCAGCCCGTTCGTGGCCACTCCGCTGCCGCCGTCGGGTCGCGGCCGGCCCTGGAGATCGGTGAAGCGGCCGCCCGCCTCTTCCACGATGATCGCGATCGGCGCCATGTCCCATAGGGCGACCTCGGGCTCGATGGCGATGTCGATCGCGCCTTCGGCCACGAGCATGTACGACCAGAAGTCGCCGAAGCCGCGCGTTCGCGTGCAGCGGCGCGCCAGGGCGAGGAAGCGCACGCCGAGGCCGTGCTTGTCGAAGTCGGTAATGCTGTCGTACGACAGGTGCGCCTCTTCGATCGTCGGGACTTTCGAGACGCGAATCGGCGCGCCGTTGCGGAACGCACCCTCGCCCCGCGCCGCCCACCAGCGGAGCGAAAGTGCGGGGGAGGAGACGACGCCCGCGGTGATGCGGCCTTCGTCTTCGAGCGCGATCAGCGTGGCGAAGACCGGAATTCCGCGGATGTAGTTCTTGGTGGCGTCGATCGGGTCGATGATCCAGCGCCGCTTCCCCGGCGAGCTGCCGAATTCTTCGCCGACGATCCCATCGTCCGGTCGCTCCCGCGCCAGCCGCTCGCGGATCACGCGCTCGACCGCTTCATCGGCCTCCGAAACCGGCGTGCGATCGCTCTTCGTGCGCACGCCGAGGGATGCCGAGTGGAAGTGTCGCAGCGTGATGACGTCGGCGGCATCGGCGAGCTCGAGAGCGAGGCGGAGGTCGACGTTCATGGCGGCGTGAGGGTAGCAGAGGTGAGTGTCATCCTGAGTCGGCGCAGCGTCGAGCAGCTCATGAATCCTCGCCGATCGCGGAAGCGGAGCGCGGCGAAGGATCCCCCGCGAGTAGACAGCAGTTCCACCACCCGACCGGACTGACGGGCGGGGATCCTTCGCCGCGCTTCACTGCTCCCACCAACCACCACCCCCGCAGTTCCGCCGGCTCAGGATGACACCGCGCGGTAGACAACCCCGCGCACTTCCCCGATCATCACCGCGTCCGTGCCGAATTGGGTCGTCGGTTTTCTCGCCCTGCTCGCCCTGGCCGCGAATGCGCGCGCGGACGTGCCGCCTCTGCGCTGGGGCGGCGATGCCGAGGGAGGAGCGCCGTTCGTCGAGGCAGACCCGAACGACCCGAGCGTCATGCGCGGGTTCGACGTCGAGGTGGCGAACGAGATCGCCCGCGGCCTGGGGCGGCGGCCGCAGTTCGTGCAGGTGGCCTTCCAGTCCATCGACCAGTCGGTGGAGCGCGGCGACTTCGACATCGGGATGAGCGGCGTCGAAGACACGGCGGCGCGGCGCGCCGCGCATTCGGCCACCGTGCCGTATTTCGAGTTCCACGAAGTGCTGACCGTGCGCGCGGAAGACCGCGATCGCTTCCGATCGCTGCGCGACCTGCGCGGACTGAAGGTGGGCACGCTCTCCGGAACGATCGCCTACGACCGCCTCCTCGAGGCCGAGCGTGAAGACGGCGTGGTGGTGGTCTCGTACGACGACGACGTGCATCCGTACGAAGACCTGCGCGAGGGACGGCTCGACGCGGTCCTCCTCGACAACATCATCGCCGCACGCTCGATGCGGCGCGTGCCGGGGCTATTCACGCAACCGGTTCCCGTGTCCACCGGGCACTACATCGGCGTCCTGGCGAAGAACAACGGCGCGCTGCGCGATCGGATCAACGCCGTTCTCGAGGCAAGGATGCGCGACGGCACACTGGAGCGGATCTATCGCAAGTGGCGGATCTGGGACGGGTACCAGCAGCCTTTTTTCAATGCTGTCCTCACCGGCAAGAGCGCGGAGGGCAGAGGGCAGAGCGCAGGGCGACCGGCGCGGCTGCAGCTCATCGTGCGTTACATTCCTGCGCTCCTTCGCGCCTCCGTCGTGACCGTGATCCTCTCCTGCGCGGCGATGGCGCTGGCCATTTTGATCGGGATTCTCGTCGCCAGCGGTCGGGTTTACGGCGGCACGCTCTCGCGATCTCTGCTGACCACCTACGTGGAGATCGTCCGCGGCACGCCGGTGCTGCTGCAGCTGTTCGTCCTCTACTACGGCCTCTCCTCGGTGATCCGTCTTCCGGCCTTCATCGCCGCGCTGGTCGGGCTCGGATTGAACTACGCGGCGTACGAAAGCGAGATTTATCGCGGAGCGCTGGAGGCCGTGCCGCGCGGCCAGCTCGAGGCGGCGCGGACTCTCGGCCTGACCGAGGTGCAGGTCTTCTCGCTGGTGCGGGGGCCGCAGGCGTTCCGGCTGGCGCTCGCGCCGATGACCAACGATTTCGTGGCATTGCTGAAGGACTCGTCGCTGGTCTCGGTGATCACGGTGGTGGAGCTGACGAAGCAGACTTCGATCTTCGCCACCAACATCGGCAGCTGGGTGATTCCGGGAGCGCTTTGTGCGGCGCTGTACCTGGTGCTGTCGCTGCCGCTGGCCAGGCTGGCGCGGCGGCTCGAGGCGCAATGGAGAATGCCGGGGCAATGAACGGCGAGCGGTTGCTGCGGATCGACGAGCTGCGCCTCTCGCGCGGCAACCGCGAGGTCCTGCGCGGCGTGAGCTTCTCGGTGCGGCGCGGCGAGCTGGTGGCGCTGATGGGGCTCTCGGGCGGCGGAAAGACCACGGTGCTGCGCGCGATCGCGGCTCTGGAGCCGTTCGACGGCGGTTCGATCGACGTGGGCGGCGTGGTCCTGCGCGCGGGGGATCACCAGCCGCGAGGGACGGTTCGCGATCTGCGCCGCGAAGTAGGGCTGGTGTTCCAGGCGCCGTCGCTGTTCGAGCACCTCACCGCAGTGGAGAACGTGATCCTCGCTCCGCTGCACGTGGCCCGCACGGATCGCTCGCAGGCCATTGCCCGCGCGTTCGAGCTTCTGGAATCGCTCGGCGTCGCGCATCGCCGCAACGCCTTTCCCCGCGAGCTTTCGGGCGGCGAGGCCCAGCGCGTGGCCATCGCCCGGGCCATGGCCATGGAGCCGCCGCTGCTGATGATGGACGAGCCCACGGCAGCGCTCGATCCGGCGCGGCGCTTCGAGTTAGGCGAAACGCTCGTACGACTGACCGGCGAAGGCCGCACGCTGCTCGTGACCACGCACGACGACGACTTCGCCCGCGATTTCGCCACCCGCGTGATCATCCTCGCCGACGGGGAGATCGTCGAAGAAGGCGCCCCGCGCCAGGTGCTCACGAACCCCCAGCACCCCGCGACAAAAGCGCTCCTGAAGGCACCTGAGTCCTGAGTCCTGAGTCCTGAGCCCTGAAACGCCAGAAGTGACGGTCATCCCACTCAGTACTCAGCACTCAGTACTCAGCACTCAGTACTCAGCACTCAGTACTCAGCACTTCGCCCACTCAGGACTCAGGACTCAGCACTCAGGACTATCATGCCGGCCATGTTTTTTGCCGCCGCCCTCCTCGCCACCGCACTCGCCGCGCAGCCGCTGTCGATCGAGGATTACGCCACGATGCCTTCGATCAGCGCGCCGCAGTTCTCGCCCGACGGCCATCGGATCGTCTACGTGGTCACCCGCGCGGACATGACCCGCAGCGCCTACGACACGAACCTCTGGGTGATCGACGTCGACGGCCGCAACGACATCCAGCTGACGTACAGCAGCGGTTCCGACACGCACCCGCGATGGTCGCCGGACGGCTCGCAGCTGGCCTTTATCTCCGACCGCGAAGGCGGCCGTAACGCCATCTGGATCATGAACGCCTCCGGCGGCGAACCGTGGAGACTGACCAGCGAGCCGGCGCCGATCCGCGACTTCACCTGGTCTCCCGACGGCAGGTCGATCGCGTTCCTGATGCTGGATCCGATCACCGCCGAAGAAGAGAAGCGCGTCAAGGAAAAAGAGGACTGGCACGTGCTCCCATCACCCGCACAGCTCCCAGCTCTCAGCTCTCAGCTCTCGGGCCCACCATCCGGGAACGAACCACGCCCGGCCGAGAGCCGGCAGCCGAGAGCCGACAGCCGCGGTGAGGGACGCCGGCAACAGCACCTCTACATCATCGACGTCGCGGACAAGGCCCTCCGGCGCATGACCTGCTGCGATTTCTCCGTGCACGGCGTGGCCTGGTCACCCGACGGCAAGAGCCTGGCGGTGGTGCGCGTTCCCAGCAACAGCGTCGACGACTCCTTTCACAGCGACCTCTTCCTCGTCGACGCCAAGAGCAGGTGCGACGACCGCTCCTGCCCGTCGATGATGCCGCTGGTCGTCCGTCCCGGCATCGACACTTTGCCGCAGTTCTCGCCCGACGGAAAGTCCGTGGCGTTCATCAGCAGCGGCGGCGTCTTCGACTGGCTGACGGAAAATCAGATCTGGGTCGTCGACCGCGCCACCCGCACGCCGCGTCTCGTCTCCGCTGCCTACAACCGCACGCCGGAGAATTTCGCATGGTCGAGCGATTCACGCGCCATCTACTTCGACGGCCCGCTGAACACGACCGCGCAGCTGTTCCGTGTCAACAGCGACGGCAGCGGTTATCACGACCTGTCGAATGTGGCTGGAGTGATCGAAGGAGCGGACGTCGACGCGAAGGACGGCCGCGCCGTATTCGTGATGCAGTCGCTCACCACGCCGCCGGAGCTCTATGTCGCCGACCTCGAATCGAAGACGTTTGCCCCGCGCCAGCTCACGCATCACAACGACGCCGATCGCGACCGCCGGCTGGCCGAGACCCGCCTGATCCGCTGGAAGAATCCGAAGGACGGCCTGGAGATCGAGGGCCTGCTCACGCTTCCCATGGGCTACAAGAGCGGCACGCGCGTGCCGCTGCTCACGTTCGTTCACGGCGGCCCTGCCTCTCATTTCAGCCAGTCGTACCTCGGCTACCTCGGCTACCTCTACGCGCCGCAGGTGCTGGCCCAACGCGGCTTCGCCGTCCTCCGGCCGAATCCGCGCGGCACCGGCGGCTACGGACAGCAGTTCCGCGAAGCGAACCGCAACGACTGGGGCGGCATGGACTGGGTGGACATCAACGCCGGCATCGACAAGGTCATCGCGGACGGCATTGCCGATCCGGCCCACCTCGGGCTCATGGGCTGGAGCTACGGCGGATTCATGGCTGCGTGGGCGGTCGGGCACAGCGACCGCCTGAAGGCCATCAGCATCGGTGCCCCCGTCGTCGATCTGCTGAGCTTCCACGGCACGACCGACATCCGTGAGTTCATCCCGTCGTATTTTCCGCCGGCGGTCGCAAAGTCGACAGGCGCCGCGACGACCGCCGCCACTCCGGCCGCGACGACCGACCCTTCGAAGCTCGAAGCGATGAAGAATCTGCCGGTGTCGTTCGACGTCCTCCGCGCCCACAGCCCGCTCTGGACCCTGAAGCCGACCAGGGCGCACGTGCTCATCCAGCAGGGGGAAGCCGACGACCGCGTACCGCTCTCACAGGGCGTGATGCTCTATCGCGTTCTGCAGGAGATGGGCACCGACGTGTCGATGGTGACCTATCCGCGCTCGCACCACGTCCCCAACGAGCCAAAGCAGCGCATCGACGTGATGCGGCGGAACGTGGATCTCTTCACCCGATGGGTGATTGGCAAGTGAGCGCGAAGTCCTGAGTCCTGAGTCCTGAGTCTGTCATTGCTCGCTCACGATCCAAGAAACTTCGAGTGTTTATGCGGGCTGCTGTGTTCGTTGCCCTTCTCCCCGCCGCAGCGGGGAGAAGGTGCCGAAGGCGGATGAGGGGTCTTTCTAATGAACGAGAACGAGACCCCTCACCCCGGCCCTCTCCCCGCTGCGGCGGGGAGAGGGGGAACGATCGAACGTTTCTTCTCCCCGGTGTCGCGCCCGCGCGATTCGAGTGCTCGGGATGACGGTTCCCACTCAGCACTCAGGACTTGAAGAAGAGCGCCACGGTCATCACCAGTCCGACCGTGACCACGAAGCCGCGCACGAAGCGGCGGCCGAGGCGTTTGGCGAGGCGCGCGCCGAGGTAGCCGCCGGCGATCGAGGTGACGGCCATGATCAGGACATCCGGCCAGGAGACGGCCCCGTTGACGGCGAAGTAGATCGCGGCGATGCCGTTGATGCAGATGGCCAGGAGGTTTTTCAGGGCGTTCATCTGGTGGATGTCGCGCAGCCCGATCAGGCCTAACGCGGCCAGCATGAGGATGCCGATGCCGGCGCCGAAGTAGCCGCCGTACACGCCGACGAGGAACTGGAAGACGAAGGCGAAGACCACCCAGGCCGCGGACGGGCGTTCGTGCGTCTCGACGAAGAGGCGAAGCTTGCGCGAGATCACCTCCTGGGCCGCCAGCAGGATCGTGGCGCCGAGGATCAGGAAGGGGACGATGTGCGCAAAGGTGCGCTCCGGAGTCTTCAGCAGGATCACGGCGCCGCTGATTCCGCCGATGAGCGCCGGGAGGATGAGCAGCAGCAGCCAGCGCGGGAGATTCTTCAGTTCGTGCCGGAATCCGAGTGCGCCGGCCAGGGAGCCGGGCCAGATGGCCACGGTGTTGGTGGCGTTGGCGACGATGGTGCTGCGGCCGATCCAGACCAGGGCGGGAAAGCTGATGAGGGTGCCGCCGCCGGCGATGGAATTGATGCCGCCGGCCAGGAGCGCAGCCACGGCGATGACGAGGTACTGGAGCATCGGGCGCGGATGGTATCAGTGGGGCGGCGCTCACCGATTTGAGATCTGAGATTGACGATTTATGAACCGAAGACTGCGACCGCGACCCTCTTCGGTTCATAAATCATCAATCCAAGATCCTAAATCCAGGGGTTCCCCGTCACTCGGAGCCGGCGAAGCCGCGTGGAGGGTGGTCGGGCGGAAGCGGCGGAGCGCGGCGAAGAGTCTCAAGCCTGCTAATCGTCCCGGTAAGAGACTCTTCGCCGTGCTTCGCCGGCTCAGAGGCTGTGCAGAAATCGAAAGGTAACTTATTAGTATGACTAATTATGATCTATAATGGCTCATGAGC
>JAJXWV010000053.1 GCA_021781455.1 Acidobacteriota bacterium | reverse complement strand
TCCTTAGAAAGGAGGTGATCCAGCCACAGGTTCTCCTACAGCTACCTTGTTACGACTTCACCCCAATTACCGATCACACTTTAGGCGGCTGCCCCCCTTGCGGGTTAGCCCACCGACTTCTAGTGCAACCGACTTTCGTGATGTGACGGGCGGTGTGTACAAGGCCCGGGAACGTATTCACCGCGGCGTGCTGATCCGCGATTACTAGCGATTCCAGCTTCATGCTCTCGAGTTGCAGAGAGCAATCCGAACTGAGAACGGTTTTTTGAGATTAGCTCAACCTCGCGGTTTTGCGACTCTTTGTGCCGTCCATTGTAGCACGTGTGTAGCCCTGGACATAAAGGCCATGAGGACTTGACGTCATCCCCACCTTCCTCCGGTTTATCACCGGCAGTCTCCACAGAGTTCTCGCCATAACGCGTTAGCAACTGTGGACAAGGGTTGCGCTCGTTGCGGGACTTAACCCAACATCTCACGACACGAGCTGACGACAGCCATGCAGCACCTCTACAGAGACCTCCGAAGAGGGGACCTCATCTCTGAGGCTTACCTCTGCAGTTCAAACCCAGGTAAGGTTCTTCGCGTTGCTTCGAATTAAACCACATGCTCCACCGCTTGTGCGGGCCCCCGTCAATTCCTTTGAGTTTCAGCCTTGCGACCGTACTCCCCAGGCGGAGTGCTTAATGTGTTGACTTCGGCACAGCAGGGGTCGATACCCGCTACACCAAGCACTCATCGTTTACGGCGTGGACTACCGGGGTATCTAATCCCGTTTGCTCCCCACGCTTTCGCGCATCAGCGTCAGTACCGGTCCAGTGAGCCGCCTTCGCCACTGGTGTTCCTCCCAATATCTACGCATTTCACCGCTACACTGGGAATTCCACTCACCTCTCCCGGTCTCAAGCCAAGCAGTTTGGAGGGCAGTTCCTCGGTTAAGCCGAGGGATTTCACCTTCCACTTGCCAAGCCGCCTACGCGCCCTTTACGCCCAATAATTCCGAATAACGCTTGCCCCCTCTGTATTACCGCGGCTGCTGGCACAGAGTTAGCCGGGGCTTCCTCCACCGGTACAATCAACTTCCCGACGTGTTAGGTCGAGTTGCTTTTTCCCGGTCGACAGGAGTTTACAATCCAAAGACCTTCATCCTCCACGCGGCGTTGCTGCGTCAGGCGTTAGCCCATTGCGCAAAATTCCCCACTGCTGCCTCCCGTAGGAGTCTGGACCGTGTCTCAGTTCCAGTGTGGCCGATCACCCTCTCAGGCCGGCTACCGATCGTCGCCTTGGTAGGCCATTACCCTACCAACTAGCTAATCGGACGCGGACCCCTCCTGTGGCGAGAGCCCTTGCGAGCCCCCTTTGACCTCTCGGTATCATGCGGTATCAGCCAGAGTTTCCCCTGGTTGTTCCCCACCTCAGGGCAGGTTATCCACGCGTTACTCACCCGTTCGCCGCTCGACTCAGGGGTTGCCCCCTGGCCTCGCTCAACTTGCATGTGTAAAGCACGCCGCCAGCGTTCATTCTGAGCCAGGATCAAACTCTCCAGTTGAACTGTTCGCTCTTGCGAGCAATTAGAGTCTGATATCTGTATCAGTCAGGACGACTGATCTGTTATTCGGTTCGTATCTGCATACGAACTTGCTTCTTATGAGATCGCCGCGCACATTGCTGCGCGCAACCGATTCTCGAAAGGAATCACGTTGTCTGTCTTGCTATCCTATTCAGTTGTCAAAGAACCGACTTCGTCGAAAGGGCCGACATCCTGCCAGACCCCTCCGTCCGTGTCAAGCGGAAAAGTTTCGCTCGCCGTACTGCTTGCGAACCGCTTCCGTCTGATGCGGACACGTGGACTCACGCTCGTTGTCGGGATTGGAAAGATCGAACTACCGAGGACTGCAGGGAGCAAAGAGTCTAAGTTCGTCCCGCCACACTGTCAACCTTCGCGCCGGGAACCGTCACAACTGCGCGACCTCACCCTCTATTTCCAACTTCCGACTTTTTTCGCCGTCGTCAAGGAACCGTGCCACGTGTATCCGCCGATAACTCGGCAGGCGTCCCCCGATATTCCGGGGCGAATACTGCACAACTCGTTGTGCAGCCAAGCGTTACTCTCGATTTCAAAGACCGACTTTGCTGCGTCGGGACCAAGCAGAACCACCCTCCCCGCATCGCTATTCCATGACCTTCACCCTGCACAAGTGTCTGTGCAGACAGGCGTTGTCATTTCGGTTTCGAAGAACGAGGAGGGCTGCAGGGACCGCTGTCAGCGGAGCTCACTCCGGACGAATTCCAGCCGGGCCGATGCTGAGCGCCATCAGCGCCGCCAGGCTCGCGGCCGCAAGAACGACTGAGCCGTAAAAGGTAATCGGCCAATAACTTACGACCACACGGTGGCGACCTGCCGGGACTCTGAAACCGAGAAAAGCACCATCGACTCGAACAGGCCGGATCGCGGCTCCATCGAGCCGAACGCGCCATCCCGGACCGTACGGTTCGCTCGAACGGATCAGCGTCGGAGCGGCCGCGTCAATATCTGAGGTGAATCGCGCCGAGCCGCTCGCATGGGTGAATAGCCGCGTACCAGCCCCGTAGAAACGCGGCGCCACGTGGCTGTTTTCCCACAGCGTTCCGTCGGCGCCGCGATACCGCAGCCGCCATTTGCCACCCGTCGCAAAATCCGGCTCTGCGATGAGGAATCGAACGTTCAGGCGGTCGAGCTCGGGCCGATCCACATCGACGACTCTGCGCACCCACGTGCCCGGCTCCTGAACCGTGAACGTTCGCAAGAGCGAGTCGTACGCGGCGAACGCCATCGGATCGCTTCCGCGTACGTCCTCCAGGCCGTATTGCGCAGAGGCATTGGGAAGCAGAACCCAGTCACGGCCGACGATGCGGAACGGCTCCTGCGGCGCATGAGCGTGGAGCGCGTCGATGATCGGCAGGTGCGGACGGAAGTACTTCGCGTCGACGAGAGCATTGAAGCCCGCGAAGAAGATGAAGAGCTCGGCCGCGGCGACTGCCGGCGCAAGTCGCCTTGGCAGCACGAGGAATGCCACGATGGCCGCAACGCCGGCCGTGTCCGCAATCGTCATGACGTTCCAATGCCGCACGAGAATCCACACGGTGAGTGCAGCGAGCGGCGTGGCGCATGCGGCCGCCAGCCACTTCGAGGCGTCGATCGCTTTCGCTCCGACGATGATGGCGATGAAGAGGCTGACGAATCTCAGCTTGTCGTTCGCCGAAAACGAGAATGGCGGAACCGCATTGACCGCGTGCCCGATCACGCTCCAGTCTGCAGCGATGAGGAAGAGGAGGATGGCAGCCGCTGCCAACAGCCGGTCGCGCCAGGATGTGCGACGTGCGACGACGGCGGTAACGAACAAGGTAAGTGCCAGCAGTCCGGCGTAGGACTGCGCGACCGTCGAGTAGTTCACGATCCACGCGTAGTTGTGGCGCAGCGGATTGCCGAATCCGTTCGGATTGAGAAGAGCCCAGGCGGCGGTCAGCGGCAGTCCGGCGAAATGTTCGCCGGCCCGGAGATCCGCATAGCGCGCGCTGAGGCGAACCTGCTGCGCGACCGGAATCCACGCCGGCGCGGACAGCGCGAGCCCGGCCACGACTCCGGCGAGCGGGAACAGAAAACGACGGACCCAGCAGGCTCGATCCGCGGCCAGAGCGAAGTCGATCAGCAGCAAAGCCACGCACCCCACGGCCACGTGCAGGACGCTCTCCGGGTGTCCGTTCGCCATGAGTGTTCCGACGACGAGCGCCACCATGACGACGCTCGATTTTCGCGGCGCATCCATGGCGTGAAATAGAGAGAAGGCCGCAGCAGGCAGGAACGCGATGACGGACGCAGCCGAGTAGTACAGAAACACGGCCATCGCCCCGGAGAATGCGAAGGCGATCGCTGCGAAGACGGATCCTGTCTCGCTTGCACCTTCACGCCGAGCGAACAGATACGTAAACAGGAGCGCGCAGAAGAGCTTCAACCCTGCCATGGCCACGATCTGCTTCGGCAGTGGAACGAACAGCGTCGCCAGAAACAGCGGCGAGAACGGAGCGGACTCTCCGTTGCCGAGGAGCGGATAGCCGGAAAACGAGTATCGGTTCCACAGTGGCGCACGGAAATGAGAGAGCTCTTCACGCGCCACCTGCATCCACGGCAGGAAGAGCTTCACGGTGTCGTTGGTGAGTGAATTTTGCGGCGCGACCTCGCCGAAGAGCCCGCGCCACGGATATCCGCGCGCCACCTCGTCGACCGGCACCGGAAGCTTCGACGTGAAGACGGCGCCATGCAGGAACAAGAGCGTCAGCACCGCAAAGAGAGCCGCCATGCGAAGCGGCACCGGCACGATCCATCGCCGCACCGCCACAACGACCAGCAGTGAGGGCACGAGGATGCCGAGAAGCGTCAGGATCATCGGTCGAGCTTCGACGGCAGCAGCCCGCGCACGAGTTTGCCGAGTGGTGTGCGCGGAATTCGATCGACGCGATGAACGGCGCGCGCTCGCTCGAACGGCAGCACGCGGGCAGCGAAGAGTGCCGCAATTCGATCACCATCACCGGTCACGGCGAGGTGAATGACGTGCCCGAGGCGCTCGTCGGCTACGGCGAAGACAGCGGCGTCGCCACCGACTTCGCGCACCACCGACTCGAGGATGCTGTCGAGGTGCCGCAGGTCGACCGACTCTCCGCCGATCTTCACGAATTCCCCGCGGCGCCCCGAAACGCGGAGCACACGGCCGTCGACCTCGCCGAGGTCTTCCGTGACGAACCAGCCGTCGACCTTTGGATCGAAGAATACGGGGTTGCCGTTTTCGCCAAACAGGCAGTAGCCGGTGAGAAGTGAGCTGCCGCGGATGGCCAGCCTCCCGTCTTCTTGCTTCCTGGCCTCGATGTGCGGAAGCAGGATCATCTCGGGAGAGTCGCCGAGAGCGGTGGCGGCCTGTGAACAGCACTCCGTCATGCCGTAGCTCGGTAGCACCGGCCAGCCGAGCCGGCGCGCCTGAACGTACAGCTCCTTCGCGAAGGCCGCGCCGCCGACGACGATGGCCCGCAATGATTCCGGCGCCCTGAGATCAGCACGCACCAGGTCGTGCACCTGCGCTGGCACGAGGGCCGAAAGCGCCAGGCGCTCTTCCGAACAAAGCCGCACGAATGCGAGCGCGTTCCAATCGATCGACACGACCCGTGAACCGCTCAGATGGGCACGTGCATGAATGCCAAGGCCTCCGACGTGAAACGTTGGGAGGACGCAGCACCAGTCATCGGACGCCGTCGCGCCAAGGTGCTGATTGACGGCGGCTGCTGATGCGAGGACGGCCCGCTTCGACAAGGCCACGAGCTTCAACGAGCCGCTGGTCCCGGAGCTGGCGATGAAGACGTGACCCTCGAGCGAGCGCGCGGCCGCCGCCAGTTCCTCGAGCCTCCGCCGCTCGTCCGCGGGGAGCCGCGGATTGAGCAACAGGTGGTTCTCGATGCTCGACCACCTGAGCATCAGGCGAGCCTCTTCCATTCGAGTTTCTCGACCAGATCGTCGAATCCGATCCCCGTGCCACCCACGGGCTGGAGCCGGGCGCCGTCGAGCTGCATCCGCTCGATGAACGGGTCGCTCTCGAAAAGCAGATGCGTGGCGAGTCCGCAGGCCGAGCCGATGCCCTCTTTCGCCGCGGTGTAAGCGGCGAAGAGCTGTCCGACGGGATGGTCCATGTACGACGTGATCACGACTTCCTTCTTCGTGATCGGCATCTCCTGAACGGCAGGCTTCACAACCAGCACATCGACCCCGTCCTCGGCGTCCCCGCGATCGAGGGCGAGACGGACGCCTGTGGTCTGGCGAATTGCTGTCCACACATTGGAGTCGTAGGGACAAGGGTCTTCGACGAAATCGAGAGCGCGACGGACCGCAGGCGGAAGCGAGAGAGCAAAGGAAGTGAACTCGCCGGCGGTCAGTGTGGCGTTGAAATCGAGCCGGAGGCGATACCGTGCGAGCGCCGGATCGATCCAGACGCCACGGCCCATTTTCACTTTCACCGTGTCGAATGCCTTCGGGACGTCGCCGGCGGCAGCGGGCCAGTGGCTCCGTGGGATGACCTGTCCTTCGAACAGATTCTTCGCCGCGGTCCGCGCGTCACGATCGAGGTGCGCCATCGCCAGCGACCGGCGCGTCAGAGGCGTCGTCTCGCCGCGCCGCAGCTGGTCGAGCTGCGAATCGATGGTTGCGTCGCCGAGCTCCGGCCAGGGATGCACGTCCGCGACTCCACCATCGACGAGGATCAGCGCTCCCTGCCGTGGCGTCGTGCCGGCAATCGCACTCAGCGCGTGCTTCGGCAAGAGCTCGTAACGCCAGTAGAAGATGCTCATCGGAGCGCCGCACCGATCACGAACAGAATTCCGAACAGCCACTGCAGCGCGCCGGCCATGGCCAGGCATCGGTTGAGCTCGCGGCCGGCGCTGCTGAACACGCGCCGAATCAGGGCCATGGCGAGCAGCAGCGCGACGAGAGGAACGAGCATCCCCTCGCTGTTCTCGACGTTGATGATCGCGATCTGTGCGGCGAACGGAGCGAACGCAAAGAATGCGATCTCGAGTCGCGAGAACCGCACGCCCATCCTCACGGCCATCGTCCGCTTGTTGGTCTTCCGATCGCTCTCGATGTCGCGCAGGTTGTTGATGACGAGCAGGACCACGGCCAGTGATCCCGCGCAGAAGCCGCCCAGGATCGCGGCCGGAGTGACCGTCAGCGCCTGCACGTAATACGACCCGATGACCGCCACGAATCCGAAGAAGATCATGACGAACAACTCGCCCAGGCCGTTGTATGCGAGCGGATAGGGTCCGCCCGTATACGCGTACGCCGCGACGATGGACAGCACGCCGATCGCCAGCAGCGGCCATCCGGCGCGGATGATCAGCGGAACTCCGCAGACTGCGGCGCCAAAGAAACAGATCCACGCCGCGCGCATGACGCCTTCCGCGGTCACCAGGCCCGCCTGCGTGACGCGCAAAGGCCCCAGCCGCTCGCTCGTGTCCGCACCCTTGCGAAAGTCGAGGGCATCGTTGATGAAGTTGGTGGCAATCTGGATCAAAAGCGCTCCGCCGAGTGCGAAGCCGAACACGGACCAGAGAATCGGACGGGGCGCGAGTGCCGTTCCGATCAGCACGGGGACCACCGACGCGGAAAGCGTCTTCGGGCGGGCAGCGAGGAGCCAGGGCTTGATCATCGGTTGCGCGGTTCCGCGGTCGCGCGGTTCCGCAGTGGTTAGTACCGCGGAACCGCGGAACTGCGCAACCGCGCAACCTCAACCGTCATGGAAACCTCGGGAACTTCCTGTAATCCGGCTTCCGTTTCTCGACGTAGGCGTTTCGTCCTTCCTGCGCTTCTTCGCTGAGGTAATAAAGGAGGGTGGCGTCGCCGCCGAAATCGAGAAGGCCGATCTGGCCGTCGCAGTCGGCGTTCATGGCCGCCTTCAGGAAGCGCAGGGCCATCGGCGAGAGCGCGAGCATCTCGCGGCACCACTTCATCGTCTCCTCCTCGAGCTGATCGAGCGGGACGACCGTGTTGACGAGGCCCATGTCGAGCGCCTGTTTCGCGTCATACTGCCGGCAGAGGAACCAGATCTCGCGGGCCTTCTTCTGCCCGACGATGCGGGCGAGATAGGACGATCCCAGGCCGGCGTCGAAGGAGCCGACGCGAGGACCGGTCTGGCCAAAGCGGGCATTGTCGGCGGCGATGGTGAGATCGCAGACGACGTGCAGCACGTGGCCGCCGCCGATGGCGTAACCGGCGACCATGGCCACGACCGGCTTGGGCATGCTGCGAATCTGTTTCTGCACGTCGAGGATGTTCAGGCGGGGGATCTTTTCCTTCTCGTCGATGTAGCCGCCCTTGCCGCGCACGCGTTGATCGCCGCCCGAGCAGAAGGCTTCCTTTCCTTCCCCGGTCAGGACGATCACTCCGACGTCGGCGTCGTCGCGGGCCATGTCCAGAGCCTGCTTCATCTCCGAGACCGTCAGGGGACGGAAGGCGTTGCGCACCTTCGGCCGATTGATCGTGATCTTGGCGATGCCGTCGTCGGTGCGCTCGTATCGGATGTCTTCAAAATCGTGGAGCTTGTGCCATTTCTCACCCATGACGGCGCACGTTAACGCGCGGGGAGGCGGTGCGCAAGAATCCGGGGCGGCGCCCGAACAGGCCGGTTACCTGGCGGCGGAACGACGCTTGCTCGGTGATGGCGGCGCTGATTCGGCAGCGCTCTCCGCCGTGCGCAGCAGCGACCAGAGTGCGAAGGAAATCGCGTGGGAGCCGAAGATCGTGTAGGCCTGACCGGCACTCCGCCAGAGACTGCCCGGCTGGGTCACGAACGATTTCGCGATCACCAGAATCGCCGCGGCGTGAATCGGGATCATGAGTGCGAGACCGATCGCGCAGCGGCCCAGATTGGAAGCTGCCAGCGGCCGTCGGGCAAACGCGAACAGCGCGATGAGCGTGATGACGTTGGTCTCGACGAAGCGCATGAACACGCGTGCTGCGATGAGCCCGTCGGGCGTGTACAGGAGCACGTCGCCCGTTCCGCCGAGCTGGTATCCGCGGCCGAACAGCGCCGGAACGGCAACGGCGGCGAGCGACCTGGCGGCCTGGCCGTAGAGCGGAGTGACGTAGTACCAGAAAGCCAGCCCGACGATCGCGCCGACGAAGACGTTAACGATCCGCATACCGACCGCTCCACTTCACGAAGAAGGCGACGACGAGCAGGAACAGCACGACCTGCCAGACGACGACATGAGAGAACTCGAAAGCCTTCGGGTAATCGCGGAGGATCACGAACAGCGACACAATCCTGATGATGTTGACGCCGACGAGGAGGACTGCTCCGACGGCGATGCCCAGCAGCCGCGCGCGCCACGGAGCCGGAAAGGCGCCGATGGCCACCACCAGCAGCGCCAGCGCCTCGATCCCGTTGCAGCCGTTCTTCACGTCGACCGCATAGGCCCTCTGCGCGAGGAGCGTGCCCGAGGCATGCACGTCCTGATGCGCCGCGCGCAGGATGACGGCTGCCGCTCGGGTCTGGATCACGGAGAAGGGACGGACTACGTCGGCATCCACGATCGCCAGCGACAGGATGGCAATGGCTGCGC
The DNA here is from genome assembly GCA_021781455.1 of Acidobacteriota bacterium. GTDB lineage: Bacteria > Acidobacteriota > Thermoanaerobaculia > Gp7-AA8 > Gp7-AA8 > JAJXWV01. Next base: position 10,366 of record JAJXWV010000053.1, on the reverse strand, counting down.
AGATCCCGATCACGAATTTCACGAAAAACAGCAGGCGTTGCTTCACCGCTTGGTTCACGACAGGAACTCCTTCACGCGTTCGGAGAACCGCGCGGGCTGATCCCAGATGACGCGGTGACCGGCGTCCGGGCAGATGCACAGCTCTCCCTGCGGCAGCAGTTTCACGGCGCGCCTGGCCTCGCCGACGTATCTCTCGTCGCGCGCTCCGGCGACCCAGAGAACCGGGATCTCGATCTCGTGGAGACGTGACGCGACTGGTGGCAGGACGGCCGGCGACCACTCGCGAAGTGCGGCGGCAAGAGCACGGCGATCGAAGTCGCCCTCGTCGCGACTCACCTCGGTTCCGTCGAAGAGCGCCTGGCGATTCCAGTCGCGCACGACCGCGGGCCACGGATCGCGCTCGAAACGACGGGCCCAGGCCTCATCCCGGGCACGCCGTTGGATGCGCTCCTGTGGATCCTCGACGCCGAGCCCGGCGGAAACGATCACCGCGCGTGAGAACGTGGCGCCGCTGAGCAGCGCATGCAGGGCCAGGCGGCCGCCCATCGAGTAGCCGACGATGGCGTCGGCTGCCGCGGCGAGGAGCGGCAGGGGATGGCTGCGAAAGAGGTCGACCGATCGAATGTCGAGCCCGGCCTCGCGCAGAAAATCCCAATCGCGTCCCTGGCCGAGGAACCCGTGCACGCAGACGATCACACCCACAAAGCCTCGTAGCGCTGCCAGGCGCGGCGACTGGCGTCGAGATCGGGACGCAACTCGCTGACTGCGTCGCCGAGGCCGAACATTGCCGCCCACGAGTGGAAGTGCAGGTCGTGAGCGTTGTCGATGACGCGCGAACGGACGTCCGCGGGCAACGGCCGCAGCGATCCGACGCGCTCGAAGATCCTCCCGCCGCGATTGTTCACGATCACGATCCGGAAGCGTACGCCCGGATCGAGCTGCGGCACGACCCACGGCGCATTCAGATCGTAGAGCGCCGTCAGATCACCGAGGACGGCCACGTTGTCGGCACCCTCCGCGCACTGGCCGAAGAATGTCGAGAGCTGCCCGTCGATCCCGTTGGCGCCGCGGTTGGCTTCGACTGCAAAACCTCGATTGTCGCGTGTCGCGGTGAGGTCCCACTCGCGGATGGGAAGGCTGTTGCCGAGGTAAACACGCGCGCCGTCGGGCAGCTCGCGCGACAGCGAGCGGATCATCGCCAGCTCCGACTGGGGTTCCTCGTCCAGGATTCGCTGCAGGCATTCATTCTTTGAGCGGTCCGCCGCGAAGAGGTCGCTGTTCCGCGGCCGCCGCTCGAAAACCGCGGCATCCAGCCCCTCGATCGGCCATACCTCGCCGCGGCCGAGGCCCGGAAAATCAAGGCGGCTGAAGCTGACCACGGGAAGGGCGGAGTGACTCTCGTCGAGATCACGCCAGAAGCGGATCGCCGGCACGTTGCCGATGCGAACCACACCGTCGAAACCGCCGCGGGCAATCATCCGCTCCCCCGACGTGATGAGCAGGTCGCTCAGTGCGGGATCTTCGCGCAATCCGGACAGCGGCTCGGCGTAGAGCGGAGCGTTGAGCCGCAGCGCGAAATCGCGCACCGCCGCGCGCTCGTCCGCCAGGAGTCCCCCGACGATGACGATCGGGTTCGCAAACCGCAGCGGCGGAGGCGGGACGGCTCCGCGTCGTGGCCGCCGCGGCAGATCGCACGCGACGTCCCACGGCACGATTGGCTCGTCGATCAGCGGCTCGTCAAACTCCACGTTGACGTGGAGCGCGGACGCCCCGTCCCAGCCGGCAACGCCATCCGCAGCGTAGCGACCGAACAGAGTGTCCTGAACGATCGCCTGCGGCGCTCCAGTGCCGCGATAGCGCGCCGGGCGATCCGCGGTCACGAGCACGAGCGGCGTTCCGGAGTAATGCGCTTCGATCGCCGCGGGAAGAAGCTCGGCGGCCGCGGTTCCGGACGTGGTCACGACGGCGGCGGGGCGGCGTGTCAGCTTCGCCCGTCCGAGTGCGAAGAACGCAGCGGAACGCTCGTCGACGAACGAGTACAACCGGATGCCCCGCGTCACTGCCAGGACTGCCAGCAGCGGCGCATTGCGTGACCCCGAGCAGACACAGAACTCCTGGACGCCCCGGCTGCAGATCTCGGCGATGACCCGGCGGGCGCGCTCGCCGTTGCTCATGACACGGCCGCCCGTTGCGGCTGATGAGCGAGCAGTCCGAAGAGCGACTTGACCTGTTCGCGCTTCTGCCGCAGTTCGTCGAACTCGCGCTCCGCCTGGCTTTCGGGAAGGAGGCCGGCGCCGGAGCCGATGCGGATGCGGTCGGCGGTCCAGTGGACGTTGCGGATGGCGACGAGGGCGAGAGCGGAGTGATCTTCACGCTCCACTCCGAACGGTGCTCCGAACGTGCGGCGGCGGACCAGGCGGTCGGCCTCGCGAAGCCAGCGCTCGCCCGACTCGCTCCGCGGTGAGACACCGAGGGCGGCGGTCGGGTGCAGGCGGCGAACCATCTCGGCGAAGGACATCTTCTCGCCGCCGATCTCCTCGAATCGGATCGGGGTGGCCAGGTGAGCAATGCCGGGCAGCTCCAGGATGCGCAGCGTGTCGACCTCGATGTTCCCGAACGGGGCCAGCCGGCGGACGATGTCGTCGACGACCAGGCGATGCTCGAGCAGTTCCTTCGGATCGCGAAGAAGTTCCGCAGAGCGCGGCCGCGGCCTCGTCCCCGCCAGGGCCATGGTCGCGTAACCGCGGCCATCGGATCGGAACAACACCTCCGGCGTCGCGCCGATCACTCCCTGCGACTGGTACGAATAGCCGTAGGTCCAGAGGTTGGAGGGCAACCCCTCCAGTTGCGAGAGGAGATGGCCGAGCAGATTCTCGCGATCGGATAGCTCACCGTTCTCGAAGACGGCGGGAACGATCTTCTTGAAGTCGCCCCGCTGCATGGCCGTCTGTGCGGAGCGGAAGATCTCCGCGAAGGCATCGAACGAAGGCGATTCCCACCGAATGCGCGGCTTCGCCGTCGAAGGGAAATGCGAGGACAGCTCATTGACGCTCACCTCTTCCCAGGTCGCCGGATGGCGCCAGGGATGAGGATCGTCGAGGAAGAAATCGGCGATGAAGAAGGCCGGACGGTCGGGACGCCGGAACGGCAGCTGCTCGAAGGGCCCCCAGCCGACGAAGACGCGACCCGGCGTGGTCTGAATGAACGCGAAATCGCGGTCGGCAAACATCGGCGGAGATTGTATGGGAATGGGACGGGCGACCGGCGAGCGCAGACCACAGACCGCAGACCGCAGACCACAGACCGCAGACCGCAGACCGCAGACCGCAGACCGCGGAGGATGAGGTTGTGCGGTTACGGGTGAGGAACCTTGTGGCCTCGCAACCTCGTGACCTCGTGACCGCGTAACCTCGCACCCTCGCAACCTTCTCGGCCCCGCTTTGCCTTCGGCACCTCGCTGTGGCATCGTCGCCCGCCGTGGCAGACGAGCACAAGACGAGCGCCTATCGCGGGCCCGACGCCGATCGCATCCGGACGATGTTCGGCTCGATTGCCCGTCGCTACGACCGGGCCAACACGATTCTGTCCGCCGGAGTTCACCATCGCTGGCGAAGGAAGGCGGTGCGGCGCTCGGGCGCGAAAGCGGGCGACCGTGTGCTCGATTGCGCGACCGGCACCGGCGATCTGGCCATCGCCTTTCGGAAAGCCGTCGGCGACCGCGGCGAGGTCATCGGCACCGACTTCACTCCGCAGATGATCGACCTCGCGCGCGCCAAGGATCCGCACATCCGTTTCGAGGTGGCGGACGTGACGCAGCTTCCGTTCGAGTCATTGCGATTCGACATCAGCAGCATTGCCTTCGGGATCCGCAACGTTTCCGATCCTCGCCGCGGTATCGCCGAGCTTGCGCGCGTGGTGCGCAGTGGAGGTCGCGTGGTCGTGCTCGAGTTCGGGCAACCTCGCAACCGTCTCTTCCGCGCGATCTACGACTGGTACAGCCGGCACATTCTCACGCGCCTCGGCGGCGCCGTGACCGGCGAGCGCGCCGCCTACGAATATCTCGAGCGCTCCGCCGGACGCTTCCCCTGCGGGGACGAGCTCGTGTCGCTGATGCTCGAGAGCGCCTCGTTCTCATCCATTGATTACATCCCGCTGACATTCGGGATCGCGTATCTGTATGTCGGCGTGAAGGCGTAACCTGCCGGAGGTGTCGGCTCTCGGGTGTCGGGTGTCGGGCCCACCCTCCCGACACTTGACACCCGACACCCGAGAGCCAAGAGCTCCGCTCTATACTCGCTTCTAATGTCCAACTCCGCAGTCGAGGTCTACAAATTCGGCGGAGCGGCGGTCGGAACGGCCGAAGCCATCCGCATCGCAGGGGAACACGTGCGGAAGATCGCCCCGCGCGTGGCCGTGGTCGTTTCGGCGATGAACGGTGTGACCGACGTGCTCCTCGGCGCGGCACAGGCGGCGGTTCGCGGTGAGCGCATCGCTTACGTGACGGCCACGAAGCAGTTCGAGTCGCGGCACAACGAGATCATCGACGAGGTCATCGCGCAGCGCAGCCGCAACGAGTCGCTGAAGCGGGAAGTCATCGACGCCACCTACGAGATGCGCTCGATGTGCGACAGCATCGCCGTACTGCGCGAGCTGACCACGCGCGCCCAGGACGCGCTCGTGGCACGCGGCGAGCAGATGCTGGCGCGCATCTTCGTCGGGTATCTCGACGAGCTCGGAATCGGCGCGGCTTACGTCGACGCGGAAGAGGTGATCTTTACCGAGCGCCGGTTCGGCAGCCTCTGGCCGAATTTTTCCCGCTGTGATCGCGCTGCGAAAAAGTCCGTCGTGCCGGTCATCGAATCCGGCAAGGTCGCAGTCATGCCCGGATTCCTCGGCAGCGGTCCGGACGGCGAGCTCGTCACGCTCGGCCGTGGCGGAACGGACTTCTCTGCGGCCGTTCTGGCCCGCGCCATCGGCGCGAAATCGGTGACGTTGTGGAAGGAGGTCGACGGCCTGATGACCGCCGACCCGAAGAGCGTTCCCGCCGCGCGGGTGATCCCAGAGCTGCACTACCGCGAGGCCGGCGAGCTCGCTTTCTACGGCGCGAAAGTTCTCCACCCTCGCACGATGATTCCGCTGATCGACCGGGAGATTCCCCTGTTCGTCCGCAACACGTTTCGCGAAGAGCTGAGCGGAACGCGTATCGCCGCCGACGTTCATCCCGGCGAGTATCCGGTCAAGGCCCTGACCGCCATCCACAAACAGGCGCTGATCTCGATCGAGGGCAGCGGCATGATCGGCGTTCCCGGCGTGGCCGGCCGCGCCTTCACGGCTCTGTCGCAGGCCGGGCACTCGGTCTCGATGATCAGCCAGGCCTCGAGCGAGTCGAGCATCTGCTTCGTCGTCCCGGCCGCCGAAGCGGATCATGCGGTCAAGGCCGTGGACGAGGCCTTCGCGTACGAACGCCGGCTCAAGCTGATCGACCGCGTGCGCGCCGAGAAGAACGTGGCGCTCGTGGCCGTGGTCGGTCTCGGCATGCGCGGGCGGCCCGGCATCGCCGCGCGCACGTTCTCCGCGCTCAGCGGCGAATCGGTGAACGTCATTGCGATCGCGCAAGGCTCCTCGGAGCTGAACATCACCGTCGCCGTCGCGGAAACGGATGCCACGCGGGCGCTGCTGGCGCTTCATCAGGAGTATCAGCTCGATCGCATCCGGCCGCTCGCCGACGTCGGCACACGGCAATCGAAGCTCACGCTGCTCGGATTCGGACAAATCGGGCGCGAGCTGGCGCGGCAACTCGGAACTCAGGAGAAACACCTGCGCGGTGAGCTCGGCGCCGACATCCGCATCGTGGCCGTGGCCGATCGCTCCGGAATCAAGATTCAGGAAAAGGGATTTGCGTCCGCGACGCTGCAACGCTTCGCGGAGAAGAAGGAATCAGGCAACCGGTTGTTCGACCGCACCTCGCCGCTGACGCTCGCGCAGATGCAGTCGGCCATGCGCGACGAGCTCTGGATCCTCCCCTCCCGTCGGCCGATTCTCGTCGACCTGACGTCCGACGACACCGCTCCTCTGCTTCAGGAAGCTCTGGAGCGCGGCTTCCACGTCGTTCTGGCGAACAAGAAACCGCTCGCCGTCCCCCAGCTCGAATTCGATCGGCTGATGCAGACGTCGAAGGAGCGCGGACTGGCGCTGCGGTACGAAGCGACGGCCGGCGCGGGCCTCCCGGTGCTCGATACCCTGGCCAAGCTCCGCGAGGCCGGCGACCGCGTCGAGATGATTCTCGGCTGCTTTTCGGGAACCCTCGGCTTCATCATGACTGCGCTCGAAGACGGCGCACCGTTCAGCGAGGCCGTTCGCAAGGCCTGGAAGCTCGGCTACACCGAGCCCGATCCGCGCGACGACCTCTCCGGCATGGACGTGGCGCGCAAGGCCCTCATCCTGGCGCGCACGCTCGGACGCAGGCTGGAGATCGCCGACATCGATCTCGAGCCGCTGTTCGGCGCTTCGGTCGATGATCCCGACCCAGCTCGATTCATCGACAAGCTCGCCGCTCTCGACGATGAGTTCGCGAAGCGTGTGACCGCGGCGCGTAAGGAGACGAAGGTCCTGCGCTATGTCGCGCGGATCACGCGCGGCGGCATCCGCGTCGGCATCGAGGCAGTCCCGGAGAGCTCTCCGATGGGCCGCCTGCGCGGCACAGACAACCAGGTGGCGATCTACTCGAAGCGCTACGCCAGCAATCCGCTCGTCGTGACCGGGCCGGGTGCGGGCGCGGCAGTCACAGCGGCCGGCGTGCTCAACGACATCGTGGCGATCACGGTCATGGAGTCGAGGCGGCTGAGCAGCGGCCCGAAGATCATGGTCAAACGAAAGCCGGCCGACGGGACCTCACGCGCACGGACGGCCAGTCGTGACCGGAAGCGCAAGACGCACGAGGCCGGGACGTCGTGATCGCCACAGCATTCGCACCCGGCTCGATCGGCAACGTCGGCCCAGGCTTCGACGTCCTCGGTCTGGCGGTGGAAGGCATCGGCGATCGCGTGACCGTGGAACTGACCGATGGCCCGTCGCGTGTTGCCGGAGTGACCGGACGCGACGCCGGCCTCGTGCCCGCCGACCCGTCGCGAAATTGTGCTGCGATCGCCGCCATCGCGTGGCTTCGCGGGCACGGCGACGAGCGCAACGTCGTCGTCACCCTCGACAAGGGGCTTCCGCTCGCCGGAGGCCTCGGCGGCAGCGCAGCCAGCAGCGTCGCCGGGGCGTATGCGGCATTTCTCGCCGCCGGCGCGCCCGCCGCACCTCCTCTCGAATTGATCACAGCCGCGCTGGAAGGCGAAACCGCCGTTGCCGGCCGGCATCTCGACAACATCGCCGCTTCGGTACTGGGCGGGCTGGCGCTGTCACGCTCGATCGACCCGATCGATGCCGTTGCCATTCCGGTCAGCGCGCCCTGGTGGGTCGCCGTCGTGACGCCCGAAGTCCGCATCGAGACGAGAGCAGCACGAGCGATCCTGCCGGCAACCTGGCCGCAGGCGATGTGGATTCAGCAGATGGCCAACACCACCGCCCTGTGCCACGCCTTCGAATGCGGCGACGCCGAGCTCCTCGGTCGCGCTCTCGACGATCGCTATGCCGAGCCGCTGCGCTCGCCGCTCATCCCCCATTTTCTCGAGGTCAAGCGTGCGGCCGTTCTCAACGGCGCCTTCGGATGCTCGATCAGCGGCTCGGGCCCGACGGTCTTCGCGATCGTTCCCGACCAGGCCACCGGCTCTCGCTGCGCAAGGGCGATGCAGAATGCGTTCGGAGAGATCCGGTCCACGTCGCACGTGGGCGCGATTGCGAAAATGGGTGTGCGCCGAGAACATGAGACGCTGAAACGACCCGACACCCGACACCCCGGACCCGACACCCAAACATGAACGAACGCCTTGAATGCGTCACCTGCGGGAAGCGCTACCCGGTCGACAAAGTCCGCTACACGTGCGACTGCGGCGGCCTGCTGAACTTCGAGCGCGATACGCCGCAGGTCGGCCGTGAGCTGTTCGACAAGCGGCGCGCAACCGCGCGCGTGCCCGTCGACCAGAGCGGCGTCTGGCGCTTCCGCGAAGCGCTCATGGACGTCGACCTCTCGGCGATCGTGACGCATCCCGAAGGCTCGACGCGGCTCTACGAGCGCGGCGGAATCTGGTTCAAGCACGAGGGAGAGAACCCCACCGGCTCGTTCAAGGACCGCGGCATGACCGTGGCCGTGACGCAGGCGGTGCGGCTCGGCGCGACTGCGGTCGCCTGTGCGTCGACCGGCAACACCAGCGCCTCGCTGGCCGCCTATGCCGCACAGGCGGGGCTTCGCGCCGTCGTCTTCGTCCCCAGCGGAAAAATCTCCGCCGGGAAACTCGCTCAGACTCTCGCCTACGGCGCCCTCTGCCTGCAGATCCGGGGCGACTTCGACACCGCCATGCGCCTGGTGCGAGAGGTCTGCGACCGAAGCGGCATCTATCTGCTGAACTCGATCAATCCCTTCCGCATCGAAGGGCAGAAGACCATCGTCTGGGAGCTGTTGCAGGATCTCGACTGGAATCCTCCCGACTGGATCGTCCTACCCGCCGGAAACCTCGGCAACACCAGCGCCTTCGGCAAGGCACTGCGCGAAGCCAGCGCCGCCGGCTGGATCGATCGCCTTCCGCGGATCGCCGCCATTCAGGCTGCCGGCGCCAATCCCTTCTTCCGCAGCTTCAGCGAAGATTTCGCGACCCGGCATCGCGTGACCGCGGAGACCGTGGCCAGCGCGATCCGCATCGGAAACCCGGTCAGCTACGACAAGGCCGTGGCCGCCATCCGCCTGACCAACGGCCTCGTCGCGCAGGTGACCGACGAGGAGTTGATGCGTGCAAAGCGCGAGATCGACCGGATGGGCATCGGCTGCGAGCCGGCGTCCGCAACCACCCTCGCGGGCGTGAGAAAGCTCCGGTCCGACGGAGTCATGAAGCCGGGAGAGCGCATCGCCTGCGTGCTCACCGGCAACCTGCTCAAGGATCCGGATGCCGTGATGAAGACCATCGACCGCGAGCAGATCGTCGAGGTCGACGCTACGATCGCGGCGGTGGAAAGAGCGATCACCCCCCCGTTACTCTGATGAGGATGACGGGAGCCGCGCTTCCCCTGGTGTGGGGCGCCCGCCGGGGAGGGCAGGCTGGAAAGCCTGCCCTATACCGACCGGCCCAGGGGGCCACTCTCCCTCGGCGCTACACGCACTAGTGGCGTGTAAAAGATCGTTTGGGACCAGTGATTCTGCGGGTGACGTCAACGTAGCTCCAGCGAATCGGGCGCGGTTGGTCGTTGTATCGGGTGATGTACGTCATCAGCTTGCGGCGTAGGTCAGGAACCGAAGTGAAGACGCCGCGACTGATCACGTCCCGCTCGATCTTGCTGAACCAGATCTCGACCTGATTGAGCCAGGACGAGTAAGTGGGGGTGAAGTGCAGAGTGACGTTCGGATAGTCGACCAGGAACTGCTTGACGCGCTCAGTCTTGTGAGCTGAGAGATTGTCCAGAATGATGTGGATCTCTTTGCCTTTGGGCTGTGAGGCCACGATCGACAGAAGAAAGGCGACGAACTCTTCGCTGGTGTGACGGGCCGCAGTCTTACCGATGACCTCTCCGGATTTCGTATCGAGGGCCGCGTAGAGGGAAAGCGTTCCGTGCCGGTAGTACTCGAATCCGTGGCGTTCGAGTCGCCCCGGTGAAAACGGCAGGACCGGATCGAGACGGTCGAGAGCTTGAATGGCCGTCTTCTCGTCCACGCAGAACACAGCGGCGTGCTGCGGTGGATTCACGTACAACCCGATCACGTCCGCAGCTTTCGTCTCGAAGTCAGGATCGTTCGAAGCCATGTAGCGCTCGATCCGGTGAAGCTTAAGGTTCGCTCGCTTCCATACCGTCGCCACCTGTGTGTGACTGATCCCGAGCTTCCTGGCCAGCTTTCGCGTCGTCCAGTGCGTCGATCCATCCGTCGGTTTTCGCGAGGTCCACTTCAGCACTCGAGCTTCCATAGCCGGAGTCAGAACCGATCGCTTTCGCCCCTGTTGTCGCGCATAGAGCGAGGCGATGCCTCCCTCCATGAATCGACTCTTCCACCGGCTCACGTAGCTCCGGTTGCACCTGAGCTTCGATTGAATGGAGGTGTACGGTTCGCCGTCCGCCAGCAGCAGAATCAACCGCGCTCTTCGGGCGTCCTCAGCTCGAACCACCCGGCTCCTGGCTCGGCTCTCCAACTCCTCCCGATCCGACTTCTTGAGTTCCAGCTTCTCCATGCAATTGAGAACAACAGTTTACTGGTCCCAATTGCATCTTTCCACTCCACTAG
>JAJXWV010000056.1 GCA_021781455.1 Acidobacteriota bacterium | reverse complement strand
CCCGCACTTCCTCAAGCGGAAACGCCACATCCAACACACCCAACCCTTCCAGGTCTCGTTCTTTCCTCTGGCCGCCCATCACACCCTCCCACTTCGGCCATAGTGTCGCTTAACTTAAGGCCATTGGAATGACACACCCGGGTGCGTCCCCTCGTTCAGGCGTACATTGCGTGTGTCGATCCCGGAGGAGCGCGCATGGCAACCGGCTCGAACAACGACACTCTCGCCGGCCTGGTGCAGTTCGATCGCGAGTTTTTCGATCCGGCGCATCGCTTCAAGACCATCGGCAGCGGCTCGCTGGGAGGCAAAGCCCACGGGCTGGCTACCGCCCAGCGAGTCCTCTCCACGCGCTTTGACGCCTCCTCGTTCAAGCGGATCGAAGTCAGCATTCCCAGTCTGACCGTGCTGCGGACGGAGGTGTTCGGCGACTTCGTGCGCCGCAACCGCCTCGACGAGAAGGTCTGTCCCGACGATCCGGACGAGGCCATCGCCCGCGCGTTCCAGTCAGCCGACCTGCCGGTGAGTGTCGTCGGCGACCTGCGCGCTCTGATCGAGCAGGTGCACACGCCGCTGGCGATCCGGTCGTCGAGCCTCCTCGAGGACGACCTCTCGCAGCCCTTCGCAGGCGTGTACCGGACGAAGATGATCCCGAACAATCAACCGAGTGCCGACGACCGGCAGCGCCGCCTGCTCGAGGCGATCAAGCTCGTCTATGCCTCCACGTTCTTTCGCGAGCCGCGCGGCTATCTCGCGGCGACCGGACGCGGCGAGACACGCGACCAGATGGCGGTGATCATCCAGGAAGTGGTCGGGACGCGTTTTCGCGATCGCTTCTACCCGCACATCTCGGGCGTGGCGCGATCTTTCAGCTACTACCGCAGCGGTCATGCCGCACCGGAAGACGGCGTCGTCAATCTGGCCCACGGCCTGGGCAAGACGATTGTCGACGGCGGCGTCTGCTGGACCTACAGTCCGGCCTGGCCGACCGCGCCGGCGCCGTTCGCATCGGCGAAGGAGCTCCTGAAAGGCACGCAATCGACCTTCTGGGCCGTGAACATGGGCCGTCCTCCGGAGCACGACCCGATTCACGAGACCGAGTATCTGCTGCGCGGAACACTGGCTGATGCCGAGGAGGACGGGACGTTGTCGCGGATCGCCTCGACCTGGGATCCGGAGTCGGGGCGGATCCGGATGGGCATCGGCACCAATGGTCCGCGCGTTCTCGATTTCGCAATGCTTCTGGCGTTCCGCGATCTCCCGGTGAACGATCTCGTGCGCTCGCTGATGAAGCTGTTCGAGGACGAGCTCGGTGCACCGGTGGAGATCGAGTTCGCCATGACCTTCGATCCGCATCGCTTCGGTTTTCTGCAGGTCAGGCCGATGATGGTGACGGGCGACGTTGTCATCGTGGACGATGCGGACATGAGATCGAGCCGGGCACTCCTTTCGTCGGACCGGGTCATGGGCAACGGGTCGATCGACGGCATCCGCGATGTCGTCTACGCGAAGGCGGCGGCGTCCGGCCCGCTCGATACGCGCGCCATCGCGGGCGAGCTCGAGAAGATCAACTTCGGCCTGGTCGCTCGCGGCACGCCTTACCTGCTGATCGGCTTTGGCCGCTGGGGAAGCTCCGACCCGTCCCTCGGCATTCCTGTCGTGTGGTCGCAGATCGCCGGCGCGAAGGTGATCGTCGAGGCCATGCGTCCGGAGATGAACGTGGAGCTGAGCCAGGGATCGCACTTCTTCCACAACCTCTCCAGCTTCCGCGTGCCGTACTTCTCGATTCCGTTGTCCGGCCGCGCGTCGGTCGACTGGAAGTGGCTGGAGCAGCAGCCAGCGGTTGCGGAGACGGATCACGTGCGGCACGTCAGGCTGGGAGAGCCTCTGAAGGTACGGGTCGACGGGCGGAGCGGCCGGGGGGTCATCCTCGAGCCGGAGGAGAGGGCGTGAAGGACGAAGAGGGCAAATCCGTTTCCGATCTTCTGGTCTCGCTGAAGGAGCGGGCCAAGGAGCTCAACTGTCTCTACACGGTCGAAGAGCTCTTCAGCAGGCCGGGGATCACGATGCGGGAAATCCTGGAGGGCATCGTCATTGCCATCCCGGCCGGCTGGCAGTATCCGGATACGTGCGAAGCGCGGATCACGCTCGCCGACATGGTCGTGCAGTCGCCCGGCTTCATCGAGAGTCCCTGGTGCATGGAGACCAACCTGGCGATGCAGGACGAGATCGTCGGCCGCATCGTCGTCTGCTACCGGGAGGGACGGCCGGAAGCCTTCGAGGGCGCTTTTCTCAAGGAAGAGCGGAAGCTCCTCGAGACGATTGCGGACCGCCTGGAGCGGCGCATCCAGCACGAGAACCTCAGGCAGGTCTTTGAAAAGCGGCAGCAGCGCGAAACGCCGACTGTGGAGTGGCGGATCATCCTCGACCTGCTGCGCCGCACCGACCCGAAGCTTTTGGCGCGCATCGCCCGGAAGATGCTCTATCACCTGGCCTGGTCGGGCGTCGACGCCGCGAACAAGATCATCGAAGACTTTAGCTTCTCCATGCGCAACGGCCTCAACGACGAGAACCGCCCCATGGTCCGCGCCACCGGCCGCGACCTGCTGGAGATGAGCGAACAGATCTTCGCCATCGCCAGCCACTCCATGCCCGAGCTGGAGATCCTGGCCAGCATCCAGAAGTGGATCAAGGAGGACCGCTCGGGGTTCCTGGTGCGGATCCTGGAGAACCCAGCCTCCTCGCTGGCTGAGATCACCAACGCCGTCGAGCGTTTCCACCACCTTGGCCCGCAGGGACTGGAGCTTTCCCTGCCGCGCGAGCGCGCCTTCCGCGTGTCCCTGATCAGGCGGCTGCTCAGCGATCACCCGACATTCATCGGCACGGCCAAGCAGTACATCGCGGTGAGTGACTTCTACGACCTGCTGCGACGTGTGATTCATCCCACCGGCAGCCACGGCAAGCTCGGCGGAAAGGCCGCGGGCCTGGTGCTCGCCGCCCAGGTGCTGAAGAAGGCCGGGAAGGACTCCGAGCTTCTGGCGAACGTCCGTACGCCACGAACCTGGTATCTGACCTCGGACGTCATCCTCAATTTCATCGACAGCAACGACCTCGAGGAGATCATCGAGATCAAGTACGAGGACATCGGGCACGTCCGGCAGGAGTACCCGTACATCGTGCACGTCTTCAAGAACTCGCCGCTGCCGCCGGAGATCATCAACGGTCTGTCGGTGGCCCTCGACGATTTCGGCGACACGCCCGTCATCGTGCGCAGTTCGAGCCTGCTGGAAGACCGGCTGGGGACGTCGTTTGCCGGGAAGTACAAGAGCCTGTTCCTGGCGAACCAGGGGACGAAACAGGAACGGCTGACCGCGCTGGTGGAGGCCATCACGGAAGTGTTCGCCTCGACGTTCGGCCCCGATCCGATCGAGTACCGCACCGAGCACGGGCTGGTCGATTTTCACGAGGAGATGGGCGTGCTCGTTCAGGAGGTCGCCGGAACGAAGGTGGGCAAATATTTCATGCCTGCGTTCTCGGGAGTGGCCTTCAGCAACAACGAATACCGGTGGTCGCGGCGGATCCGCCGCGAGGACGGGTTGATCCGCATGGTGCCGGGCCTCGGCACGCGCGCGGTGGACCGCCTCTCGGACGACTATCCCATCCTGCTGGCGCCGGGACAGCCGTCGCTCCGGCCTAACGTGACCCTCGACGAGAAGATCCGCTACTCGCCGCGGATGATGGACGTGATCAACCTGGAGAGCAACGCTCTGGAGACCGTCGACGTGCGGGAGCTGCTGGCGGAGTGCGGCGGCGAGTATCCGATGATCAACCAGCTGGTGTCGATTCTGCGCGACGACCGCCTCGAACAGCCGACGCCGCTCGGCTTCGACGCGGCACACGACCGGCTGGTCATGACCTTCGAAGGGCTGATCACGAAGACGCGGGTGGTCGAGCAGATGCGCACGATCCTGGAGACGCTGCAGCGCGAGCTGCGCATGCCCGTGGACATCGAGTTCGCGCACGACGGCAAGGACCTCTACCTGCTGCAGTGCCGTCCCCAGAGCTACGGGTCGATGTCGCAGCCGGCGCTGATTCCGCACGACATCGCCAGCGAGCGCATCGTCTTCACTGCCAACCGCCACGTCTCGAACGGAACGGTCTCCGGCATCACGCACATCGTCTACGTCGATCCGCAGAAGTATGGCGACCTGAGCGAGCGCGGAGACCTGCTGGCCGTCGGCCGGGCCGTGAGCCGCCTCAACGCCATCCTGCCGAAGCGGCAGTTCATCCTCATGGGGCCGGGCCGCTGGGGCAGCCGCGGCGACATCCGCCTCGGCGTCAGCGTGACGTACTCCGACATCAACAACACGGCCATGCTCGTCGAGATCGCGCGCCAGAAGCGCGACTACGTTCCCGAGCCGTCGTTCGGAACGCACTTCTTCCAGGACCTGGTCGAGGCCTCGATCCGTTACCTGCCGCTCTACCCGGACGAGCGCGGCGTGGTCTTCAACGAAGCCTTCCTGACGACGGCCGAGAACATGCTGCCCGAGATCCTTCCCGATTTTGCGCCGTACGCGGGAACGATCACGGTGATCGATGTGCCTCGATCGACGGGCGGACAGACGCTGCAGGTGCTGATGAACGGGGAGACCGACGAGGCCATGGCGGTGTTGAACGAGGCCAGGGCGGAACCGGTCGAGGCGATGTCGTCGATTCCGGCGTCGTACGACGGAGTGCCGCGGCTGGACGACTCGCACTGGCAGTGGCGGCTGCGCATGATCGAGCGGATGGCGGCGCTGCTCGATCCGGAGCGCTTCGGCGTGAAGGCCTTCTACCTGTTCGGCAGCACGAAGAACGCCACGGCGGGGCCGGAGAGCGACATCGACGTGCTGATCCACTTCGACGGCGACGAGCCGCAGCGCCGCGAGCTCTCGGCATGGCTGGAGGCGTGGAGCCTTTGCCTGGACCAGCTCAACTATTTCCGGACCGGCCGCAAGACCAACGGCCTGCTCGACGTGCACTTCATCTCCAACGACGACATCCGCAACCGCACCAGCTTCGCCTCGAAGATCGGTGCGACGACCGACGCCGCCCGCCCCATCCCCATCGGCGGCGCGGTCACGCAGGCATCGATGGCTTAGAGCCGTTGGAGTGGGGGCTTCCGGCCCGGCCGCGGACGGCATGCTGGATCGTTCGACGGTACGCCTTACGCGTTGTGCGTCCGGCGCGCTTCGCTCGTATAGAATCGCTGCGGGTTCCGTGTCAACAATGCGGTCGATCCAATGCTCTGCCTCGTCGCACGCTACAACGCCGAGATAATCCGCTGGCCAATACCGCGGAGAGAGGCGAAACTCGGTTCGGCACTCGACAACGATTTCGTCGTCCCCTTCCCGGGCGTGTCGCGGCATCACGCCGCTGTCTCTACGGATGGGAACCACCTCCGACTGCAGGATCTCAAGTCAAAGAACGGAATCATCGTGGGCGGCCACCGCGTGAGCGAAGCGCTGCTGAAGACCGGTGACATGGCGACGATCGGCCGCGCCACTCTGGCGATCGAGGACGCTCGCACGTCCGATGTCGAGATCGCACTCTCGACCGCATCACGCCCGCGCACGGGCAGCGTGAGCGACACCTCGGCCGACGATCGCGCGAAAAGCGACGCCGCGCAGGCCCTTCGCCTCATCCGCCACATCGAGGCAGGCGGCAGCAAGTTCTCCGGACGGCGGCGCCAGCAGGTGCTCGAACAAGCGCGTGGCGTTCTCAACGCGGAGTCAATCGCTCTTTGCGCGGTGCAGCGCAACGGGGACGTCAGCATCGCTTCGGTCTCGGGCGGATCGCCGGGGAACGACGCGCTCTTGCAGGGCGGCACCCTGTACGGCGGCGGCCAGAGGAAGTGGCACACCGCGACCGTGAAGTCTGCCGAGACGACCATTCTATTCAGCGGTCGTGCATACCAATTCCTTGTCGCATACTTCCGCAGTGCGTCCCCGCCGTGGGCTGAGGATCTCCTCGGCTTCATGGGAGAGAAGCTGATCGGCGCTCCCGCTGGGCCTGATGAACCACCTGCATCGGCGGCTCACTCGCAGTACGAGATGCTCGTCTTCCCTCCCGGCATGGTTGTCGGCGGCTCGGAATCGATGAAGCGGCTCATGCATCAAATCGCGGCCACGATCTCGAGCAAGATGGATGTGCTCCTCCTCGGTGAGACCGGCACCGGGAAGGAACTGTTGGCGCGCATGATCCATGGCTCGGGGCCGACGCGCCGCGGCGCATTCCTCGCCATCAACTGCGCGGCGATTCCTGCCGATCTGCTCGAGGCAGAGCTCTTCGGCGTGCTCGGCCGCGTCGCCACCGGCGTGGATCCACGCCCCGGCCTTTTCGCGCAGGCCAACGGCGGCTCGATTCTCCTCGACGAGATCGGCGAGCTGCCCGAACGGCTGCAGGCAAAACTTCTGCGCGTCTTGCAGGAGCGTGAAATCCTCCCGTTAGGCGCGACTGTTCCGCGAAAGATCGACGTGCGCGTGATTTCGGCGTCCAACCGCGACCTCGGCGCACTCGTGGAAGAGGGGCGTTTTCGCGCGGATCTCTACTACCGCCTCCGCGGATTGCAGTTCCACATTCCGCCTCTCCGCGACCGGAAGGACGACATCCCCGCGCTGGTCATGGAATACGTCACGCGTGCCGCGACCGAGTACGGCAAAGTGATCAGCGGTGTGAGCCGTCATGCGCTGCATCTGCTCGTCGAGCACGACTGGCCGGGTAACATCCGGGAGCTCGAAAACGAAATCCGACGAGCGGTTCTTATCTGTCCGTCGGGCGGCATCCTGCACTCAGACTACCTCGGCACTGTCCGCTGGAACGTGGAGCGGCAACGGCCAAACTATCCCCCCGCAGAAACAGCGGAAGCTGCAGCCACGCCGACAGAAACTCACGCGGCCCCCGCGTCCGAGAATGGCCCATCGCTGCGCAAACGCGTCGAGGCGACCGAACGGGATGAGATCGAGCGCGCCTTGGCCGAGGCCGGCGGAAATCAGTCGCGCGCCGCGCGAATCCTAGGGATTACGCGCAACGGGCTTGCGCTGAAGCTCAAACGTCTCGGCGTCACGCTCGCGCGCAAAGCGCGCTGACCGCGTCTTATTGTCACCCCTCTCCCGGCGGGAGAGCGTGGCCGTGGCGCGCGTGTGAACAAGCCGGCAATGCGCAAGACGTGCCGCGCCACGGCCGGGTGAGGGGCATGAAATCTCGGCAGGATTTCGCTAACGGCCGGCGGGCAGGATGAACGCACTCCACACGACTACCGCGCGTGCTGTCCCGCCTCGATTCCGGCCAGGCGTTCACGAACGAGCGCGAGATGCGCGCGGGCCGGGACGTCGGTCGTCTTCCGCGCGTCGCACCATTGGAACGCCGCGTGTGCCAGCTTGAGCGCGTCACCGCGATCGCCGCGCGCCGCGAGCACATCGGCCTCCAACGACCAGACCAGTCCGATTGACGAGCTGCCGCGCTGTTCCTCGGCGGTAATCAAAGGAAGCAGATCCTTCTGCGGCTGCGCTGCTCGCATGAACTCGAGATTCCAGTAGCGGAACAGATCGGTTGAGCTCGGGCCGATGTGCAGGGCGGCCAAGTCCTTCTGGCCTCGCCGCCAGCGAATGTAATTCGTATACGCCTCCGCGTTCTCCGAGTAGCTCGGGTAAGTGCGCGAGAAGATGTCGACGATCTCTTCCGCTTCTCTCCACTTTGCGTCTTCGCACAGCGCCAGGACGGCACCTTCGACGAACTCGTACCGCATACGCCCGGCATTGGTATCAGACCCTTCCGCGAGACCGGCGCGATACAGCCGCACGGCATCATCGAGCCGTCCCTGCAGGTGAAGTTCGTGAGCGGCATCAAACGCAATGTCGGCTCGCGCCTCCGAGCGCGCGACGAGTTGCGACGTGAGTGCCTCAGCCTCGGCGACGCGGCCGGCGCGGATCAGCGCGCGAATCTCCACACGCTGGGCCCATTCCGCCAGGCATGGATCGTCGATGGCCGACGCATCACGGCTGATCGACCGCACCAGCGCCAGCGCCTCGCTGAACGCGCCGCCGCCGAGGAGGCGGTCGACGCGCCTCAATCCACCGTAGATCGCGCGGCGCTTTTGTTGTCTCGCCGCTGCGGTCATTCCGCGAGGCAGTGGCGTTGCGAAGCCGTCGAAGCTCAGCGACATCGCTCTCGCACTACTGTACGGAATCACGATTTCGCGTTTCGCATGCGATATGCGGGCGCGCTCGGTTCCATGGTAGTGACTCGGCAGCAGCGCGTACCACAGTAAGGGCTGCTCGTTGCCAGCTTCGTCGGAATCGACGCTATAAACGAGAAGCGGGGCGGATCCGGCACCCGGCGGAAGATCGAGAGCGGCGACAGCCGAATACCATCCCATCCGGTTGTTGATGCCGCCGAGGAGGAGATCGTTGCGACCGTCGCCGTTCACATCAGCAACTCCGAGAAACGTGTGGTGTCCCGATGCCATGAACAGAGTGCGCACGGATCGCCGCACCGGGTCATAAACGACTGAGTAACTCGGCCAGTAGTTGTGAACGTACGTGACGAGCACGAGATCGTTGCCGTCGTTGTCGATGTTGAGAGCGGTGATGCCTGCAAGTCCAAAGCGGCCGTCGAACGAGGGAAAAGCGGGAGCCGGCAGCGTTGCGGTTCGCTCCACTGCGCCGGTGTCGGATGCGAGAAACTGCAGCTTCGATCGTGCTTTCGCATCCTGCCACACGGCGCGGGCGGCGATGACGGCAATCGAAGTAACGCGGCCGCCGGACCGAATCGGCGCAGCATTCCTCGCCAGGACGTCATCCTTATGCCACAACACTGCGCCGCGCGCATCGAGGGCATCGATGCCGCGACCGTCCGACGACGCGACAATCCTCGCGAACCGAGGCGCCGTCATCGCCGCGATTGCGAAATAGAGGGTTGCGATGGCAGCGATCGCCACAGCGGCAGATCCGGCTATTCTCTTCCATCGTCGCGGCGCGCGTCCGCGCTCGATCCAGCTCCTCAGTTCGTCGGCTGACGCAAAGCGGTTCGACGGCTGCCGCTCCAGCAGTCGCTCGACGATGGATACAAGCCAGCGAGGAGCGTCGGGGCACGCGTCCCGGAGATCCCGCGGCCGCTGCCGCAATCGCGCGAGAACTCCTTCGATCGACGAGCCGCCGGGAAACGGCATTGCGCCGGTGAGGCACTCGTACAGCACAACGCCGAACGCGTACAAGTCTGTCCGTGCGTCGACGGGCTGGCCCAGCGCCTGCTCCGGGGCCAGATACTCCCAGGTTCCGACGACCGCATCGGTTTTCGTGACGCGAAATTCGTCGTCGTCGAAGTTCCGCGCCAGGCCGAGGTCGGCAAGCTTTACGCGTCCGTCGCTTCGAATGAGGATATTGCTCGGCTTTACGTCGCGATGAACGACGTTCACGCGGTGGAGCTCGGCGAGGCCGCGCAGCACCTGCGAGGCAACATCCAGTGTTTGCTCGACTGAGAGGGGGCCGCGCTCGAGGCGGGCGCGCAACGACTCGCCGTCGACGAGCTCCATCGTGATGAACAGACCGTGTTCGCTCTCCGCGACGTCGTGAATGCGAATGACGTGTTCGCTCTCGACGCTGCGCGCGACGGCCACTTCGCGGCGAAACCGCACCACCGCTGCCGGCGTAATGCGGTCGGAGCGGATCAGTTTAAGGGCTACTTCGGTAGCGAGCACCGCATCGTGTGCGCGATAGACCACGGACGAACCGCCGACGCCGAGGACCGATTCGATCGTGTAGCGGCCGTTGATCGATGTGCCTGCAGGCAGGGTAACGGCGAGAGCGTTCGGTGTGCGCGCATCGATTCCTGAAACTGTATCGGTGGGCTGTTCGATCATGACTTGCCGAAAACGATCAGATTGTAGGATGGAAACAGGCGGCGGGACCGTGGGGACGGGGTTTGGAGCGTCGAGAGGATGGAAGCTCACGCGGTACCGTGCCTCATGTCCCATGCACTGACCGGGCACGTGAACCGCCAGGCGTGCCAGCACGAAGACGGGAGATCTGGTGTAACGGCTGCGACGTTCGCCAATGCACTGTGCGAGATGACAAGCAACTTGGCTTTGCGACAGCGAAAGACGGCGGAATTTGCGCGGCAACCTACTTGCAGAATTCCTCGGCAGATTGCATTCATTGTGCCGCGTCGACAATGATGCGTTTTAGCTGATGACTGTTCAACTGCAGGTTGTTAGTGTCTCGGGGCGTGATGGTCCCGGGAGCGCTAACACTGCTAACCGAGGACATTCTTCTATGCAACGGTCCACATTGCGATCGATTTCCTACGCTCCACTTCTAGGCTCACGAAACCGCTGGCGTAGAGCCGTGCTCATGGCTGCGTCGGTCTGCCTAGGGTCGATCGTTGCCGCCAACGCGCAACAGACCATCCTCGATACATCCGGAACCTACAATGGTCACTATTATGAGGTTCGGCGAAGCACGACGCCTCTCACCTGGACAGCCGCAAACGTACTCGCTCAGTCTCTCGGCGGCCATTTGGCAACGGTCGGTTCCGCTGGCGAGATGTCTTTTCTCCTGTCACTATCGTCGTCCGACAGCCAGTGCACGGGTTGGGGGCCATGGATTGGTCTAGTGCGAAACGCGTCGGGTGTATGGGGTTGGGTGACCGGCGAGCCGTTTTCATATTCCAATTGGCAGGGGAGTGAGCCCATCGACACCTATCCCAACGAGAGCTACGGACTACAGGTAGGCTGCACTGACGGTCATTGGTATAACGTTCGCGACGATCCAGCGGATTTCCCGTCGCACCGCGTGTACTGGTACTACGTAGAATATGAAACCGTTACGTATCAGCTATCGGTCAGCACGACAGGCAGCGGGTCCGGGACGGTCATGAGTAGCCCGAGCGGAATCAATTGCGGCGGTGCGTGCTCAATGTCTTTCAACTCGGGTACGCAGGTGACGCTGACGGCGATTCCAGCATCGGGATCAGCGTTCGGCGGATGGCTGGGCTCGTGCACAGGCACAGGTAGCTGCACAGTGACGATGGATCAGGCGCGGTCCGTGACTGCGACGTTTAACGCGACGGCTCCGACTGCCAATGGTCTCCAGTTCGGCGGCACCCAGTGGACCTACTTCTCATGGCTGTCTCACGCCTATAAGAATCCGGCTCCTGGTGTATTTGAGCTCACGAACGACGGGCTGAAGGCGTTTGGAGACGGGTACAGGATGGGCACCTACGTCGGCACGGACGAGATATTCGACGTGCGAGGCAAGACGCTCTATTTGAAATGGGAGGCGAATGGAGCCGGCAGCTTCATGACGGTTAACTGCTGGATCAACCCGAACACTTCCGCGTATCCACCCGACGACTGGCTGCTGTCGACGCAGTACTTCTCCACGGGAAATTCGTTTAACGGCTCGAAGGTCATATCGGACGACCAGTGGTACTTCACGCGTGTGGTCTTCTCGTCCTCGAGCTTTACGGCCACGACCGCATCTGGCAATTACGACGACCAGGGCGGCAACTCGATCGACACGGTCACGCGGACTCCGGCCGGATCGCTCGACGCAGTGCATTTGGCTTTCGGGACGAGCGATACCTACGGGTCGATCTCGACGTACATGGTGCTCGGCGAGTTCCGCTTGACGAATGCCGCACCGAGTGCGTATCAGCTATCGGTCAGCACAACAGGCAACGGTTCCGGAACCGTTACGAGTAGCCCGAGCGGGATTAGCTGCGGCAGTACGTGCTCGGCGTTTTTCAACTCGGGCACGCAGTTGATCCTGACGGCGAGTCCCGCGTCGGGATCAATGTTCGCCGGATGGTCGGGCGCTTGCACCGGCACGGGCACGTGTACGGTGACAATGAATCAGGTGCGATCCGTCAGCGCGACGTTCAACGTTGTGCCTCCGAGCACGTATCTCCTTTCCGTCAGCACGTCGGGGAATGGCTCCGGCACGGCGACGAGCAGCCCGAGCGGCATATCCTGCCCGAGTAGCTGTGCTGCGTCGTTCCCTTCCGGCACGCAAGTGACGCTGACGGCGAGTCCCGCGACGGGATCTGTGTTTGCCGGATGGTCAGGAACTTGCACGGGCAGCGGTACCTGCGCGGTGACGATGGATCAGGCGCGGTCCGCCACTGCGACCTTTAACGTGGCAGGCCCACCCACGATAACGTTCACGGCATCACTCGACAGAATCCTGCAAGGTGCAACAACGACGCTCTCGTGGAGTGTCCTGAACGCGACGACTGTCACGATCGACAACGACATCGGCACGCGCGACACCACAGGTTCAATTCCTGTTCAGCCTAGCCGCACAACAAAGTACATCCTCACAGCCGTAGGCTCCGGAGGCAGCGCGTTCGGCGCCGTAACAGTCCGGGTAAATCCTGCACTCCAGGTTTCAACGTTTGCCCCACAACTCACCGGGGTTGCGCCATTCACGACGACGTTTCAGGCCATCGCCGGCGGCGGTGTGCCGCCATACACCTACGTGTGGTCCACGGGCGACCGCGGTCAGCAGATTATGCCCACATGGACTAACGCGGGACGGTACAACGTAAACTGCACTGCCACTGACGCCGTTGGGAACCAGATGGCGAGTAGCGATCAGACCATCGTCGTCACACTTCCGAACGTTGCTTGGACACTTGAAACACTCGACCCGAACCCAGCACGTGGGAACGCGATCACTACCAACCCTGCGGCGCTCACCAGAGCACCAAGCGTGACCAGCGCCGCCGCCGACGGCGCAACAATCGTCTTACTGCGCTTCAACGCCAACGCGCCCGGCTCAGTTAAGTTCTCGTTCTCGGTCGACGGCAACCCGGATGACAGTGGGCTCTCAACCTGGGGAGCCGAAGAGCACCTCGCCTCAGTAACCCAGCGAACAACACCCACTGGGACGGCTCATCAGGCGTTCGCTGTCTATCATGTCGCGTCAGATTTTTGGCGCAGTGTGGCCGACGATAAACAACCCCGACGGCAAATCACGTTTCTAGCGGAATTTACGCCTGACCTAGGTGGTGCAACCGCGCTAGCCCAATCCTTCTGGATCGTGCGGCCGCCGTTGGTCTTTATTCACGGGATCTGGTCCGGCAATAAGAGTACTTGGCGGTTCAACCTCGCCCACGAGAGCCCATACGCCGATAATAAGTACGAGGTCTCGTGGGACGGATACACGAGTATTGCAAACAACATCGGCAACGTAGATCGAGGGATTCAGACCGCATTGGGGGCGATGCGCTCTCGCAACATTGCCGTGACTCGTGTCGATATTATTGCGCACAGTATGGGTGGACTACTCGCTCGAGCGTGGGGAGGGGATGCGCGTTACGCGAGAGCGAACAACTACAACAAGGGCGATTACCACACACTTACTACGCTCAATACGCCTCACGCAGGAAGCCCGCTTGCGAACATCCTCATAACGCTGCGCGATATTCCGCTTAACCCCAACATTGCGTTCGTTGGTCTTACGGCGTCATGGGGCATGCCGATCTCTTCGTGTGGGAGCGTCTGGGTGCCACTCATTTGTCCACCGGGTGCCATCGACGATCTCCGCGTAGGCAGTGATGCGCTCAAGAATCTTCCACGTCCACGCGTACCGATGCATGCGCTCGTGGGAGAAGCCGGAATCAACGGCGCCTACTGTGTGACACTAACGTCGGTCCTAGCAAAGCTCGTAAGCGTTCTAATACAGGGTCCCATAAGCACGAGCGATGAGTTTTCGCTCTTGGTTTTCGGCGAGCTGCGGCACGACCAAATAGTGGGATCAGTGAGCCAAAAGGGCGGCCTGCCAATCGCCGCCGTCGATGAGTACACCGCCTGTCCCAGCGCTCATACAAACGCGACGGCAAGCTCAGATTACTCGAATCGTCTTGCGCGACTTCTTGACTCTCGATCGTCAGACAAAGCCTTTAGCGTGAGTGGCGACGAGCCGGCTTCGACGGAGGTTCAAACGCTGGAAGCGACCCGCATCGCGGCAGTCCCGGCGATTCGTGCGGCGAGTTCGGCTACCGTGACGATTGATTCGCCGCAAGACGGCACTGCGCTGGACGGCAATGTACCGCTAACAGTACGCGTCTCTGCCACCGGATTGGTCAAATCAATCTCGCTCCTGGGTGATCGAGTGATTCTCGACAAGACGCAGGCCCCGTACGAGTTCACGGTCTTTCTGCCGGGCGATGTTCTCGGGCAGACGACGTTCGTCGCCGTGGCCGAATTCACAGATGGAACAATTGCAATCTCGGAGCCCGTCAACGTTAACGTCCGGCGCAACCTCGCGATCGAGTCTCTGCAGCTCGGCGCAACCTCGCGAGCACTCATGATTGGCAATCCGGATCAGCTTTACGTTCAAGCGCTCTTCGCCGACGGCATTCTGCGTGACGTGACACGGTCCACCCTCGGGACGACTTACACCTCGGGAGATGACGCGATCCTCTCAGTGTCTCAGGACGGTATTCTCAGTGGTCGAAACCCTGGCACGACGACCGTGACCGCGCGCAACGGAGCAGCGGAAGCAACGACTTTCGTCTTTGTGGTCCCAGCGCCTTCCGGTCGGCAGCGCGCGGTGGCGCATTAGCGCAGACTATGGGGCGTGACCTGCTGGAGATGAGTGAGCAGATCTTCGCCATCGCCAGCCACTCCATGCCCGAGCCAGGAGCCTGGCCAGCATCCAGAAGGGGATCAAGGAGGACCGCTCCGGCTTTCTGGCGAACGTCCGTACGCCACGAACCTGGTATCTGACCTCGGACGTCATCCTCAATTTCATCGATAGCAACGATCTCGAGGAGATCATCGAGATCAAGTACGAGGACTTCGGGCACGTCCGGCAGGGTACCCGTACAGCGTGCATGTCTTCAAGAACTCGCCGCTGCTGAACGTGCACTTCATCTCCGACGAGGACATCCGCAACCGCACCAGCTTCGCCTCGAAGATCGGTGCGACGACCGACGCCGCGCGCCCCATCCCGCTCGGCGAAGCGGTCACGCGCATGGCGGAGGTGTAGTCTCCCGCCACTCTGAACCGGCGGAACCGCGTCCCCGTCATCCTGAGCCGGCGGAACCGCGAGGGCGGCTGGGTGGTGGGAACGGTGGAGCGCGGCGAAGGATCTCTTACCGGGACGATCAGTAGGTTTGAGACTCTTCGCCGCGCTCCGCCGCTTCCACCCGCCCGCCCCTCCCCGTGTCTCCGCCGGCTCAGAGTGACGGTGGGCCGCGGCTCCGCCGGCTCAGAGGGACGGGCGATCAGAGCAACTCGCGCGTGGCTTGTTCGGCATGCTCGGGATCGAACCGGATGAGCGCCAGCTCGGGACCGTCGTGCGCGGCGCCGAGAAGAATCGTGCGGCCGATGCGGTCCATCCAGTGACTGGTCAGCCGCGCGGACTCGTGGACATGACCGTGAAGAGTGACCAGCGGCTGTCGCTTCTCGATGAAACGCTTGATGGCGATGCTTCCGACGTTGACGTCCAGAGGCGCGTGATCGAACGACTGGCCGTCGAGTGCAGCGCGATCGAGCTTCGTCTGGTAAGGCGGCGCGTGGAACAGGAACACTGCGCCCGTTAGGTCGTCATCGCCGCCGAGGCGCTCGAGATCCGACTCGATCGTGCTGTAACGGATCACGTTCGGCTCGACGTCCGTGCTCCGAAAACCCTCCTCCGGCGAGATACATCCAGGATCGACGTAATGAGAAACGTCGTAGCGCTCCCAGTCCTTCAACATGAACGGCGTGGGCGGAATGTATGAATACCCGTAGAGCCGGTGAGCGCCGTTCTCAATGCAGCGGTTGTGCAGAAGAAACCAGAGCCCATCGCTCTCGTATCCGGCAAATACCGGCTCGAGCGCGCGCGGGTCGTCGTTGCCGAGGATGAGGAAGACGCGCGGATAGCCCTCGCCGAGCGTTGAGCGCAGGGCCCCGAAGCGTCCCGCCAGATCGTCGACGAACTCCTCCTGCGCCTGGAACGGAAGCAGGTCCCCGCCTAACAGCACCGCTTCCGGACGCTCGCCGGCGACCGCCTCAAAGAGCGCTTCGTATCGGCGCTCGTGGCCGTGCAGGTCGGATGCGAAGAAATGCATGACGGCTATGTCCCCCCAGGCGCGACACGAGAAGGGAGCGACGTTCGATCGTTTCCCCTCTCCCCGCCGCAGCGGGGAGAGGACCGGGGTGAGGGGTCTCGTTCTCGTTCAAAAGGAGACCCCTCATCCGCCTTCGGCACCTTCTCCCCGCTGCGGCGGGGAGAAGGGCAACAAACCGGAAACTCCGCATCAAAACTGAGAGTTCTATCGAGAAGTGAGCGAGCCACGATCGTTACTCCGGCTTCAGAATCACGCCCTTTCGATCCCGCCCGTTCATCTTCACGACGATTTCCTTCTCCAGCCTTACGTGCCGCACGAACGGCTGCCGTTCGACGGGTTCCTGCTTCGCCAGCCATTCCCAGTCGACGAAGCTGTTCCGCAGCCGCGGTCCGACCGAGAAGTAGCCGACCTGGAACGCAGTCAGGTTCTGGAAGAAATGCGAGCCCTGCGACGGGTCGACGGCGATGTCGCGGAAGCTGGCCTCCACGATGGCCTTTGCGCCGCAGATCTGGTCCCACTTCACCGGCACGCCGAGGAGCGGGTCGAGCGTTCCCCACCGTCCCGGACCGATCAGGAGGTATCCGCGCCGCTCGTCGACGAGGCGCTCGTTGATCTTCGCCACTTCGCAGGCGATTTCGTAGCTCCTGGTCCGGTCGAATGTCGCCGCGTCGACGACCACGATGTCCCGCAGGTCGCGAATCGCGCCGTGGCCGAGCACCTGATCGCTCTGGCAGATCAGCCCTCCCGGCGGGATCTCGTCGATGCGCAGGTCTTCCGTCTCGCGGCTCAGGAGCAGCGGGCGCATCTGCAGAACGCCGAGCTTGACCGGCTTCCCCTGCGGCACAGAGAGGTTGACCGCGAACTCGATCTCCACCGGCGTCCCGAATCCCCACGTCCCAAGGCCGGCCAGGAAGTCGAGCGACTGCGGCAATGGAACGCTGCGGTTCCGCAGGATCGGCGCGAACGTCAGGATCCTTGCGCCGGGACGCGAGACTCCTTCGTAAAGCGCGTCGTTCTCCGCGGAGTATGTCGAGGCGATCGCCGACAGCGTTCCGTCCTCTTCGGCCTGTGTCAGCGGATGGGCGATGACACGCTCGTCGATGATGGACTGGAGATCGATGACCCGGTCCGCCATTTCCAGCGAATAGAAATCGCGCTGATTGTTCCGCCGCGCTTCGCGTGTGGAGAAGAACTGCTGGAGATGGTCGGGGTACTTCGGGCAGAAACGGACCGTGATTCCGCCCTCGACAATGGTCTTGCCGAGGCCCAGGGCGAGCGCCACGATGCCGTCCTCGGGCTTCTGCGGTCCGGTGGGGTAGAAGTTGTACGAGCGCGCCACGCCGGAGATCTCGGGGTAGAAGCGTTGGCCATGGCTGGCGCCGACCATCTCCTGGATGATCACCGCCATCTTCTCGTCCTCGAAGCGCAGCGAGGTGACTTTCAGATACTCCCGCGCCCCGTGGAAGAAGGTCGAGGCGTAGACGCGCTTCACCGCGTGGAGCAGCTCCTGAAGCCGGACGTTCGGATCGGGGTGGCTGTTCGGGATCATGAACGTCTGGTAGACGCCGGCGAACGGATGGAATTGCGAATCTTCGAGCAGGCTCGATGACCGCACTGCCAGCGGACGACGGCTGACGCTGAGGAACGCGGCGAGATCGACGGCCGTCTCTTCGGGGAATCGTTCGGCAGCGACGAAGCGCCGGTGAATCTCCTCGTCCGGGGCACGGCCGAGCGCGAGCGACTGCAGGTTGTTGCCCTCCAGAAAGCGGTCGAAGACATCGGTCGCGATCACGACGGCCGGCGGCACTTCGATCTCGATTCCTTCGAAGCGGTTGCGCACGTTGTAGGCGGAGAGCAGCGAGTTGATGAAAGCCAGGCCTCTCGCTTTTCCGCCGACGGATCCGCCGCCGGTGCGGGCAAACGAGATGGCGGGATCGTAGGAATCCTTCGAGAACTCGCTCAGCAGCCCGCGTTGACGCGATGAGCGATGCTCGTGCAGCTGCCGGATCAGATCCGCGCGCAGGTCGGCCGTGGAGCGATAGTCGGAGACCTTGCGCGGGCGGAGACGGAAGGCGAGGTCGAACTCCGTGCGCGCCTTCAGCCAGTTCGAGAAGTCGTTCCGGGAGGCGTGGTACAGCACGCTGTCGTCCGGCACCACCGCCAGCTGCTGCTCGAGCGTCCGCAGGTCCGTGGCCCGCCCCACCTCGTGGCCGTCCGAGGTGCGGAAGACGAAATCACCAAAACCGAAATAGTCGCGAAGGATCGTCCGGAAGTCCTCGACGAGACTCGGCGAGTTCTTGGCCACGAAAAGCGCGCCCGTGTCCCACGCCTCGCGCTCGAAACCGGGATTGGTCGACTGGAGCAGGACGGGGATGTCGAAGAAGCGCGACTTGACTCGTTTGGCGAGATCGAGCCCGGCACGCCGGTCCAGCTGGCCGGCACGCGGGAAGCCGACGTCGGAGATCACGCCGATCAGGTGCTCCTCGTACTTCTCGATGCTGGCCAGCGCCTCTTCCCAGGTCGAGCAGAGGAGGATCTTCGGCCGGGCGCGCATGCGCAGCGAACGGTGCGCGGAATTCACTCCCTCGGCGATCAGGCGCCGGGAGTGGTTCATCACCTCCGAGTACAGCAGCGGCAGGAAGTAGGAGGCGTAGCGGATGCTGTCTTCGATCAGGAGAATGCACTGCACGCCGAAGCGGCTCGTGTCTTCGGCGGCGTTGAGCTCGTCCTCGAGGTTCTTGATGATGGCGATGAGGAGCCGGAAGTCGCCCTGCCAGACGAAGACCCGGTCGAATTCGGTCGTCCCCTGGTGCATCACCAGCTCGTTGAGCTCTCGACTGTCGTACGCCAGGAGGACGATGGGCGTGCTGATGCCGCTCTCGCGGATGGTGCGTGCCAGCCGCGAAGGGGTGCTGTCCTCGATGTGCAGGGTGGTGACGATCAGGTCGAAGTGCCCGCCGTGCTGAAGCCGCGTCAGTGCCTCGGCGGCACTCGAGACGCGCGTGAATTCGGGCGAATGCGAGAGCTGCAGCCCGTGATACTCGCTCTGGATCTGCTCGTAGAGGAGGCCCTCCTCCTCGAAGAGATAGAAATCGAACAGGCTCGACACCAGGAGGATGTCGCGGATGTGATGCCGTTCGAGCTGCTGGAAACCGTGCAGACCGGTGGTGAACCCCTGGCCGGGCCGGGCAGCTTCGAAGATGTCGTCGCTCACGATTGGGACCTTCGCGGGTGTAACGGTAACCCCGTTCGAGCTCGCCGCATCATTCGCCCCGTCACTCTGAGCCGGCGGAGCCGCGGGGAAGCCGGTTGGGTCTCTAACCTGCTGATCGTCCCGGCAAGAGATCCTTCGCCGCGCTTCACCGCTCCCGCCACCCACCACCCCCGCGGTTCCGCCGGCTCAGGATCAGGATGACGGGGTCACCTGCTCCGCCGGGTCAGAGTGACGCCGAGAAGAAAAGGGCGGACTTTGCGGTCCGCCCTTTTCCGTGATCACTTCAATTCCAGATCAGACCACTCCCTGATCCATCATCGCGTCGGCCACCTTGAGGAAGCCGCCGATGTTGGCACCATTCACGTAGTTGCCGGGCGTGCCGAAGCGCGCCGACATCTCCACGCAGGTGGCGTGGATACGCTTCATGATTCCGTGCAGCTTCTGATCGACTTCTTCGCGGCTCCACGACAGGCGCTGGCTGTTCTGCGACATCTCCAGGCCCGATGTGGCCACGCCGCCGGCATTGGCGGCCTTGCCCGGACCGTAGAGGATGCCCTTCTCGAGGAACAGCGACACGCCGCCGATGGTGGTCGGCATGTTCGAGCCTTCGGAGACGACGAATACGCCGTTCTTCAGCAGATTCGCGGCGTCCTTGGCGTTGATCTCGTTCTGCGTCGCGCTCGGGAACGCGCAATCGGCCTTGTGGTCCCACAGCGGGTTGAAGTCCATCCCTGCCTTGGTCGGCGTAAAGACCGCGCCCTTGAACTTGTCCGCGTACTCGGCGATGCGCCCGCGGCGGACGTTCTTGAGGTCCATGATGAAGGCCAGCTTCTTCTGATCGATGCCCTGCTCGTCGTAGATGTAGCCGTTCGAATCCGACAGCGTGACGACCTTGCCGCCCAGCTGCAGGATCTTCTCGACGGTGTACTGCGCGACGTTGCCGCTGCCCGAGACGAGGCAGGTCTTTCCCTGCAGGGTCTGGTTGCGCGTCGACAGCATCTCCGCCGCGAAATAGACCGAGCCGTAGCCGGTCGCTTCCGGACGCACGAGCGATCCGCCCCAGTTCAGACCTTTGCCTGTCAGCACGCCGGTGAACTCGTTGCGGAGTTTCTTGTACATGCCGAACAGGTAGCCGATCTCGCGACCGCCCACTCCGATGTCGCCGGCCGGCACGTCGGTGTCCGGGCCGATGTGGCGGAACAGCTCGCTCATGAAGGCATGGCAGAAGCGCATGATCTCGTTGTTGCTCTTCCCCTTCGGATCGAAATCGGATCCGCCCTTGCCGCCGCCCATCGGCAGCGTGGTGAGCGAGTTCTTGAAGACCTGCTCGAACGCGAGGAACTTCAGGATCCCGAGGTTGACTGACGGATGGAGGCGCAGACCGCCCTTGTACGGGCCGATGGCGCTGTTCATCTCGATGCGGAAGCCGCGGTTGACGCGGACCTCGCCGCGGTCATCGACCCACGGCACGCGGAAAATGATGGTCCGTTCCGGCTCGACCATCCGCTCGAGAATGCGAGCAGCGCGGTACTCGGGGTGCCGGTCTAGAACGATGCTGACCGACTCCGCTACTTCAAACACCGCCTGATGGAATTCCGGCTCGGCGGGATTCTTGGCCTTCAGTTCGGCCATGAAATCTTCGACGTACGGCGACATCTTCGTCTTTGCGGAGACATCGTCCTCGACATAGGTACCCATAAACCATCCTCCTCTGACTTAGTGGCGTTTGGAATTGAGCGTAGGATCAGACGATCCGCCCTTGCGGGTCGCGAAGGTTTGGGTCCGAAGGACGTGCTGCGTGCTCGAGGCGGTCAGGATTCGGAAGTCAGGGGCGCAAGGCAGCATGCCGGCGGCTTCTACGATCTGAAGCATCGTGACGCACGGGAGATTGTGGTGGCTGGCTTCAGTGGGTGCAACCACCAGATCCGGAAGCGCGTGGAGGGAGCACGTACACGAATCGAGGAACCTGTAGAGGTGGCGCGCCTCGCGATGTTTGCGGCTGGCTGGGAGCTCAGGTCGCATCGCTCGAGAACGGAATCCACGACGTACCCGATGGATCCGATCTGCCAATCGTGACCTCAGGCTCGTGATGGTCGCTGGCACAATACGCCGCCCTTTTGCAGGTTCGGTGACATGTCTCACCATGAAACATGACCGTGGAGCCGAGAAAGCGGTTGCGAGGTTGCGGGGTTGCAGCGTCACTGCGGGGTTGCAGCGTCACGAGGTTGGTCGCTGGCTCGGCAGCCCAACACCGCGTAACCGCGTAACCGCGTAATCTCGCAACCTCCCTCGTGACCGTCGTCAGCACTTGACCACCCGCCGCGGCGCCCGCATCATGCGCGGACATGTCAGCGTTCGGCCAACTCTTCCGCACGAAATCGCTCGACGATCTCCTCGCCGAGACACACGAAGAAGGGCACCAGCTCAAGAAAGTGCTCGGCCCTTGGAACCTGATCGCGCTGGGTATCGGCGCAATCATCGGAGCGGGCATTTTCGCGACGATCGGCACGGCGGCGGCCGGCGACGCTTCGCGGCCCGGCGCCGGTCCGGCGCTCATGGTCTCGTTCGTCCTCACCGCGATCGTCTGCGGATTCAGCGCGCTCTGCTATGCGGAATTCGCGTCGATGGTTCCAGTGGCCGGCTCGGCCTACACGTACTCGTACGCGACGCTGGGCGAGCTCGTGGCCTGGATCATCGGCTGGGACCTGATGCTCGAGTACGCCATCGGCAACGTGGCGGTGGCCATCTCCTGGGCAAACTACTTCAACACCCTTCTCGAGGGCCTGGGCATCCATCTGCCGCCCTGGCTGGTCATCGACTATCACACCGCCGTCACGAAGATGCCGCACCTGGTGGCCGCCGCGCCGCACCTGTTCGGTATCCCGATCGTGTTCAACCTGGTGGCCTTCTCGATCGTCGCGGCGATCACGATGGTGCTGGTGTGGGGCATCCGCGAGTCGGCCAGCTTCAACTTCTACATGGTGGCGATCAAGCTGGTGGTCCTCAGCTTTTTCGTTTTCGTCAGCTTCAAGTTCGTGAAGCCTGA
Organism: Acidobacteriota bacterium; assembly: GCA_021781455.1. GTDB lineage: Bacteria > Acidobacteriota > Thermoanaerobaculia > Gp7-AA8 > Gp7-AA8 > JAJXWV01. The sequence goes on along the minus strand of JAJXWV010000056.1, from coordinate 67,537 downwards.
GCACTGGCACCCGTTCGCGCCGAACGGTGCTCCCGGAATCTTCACCGGAGCGGCAATCGTCTTCTTCGCGTACATCGGTTTCGACGCCGTTTCCACGACGGCGGAGGAAGCGCGCAATCCGAAGCGCGACATGCCCATCGGCATCATCGGGTCGCTGATCATCTGCACCATCATCTACGCGCTCATCGCAGCCGTCTTCACTGGGATGATTCCCTATCACGCACTGGTGAAGACGCTGGCCAGCGAACAGGCGGAGCCGCTGACGCTGGCCATGAAGTACGTTTCGATGCCGGTGTGGATGGTGGGGGTGGTGGCGTTCGGATCCGTCGTGGCGCACACGGCGGTGCTGCTCGTGTTCCAGCTGGGACAGCCGCGCATTTTCTTCGCCATGTCGCGCGACGGCCTGCTGCCGCCGTGGTTCTCGAAGGTCCATCCCCGTTTCAAGACGCCGCACGTGGCGACGATCTTCACCGGCGTTCTCGTCGGCGTGACGGCGATGTTCACCTCTCTCGACGAGATGGTCGACCTGACGAACATCGGAACCCTGTTCGCGTTCATCCTGGTCTGCATCGGCATCATGATCCTGCGGGTGAAGGACCCGGACCGCGAGCGCTCGTTCCGTGTTCCCGGCGGCGCGTTCCTCCTTCCAAGCCTCGGCGTCCTTTCGTGCCTCGGGCTGGCGATCTACCTGCCACCGACATCGTGGATGCGCTTCGTGGGCTGGCTGGCGGTCGGGCTCATGGTGTACATGTTCTACGGATATCACCACAGCCGTCTGCGCCACGCGCCGGCCGGCGGCGGGACTCCGGGGTTCAATCCCGAACAGCAGCTGCCCCAGTCGGACCTGCGCGATCGGAAGAAGTAGGCGACCCCCCCCTTCCAGGGACAGGCTGGAAAGCCTGTCCCACACGGGGAGGCGGACTACGACTCCAGATCGGCGCTCAGCGCATCGACGATCTCTGCCCACGCAGCCAGATCGTTCCTGGTCGGGCGGCGTTCCTTGCGGAGCAGCTCCAGCGTCCGATCCTCACCGCGATCGCCGAGAGCAGTGATTTTGGGGTGACCGTATGTGGTGCCCAGGCCCGCGAAAGAATGGAAGTGCACGCGGAGCTTGTGCAGCGCGCCGCTGTTTGCGGGGTCGGTCTGCAGCTCGGTGAGCAGCTGCCGCATTTCGGCGATGCGCCGTTCCGAGTGCTCGGTGAACTGGCTTCGCAACGTGTCCAGCTGATGTTCGACCGAAGTCATACTGCCTCCACCTTTGCGCTTACGGGGTGAAGCTCTACGGTTGGATCTTGTACCCGAACCCGCGGACCGTAAGAAGGATTTGCGGCTCATTCGGGTCTCGCTCGATTTTCTGCCGGATCCGTCGTATGTAGACGGCCACGTTCTTGTCGGAAGCCAGTTCGTCTGCGGACCAGATCTGGTCGATCAGGTACTCCCTGCTGACCGCCCGTCCCGCCCTCGTCGCCAGGAGATGGATGAGCCTGTACTCCTTCTGAGTCAGTCCCGCCGGCGTGCCCTCGATGATTGCGTCCTGCAGTCCGGCGTCGACGACAAGCTGACCGACTCGAATGGCTTCGCCCGGCTCCGTCCGGATCAATTCAGTGCGTCGCAGCTGTGCCCGGACTCGTGCGACCACTTCTGCCGGCTCGAACGGCTTGGCGATGTAGTCGTCGCCTCCGATCTCGAGGCCAGCCACGCGGTCCGCGAGCTCGCGCTTGGAGCTGAGAAAAATGATCGGCATCTGGTGGCGGAGGCGGATCTGCCTGCAGCAGCTCAGGCCATCACCGTCCGGAAGAAGAATGTCCAGCAGGATCAGGTCGAAATCGTGTCGCGAAACCTCAGCCAATGTTTCGAACACTGTTCCCACCGTCGTGACAGCGAACCGCTCACGTTCCAGGATCGTCTGGAGCGTGCGCCGCGTGAGCAGCTCATCATCGACGACGAGAATGCGTGAGGTCATTGGGTCCCGGATGATGGAATTGTGCTGGCAGATCTCTGCCGCTGCCGTACTTGCCGGCAGGCAGTGCAGTAGTTGTCGTCACATTCCTACGTGAATGCGCGCGGCTCATGCCGGGGCGAAGCGAGATCCGTCGCAAGAAAGAGTGAACGCTTCGACCTGACCGCGAGGCCACCCACTACCGCAGCGTATGCTCTCGGCTTCCGCTGAGCTGAGCGCCGGCGATCTCGATCGAGTGATCAAGCCGCCGACGCGTGGCCGGGACCTTCTTCATGTACCGCTCGGTTTCGGGCAACGACGCGATGAGACCAGCCAACATGCGTTTCACGTTCTGTGATCCGCCGTTGTAGAGGGCCGCCGTCATCTCCTCGACGTTGTGGCGCGAAGAGGCGAGATTCCGCGCTTCTTCGGCTTTGCGCTCGAGGTGCCGTACGAGAAACGCGGACATCTTCGCGGGCGAGAAGCGGAGATCGAGAGTCTCGCCGAGGTACTCGCCCGCCTCGTAAGGATGCTCTTTCCTGATCGCTGTGGCAGGCTCGCCGAAGTGCTCTTCGAGCATGCGATCTCGTTCAGCGATGAGGTCCTGCTGGTACTGCGCCCAGGATCTCACCTGGGTCCGCTTGAGCTGCCGGTACTGGCGGCGGGTGCGGTCGCGGAACTCGCGGATCTGGCCGCGGCTGCCCGAGTCGAGGAGGCGTTTCAGGCGCCGCAGGACGCGGCGGTTGATCTCATCCGCGTTCTCGATCGATTCGCCGTAGTGCTTCGAGGCGAAGGTGTCGAGCAGATAGAGCTCGTCCACGCCTTCGCGGCGAAGGGACATCGCCGACGCCAGCAGGCGTCTGGCCTTCTTTCTCGTTTTTGCATCGTCGTGCGCCACGATCAGCGACGCGATCGTGTCGGCATCCCCGAGCGGCTTCTTCAAGATGTAGGCACGCGAGCCGACCAGATAATCGGCGGTGACGAACATCTTTCCGCCGAACTGCTCCTGACGGATGGCAATCGGCGTCGCCTGCGCCAGACCGACCGCTCCCGCTTCGGAGACATCGAGGATCTTGCCGTTCGTCTCCGCATGCGCGATGGCCAGAAGCAGCGTCACCGACGGCGAGGTCGGCGCCTGCCGGGCCGCGTCGTCGATCACGCTCACCAGCTCGCCGGGATTGCGCGTCCACATCTTGGAGAGCTCATTGGCGAGAGCATGCTCCCGCTTCTCGATCTCCATCCGTGCTGCCTCGCTCAGCGTCGGGATCTCGCTCGACGATTCGGGCGCGTCGAGGTCGGGGATCGGAGGAGTCGTCCTTGTCAGCGGGTAGGCAGGGCGGACCGGGGGACGCGAGGGAATCGGCTCGATACGCGTGAGGTGCGTCAGTGCCAGGGCACCGACGAGAGCCGGAGCCATGGCGGCGGCGAGCCAGCGGGCGATTCTGGACATCAGACCGGATTCCCCTTGGACCTGGAACGGAGAGGAGAGCAACACGCTCCTGCATCCGTTCGTTGCAATCATGATCGCACGGGTCGCGCGACTTTGCGATGCATTCGCGGTCAGGATCCGGTCACGAACTCACTTCGCGAGCGGGATGTGGACCTCCGCCGCCTGTCCACGTGCATCCTCATGAACGACGACGCGCATTCCGGCTTCCACGTCGTGGCTGGTCGCGGGATGGTGGTTCCGGCGCCGCGGTAGTAACGGGTCTCCGAATTGAGCGGAACCGTGACTGCGCCGGTGGCCGTCTTCACGGTGATCGACGAAGGCGTGACCTGCTGAACGGCTCGCGGGTGCGTGGGTGTCCTTGACGAGTTGCCCGCATGACCGCATCCCGGCGTCGACGTACGGGTTGGAAATGGGCGTCGGAGCCGGCTGGAGCTACGATTTCTTCTCCATCGGGCAGTAAAGGACGGAGGTTGCGTCTCCCGCGGCGCGAAACCTGATCACCTCGTCGGAGAGGACGGCGAACGCTCGTCAGCAAGAGCAGCGCCGAAGCAATGGAATGCCTGAACGTGAACACTTGCGGATCTCCTCATGCGCGGCGCACACAAGAGCGTCGCGCGTTCCTTCGAACGGAACGTCAGTGCGGGAGGAGACCCGGTATCAGATGCGGAATTGACGATCGAGAAGGAAGGGAGGAGGCGACCAGGATTCGGGGGCAAATGCACCCGTTCCGGTGAGGACGCGGGCGCTGCCGCCCGCGGGGATAGCAGCGACCACCGGTGACGCAGACGCCACGGGAATGGTGCTCGCCGCGGAAAGCACCGCGGAATCGCGGTCGGGAGTCGAGTTTGCGTTCGAGACCGTGCAGTGTCCTGCAGCGCAGCAGGGCATGGCCGCATACATCGCCGCCATCGGGATGGCGGAGCCAGCCACACAGCAGACGCCGACCGCAGGAACTGTCATGACCAACGCGAGGGCCGAGACGACAAACACCGTCGCGAACGTCTGGTCATCGAAGTTCGGCGCGAAATCACGGTTGAGCGAACTCCTCGGTCAGGATCCGTATTCTGTCTGCGGCGCCACCTCGATCGCGAGGAGCTTGCCGGCTGATCAAATCGAGTGATGAAAAGCAGGGCCAGCAAGCGTCGCCGTATGCGGGCGATCGTAATCGCGGGGGGCGATCGAGGAGTCTGGTGCGCAACACGGCATGTTGACGTGCACGGACGCAATGGCCTGCATACTCGAGCAACAGTGGACGCTGCACGTCGGGAGGACTCCGGCGGCGAGCACGGCGGTCGCTGCCGAAATGAGGAAAGGCGCTCTGTTGCGGCGCGACGTGCGATTCGACTGCTGACGAGTGTCGGACAACGCTTGCTGGCTCCGTGAGATATGGTGGCCGCCATCGTCGCCACGCACGGTGGGCGATCGCACGTGCTGCTGTGATTTGTCGCACTACGCTAAACGCATTCGTTCACGTCAACTGCCGTGTGATGTGGCGCATTCTGCGTGCTCAGAGCAACCAGGGATTTCAACTCTCTCGAACGCCAAACCAGGTGAACCCTCCGGCTGTGACGGAAGTCTCGTCGTGTGATGTCAATCACGCGCACGCGTGACTTGCGCGCATGTCGTCTGGAGAGGTTTGCTTCTAAATTCTGTGATGTGACAGGGGATTCGGTGAACAAGAAACCGGAGGCTGCATGCCATCGCCATACAACTTAGAAGTTGAATACAACTGCGCAGAATGTCGCGTACGAGCCGAGCGGACCTTCTGCAACATGAGCGCTTCGGCGGTCCAGGCCCTGGACACAGTGAAATTCACCGGCCTGTACCCCAAAGGATCGCTCCTCTTCGTGGAAGGTGAAGAACCGCGCGGTGTCTTCATCCTCTGCAGTGGTCGCGCGAAGCTGACCACTTCTTCCACCGAGGGCAAGACGCTCATCGTCAAGATCGCCGAGCCCGGCGAAGTTCTTGGCGCCAGCGCGACCATCCTCGGCAAGCCCTACGAAGTGTCGGCCGAGACGATCGAACCGTCCCAGTTGAACTTCATCAAGCGCGAGGATTTTTTGAAGTTCCTCAACTCCCATGCCGAGGCGTGCATGCACACTGCGCAGCAGCTCAGTGAAAAGTACCACGCAGCACAGCGCGAGATTCGCTCTCTCGGTCTTTCGCAGACCACCAGCGAGAAGCTCGCCAGGCTGCTGCTCGACTGGTGCGATCGCACTGGCGAGGAGACCGCGCGCGGCACGCGCATCAAGGTCCTCCTCACGCATGAAGAGATCGCGCAGATGATCGGGACGACACGCGAAACGGTCACGCGCCTGCTGAGCGATTTCAAGCGCAAGAAGATCGTCGACGTGAAGGGCTCGAGCCTGTTCGTGACGAACAAGCCACTGCTCGAGCACATGGTCAGCGTGTAGCGGACCGAACCGTTTTCCCCTCAAGAGCAGGAGCTTCGGCTCCTGCTCTTCTCGTTTGTTCCGGCAGGGTTGGCGACCAACGTCACGTGATGTCGTATTTCGAGTCACAGTGCGGACATTCCGGCGCATTTACCGTCGATCCGGATTAATTACAGAAAACGAGGTGCCTCGTGACGACCATACAATTCGAAGTCGGACGGGAGACCTGCAATAGCTCCGTGCTCCAGACGCTGGCGCCGTATGAAACCGTGGAAGGGTGGCCGGCTGGCAAGCTCTTGTACCGTGAAGGCGAGACTCCCAACGGTGTCTACGTCCTGCTTTCCGGAGAAGTCGACCTGCTCTTCTCGTCGCGCAGTGGACAGGCGAAACCGCTTCGCATTGCAGAATCCGGTCAGATCCTGGGGTTGAGTTGCGTGGTCTCGGGTCGCGTTCACGACTGCTCGGCAACGGCCCGCACCGCCACTGTCACAGGCTTCATCGCCAAGGACAGGTTCCTGTCACTTCTCGACGAGAAGCCGGCGCTCTGGTTCAGCGTGCTGCAGATGCTGAGCAGCGAGATCAATTCCTGCTATGACTGCATGCGCACGCTGACGGCATCTCGCTGATTGATGTTTGAGGGCCGCCTCGAGCGACGGCCATGCTCACTTCGAACCCCTGTTTCCAACGCTGCGCCGCCGCGCAGCGTTTCTTTTTCAAGCATTCGTTTCCTTGTCTCGTGTGGCAGTGTGCGCTCAGTCACACCCGCATTTGATTTCGATCATGATGCGGAGTTCGCATCTGTCCTACCTTCGTCGTTGGAGGACGTCAACCCATGTCCGTCGTTGAGGTTACCCGCCCGGAACCTGTTTCAAGTGCCAAGAAGGAAGCAACTTACGTGATGGTGGATGGCAACGAAGCCGTCGCTCGCGTCGCGTACAAAGTCAGCGAGGTCATCGCCATTTATCCCATTACGCCGTCGTCGACGATGGGCGAGTGGGCCGACGCCTGGTCGGCCGAACATCAGGCCAACCTCTGGGGGACGATCCCCTCGGTCATCGAAATGCAGAGCGAAGCCGGCGCCGCAGGAGCGGTGCACGGAGCGCTGCAGACAGGATCGCTGGCTACGACATTCACGTCGTCGCAAGGCCTGCTGCTGATGATCCCGAACATGTACAAGATCGCCGGCGAGCTCACCGCGGCGGTGTTCCACGTGGCTGCGCGTTCGGTGGCTACGCATGCCCTGTCGATCTTCGGCGACCACAGCGACGTCATGGCCGTGCGTTCGACGGGATGGTCACTGCTCTCGTCAGCCAGCGTTCAGGAGGCCCACGATTTCGCGCTGATCGCGCAGGCGGCGACGCTCGAGGCGAGGATCCCGATTCTGCATTTCTTCGATGGATTCCGGACCTCGCACGAAGTGGCGAAGATCGAGCTGCTCGAAGAGTCGACGATGCGCGAGATGATCAATCTCAATCTCGTATTCGATCATCGCTCGCGAGCTCTGTCGCCCGATCATCCCGTTGTGCGTGGGACGGCGCAGAATCCGGATGTCTTCTTCCAGGCGCGCGAACGTTCGAATCCCTTCTATCAAAACTGTGCCGGCGTGATCGCCGGAGCCATGAAGCGCTTCGGGAAACTCACCGGCCGGAACTACGCGCCGTACGAGTACCACGGCGCGCCGGATGCGGAGCGCGTGGTGGTTGTCATGGGTTCAGCATGCGAGACGGTGCACGAGACTGTCGACGCACTCACGGCCCGTGGCGAGAAAGTCGGTGTGGTCAAGGTGCGGATGTACCGCCCCTTCGAATCGTCGCTATTTGCCGCGGCGTTGCCGAAGAGCGTGGAGCGTGTCGCCGTCCTCGATCGCACCAAGGAGCCCGGAGCTGCGGGCGAGCCGCTGTACATGGACATCGTGAACGCCCTCTACGAAGAAGGGCGACCGCTGCACGTGATCGGCGGGCGCTACGGTCTCTCGTCGAAGGAATTCACGCCGGCCATGGCCAAGGGCGTTTTCGACAATCTGGAAGCCGAAACACCGAAGGCGCACTTCACCATCGGCATCAACGACGATGTTGCCCATACCAGCCTCGACTACGACCCCTCGTTCTCCACCGAGGAGGACGACGTCGTACGGGCACTGTTCTACGGACTCGGCTCCGACGGCACGGTCGGCGCGAACAAGAACTCCTGCAAGATCCTTGGCGACGCCGGAAACTACGCGCAGGGTTACTTCGTTTACGACTCGAAAAAATCAGGAGCGGCCACGGTTTCCCATCTCCGTTTCGGCCCGCGTCCCATCCGCAAACCCTACCTGATCAACCAGGCGAACTTCGTGGCCTGCCATCAGCCGTCGCTGCTCGACCGCTATGACGTCGTGAAGGAGCTCGTCGACGGCGGCACCTTCCTGCTCAACGGCAGCGAAGCGCAGCTTCCCCCGCGCGTGATGCGCCAGCTGATCGAGAAGCGGGCCAAGCTCTACACCATCGACGCCGTGAAGGTGGCTCGCGAGTCCGGCATGGGTTCGCGCATCAACACGATCATGCAGGTGTGCTTCTTCGAGCTCGCCAACGTGATGCCGCCGGAACAGGCGCTCGAGGCGATCCGCAAGTCGATCCGTAAGACGTACGCGTCGAAGGGCGAGTCGGTCATCGAGAAGAACCTCAAAGCCGTCGATCAGGCCTTGAGCAATCTGCATGAAGTGCCGCTGCCCAGGCCGCCGGAGAATGCAGTCGAAGAGATCATCCCGGCCAAGATGGCGAACAGCGAGTTCGTTCGCGACGTCCTGGCGGAGATCATCGCCGGCCGCGGCGACGACCTGCCGGTCAGCTCGATGCCCTGTGACGGCACCTTCCCGCTCGGCACGACGAAGTGGGAGAAGCGGAACATCGCCCTGGACATCCCGGTGTGGGATCCGGTGCCGTGCATCCAGTGCGGCAAGTGCGCGATGGTTTGTCCGCACGCTGCCATCCGCATCAAGGTCTACGACGGGGCGCTGAAGCAAGACGCGCCTGAGACGTTCAAGTCCCTGACACCGATCCACAAGGACTGGAAGGGGCTCGCCTACACGATTCAGGTGGCGCCTGAAGACTGCACGGGCTGCCAGCTCTGCACCGAGGTCTGTCCGGCCAAGAGCAAACAGCACCCTGAACGGAAGTCGCTTTACATGCAGCCCCAGGCGCCTCTGCGCGAGGCCGAGGTCAAGAACTGGGATTTCTTCCTGTCGCTGCCTGAATACGACCGGCGCAAGATCCAGCCCGGCCAGATCCGCCAGGTCCAGGTGGCCCAGCCGCTGTTCGAGTTCTCCGGCGCCTGCTCCGGATGCGGCGAGACGCCGTACCTGAAGCTGATGACGCAGCTGTTCGGCGATCGAGTGGTCGTCGCCAATGCCACCGGGTGCTCTTCGATCTACGGCGGCAACCTCCCGACCACGCCCTGGGCGACGAACGCGGAAGGACGTGGCCCGGCGTGGTGCAACTCGCTCTTCGAAGACAACGCCGAGTTCGGCCTGGGCTTCCGGGTGTCGATCGACAAACAGCGCGACTTTGCCCGTGAGCTGTTGAAGCGCGTGGCCCCGACCGTGGGGGAGACGCTCGTCGAGGAACTCCTCAGCTGCGCGCAGAAGGATGAAAGCGAAATCTACGAGCAGCGCCAGCGCGTGGAAGAGCTCAAGCAGCGCCTCGGCCGCCACGAGCTGAAGTCGCGCATGCACAAGCTCGACACGACTGACGAGCGCCAGCTCCTGGCGCTGGCCGACCTTCTGGTGAAGAAGAGCGTCTGGATCGTCGGAGGCGACGGCTGGGCGTACGACATCGGATTCGGCGGTCTCGATCACGTGTTGGCCAGCGGCCGGAACGTGAACATCGTCGTGCTCGATACGGAGGTTTACTCGAACACCGGCGGTCAGATGTCGAAGTCCACTCCGCGCGCAGCGGTCGCGAAATTCGCCGCGGCGGGCAAGCCGACTGCGAAGAAGGACCTCGGCCTCATCGCCATGTCCTACGGGAACGTCTACGTTGCCAGCGTCGCATTCGGCGCCAAGGACGAGCACACCCTGCGCGCCTTCATCGAGGCCGAGGCTTACGACGGCCCCTCGCTGATCATCGCCTACAGCCACTGTATCGCGCACGGCATCGATATGGCCTCCGCGCTCCAGCACCAGAAGACGATGGTCGACTCCGGACAGTGGCTGCTCTACCGATACAACCCGAGCCGTGCGGCGACCAACGAGAATCCGCTGCAGCTCGATTCCAGAGGCATCAAGGTTCCGGTCGAGCAGTTCCTGAATATGGAGAACCGCTTCAACCAGCTCCTCAAAGGTGGCGGCGAAGAGGCGAAGCACCTCTTCGAATCGGCCCAGCACGATGTCGACGCACGCTGGCGGATGTACAGCTATCTGGCTTCGATGAAGCCGGCTGGCACGGTCTGACGATCCAAAAAGAGACCCGTGACGCGGCGGGCGGAACTCCGGTTCCGCTCGCCGCTTTCTATTTGCAGGGGGAAGCGGTTCGCCGCTACCTGACGAGCGCGGTGGCCGCGTCGCGACGGGGCTGCGGGCGCGCCACGGTCGTGGCGTAGCCGATGCGCAGCAGCAGCTGAGGCGGATGTGGAGAGCGGATCATCGACCACAGCTCGGATCGCAACGTATCCACTTCGATCGGCGAGTTGACGAACGAGTACTGCACGCCCAGGCGCGTCAGGAGCAGGAGCAGCATTTCCAGCGCTTCGCCGGCGCGGATCAGCGACACGCGGTCATCCTCGGCGGTCACGACGATCAGGCCCGCGCAGTGCTCGACGAGAGCACGGTCGTGCTTCGCCTGCAACGCCCCGACGTCGAACCGCCGCAGGAACCACGGCGTGGCCGGCGCCAGCGGATCGGGAATGCCGAATCCATCGGCGCACATGCCGTCGCCTGTCTGCGATGAGTTGGAACGCAACCAGCCGGCGAGCTCTCCGCGGAACGCGCTGCTCGCCATCAGCACGCGATCAGCACGCGCGATGAGGTCTGCGGCCCGGTCACGGTCGCCCGGAACGACGAATTGAACGAAGGAAGAATGGGAGCCGACGAATTCGTTGAGCTCGGTCAACGCGCTGGAATCGATCTCCCGCGGCTCGAACGGAACACGGTTCGTGTGCCGCTCCTGGATGGCCGGGAAGAGGCGACGCAGTCCTGCTGGTGGCGCACAGGTCTCCCGCACCGCGATCAGAGCGGCCGGGAGCGTTTGTTCGGAGCGGTCCTGATAGAGCACGGTCGGTTCGAATCCGAAGTGCGCGGCGGCCACGCAGAAGTTCGTGATCGACGTGCCGATGCTCATGAGAAGCTCGCGATCGGACGGATCGGCGACGGTGCATCGGCGCGAGTAGTCGGGGTAGACCTCGACGCCGTCCCGCGTGACGCGGAACGACCACGGTTGTGTGTTGTGGCTCGACGGCGCCAGGATCGCGTATCGGATCAGAAACGCCATCTGATCGGCGTGCTTTTCCAGCTCGTAGAAATCGCTTTCGTCGATCAACCACGGATCGAGGCGGGATCCCCACTGGTCGGGCATACGGCCCTCCGGTTCAGGCTTCCGTGTGCGCGGCGGCGGCGACGGTCGGAGCGAATGCGCCCGGCTGATAGGCACAAAGCGGATCAGTGGCGAAGAGATCCCCGGTCATCGCGAACGCGCGTGCTCGCGAGCCTCCGCAGACGTTGCGGAACTCGCATCGCACACATTTTCCCTTGAGGTTCGACTTGTCACGGATGGCGCCAAACAGTTCCGCCGTGCGGTAGATGATTCCCAGAGGTTGATAGCGGACATTGCCGGCCGTCAGCGGCAGCAGCGCACTGGCGCTCACCTCGCCGGTGTGGGAGATGAACACGAGGTCATCACCAGCGGCCATGCGCATGATGTTTTCTTCGCGGATAGGCTGATGTTCTTCGTGCGAGTCGAAATAGCGATCGATCGAATCCTGCCGTGCCCTGGCCGTCCGCTCCATGACGAACCGGCGATAGTGGGGCGCCTCGAACGTGCGGATCTTGAATGGGGTCCTCTGCGAGAGGTCGTACAGCACGCCGAAGGCACTTTCCACCTCCTCGGCGGTCACGAGCTCGACCTGTTTGGAATGGCCGACCGGAACGAAAAAGTAGACGTTCCAGCGATCGACGCCGAGATCGCCGAGGAGCTCGGCCATGCGGGGAAGGTCTTCGAAGTTGGACCGGCTCAGAAGTGTGTTGACCTCGACCGGGATCTCGGCAGTGCGCGCCCAGCGCATGGCGAGCAGAGTTGCGCCGAACTGGCCGTTCACGCCGCGAGCGGAATCATGTTTTTCGGGAACGGCTCCGTCGAGGGCGATGGCCACGCGATCGGCGCCGTTGTGCTTCACCTTGCCGACGATTGCGCCGGTCAGAGTGGGGGTGACAGTGAGGTTGACGGTCGGCTTGAGACCGCGCCGACGCGAGTAGTCGATCAGCTGAAAAAGATCCGCCCGTTCGAGAAGATCGCCGCCCGTCAGAGTAAATTCCTCGGGCCGCAACGCCACCACCTGATCGATTGTCTTGTAAGCTTCGTAGGTCGAAAGCTCGAGGGGGCTTCGTTTCTGCTGAGCACCGATAGGACAATGAACGCAGTTCAGACGGCAGGCGCGGGTCAACTCCCAGACGACGATGGGCGCTGCATCAGCCTGAAGATTCGGGGACTGCAGGTTCATGGAATCCTCGATTCGTGGTCAGGTCATGGAAGCATCCGCGCTACGGCCGTGCTGATGACCATACTCACGTGAGGATGTGATGCGACACACTCCACGCCATTTCATTCGCTATTTAGCTGCTTCTGGACGACATCGATGACCAAATGCTGCCCACATCCGGACCACGATCACCAGGTCATGAGCACCTGCCAGGAAGTCACTCATTACCCGTCTGAAGACTACCCCTGCCTCTGCAACGGTTTCACGGCGGACCAGGCCAACACGGTCTGCGCGCGCTGCGGGCATGCCCGGACTTCACACGTGACGGCACGGGTCTGCAAGCCGGCATCCGGGGAGTATTGCGACTGCCGCCGCGAAATCAGTCGCGGATGAGCGGGCAGGAGGCGGGCACGCGGCTGTCGATCGTCTGCTCGCATTCGCGACAGAGAGCGGGCGCTTCGCCGAGCCGGCAGGGTCCCGGCACTCCGTCGATCCAGGCCATGTCACGCACGACCGACACGCTTCCGGCGGCGAGGAACTCCAGCGCCCGGATGATCATCTCGCCCCAGCAGCCGCGAAGCATCCAACGCCTGTGTAGTTCCGCGTACGAGCTGAGCAGATCGGCGGCTCCCCATTCACGCGCATCACGCGCGAGCGGAGCGACGCGGAAGGACCTGCTGAGGAGAAAGAGCGGCCCGGCGCCGACCTCCTGGGTGACGAAATACGCGGAGCTGCGCGTCTCCGTCTCGCCTGCGAAGATGGCTTCCCGGACGGCATGCAGTCCGGCATAGCGCCGCCGGCCGTTCTCGTCGCGGAGCATGAGATCGCCGTCGTGCAGGGCGAGGAGCCGCTGCTGAAACGACTCAACCACCGGCTCGCTGACGATGTAGTTGTAGCCGATCAGGAAGACGTAGTCGGCGCGGAAGTGGTGCAGGAGGTCGGCCGTTTCCTGGTCGTACTCCTGGCGGGCGCGCAGGTTGCGCAGCGGCAGACCGCGGTCCGTGTGGTAGTGCTTGAGCGGTCGGAGAATGAGAGGGACGCCCGCCGCTTCGATTGACTGCGACCCGACCAGCGCGGTCTCGGAGCTGATGACCGCCACGAGCTCGAACAGAGCTCCACGGTTTGAATGAGCGATGACCTGCTCGAGTCCCGGGGCGCCGTGCGACGTCAGGACCGCAACGCGCAGCGGCGAGAAGACTTCACTCATGATCAGGCCAGGACCAGTTCCTCGGCCTCGACGTCGATCTCGGCGGCGTGTTCGAGCTCGGCCACCACCTCCGTGGCAATCGGATCACATCCGGCTTCGGAGAGGATGATCTCGTACATGCCGAGGGTCTCGGCAACGGCATCCATGTCGATCTTCCGGACTGCGTAGCCTTGATGGTCGATGATGTAATCGCCGGCCAGTATCGGCTCGGCAAGGTTGTCGAGGCGGACATTCTTCTTGGTTCCCCAGAAATCGACGACCGCGACGTTTCCGCGAACCGAGAACACACAGCCGGGGACGCCGAGACACATGGTCCACCTCCGTTGCCGCAGCGTAAACAGGCGACGAAAACATCCCGATGACCCTGCTCACGCGCCCCTGTGCGAACGATCACGTCAGCTGATCGGTCCCAGGCCCAAATCGGTCGTACGAAACGCCTTCAGATGCCGCAACTCCAGGTAATTCCGAGTTCTTCAGGACCGTGTGCACAGTCACTGGTGCGAATGACGAAAATCAGTGCTCGACCCCCTTTTGGCAACCTACGTTCGGCGCGGAGATCACCATGAGAGTTCGAGATGCAATGACCGTGGCGCCGGCATCCTGCGATGCGGCAACTCCGGTTCGCCTTGCCGCCCAGCTGATGTCTGACCACGACTGCGCCGCCCTGCCCGTGACCGATTCGGGCCGCCTGGTCGGCATCATCACCGACCGCGACCTCACCTGTCGTGCGCTGGCGCGGTACGACCGTGCGCCGGAGATGCCGGTGCTGCGTTTCATGTCTCGTCCCGTCCTCACAGTCGCGGCGGAGGACGCGATCGAGAAGGCGGTCCTGTTGATGGAGGAGAACGCCATCCATCATCTTCCCGTCATCGACGGCGATGGGAAGCTGCTCGGCATCGTGGCCCAGAGCGATCTCGGGCGGCGCATGACGAATCGCGAGTTCGGCCGCATGGCGCGCTCGACCTCGATCCGGAGCCGCGCGGTCTATCTGCGAACCGACGCTCTGGTGCGGAAGGAGCATTGAGATGCGCGGCTTTGATTCCATCGAGGATGTGGAGGATCTCGCCGTCGTCGATATCGAGGGCGAGCGCCTGGACGTCACCTCGGGGCGCCTGCGCCTGCGCGATCAGCGAAACAGGAACACAAACACCAGCCCCGATCTGGCGGGGGGAGATCCCGACGCGGAGTGGGAGATGGCGGAGCTGAACGGCGACGAAACCGCCGGAGGCAGCAACCTCACGCCGGATCAGAACATGGTCGAGGATTTCGGTGCGGCGCTGGGACTCACCTACGAAGACGATGAGGAGCTCGCCTGCGGAGTGAAATCGCGCGAGCGTGATCGCCATCGGTGGGAGCTCGATCCCGCGTCCGCGGACGACTGGGAAGACCGCAAGCGCAGTTGAGCGGGATGGTGGCGTCCGTTAGGCGCAGGGAAGATTGAGCGCCGGGCCCGTCGCCCGGCGCTTTTTCGCGCCATTACGCCGCGGCAGGCCGCATCTTCCAGGCGACGTAAGGCCGGGCCAGCTGACGCAGCGTCCAGTTCTTCATGCCGTAAATCCGATCGGCCATGGTGGGTTCCACGAGCTGCGCAGTCTCTTCCGGCTGAACGACGAGAGAGACCTCGATGGGGAGGACTCCCACCGGAAGCCCTGAGCGGCGACAGGCCTGATGGAGGTAGGCGAAGACGTCCCGCATGGCTTCCGGATCGGGCGGTGCGGAGTTCTCCATCTCGCTGTCGATCGTGGGACGGAAGATGCAGACGGTCGGGAACGCGCCTGCATCGACGATGCGGTCGATGCCGCGCTTGGTGGCTTCGATCGGCTCGACCCCGGCGATGATCTCGCCCGATACCCGTCCGCGGCCGAGTTTCCGCGCCGTGTACTCCATGGCCTCGAAGAAGGCATGCTGGCCGACGGTCTGCGCCTTCCCCGGACAGATGCGCGCGAACACTTCCGGATCCTCGAACTCGTAGCAGAACGAGAAATGATCCGTTCCGGCCTCGATCAGCTCGTCGTACTCGGCAAACTTGCGCCGGGGCACCGGGACGGCCTGCACTCCGATGAATCCACCCACTTGCTGGCGGACGGCGCGCACGTACGGCTCGCACATGCGCAGGCCGTGCATGTCCTCACGCTCGTCGCGGTCTTCGTAGTGGTAGCCGGTGTTGAAATGCGTGAAGATGGCGCCCGATTCCTGCTGCGCCGCGCGCGCGACTTCGACGACGTCTTCCACGCGTTTCCGCGATTCCTCGGCAGCGCCGACGTTCTTCCCGGTCGTGCAGAACTTGCATGCCGCGCTGATCGTCGAGGCCCAGTAGAGGCAGCGCGCGGAGACGTAAATGCCGAGGTAGTTTCCCTGGAGAACGCCGATGCGGCTCATCTCGCTGCCCGCTGTGGTCAGGCGCGAATACCAGGCCGGCTCAGGGGGGATTTCGATTCTGTACTCCGCGCCATTGCGGCTGTCGAGGATGCAGAAGGAGCCCTCGTTGTGGCGAAGCAGGAACGCCGAATTCTGGGCGAACCGCTCCACTACTGGAACGTTGACCCAGACGTCCTTCGGCTGAGAAGGGATGATGATCTCCAGGCCGGAGCCGAGCCCCGCACGGGTGCGGGTGATCCGGCGGCCAGCCTCGGTAGCGTGGCACGAGGGATCGATGCGCATGCCACGGCAGAACAGCTCGATTTCGAGTTCGACCGGTTTCAGCATGCCATCAGTGAACCCCGTGGGTGCTACATCGGGGTATGACATCGGTCAGTTCGCGACGTGCGTTTGGTCACATGGTGAACGGAAACACTTCTGGCTGCGGTGGCATGGAGGTTTTGAATCGCGCGCGGGGACTGAGCGGCAGGAGCGGACAGTCATGTGACGACACGCACGACAGCCTGTGCGGTGACTTACGGCTCCAGGTATCAACCAGGCAGCATTTTGTTGCTGGAGGCAATCATGTCGAGGACTGCCGCGAATATCGAGTCGGTCTCCCGGAACGATCTCATCGAGCGCCTGCGGTCCGTCCTCCGTCAGTTCGCCGACGAGGAAACATCCATCTGCAAGGCTGCCGCGGAGCGCGGCGTCTTCTGCCGCGGATTCAATCGTTACTCCGACGGCCAGCTGCAGCATCGCTACAACTGGATCGTCCGCAAGCGCCCTGGCATGAGCCGCCCCGAGCTCGAGCAGATCGCGAATTACTGGCAACTCGCTCAGCAGCAGGTCCACGGCCTCGGATTCGCCTGCGACGTGCAGACGCGGCTGCACGATACCTGCGGCGGCTGGGACGATTTCACCAATGACGAGCTCGCGAATTTCTACGCCGATCTGACCGGTCGCCAGGTCGCGGTGCACGACGTCCAATAAACGCCGCTGCGTGGCAGGCAACCCCGGTAGTTTGCGTCACCCCTGATCGTGATCTACGCTTTTCGGCCACGTTCCTGCGGCCTGTAGCTTACGGCTGGAGGCGATGGCCAGATGCAACCGGAGACC
Organism: Acidobacteriota bacterium; assembly: GCA_021781455.1. Lineage (GTDB taxonomy): Bacteria > Acidobacteriota > Thermoanaerobaculia > Gp7-AA8 > Gp7-AA8 > JAJXWV01. The sequence continues at coordinate 50,405 of JAJXWV010000056.1, read as the reverse complement.
ACCGCGATCAACTACCCCGCTCATTTCGAGTTCGATGTCGTTCTTCGAAACGGCCGCACGTTGCTTCTGAGGCCGGTGAAGCCGGAGGATCACGAGCCGTTGCTCGAATTCTTCCGGCGCCTCTCGCCGGACAGCCTGCACTCGCGCTTCTTCGACACGCGCACGCCGGAGTCGGCGCTCAAAGACACGCCGGTGGTGGTCGACTACGAAGACGATTTCGGCGTGGTGGCCGAGGTCAGCGGTGAAATCGTAGGCGTGGCGCACTACTTCCGATCGCGCCGCAATCCGAAGATCGCAGAGGTCGCCTTCACGATCAGCGATCGCGCTCAGGGAACGGGAATCGGCACTCGCCTGCTCGAGAAACTCGCGCACATCGCCCGCACGAAGCACGTCGAGCAGTTCTTCGCTGATGTCCTCACCGAGAACCAGAAGATGATCGACGTCTTTCTCGGGTCGGGCTTCAATGTGACCAGCCGGTCGGCGGAGGGCTCCGTGCACGTCCTCTTTCCGATCGAGCCGACGGAGAGCTATGCCGAGGCGGCCGCATTCCGTTCGCAGAAGGCCGCCTATGCCTCGATGAAGTCGATCTTCGAGCCGCGAGCAATCGCGGTCGTGGGCGCGAGCAAGCGCGTCGGGCAGCTCGGCGGCGAGATCCTGCGGAACCTGAAAGGGACCGGATTCCGCGGACAGCTCTATGCCGTGAATCCCAAGGCAACAGACATCGACGGAGTGCGCTCGTTTCCGTCGCTGAAAGAGATTCCCGGCGAGGTGGACCTCGCCATCGTGACCGTTCCGGCCGAGCACACCGAAGCGGTCATCGACGACTGCATCGCCAAGGCCGTGTCAGCGGTCATCGTCATCACGGCCGGCTTCAGCGAGACGGGTGAAGCGGGCCGCGCTGCCGAACAGCGCCTGCTCGAGAAACTCCGCTCCGCCGGTATCCGCATGGTTGGGCCGAACTGCATGGGCGTCATCAACACCGCGCCTGACGTGCGGATGCACGCCACGTTCTCCGCCATCTATCCGCCGGCGGGGAACGTAGCCATGTCCAGTCAGAGCGGGGCGCTGGGCCTGGCCATTCTCGACTACGCGCGCAATCTCAACATCGGGTTCTCCACGTTCATCTCCGTCGGCAACAAGGTCGACGTTTCGGGCAACGACCTCATTCAGTACTGGGCCGAGGACGCGAACACCGATGTGGTGCTCCTGTATCTGGAGAGCTTCGGCAACCCGAAGAAGTTCGGTGAGATTGCTCGGCGCGTGGCCCGAAAGAAGCCCATCGTGGCCGTCAAGGCGGGCCGTTCCAAGGGCGGCGCCCGTGCCGCGGAATCCCATACGGGCGCGCTGGCCAGCTCGGATGCGATCGTCGCCGATCTCTTCCGGCAGGCCGGCGTGATCCGCACGGACACGCTCGAAGAGATGTTCGACGTGGCCACGATGCTGGCGAACCAGCCGCTGCCGATCGGCCGTCGAGTGGCCATCGTGACCAACGCCGGCGGACCGGGAATCCTGGCCGCCGATGCCTGTGAAGCGAACGGCCTGGTTCTCGCTCAGCTCTCCGACGAAACCACTGCGCGCCTGCGCGCTTCGCTCCCGCCCGCTGCCAGCGTCCACAATCCTGTCGACATGATCGCCTCCGCTTCGTCCGAGGACTATCGCCACGCGATGGAACTGCTCCTCGGCGACCCTGCCGTCGATTCGGTGCTGATCATCTACATTCCGGTCCAGGCCACTCACGCTGCGGCGGTCGCGGCCGTCATCCGAGAGACCGCCGCGAAGGCAAAGGGAAAATCGCTGGTGGCGACTTTCATGAGTGCGGCGGGTCCGCTGCCACTCGCTCCTGTGCCGTCGTTCGCGTTTCCTGAGCGCGCCGTCAACGCCCTGGCTCGCGCAACGCGCTATGCGGAATGGCGCCGGCGTCCGGTGGGAGTCGTGCCGCAGTTCGACGATTTCGACGTGCCGCTGATCCGGCAGGTCGTGGGTGCCGTCCTTGGGCGTGGCGGGGGATGGCTCCATGCGGGCGAAGTGCACGAGCTGATGCTCGCCGCAAACATTCCCACGGCGATGCTCGAGACCGTGACCACGGTTTACGAAGCCGTGCACGCCGCGATGCGCATGGGTTTTCCCGTGGCGGTGAAGGCGCTCGGATCATCGCTCGTTCACAAGACCGAAGCAGGAGCGGTGAAGCTCGCTCTGCAGGACGAGCGCAAAGTGCGCGAGGCGTACCTGGAGATGCAGGGCCGTCTCGGCGAGCGGATGACCGGAGCGGTCGTGCAGCAGATGATCGAGGGAGGCGTCGAGGTGATGGTCGGCGCGACGCAGGACCCGATCTTCGGCCACATCGTCGCCTACGGTGCAGGAGGCACTCTGGTCGAGCTTCTCTCCGACGTTTCCTTCCGCATTCACCCGCTCTCGGATGTGGATGCGGAGGACATGGTTACCGAAACCCGGTCGGCGAAACTTCTGGGCGGATTCCGCGGAAGCCCGGCGTGCGATCGAAAGGCCGTGCGCGACGTGGTCCTGCGCGTGTCGGCGCTGCTGACGGTCTGCCCGGAGATCGCGGAGCTGGACATCAATCCGCTGAAGGCGCTGCCGGAAGGGGCAGCGGCCGTCGACGCGCGAATCCGCGTCGAGGTCCCGTCGCCGAAGCCGGCCTCGCGGCGCGTGAGCTACTGACGGCGCGGCTATTCGCTGGCGCTGAGGAGCACGCTCGGCTCGACGATGACGGAGGTCGTCACCGCGTTTGCCACGAGACAGTCGCGATGTGCGGCTTCCAGGACGCGCAGCGTCTTCGTGGAAAACTCGCGGCTCTCGATGACGATCGTGGGGCGGATGATCACGCGCGCGACGCGGTAGGCGCCGTCCTCGAGCTCGAACAATCCTTCCGCTTCGCTGTAGTAGGCCTCGACAGGCAGCCGATGTTTCTCGGCGTAGGCGCCGAAGGTCATGGCCAGGCAGGTCTCGATGGCCCCGATGAGCAGGTCCTCGGGAGTCCATTCGCCGGCCTTCCCGTCGATCTCCGGCGGGTTCATGACCAGCAGGGGCGGCTTGTCGAGTCCGGCCGTGAAGCGCAAGCCGTGGTGGCTCAGCCATTCCGCGGTGGTGCGACAGGTGAAAGTCTTCGGACGGGTAGAAGGGACGGCGACGCTCATGACCATAGTCCTCGTGTGTGTCTGCAGAGTCGGCCGCGAGCGGCAGAGCCGCAATGCGACGGGACACAGCGCCCGCGTGATCCCTGCTACGACTGCTGCTCGCCGCCGCCCGAATCGAGGATCTTGTTGCGCAGCGCGTAACCGACGACCTGAGCGCGGCTGTGCAGGCGGAGCTTGTCGAGGATGTTGCGCACGTGGAACTTGACCGTGTTCTCGCTCACACCGAGCTGCCTGGCGAGCTTACGATTCGAGGTCGTGCCCTGCACCATCAGATCGAGGACTTCTCGTTCGCGGGAGGTGAGGTCCTCGGTGTTCTCGCTCGCCTGGGATTCGGCGGAGGGATGAGCGAACTCGTTGAGAAGTTTTCGCGCGAGCGTCGGAGTCAGTGCCGGCTCGCCGCGGCTGGCACGATCGAGCATGGCGAAGAAGTCATCGGCCTCGAGATCCTTCAGAAGATAGCCCTGCGCGCCTGCTTTGATGGCGTCGAACAACTTCGTCTCCTCGTCGGAGGCGGTGAGGATGATGACCTTGATCGTGGGCAGATCGGCGACGATGGCGCGGGTGGCAGCGATGCCGTCGAGCTCCGGCATGGAGAGGTCCATCAGCACCAGATCGGGATGCTTCTCGTTGGTCAGCAGTACGGCTTCGCGGCCGTTGCGGGCCTCACCGACGATCTCGTGTCCCTGCGCCTCGAGAAGGCTTCGGAGACCGTCGCGGAACAGCGAATGGTCATCGGCGATGAGAATTCGCACGGGCGGGAGTATACCTGCGGCTCAGGCGCTCTCGGAGGTAGCCGGGCTCAGCGGCATCGTGAAGGTCACGGTAGTGCCAAGGCCCGGCGCGCTGTCGATCGCCAGCGTGCCGCCGATGCTCTCGGCGCGCTCGCGCATGGTCGTGAGGCCGAAGCGCGGGAACTCGCCACGCGTCCGCTGAGTCACATCGAAGCCGGTGCCATCGTCGGCGATGGTGACGCGCAGCCGTTCGCCGTCGCGGCGGAGATCCACTCGCGCCTTGGTCGCCCTGGCGTGTTTGCGGATGTTGGTCAGGGACTCCTGCACGATGCGGATGAGCTGGAGCTCCACCGCCGGACGGAGTCGCAGGTCAGGATCGATGGAGAGCTCCGCGACGACACCGCTCTGCTCGCGCCATCGCTCCACGAACTCGCGCAGGGCATCGGTCAGCGAGCGCTCCGCGTTCGGCAGCGCGCGTAACCCGATGATCGACTCACGGACATCGGTGTAGGCCTCCCGCGCGGAATCGGCCAGCTCGCGGAGCTGCTGCTTCGCTTCCTCCGATTTCCCGCGCCGCAGGTACTCGTTGGCCGCCTGGACCTTCGTGTTGACGTACCCGAGCACCTGGGCCAGGCCGTCGTGCATCTCGTGAGCGATGCGGAGCCGCTCCTGCGCGACGGCCAGATCGCCCACCTGCGCGTGGAGGTGGGCGTTGTCGATGGCCAGCGCCGCCTGCGCCGCGAAACGTTCCAGCGTTTCTTCGTCGTCTCCGGAGAACTCCCCGCCGGCGCGCTTGTCCGCAAGATAGAGATTTCCTTTGAACGGCCCCTTGCAGTTGATGGGCACCGCCAGAAGCGATCGCATCGGCGGATGATTCGCCGGGAAGCCGACCGAGCGTGGATGCTTCGTCAGATCGGCCAGGCGCAGATGGTGTCCTTCGTACAGCACCTCGCCGAGCACGCCATGACCGACCGGCGGCGGGCCGATGGCAGCGCGCTCTTCCGGCGTGACGCCGGAGGTGATGAATGCCTCGATCCGCCCGGCCTCGTCGATGACCGAGAGTGCGCCGTACTTCGCGCCGACGAGGTGACAGGCGTGCTCCACGACGCGATTGAGAACGCCATCCAGCGCCAGGTCTGAGGCCACGTCGATGCCCGCGCTGTGCAGCGCCAGCAGCTCCTCGTTCTGCCGCGTCAGCCGCTTCTGCATGTCCCCGATGAAGCGGAAGATGACCAGCCCGAACGCGACGATCGCCAGCACGACCACGAGGTCCAGAAGCAGGCGCTTGCCGGGAGAGATGGGCCCGATGACGATCGGCCGGATCAGTTCCAGCACCACCGCAGCGACCGCCGGAGCGGCGATGCCGATGAACTTCAGTCGGTTCAGAGTCATGAGATCGGGGAGCCGTATTGTGCACGGATGACGGCGCCGCTGCACGCCCGCCGCTCTCTCACGGGAGCTCCAGTTCCGCGGCAAACGGGTGAAGCGAGGGAGCGAGCCAGGAGTACGGCGCGACCTGCACCAGACCGGCCTCGTTGAAGAGCCGCCGATACCATTCCGCGGGCCGGCGGGTCAGTCCCTGCAGATCGCCGATGATCTCGTCCTCGCGGGTGAGCACCTCGATGAAAGCGACTCCGCCGAGGACGCGCACGATCTCGCCAATGCCGCTGCGGATGTCGTTCTGCGCAACGTAGTGGAGGACGTCGGAGCAGACGATCAGATCGAAGCGACGGTTGAAATGCAGCGACGGCAAATCCGCGAACGCAGCCTGTCGGATGTTGCGGGAAGCGCCGAACCGCTCCACTGCGTAATCGCTGGGATCGAGGCCGATGTAGGAGATTTTCGGCCTGATGCTCCGCAGATGGTCGAGCCAGGCCCCTTCGCCGCAGCCGATGTCCAGCACGGAGCGCAGCGAACGGCGCAGGAAGTACTCGGCGACGGCCACGGTAAGGGCCACCTTGCGCCGAACTTCGCCGGCGCCGTGAACGCGGCCCCTGCCGCGGTACCACTTGTCGAAATAGCCCTTGTCATAACGCTTTAGCACGACGGCATCCTAGCAGGGCGGATCATCGGTCGACGGGCGCTCCGACATCGGGTAAAATTACTTGGGACCCAATGGAATACGGAGGGCTCGCCCGTTGCTGACCGGTAGTGCGGCGGATCCCTGCCGCCATCCCGCAGTTCAGTGTTCTCAAAGCAAGAAAAGCCATTCATGACCGATACGCAGCGCATTCTCGACGCCATCCGACGCCTCGTGCGGCAGCTCCGGCTGTTCGACCGCGCCGCCCAGTCGCGCCTCGGCCTCTCCGCCGCTCAACTGTTCATCCTGGCGGAGCTCGGAAAGACACCAGCCCTCTCCCTCGGCGAGCTCGCCGACCGCACCCACACCGATCAGAGCTCCGCCTCCACCGTCGTCACCCGCCTGGTCGAGGCCCGTCTCGTGGCTCGGCAGCGCTCGCCTCGAGATGCCCGTCGGCTGGTGCTGACGCTCACCCGCGCGGGGCGCGCCGCCCTCCGCAAGGCGCCACCGGTTACGCAGCAGGTGCTCGTCAACCGGATCGACGCCCTTCCGCCGGCCGAGCGCAAACGCTTCGCCGACACCTTCACGCAGATCGTCGAGGAGATGGGCGCGGAAAAGAGCGCCCCGATGCTGTTCGAAGACGAAGGGCACACCGCGACGGCGCGGCGCAGGAAATGAGCGGACTGGAGGTCGAACGGGGCGCAACGACCGAGGGCGTGCCTGTGGCACCGTCGCTGGCGCCAGCCGTCGAGGCGGCCCGCGTGCCTGTCGACCGCGTCCTCATCGACAAGGGGGTCGTCATCCTCTGCGGCTGGGCCATCGTGCTTGCGCTGATGACCGGAGTGATCGCGCAGGGCCTGATGCGCCTCATCTACTTCGTGACGAATCTCTCGTTCTACGGGCGGCTGTCGTTCGCCTTCGTATCGCCGGCCGACAATCATCTCGGCTGGAAGGTGCTGTTCGTCCCGGTCATCGGCGGAGTCATCGTCGGTTTCATGGCGCGGTACGGATCGAAGGCCATTCGCGGCCACGGCATCCCGGAAGCGATGGAGCAGGTACTGCTCAACGAGAGCCGCATCCCGGCCCGGGTGACGTTCCTCAAGCCGCTGTCCGCGGCAGTGGCCATCGGCACGGGCGGACCGTTTGGCGCGGAAGGCCCGATCATCGCCACGGGCGGGGCGCTGGGATCGCTCATGGGACAGCTGCTCCACACGACTGCGGCGGAGCGGAAGACGCTGCTCGCCGCCGGCGCCGCAGCCGGCATGGCAGCCACCTTCGGCTGCCCGGTCTCGGCCGTGCTTCTGGCCATCGAGTTGCTGCTGTTCGAGTTTCGCCCGCGCTCGATCATCCCGGTTTCGCTGGCCAGCGCCACTGCCACGGCCGTGCGGATCATGTTCGTCGGCACTGCGCCGATGTTTGCCATGCCCGCCGTGGGGCGGCAGAGCGGCGAAGCGCTGGCGACGTACGCGTTCGTCGGCGCGCTGGTCGGCTGGCTCTCGGTCTACGTCACGCGCGGGGTCTACTGGATCGAGGACATGTTCGAGAAACTGCCCGTCCACTGGATGTGGTGGCCGGCCATCGGGGCGGTCGCGGTCGGGCTCGTTGGTTACTTCGCCCCGCGGACGCTCGGCGTCGGCTACGACAACATCGAAGGAATGGTGTCCGGCAATCTGTTCGGCCAGACGGTAGCCTTCCTCTGCCTGATGAAGTTCATCTCCTGGGTGGTCTCCCTCGGCAGCGGGACGTCCGGCGGAACGCTTGCGCCGTTGTTCACCATCGGAGGCGGATGCGGCGTCGTGCTCGGCGAGCTGCTGTCCCTGCAGTTCCCGCATTTCGGAATCAGCCCGCAGATCTGTGCTCTGGTGGGCATGGCGGCCATGTTCGCCGGCGCCTCGCGGGCGCTGCTGGCATCGGTTGTATTTGCCTTCGAGACCACCCTGCAGCCGCTGGGCCTTTTGCCGCTGCTGACCGGCTGCACGGCGGGATTCCTGGTCTCGTCGCTGCTGATGCGGAACACGATCATGACCGAGAAGCTGGCCCGCAGAGGTGTGCGCGTGCCTGCCGAGTACGCGGCGGATTTTCTCGATCAGATCGGCGTCGCCGACGCCTGCAAGCGCGACGTGGTCATGTTGCGGGCGGATGACACGCTCGTCGACGTGCAGCTCGAGCTGGCCAACCATCAGGGTTTTCCGGTGGTCGACGCCCATAACAACCTGGTGGGAGTGATTACGCGACGCGACTATCTCGGCAAGCCGCCGGAGACGCGCATCGGAGACCTTGTGCGCCGTCCTCCCTCCGTGGTCTTTCTCGACTCGAGCCTGCGCGACGCCGCCGACCACATGGTGCGGGAAGGCGTCGGGCGCATGCCCGTGGTCTCCCGTGAAGACCCCCGCAAGGTCGTCGGCATCCTCACGCGGAGCGACCTGCTGGCGGCGCATGCGAAGAGGCTGCGCGAAGAATCGTCCTGACGGGACTCCAGCGCCGTTGCCGTTGCGGAACACCCGCGACTAGGGCATTCTTTGGCCACATGGACACGGCCCGTTCCGATCCGCAGCACGAGGCGCTGCTCGCGAGAGTCCCTCTGTTCGAGTCTCTGACGAGCGACGACATCGTCGCCCTCAGCACACGCGTCGAAGAGATCGTCTACGAACAGGGCACCGTCATCTTTCGGCAGGGTGACGAGGGCTCGTCTCTGTTCGTCATCGAAGAGGGCGAAGTCGAGATCGCGCACGGCGAAGGGAAGGCGCGCATCGTCCTGGCGAACCTCTTCCCGGGCCAGTATTTCGGCGAGCTCTCGCTGTTCGACGGGGCGCCGCGAAGCGCGTCGGCGACGGCGTTGAAGAACACAGGTGTCATCCGGCTCGACCGCGATGACCTCGTCGACTTCGTCAACAAGAACCCCGCCGCAGCGCTGCGGATCATCGCCGAGATGGGCGATCGCCTGCGGCAGACCAACGAGCTGATGTCGCGGCAGGTCTCGCGCAACGTCCTGGAAGAGGCCGATGAGCGCTCCACCATGGGCCAACGGATCTCGGATCGCGTGGCGCAGTTCGGCGGCTCGTGGCCGTTCATCATCATCTTCGCGGTGGTAATGGCGCTCTGGATGGGCATCAACGGCGTGGGGGTCGCGAGATTCGACCCGTATCCGTTCATCTTCCTGAATCTCGTTCTCTCCACCGTGGCCGCGATTCAGGCGCCAATCATCATGATGAGCCAGAACCGCCAGGCGGCGAAGGACAAGCTTCTCGCGGAAAACGACTACCAGGTGAACCGCAAGGCCGAGCTTGAGATCTCGGCTCTTCTGCGTGGACAGGCCGAAATCCTGGCGCGGCTCTCGGTCATCGAGCGCACGCCGGAGCGGAAGACGCTGAACGGCCACGGTGCCGCAGCGCTCGTCCCGCCGTCGAACAGCGCCGCAGGCAACAGCTGACTCGCTGGCCTCGTCAGCGCCAGGTCATCTCGTACGTGCAGGCCGCGTCTCCCAGCGTCTGACAGGTCGACTCGACGACCCGCGGGTTCGTGCCGCCATGGCGCAGGATCGCTTCCAGGAAGAAGCCGAACGCGCTCGCACAGTAGATGGGGCTGAAGCACGGGTAGTCGCTGTAGATCATCCGGCCGCCCTCGGCTGTCTTCTCGAATTGCACTCTTCCGAACTTCTGATACTGGCTGTGAAAGAGCGCGCTCTTTTCCAGGAAGGTGGTCAGCTCGGCGTTGTCGAGGCTCTTGTAGACCTTGCCGATGCCGAGCTCCGCCGACGCCGCGCCGATCAGCGCCAGGATGTTGGGATAGTCGCGGTGCATGAGGTCGTAAATGGCGCGGTCGAGCTCGACGATCGACTCGAACTCGCACCAGCTCGAGGCCAGAGGCGTCCGGGTGTACTGCGCGGTTCGCGGGGAGAGCCTGGCCAGCAGCTGGTTGAATCGCTCCTCGCCGAGGGTGTCGGAGAGGAACTGCTTCCGCCCGCCGAACATCACTCCCTTGACTTTGCAGACAGCAGGGTCGGGACCGGCGAGGACCTCCTTGCCGGTAAGGCGGGGCAGAGGAGCGGTTGTGCCGAACTGCTGTTCGAGGAGTGACATGTCCTTCATCATAGATTGTCTGGCTGAATGCGACTTAACGCGCGTCACGCAAACGAAAGAGCCATGATACGCGGCGGAAGAAGGAGGTGAAGTGCGCGGGAATGCGGTCGAACGTGACCTGGCCGAGCAGAAGGGGGCTCCGGGGCGGGTCGAGAAGTTGACAGAGCGACGGGGCATGCCTATATTGCGCGCAACAACAAACCGACCGGTCGGCCGGTAAATCGTCCAGCGATCCAACCCCGCGCCAGGAGGATAACGATGCACTTCCGCCGCTCCGTGCCCCTGCTCCTCGCCGCCCTGCTCCTGTTGTTGGCTCTTCCCCTTTCCGCCCAGGTCGACAAGGGCTCGATCGAAGCCGTCGCTCTCGACCAGAGCAAGGCCCCGCTGCCGGGTGTCACCGTGACGGTCCTCCGTCCGGACACCGGATACCAGATCACGAACGTCACGGACCTCTCCGGCATCGCGCGTTTCCTTGCGCTCTCACCGGGCAGTTACCAGGTGTCGTTCGCCCTGGAAGGCTTCGCAACGATCAAGGAGCAGAAGGTGACGCTCCTCGTCGGACAGACGGCCAAGATCGCCGTGACGATGCAGCAGGCCGCCAGCGAGATCATCACCGTCACGGCCGCCGCTCCCGTCGTGGACGTGCACAAGACCGACTCCTCGACGAACATCGTGCCGGAGCAGATCGAGTCGCTGCCGGTCCCCGACCGCGACTACCAGCGCCTGGCCTTCCTGGCACCGGGCGTGGAGCGTGAGCGCGGCACCTACCGATTCATCGGCGGAGGCCCGGTCATCGGTGCCGGCGGCAACGCTTCGCAGGCCACCATTCTCGTGGACGGTGTCGACTACACCGATCCGGCTCTCGGCCTGGCGCGCACGCGATTTTCGCAGGACGCCATTCGCGAGTTCCGCGTGGTGTCGAACCGCTTCGACACCGAGGTCGGCGGATCCGCCGGCGGCGGGCTGTCGATCGTGACGAAGTCCGGCACGAACGACATTCACGGTAACGTCTTCGGATTCTTCCGCGACAACGCCCTGCGAGCCAAGGGTGCGCTCGAGCAGCAGAAGAACCCGTATTCGCGTCATCAGCTCGGCGCGACTCTGGGCGGCCCCATCGTGCGCGACAAGGTTTTCTACTTCGCCTCTCTCGAGCAGATCAAAGAGAAGAACACAGTCCTCTTCCGTCCTCTCGGCGGGTTCACGAACCTGGCCGCGGACGTCAGCCATCCGTTCGACCAGACTCTTCTGTTCGGCAGCAGCGACTTCCAGTTCAGCAATGCGCAGACGGCCAGCGTGCGCGGTGTGTACGAGAAATACACCGAGGACAACTTCCGCGTCGGCGGTGTGGCGGACGTTCTGCAGGGACAGACGCTGGAGCGGAAGAACTGGAACTTCACCGGAGATCACAACTCCGTTTTCGGCAATTCGACCTCGAACGAAGCGCGGGCGCAGTACGGCTCGCGGCGCTACTTCGAGCCGATGAACAACCGCGCCATGGCGGAGTGGTTCTCCAGCGGCAACACGCTCCAGACCGGATCGAACATCCTCGGCGATCTTCTCGGCAGCGGCACCGAGTGGGAAGTGCGCGATACGTTCCACCACTCGTTCACCGCGGCCGGCTCCCATGACCTCAAGGCCGGCTTCTCGGTGCAGCACGTTCGCGACCGCTCCCGCATCGACACCTACCAGCAGGGGCTGATGATTTATCTGAGGGACAACCGCTCGCTGCCGCTTGCCTATGCGTACGGCGTCGGCTCCTCCGACATCACCGCGAGCACCAATCTCTACGGCGCCTTCATCGAAGACGGCTGGCGTCCGAACGCCAACCTCCTCCTCAACCTCGGGATCCGCTACGACCTCGACACGAACGGAAACGATCCCAATTTCCACCACCCTCTCATTCCGAACGGCCGCGAAAGGGACACCAACAACTATCAGCCGCGGTTCTCCTTCAGCTACGACGTGAAAGGCGACGGCACGAACGTTCTCCGCGGCGGTGTGGGCAAGTTCACGGGGCGTTTCCTGCTCGTTCCGATGTTCACCGAGCTGCAGCAGAACGGCATCACGGGCCGCGTCACCTACACTCGCGTCAATGGCGCGCTGCTGGGGCTGCCGGCCTTCGCTCTCGACCCGAATAACCCCACCACGACCGGAATCCCATCGAAAGCGTCGATCACGCTGCTGTCGCCGACGCTGAAATCGCCGGAATCGAAGCAGGCGTCACTCGGCTACACGATCCGCATGGCCAGCCGCATCTTCTTCGACACCGAGGCGATCTACTCGAAGGGGACCAAGGAGATCGCAGTCCGCGACGTCAACTTCGGCGGGAACTCCAATCCCGTCCGTCCGAACAAGACGTGGGATCAGATCAACATGTACACGAACGACGGTCACTCGATGTACAAGGCCGTCGTTTTCAGTCTCAACGGAAACGTGCGGCAGAACGATCTCCTCACCGCGTCGTTGACGCTTGCCAGCAAGAAGAACATCTCGGATGACTTCAGCCCCGACCTGATCAGCGGTTACCCGAGTGATCCGGCGAACATCGGGGCCGAGTACGGCCGTGCACGTGGATCCGAGCGCTACCGCATCGTCGTCAGCAGCATCATCCACATGCCGTGGACGATGACGATCGCGCCGATCTACGAGTATGGATCCGGCCAGCCGTGGACCCAGAGGCTCGGGTACGACTTCAACGGCGACGGCAAGATGGCCGACCGCGCCCCGGGCGTGGGTCGTAACACGATGGATGGCCCGCCTTACCGCCAGCTCTCGCTCCGGCTGACCAAAGACATCCCGATGTCCGGCTACGGCGCGATGCAGGTGATCGCGGAAGCGTTCAACGTCACGAACGTGAAGAACTACGACGTGAACTCGGTCAGCAACGCGCTCTACCTCGCCGGTCCAACGCTTGCCAATCCGAAAGCGGCCTACTTCCCGAACGCGAATTACGGGAAGTACTCGGCGACTCTCCCCGCACGCGAGATCCAGCTCGGGCTGCGCTTCGTCTATTGACAGATCAGGGCGGCGGCCTTCCTGCCGCCGCCCGTTTCTTTGCAGCCGCGACAGGGGAGGGTGGTTTTGGCCATCGAGACAGGACTCCAGGGCAAGATCGTCATCGTCACGGGTGGCGCGGCGGGCATCGGCCGAGCGACCGTCGATCGATTCAAATCTGAAGGCGCCACCGTTTACGCCTGGGACATCACGAGCGATCCGAAGATCGACGTCACGAGCAGAGAACAGGTTGAAAAGGCCGTCGGTGACATCGTCGGGAGGCACGGCCGCGTCGACGTTCTTGTCAATAACGCCGGCATCGTCCGTGACTCGCAGCTCGTCAAGTGGAAGGACAACGAGGTGGTGTCGATCATGGAAGACGCCGCCTTCGATGCCGTCATCGGAGTGAACCTCAAGGGCGTTTTCGTCTGCACGCGCGCTGTCGTCCCGCACATGATCCGGGCTCGCGGCGGCGTGATTCTCAACGCCTCGTCGATCGTCGGTCTGTACGGCAACTTCGGCCAGACCAACTACGCGGCCACGAAGGCGGGCGTGATCAGCTTCACAAAGACCTGGTCGCGCGAGCTGGGCCGCTACGGCATCAGGGTCAACGCCGTCGCTCCCGGCTTCATCGCCACCGACATGGTCAAGGCCATGCCGGCCAAGGTGCTGGAGTCGATGGCCCAGCACACGCCACTGGGAACCATGGGCGAGCCCGACGACATCGCCAACGCCTACGTGTGGCTGGCCTCGGATGCCGCGAAGTTTGTCAGCGGCGCCGTGCTGTCGGTCGACGGCGCGCTCGTGCTCGGAACGTAAAGAGAGTGCTGAGTACTGAGTGCTGAGTACTGAGTAAGAGCAGCGGATCGCACACTCAGTACTCAGCACTCAGTACTCAGCACTGAAAGACAATGACCTACGCAAACATTGTTTCCACCGGTATCTATCTCCCCGAGATCGAAGTGAGCAACGACGCGCTGCGGACGCGGTTCGACAAGGCCATTCCCGAGTTCGTCGACAAGATGGAGGCGTCGAGCGGGATCCTCACGCGCTGGAATGCGCCCGAGGATTGGGCGACGTCCGATCTCGCGGCGCGCGCGGCGCAGCAGGCTCTGGAGCGCGCGGGGAAGCGGCCCGACGAGGTCGACCTCGTCATTGTCGGCACCGATTCGCCGGACTTCATCACGCCGGCCACCTCGGTCATCGTGCAGGACAAGATCGGCGCGAAGAACGCCGGGACCTTCGATGTCGGATGTGCCTGCGCGTCATTCCCGACGGCCTTTACCGCGGCGGCCGGGATGATGGCCACCAATGCGAACCTGAAGACGGTCGTGGTGATCGGCGTCTATCTGATGCACAAGCTCACCGATCCGAACGATCCGATGATCTTCTTCTACGGCGATGGTGCCGGGGCCGCGGTTCTGGAGGCCAGAGACGAGGCGGGGTTCATCTCCTCGGCGTTCCGCGCCGATGGCTCGTATGCGAAACGCTGGGCGATCTTCGCCGGCGGCACGGTCGAGCCGACCACGGCCGAGTCGCTGCAGAAGGGGCATGCCCGGGTGAAGATGTACGACCGCTATCCGCCGGAGATCAACAACGAAGGCTGGCCGGCGGTGGTGCGCGCCGTGGCGAAGAACGGCCGGTTCGCGGTCGGCGATATCGACTTCGTCATCTTCACCCAGGTGCGCAAACCGACGATCGAACTGGTGATGGACGATCTCGAGCTGCCGATCTCGAAGACGCACACGGTCATGGAGAAATGGGGCTACACCGGGTCGGCGTGCATTCCGATGGCGCTGCACGACGCCTTCGCGCAGAAGAAGATCAGGCCGGGCGACCTGGTCGTGCTCGTCGGTTCCGGCGTGGGATACAACCAGGCCGGGGCGGCGTTCCGTGTGCCGAAGGACGGGGCGCGGCTGTTCGTGTGAGGCGGTGATGAGCGCTCTGTCCGCCTTCGCCATCGTCATCGTGGTCGTGGTCGCGGCGATCTTCGTCGCTCTCACGATCTGGGCCCGGCGGCACCCGCTGGAGGCGTTCGTGAAGCTCACGCGACGCGCGCTGCGGCGGGCCGGGTTTCAGCAGCACGAGATCGCCATCGACGGTTCGCGCCTCGTCTACTTCCGCGGAGGCGCGGGCCCGCGGACCATGGTGCTGGTGCACGGCGTCAACGACCAGGCGGGATCGTGGTCGGCGGTGGCGCCGCAGCTGGCCGGCAAGTTTCGTCTCGTCGCGATCGATCTGCCGGGACACGGACAGAGCGACCCCGCGACCGGGCCACTGCCGATGCGCATGCTGATCGACGGGCTTGCCGCGATCGTCGATCACGAGTCGCCCGACACGCCGGTGATCCTCACGGGCAACTCGATGGGCGGCTGGGTGAGCATCCTCTACGCCGCAGAACATCCGGAGCGGGTCTCGCATCTGGTGCTGGAAGACGCCAGCGGCATGGCCTGGGATCTCAGCCATGTGCCGGCGTTTCCGAAGGATCGCCATGAAGCGCTGCGATTGCTGCGCATGGTGCAGGGACCGGACGTGCCGATCCGGGAGTATCTCGTCGAAGCCATGCTGAAACTCGCGCCGACGCTGCCACAGGCGCGCGTGCTGGCTGCGGGGATCGTCGAGTGGCTCGTCGACGCCCGGCTGCCCAGCCTCCACATGCCCGTCACGCTGATCTGGGGAGCGCATGACGGCCTGCTCCCGCTCGACTACGCGAAGGCGTTGCAGGGGCGCATCCCCGGGTCGCAGCTGCACGTCATCGAGAGCGCCGCGCACTCACCTCATCGGCAGTGCGCCAATGACTTCACGCGCATCCTCATCGAGGCCACGGCATGATCTTCGACGGCGACCTCCTCGCCGAGCGCGCCCGCGTCACACCCGCGAAGCTGGCCCTCGTGTCGATCGAGAGCGGAGAGCAGCTGACCTATCGCGATCTCGACCTGCGCGCCGAATCAGCCGCCGCAGCGCTGCAGTCGATGGGCATCGCCGCCGGTGACCGGTTCGGAATCCTGGCGCACAACTCCATCGAGCTGGTGGCCTTCTTCTTCGCAGCGGGAAAGATCGACGCCATCGTCGTCCCGCTCTCCACGCGAGCCACGGCCCGCGAGCTGGACGTCATCGTCCGCGACTGCGGGATGAAGCACCTGCTGTTCGGCGATGAATTCGCGGAGATCGCCAGGCAGCTGCCAGTCACGAGCACTGGCATCGCCGATGTTCCGACCGCAGGCCGGCGACCGACTGCCGTGAGGCACGATCCGGAAGCGATCTACTGCCTGCTTTACACGTCCGGGACGACGGGCAAGCCGAAAGGCGTGATGATTCCGCGCCGCCAGCTCTACTGGAACGGCTACAACACAGCGGTCGACTGGGACCTGCGTGCCGATGACGTCGCTCAGGTCTACACGCCGATGTACCACGCCGGCGGCCTGGCGGTGTTCCTGATCCCGCTGTTCTGCGCAGGCGGCACGGTGATCCTGCACAAGGGCTTCGACGCATCCGAGGTGTGGAAGGCTTTCGAGAAATATCGCTGCCCGATCGCGTTCGGAGTCCCGACGATCTGGAAGATGCTGATGGACGCGCCGGAGTTCAGGACCGTGAGCCTCGACCACGTGCGCTGGTTCATCTCCGGCGGCGCGCCGCTGCCGCACTTCATCATCGACGCCTACCAGAAGCGTGGCGTGCCGTTCAAACAGGGCTACGGGATGACCGAGGCCGGCGTGAACTGCTTCACGATGACGGTGGAGGATTCGTACCGGAAGCCCGGTTCGATCGGACGGCCGATGCTGTTCACGGAGGTGAGGATCGTCGATGGCGAGGGTCACGACGCCGCGGCGGGAGAAGTCGGCGAGATGTGGATTCGCGGCCCGCACGTATCGAAGGGCTACTGGAACGACGAAGAGGCGACGCGTGCGGCGTACTCGGACGGCTGGCTGCGAACGGGCGATCTCGCGCGCCGCGATGAGGAGGGGTTCTTCTTCATCGCCGGCCGCCGCAAGGACCTGTTCATCAGCGGGGGCGTCAATATCTATCCGGCCGAGATCGAGGCCGAGCTCGTGGCGCACCCGTCGGTCACGGACGCGGCAGTCGTTCCCGTTGCCGACGAGAAGTGGGGCGAAGTGGGTGTGGCGTTCGTCGTCGGGCAAGTCAGCGCGGAAGAGTTGGCGTCCTACTTGACGCTGCACATTGCCAGGTACAAAGTCCCGCGGCGGTTCGTTTTTGTCGACGCTCTGCCGCGCACGCCTTACGGCAAAGTCATGAAGGAGCAGCTCAAGTCGATGCTGAGGAGTGAAGGGTAATGAACCCGACCACGGGACGCGCTGCGATGGAGTGCCGGCTTCCAGCCGGCCGGTGCCCGGGCATCCTGCCCGGGCATTTCCAGGGCCAGGAAAAAGTCGCCGGGCTGGAAGCCCGGCGACCGGCCGGCAGCTTGCCGGCACTCCTGGCGTTGGTGAACTGACAATGCACCAGGAACAACGATCGGAACGGTCACGCACGCAGATCCTCGACGCGGCGCTGAAGCTTTTCTCACATCACGGCTACGGCGCGACGAGTGTCCAGGACATCGCCGATGCGGCCTCGCTGTCGAAAGGCAACGTCTACCACCACTTCGAGGACAAGGAGTCGATCTTCCGCGAGCTGCTCGATCAATATTTCGAGGCCATGTCGCGGCCCGATTTCCCCTTCAACCGCGCACTGGCCGCGGGAGAGTTCCCCGACAACCTCGAGGAGCTCGGCCGCGCCACGCGTCAGGCCGTGCAGCAGTACCGGCAGCACGTGGCGCTGATCTACGTCGACGTCGTGGAATTCGACGGCTCCCACATCCGGAAGTTCTACGAGGACATGGCGCGTCGCTTCGACACCTTCCTCAAATCGCACGGCATGGAAGCCAAGCTGCGCAGCAAGCTGGCCGAAGGACTCTCACCGATCTCGGCGGTGATGCTGGCGACGCGGATCTTCTACAACTATTTCTCGATCGAGGTGCTCTTCGGCGTGAAGGATCACTTCGGCAAAGGCACGGACGAGGTGGTGGGCGAGATCGCACGCATCCTCCGCCACGGCATGCTGCGCAACGGGCAGAATGCCGTCGAGCCCAGGCAGAAGAAGCAACCGCGCTGAGCGCCATCTCCGCACCTCTGCCGGGCAGCTGCTCTCCAGGGACGGTCGTCGGCGCTACACTAAGCTACTTCTGACAAGGAGATGCTCCATGCGCCCGACCGGCCGAATCGCCATTTTGCTTTTTCTACTGCCGTTCATCGCCTTTGCGCAGGTGAAGGAGACGATGACGGTCAGCGTCGTCGAGGTCCCGGTGACGGTGGTCGATCGCGAGGGTAATCCCGTGCGCGGTTTGACGGCCGCGAATTTTCAGGTGTTCGACGAGGGAAAGAGCCGGCCCATCACCGCCCTCGACTCGATCGACTTCGCCTCGGCGCAGTCGATGAGCGCCATGTCGCCGATGAATCCCGCGGCGCGGCGCAATTTCATGATCCTGTTCGACCTGTCGTTCTCCTCGCCTCTGTCCCTCACGCGAGCCGAGCAGGCGGCGCGGGACTTCGTCGCGAAATCCGTGGGCAAACGCGACCGCGTGGCCGTGGCCACGATCGACGCGCAAAAGGGATTCCGCCTCCTCAGCGCCTTCACCAGCGACCGCAAGCTCGTGGCCGAGGCCATCGAGAATCCGCAGTCCTTCCACGGGAACGACCCGCTGCAGGTTGCCGGCACGATTCCCTGGAACGAGCAGGGAAGCTCGACCGGCGGCGGAGACACGCACGAAGCGCAGGCGGCCGCCGAGTACAACGAGATGATCCGCCGCTCGCGGAGCATGGACGACCGGTATAACCGGCAGAAGATCGACCGCGAAGTCGGCCTCCTGGCAGGTTTGGCGAAGACGCTCCGCAGCGTCCCCGGCCAGAAGCACATCGTGTTCCTGTCCGAGGGATTCGACCCTCGCCTGGTGCAGGGGCGCGATGCCGGGATCACCCAGGATCAGGTGCGCGAGAACGACGCGGCCGAGCACGGCCGCATCTGGGAAGTCGATACCGATCAGCGCTACGGCAATACTTCATCGATGTCCATCGTCGATCGCATGGCCGAGGCCTTCCGCCGCTCGGACGTGGTCCTCCACGCCATCGACATCAAAGGCGTTCGCGGTGATGCCGATGCCCAGAACGGAATCGAGCACCAATCGAACGAAGGGCTGTACATCCTCGCCAATCCGACCGGCGGAACGGTCCTGAAGAACGCGAACAGCATCGACGCGGACTTCAGCCGCTTCCTCAAACGGCAGGAGGTCGTGTACGTGCTGGCGTTCCAGGCTCCGACGAGCGAGCCGGGAAAGTTTCACAACCTGAAGGTGAAGCTCGTCGATGTTCCGGGCGGCCGCGTCAGCGCCCGGGCGGGGTACTACGAGGCCGGTGGCGAGAACGTCGCTGAGCGCTCGCTCTCTAACGCCGAGATCGTGGTCAACGACATCCCGCAGGACGCGGTTCACGTCGCGGCGCTGATCGCACCGTTCCCGACCAGCGGTGAGAACGCCCAGGTTCCGGTCGTGCTCGAGATCAACGGGCCGGATCTCCTCGACGGAGTGAAGGGCAACAGCCTCACCACGGAGGTGTTCGCGTACGCATTCGACGACGAGGGGCTGGTGCGGGATTCCCTCTATCAGCGCATTGGTCTCGATCTCACCAAGGTCGGGACGACGTTGCGCTCGAGCGGGATCAAGTTCTACGGCGTGCTCAGCCTCCCTCCCGGATCGTACGCGGTGAAGACGCTGGTCCGTGTCATGGAGACCGATCGCAAGGGGTTCCTGCGGACCGACATCGTCGTGCCGCGGCATTCCGACGTGGCGCTGTCGAAACCGTTCTTCTTTGAATCGCCCGGCAAGTGGCTGATGATCAAGGGCGCCTCTCACGACAAGACCAACGCCGCCTATCCGTTCGAAGTGAATGGCGACATGTTCATCCCGCGTGCCGGCGTTCGAGTGAAGAGCGGTGAGCCAAGCAAGTTCGCAGTGTTCGTCCAGAACGCCGCGCCCGATGACGTCATCATCGAAACGACTCCCGCTGCAAAAGTGCTTTCCCGCTTCAAGAGCGCGAACGGGACGAAGCTCGTCATGCAGCTCGACAGCGTCGCCGCCGATGCGTCATCCGTGAACGTCACCGTTCGTACCAAGAGCGGCACCGCTCAAGAGACATCCACGACTCCGATTCACGTCGAATGAGCTTCGAGGTGATCCCATGCCCTTGCGATTGAGCGTTGTCCTCCTCCTGCTCGGCGCGACGACGGCGTTCGCGCAAGTCACCGAGTCGATCAACGTCAGGGTGGTGGAAGTCCCGGTGACGGTGGTCGGGCGCGACGGCAATCCCGTGCGCGACCTGCGGGCCTCGGATTTCCAGCTGTTCGACAACGGCAAGCCGCGGATCATCACCGGGTTCGAGGCCATCGATTTCGCCTCGCCGGCCTACACCACGCCCACCGTCGCTCCCTCGACGACGCCGATCAATCCAGCGGCTCGGCGCAATTTCATGCTGCTGTTCGACCTGTCGTACTCCAATCCGAACGCCCTGCTCCGGGCCAAGGCGGCCGCGCGCGAGTTCGTGGCGCACTCCATGAACCGCCGCGACCGCGTGGCCGTCGGGACGATGGACACCAACAAGGGCTTTCGGCTGGTCACCGCGTTCACCACCGATCGCAAGGTCATCCTCAGCGCGATCGACAACCCCATCGAGTTCATGGGTACCGATCCTCTTCAGATCACGGCAACGGGGGCGGCACCGGTTCCCGAGCCAGTGATGACCGGCGATCCATTCAGTCCCTCTGCGCATGAAGCGAAGATGATCCAGGCCTCGGAAGCACAACGCGTCCTGGTCCGCCGGGCCGCCGAGTTCGACGACGCGTACCGCCGGCACCAGGTCGACCGCGAGCTCGAGATCCTGGCCATGATCTCGCGGGCCATGAACACGGTGTACGGACGCAAGGAAATCATCCTGCTGTCCGAGGGCTTCGACCCGAAGCTGGTGCAGGGCCGCCGTCCCATGACCAAGGAAGGGGAGGAGGACCAGGTCGCAATCGAGCGCGGCGAGATCTGGAAGGTCAACACGGACCAGAGCTTCGGCAACAGTGAATCGCAGAGGTTGCTCGCGAACTTCGGAGAGATGTGCCGCCGCTCGGACGTGACGCTTCACGCCATCGACATTCACGGTCTGCGCGATCAGATCGTTCCCGGCAGCAACACGCCCGAGAACAACGAAGCGCTCCATCTGCTCGCCTCGGCCGGAGGAGGGAGGGTCTTCCAGAACACCAACGACCTGAACTCGGCGTTCGAGCGGATGCTCCATCAGCAGGAGGTGACGTACGTTCTCGCCTTCCGGGGAGCGACGGACGATCCCGGCTCATTTCACAAGCTGACGGTCAAGCTGCCGGGTGGGCCGGGCGGAGCGAGCCTCTCGTACCGCGCCGGCTACTACGAGGCAGGATCGACGAACGAGGCCGAGCGCGTGCTCGCCACCGCCGAAATCATGATCAACGACGTGCCACAGCCCGACATCCACGTCGATGCCCTCCCCTCCGTGTTCATGGGCAGCGGTGAGCGGGCCGCGGTGCCGGTCGTCGTCGACGTGAACGGCGCCGACCTGATGCGCATCAAAGACGATCCCATCCTCGTCGCCGACATCTTCGTCTATGCCTTCGACGCCAACGGCGGCGTCGCCGATTCGCTGTTCCAGCGCCTGACCATCGATACCGACAAGGTCGGCGCGAAGCTCAACGAGGGCGGCGTGAAGTACCTCGGCACGCTTGCCCTTGCGCCGGGCGCCTACGCCATCAAGACGCTGGTCCGTCTGCCGGAGATCGGGCGCAACGGGTTCGTCCGCCACGACGTGGTCGTGCCCGAAAGGAACGCCACGATCATCTCGCCGCCGCTGTTCTTCGCAGATGCCTCACGATGGGTGCTGGTCAAGGGAAGCACGCACGATCCGAGCGGGGCCTATCCGTTCGTGGTCGGCGACTCGACGTTCGTGCCCAGCGCCGCCGTGCGTCTGCAGGAAGGCGACCGGCGGCGCTTCGTCGTCTTCGCGCCACACGCACCGGCCGACGCCGTCCTCGACGTCAAGCCTGCGGCCGCGTTCGTCGGCCGCCGCGGCGACGCCTTCATCTTCGACCTGCACGCCGACGGCTCGAAACGCACCGCCATCGACGCCGCCCTCCGCGGCTCGACCGCCACGAGCAGCGTGACCGTGGAGACGCCGTAACGAAAGCAGCCGAAGGCCCGATCAATCGGGAAGCTACCAGCCCAGCACGTACGCGAACACCAGTGGCGCCACGATCGCCGCGTCCGATTCGATGATGTGCTTGGGCGTGTCGATGCCGAGCTTGCCCCAGGTGATCTTCTCGTTCGGTACGGCGCCGGAGTAAGAGCCGTACGAGGTGGTCGAGTCGCTGATCTGGCAGAAGTAACCCCAGAGCGGCACGTTGGTCCGTTGCAGGTCCTGGTGGAGCATCGGCACGACGCAGATCGGGAAATCGCCGGCGATGCCGCCGCCGATCTGGAAGAAGCCGATCGAATTCTTCGCCGAGGTTTTCGTGTAGTAGTCGGCGAGCTCGATCATGTACTCGATGCCGGTGCGCACGGTGTGCACGTTCTTCACGTCGCCCGAGATGCAATGCCCGGAGTACATGTTGCCGAGGGTCGAGTCCTCCCAGCCGGGGACGAACATGGGGAGATTCTTCTCGGCCGCGGCGATCATCCAGGAGTGCTTCGGGTCGATCTGATACGACTCCTTGATCGAGCCGTCGCGCAGGATCTCGTACATGAACTCGTGCGGGAAGAGGCGCTTGCCGGCGCGGTCCTTCTCCACCCAGTGCCGCAGCACGGCCGCTTCGATGCGGCGCATGGCCTCTGCTTCCGGGATGCAGGTGTCGGTGACGCGGTTCATGTGCCGCTCGAGGAGCGCCTGCTCTTCGCGCGGGCTGAGGTGCCGGTAGTGCGGCACCCGCTCGTAGTACTTGTTGGCGACGAGGTTGAAGATGTCCTCTTCGAGGTTCGCGCCGGTGCAGCTGATGGCGTGGACCTTGTCGTTGCGGATCATCTCCGCGAGCGAGATGCCGAGCTCCGCGGTCGACATCGCGCCGGCGATCGTGACCAGCATCTTCCCGCCTGAGGCGAGGTGCTGGTTGTAGTCGTCGGCCGCGGCCTTCAATGCGGCGGCGTTGAAGTGGCGGTAGTGGGTCTCGATGAACTGCGTGATTGGTCCGGCCATGGCGGCGAATGATACAGAAGCGAGAGCGCGGAGGGCAGAGGGCAGAGCGCAGGAGCGGCGTCCATCACATCTGTCGGCGCCGGGTTTCTTGCTAGGATCGCGCGAACTTCGTCCGGAGGTCCTGCATGAAATCGATTCGCACGATCGCGGTGCTGCTTCTCGTCTGCGCGCCGCTCTTTGCGCAGAGCGCGCTCGAAAAGAAACTCCAGACCGACATCGGCACTCTCGCTTCGCCGCAGATGGAGGGGCGCGGCCTCGACACCAAGGGCATCCGCCTCGCCGCCGACTACATCGAACAGCGGCTGCGCGGAATCGGCTTGCAGCCGGTGTTCGCAGCGAGCTATCGGCAGGCCTTCCCGGTCAAAACGGGCGTATCGGCCGGCCCGAACAATCGCCTCGAGGGAGTCGCGGCCGACGCCTGGTCGCCGCTGGGCTTCTCCAGTCCCGGCGCTTTCTCGGGTGATCTGGTCTTCGTCGGTTACGGCATCGACGCGCCGCCGATCGGCTATCGCGAGTACGAGGGCCTCGATCTCAAAGGCAAAGTCGTGCTGATGTTGCGGTACGAACCGCAGGAGAAGGACGATGCCTCGCCGTTCGACGGACGCAAGCCGAGCCGCTGGTCGGCCATGCGGTACAAGGTCCTGCAGGCGCGCGAGCGCGGCGCGGCTGCGGTCATCTTCGTAACCGGGCCATTCCAGGATGAAGGTCAGGACAAAGTCCCGGCGCTCAAGAACGACGGCCCCGAGAGCCCGGCCGGTATTCCGGTCCTCCAGGTGAAGACCTCCGTCGCCCAGGCCTGGCTCCGGCCCGCGGGCATCGATCTCGAGCAGTTCCAGAAGGCGGTCGATCGCGATCTGCGGCCGCGCTCGAAGGCCACGAATCTGAAGATCTCAGGCAACGTCGACGTGAAGCCGCAGTACGTCAATACCGAGAACCTCGCCGGGATGCTGCCCGGCCGCGGCAAGCTCGCCGGCGAGATCGTCGTTCTCGGCGCTCACTACGACCATCTCGGCTATGGCGGCCAGGGATCGACGAGGCCGAACGTGCACGAGATCCATCCGGGAGCCGACGACAACGCCTCGGGCACTTCCGGCGTGATGAATGCAGCCGAGCAGGTCGCCAATGATCTGAAGGACGCCACCGATCGCCGCACGATCGTCTTCGCCCTTTTCTCGGGCGAAGAGAGCGGGCTCGCCGGGTCGGCCTACCTCGTCGACCATCCACCGTTCCCGATGGATCGCGTCATCGCAATGGTCAACCTCGACATGATCGGCGCTCTGCGCGAGGACAAGCTCATCGCGTACGGCGTCGACTCCGCGCCGGAGTGGCGTTCCCTCCTCGACAAGATCGTTCCGGCCACGAATCTGAAAGTCACAGAGACAGGCGATGGCTACGGGCCGTCGGATCAGACCAGCTTCTACGCGATGAAAGTGCCGGTGCTCCACTTCTTCACCGGTGCCCACGAGCGCTACCACTCGCCGGACGACAAGGCGGAGTTCATCAACTATCCGGGCACGGCGCGCGTCGTCGGACTCGTCACGACCGTTGTCAATACGCTCGCCACGACCGGCGCCATTCCCCACTACGCCCGCAGCTCGAACGCCCCGGCGATGGAGGGCGACAGCCGCGGCTACGGCGCCTACCTCGGCACCGTTCCCGATTTCAGCACCATGGACCAGACGACCGGCGGCGTCCTCCTCGCCGATGTCCGTCCCGGCGCTCCGGCCGACAAAGCCGGACTGAAGGCGAAGGACCGCATCGTCGACATCGGCGGCACGCGCATCGCCAACCTTTACGACATGACCTACGCGCTGCAGGACCACAAGCCGGGCGATACCGTCGACGTCGTCGTGATCCGCAACGACCAGCGCATGACGCTTCGTGCGACGCTCGGGTCTCGCGGCGGTGGTGCACCGGCCGCGAAACCGGCAGAACAGAAATCGCCGGCACCGGCGGCGAAGCCGGAATCCGCGCCTGCGCCCATGCCTCATGCCACCATGCCGGTCGCGGAAGCGAAGGCCTCTTCCTGGTATGACGGCCGTCCCGGCAAGGACTTCGTCATCAAGGCCGGCAAGCCGTACGAGAAAACGTTCGACGGTGAGAAGCATCTGAAGGACATCCGCCAGCTCACCTTCGGCGGCGAGAATGCCGAGGCGTATTGGAGTCCCGATGGGAAGCACCTCATTTTCCAGAACTCTCCCACGCCCGATTCGTGCGATCAGATCTTCGTGCTCGACCTGACGACGGGCGAGGTCAAGCAGGTGTCGAACGGCGGGCGCACCACGTGTGCGTACTACCGCTGGCCGCAGGGCGACAAGATCATCTACGGGACGACGGCACTCGCCGATGCGTCGTGCCCGCCGCGGCCATCGCATGCCGAGGGATATGTGTGGCCGATCTATCCCACCTACGACATCGTCGAAGCAGATCCGAACGGCTCAAACGTGAAGAAGCTCACGCATACGCAGGGCTACGACGCGGAGATGACGTGGTGTCACCGCGGCGGGAAGATGGTCTTCACGTCGACGCGCGACGGCGACATCGACCTCTACGAGATGGACGAAGCATGCAACGTGAAGCGCCTGACGAACCAGCCGGGCTACGACGGCGGCGCGTTCTACAACGCCGACTGCAGCGAGATCGTCTGGCGCGCCGACAGGCCGAACGCCGAAGAGCTGCCTGAGTACAAGCGCCTGCTGGCGAAGGATCTCGTCAAGCCGCTGCACATGGAGCTCTGGCTGATGAACGCGGACGGCACGAACCAGCGGCAGATCACGCACAACGGCGCGGCGAATTTCTGTCCGTATTTCGCGCCGGACGGCAAGCGGATCATCTTCACGTCGAACCTGGCGTCGAAGGGCTTCGACTTCGACCTCTTCCAGATCAACAAGGACGGCACGGGGCTGGAGCGGGTGACCACTGCGGACGGGTTCGACGGCTTCCCGGTGTTCAGTCCGGACGGCGCGTTCCTGGTGTGGTCGAGCGCGCGCTCGTCGAAGCCGGGGACGCACGCGATGGACCTCTTCATCGCCAGGTGGGTGGACTGATCGAGGGGGACGGTTCCTCGGTTCCTCGGTTCCTCGGTTCCTCGGGTCGTCTGGGACGTGTGGGCGAACCGAGGAACGCCGAGGAACGCCGAGGAACGCCGAGGAACGCCGAGGAACCGAGGAACGCCGAGGAACCGAGGAACGCCGAGGAACACCGAGGAACCGAGGAACGCCGAGGAACACCGAGGGACGTTGAGTGCTCGAATCGATCCTCGTCGGGGCAGGATTCGCGTTCGCGGCCGCCGTGCAGCCGGGACCGCTGCAGGCGTTTCTGGTCTCGCGAGCGCTGACGAGCGGCTGGAAGCGCACGTTGCCGGCGGTCTTTTCGCCGTTGCTGAGCGATGTTCCCGTCGTCACGGTCGTGCTGCTGGTCCTCGGCCGCCTGCCGCTGCGGGCGCAGCAGGGACTGCGGATCGCGGGTGGCGGGCTGCTGGTCTATCTGGCGTGGGCGACGCTGCGGCAGTGGCGCGAGACGGCCGGCAAGCCCGTCGGCGCGAGCGCCTCGGCGCCGCGGACGCTTCTGCAGGCCGCGCTCGACAACATCCTCAACCCGAACCCCTACATCGCCTGGTCGATCGTTCTCGGGCCGATGGTCGTGACGGCCTGGCACGCACGTCCGGCGAACGCGGTGGCGCTGCTCGTCACGTTCTACGCGATCCTGATCGCGACGATGGCGGCGATGGTGGTCGTCGTTGCGACGGCGCGCTTTCTCAACGCGCGGCTGCAGCACACGCTCATCGGCATCTCGGCGCTCATCCTTGCCGGACTCGGCGTGTACCTGCTCGTTGCGGGCGCCATCGCGCTCCGCGGCGCGTGATCCGGATCGGCGTCAGCCGTGGACGGTGACGCGTCGTCGTGGCGTGACGATCCAACGCCAGTAGACGCGGCCGTCGCGCTCGTATGCCATTACGACGCGTCCGTCTTTGTAGGCCCACTGCGCCCGACTGCCGTCGATGGAGCCGATCTTCTGGGGAGGGAAGTCGAGCAGCTTTCCGCTGCGATCGATGCGCAGCGCCCAGATCTCGCGGGCGGCGGAGACCACCTTGCTCCAGAGGACGAGATAGTTCTGTCCGGTCCAGAACGTGGCCATGGCATCCTTGGTGTCGTTGCCGAGCGAATCGCCCCGCCACGGATCGGGCATGTCGCCGTTCGCCAGAACGAGCCGGCTCGAGATGTAGGCGTTCGTCCCTCTCGCGCCGTTGATCCACGTCACCAGAAAATCGGTGCCGTCTGAGGTGACGTCGACGGGATTTGTGAGCGCTTCGGGCGGCGCGATCTGGCCGATGTCGATGATCCGGTCGCCATTCAGGAGCACGCCCCGGATCGCGCCGAGCGGATCGGCGTGGACCACGAGCACTTCCGTCGCCGAGCTGCCGACGAACACTCCGTTGGTAAGAGCCGCCGACCCGGCGTAGGACCTCTGCAGCGAAAGCGACGTTGCGATCTGGCGCGGCGCCCTGTCGATCGGAGTGCCGTTGGCGTCGAACCGTTGCGCCCAGAGCGGCATGAGTCGGAAAGAGTCGGTGTCGGGCGAGAGATCCGTCCAGATGCAGAGGAAGCTGCTTCCCGTCCAGAACGGATTCGACGTCGGCAGCGCGAATGGCGCGCCGAATCCATCTGCGTATCGCACGGGAAACGGTGCGGTACTGCCGGTCACGACGAGCGGCCGCTGGAGCCCCGGGACGAGCGTGTATGCGCTGCCGACCAGCGGCGGGAACGATGTGTCTGTCGCGACGTCCGTGAGCCAAGAGGTGGAAGAGTCTTTCCAGTCGATCAGGGGCTCTTCGTACCGGAACGCAACCGAGGCGAGCGCCTGCGAATTGGCCACGCGGTGCACGATCTGACCGTTCCCCACTGAATCGGTCGTCGTTCGAGCCCGCGTCGCGTCAGACGCGCACCACGTCAGCAGCGCGCCGGTGCTGCTCGATCCAAGAGCGGCGTCGAATCCGCCGGCGAGTTTGATCGGCGATGCATCGAGGACTCGAGACACGCTCACGCGTTCCGAGAGGACTTGCTTGTTCGCATCGATCCAGGCGACGCGATACGCACCTCCGTCCCATGCCACCGGATCGGGCGCCATGGTGCCTGCGATTCCCAACGATCCCAGAGTGACGGCAGAAACAGCGGCGACCGTGAATTGCGGAGCATCCGGCCGGCCGGCCGGATCCAAATGGCGCGCGCGGACTGCCGTGGAGCCGGACTCCGACCATACGACCAGGAATCCGTCATCACCCCGGGCAATCGCCGCGTTGGTCGTGGCGACGGTTGTGTCGCTGATCGGAACCGGATCAGAGAGCACGCCCGCGGCGTTCATCGTCTGCGCCGACACCCCGCTTCCATCACCGATCAGGACGGAGATTCCGTTGCCTGCCGCGATCGCCGTCCCGCAACTCACTGGGATGTCGTTCTGAATGATCTGACCGCTTGTCGACAGCCGCGTAGCCACGCTGGTCGTGGAGATCTGCAGTGGATCCATTACGAGACGCTCGACGTTTGTAAGTACAACGTACTGACTGCCGTCCCATGCCGCGCCGCGTCGTCCGGACGTGTCATGCGAAGTCATCTGAGATCGTGTGTTTGCGTGAATGGCGATCGGTTGCGCATCGAGCAGCGCGCCATCGGACGCGATCCTCACCCCTTCAGTCCCGCCGAGTGCTCCCCACACGGCCAGGAAGTCATGGCCGTCCGATGAAACCGCCGGAACGCTGCCCACCTGATAAGGAAACTTGTAGCTCACCGGCAGAAGTGGCCGGCCGTCCTCGTCGACGAGCATCAGCCATAGCGCGTATCCCGCCGCGAAATTGTCCTCTGAGGTGGCGACGAGGAAATCCTTCCCGTTGCCTGCGACGCTGGAGACACCGAGCGCTGAAGACGTGGTCTCGCTGGGAGGGCCGACCGCGCTCTCCTGGGCGAGGAAAGTGGGGATGGGGGTCTGTGCGACAAGCGGAGTTACAACGAGGAGAGCGAAGAGAAGGGATCCCGTGGTCTTCACAGTTCGTGATACGGCGGCGATGCGAAGCGCGTCCACGGTATGGCGCAGAAACCGGGCCATAGCGGAAAACTTCTCCAGGCCACCCGCAAGAATGGCTTCTGGCGCTCTCGCTATTTCCGGAGCGCGAACCCGAACACGACAACGGTCGCCGTCCCCCATGCGATCTCGCGCCACCCGAGTTTCTTCGCCGGCGGGACCGGATGCGTAAGGCCGTAGACCGCACGTCCGAGGAGGCAGACGGCCATTGCCGCCGCTGTGTACGAGGCGATCGCGAAAGCGACCGCAACGGCCGCGACGTGGGCCGCGATCGCCGGCCACGATGACGCGGTCTTCCCGTGTGCACGCGCCAGCAGCGTCCGGACGTACGCGATCGACGGAAGCCCGCGGGCCACGATCAACGCCATCGGGGCGACCGCGACGAGGAGCGGCCGTCCGCCCGCGAGCGGAATCGCCGCGGCCGTGCTGGCCATGGCGAATGCGCCGACGTACTCGGGGAGTGCCGCGCGGCTTCGGTTGCGCGCGTCGAAGATGAGCGTGATGACCGCCAGGGGCGCCACGGCCGCGAACGGAATCATGAGCGTCCATCCGCTGACCGCGAGCGCTGCGGCCATGAACGTGGCCGCAGCAGTCAGGTACGTCGCCGCGAAGAGGCGGCACCACCATGTCCGCAGATACGACTTACGCCGCAACGCATCCTGCATGGCCAGCTTCAGCGGCTGGCGGGAAAGGAACGCGCAGATTGCCGCCGCTGCGACGAGCGCGCCGCCCCACGAGGGAGCGACGGCCATGCCCAGGACGAGCGGCTCGAACAGGAAGCCCCAGCCGCCGTGCTCGGTCGGCAGCGCGATGGGACGCAGCGCGGGGCGGGAGGGACGAGCCTCCCGCCCCGCGGCAGACGTCTCAGTCGCGCTAGTGGCTGCAGCCGCAACCGCATTTTCCATTGTCGTTTCCAGCGAATGCCGGGGTGGGGCGCACGCCCTCTTCCATCGATGCCGCGCGGGGAAACAGCACGTTGTTCTCGAGGTGAATGTGCTGGTGAAGGTCCTGCTCGACGTCGTTCAGCCGCTCGTACAGCGCGCGGAAGCTGAGGCAGGCATCGCCGGGCAGCGAATAGTCGTTCGTCGTGCTCCGCGCCTGACGCAGCAGGTCGCCCACCGCGTCGTGCTCCGCCATCATCATGCGCACCGGATTGCGAACCGTTCCGAAAAACGGGACCGGCGGTTCTTCACTGCGTCCGACCGCCGCCTCGAGCTGCTCGATGTACGGGAAGAGAACCTGCTCTTCCTTGAGCATGTGCGGGATGAGGTCGTCGGCCATGTCGTGCACGATCTTCTGCAGCTGCACGACCTCGGGATGGTTCGCGCCGTGGCGCGTCGCCACTTTGTCGGACAGTTGCCGGATCGTCTCCATGATGTCGCGCGTGAAGACGTGATGGGTCTCGACGATGTGGTCCTTCAGCGCTTTCAGCGGCTCGTTCTGCCACTGCCGGGCTTCATCGGTGTTCCGGCCGCCGCCGATCTCGAGCATCAGCTCGCTGACCGCAACTCCGGCAGCAGCGCACGCCTCCTCGATGGAGCGGCCGCCCTTGCAGCAGTAGTCGATCTGCCACTTCTCGAGAATTCCGATCGCCTGCGGCACTTCCAGGGCCAGCTCGCCGATCGACTTGGTTGTTGGATTGATTTCCATTGGATGTCCTCCGTTGTTCTCGACTCTAAACGGCGGGTCGCAGGAGAACCATGATTTTTGTCATGAGAGCCGGCCGGTGTGGGGCAGGCTTTCCAGCCTGCCCTCCCTGGCGGGCCGGAAGGCCGGCCCCCCGCCGATGGATCGTCCCGGTAAGAGACTCTTCGCCGCGCTCCACCGCTCCCCGCCCGTCCACCACCCCCGCGGTTGCGCCGGCTCAGAGTGACGGTGACGAAGCGGCGCCGGCTTTGGATGACGCACGCCGACAGTCGAGATAGAGTGCATGGATGCCCATTGAATCGCCGATTCCCTTCGAGGCCATTCCGCTTCTTGCTCACATTCGCAAAGAGGATCGTGAGGCGCTCGCTCCCTTGTGCCGGATGCGCGGTTATGAAAAGGGCGAGGTCGTCTTCCACGAGGGCGATCCTGCTGACCGCATCCATTTCGTTTTTCTGGGAAGGATCAAGATCGTGAAGTCGGCCGGTGGCCGTGACGTCATCCTCGAGATCCTCGGTCCCGGTGAGCCTGTCGGCGCAGTGGCCGTGTTCGAACGGCGGCCGTTTCCGGCGAGCGCGATCGCTCTCGAGCCGTCGAGCGTTCTGTCGATGCCGGAGCGCGAGTTCTTCGCGCTTCTCGAGCACAGGCCGGAGATGATGCGGCAGATGCTCGCCGGCCTGACCTATCGCCTGATGATGGTCAACAAGCGGATGGCCGACATGACCGGGTCGGCGGAATTTCGCGCGGCGCGACTGTTCCTCACGCTCGCCGATCGAGTCGGTGTGAAGCGCGGCAGCGGCATTTACGTTCCGCTGCCGCTGTCGCGCCAGGAGATCGCGGATCTGATCGGCACCACTCTCGAGACCGCCATCCGCCTGATGAGCCGCTGGCAGAAGGACGAGACCGTGCTCACCGACAAGAGCGGTTTCACCATTCCTTCAGTCGACGCCCTGAAGACGATCACGATGGAGTGAAGAGCAGAGAGTCACGCTGCCGTCGAGGCCGCGGTTGGCAGCAGGATCCGCAGCATCTGCCTGGCCAGCCCCAAGAAGGTCGCAGTCCAGGCCGCGATCGCGATGACCACGAAGCCGCGTGGAATCGCCATGAGGAAGTGCGTTCCCGTCACTTCCGCCAGCCGGTAGGTGCAGACCGTGTACATGCCGAGCGGGAAGACCGCGCCCCAGTAGAGCGGGTGATAAGCGATCGGGAACTTCTTGATGACGTGACGCCAGAAGCCGAGGATCAACAGCATGGGGATCCACCAGGTGGCGGTGGCCCAGAAGAAGATCGTGAAGCCGAGCACGAAGGGCTGAATGCTGATCAGGAGAGGCGAAAGCCGCGCGTTCATGACGAGCAGCGCACCGGCCAGCGTGGAGATGGCCATCGCTCCCATGTTGATCCAGTACGGTGGCATCAGGTCGGCCGGCGAGAATGGGAAGAACAGGTAGCGATAGAAAATGAGCGAGATCAGCCAGATGTACAGCATTCCGCCGGCCAGCCAGAAGGTCAGGCTGGCAAACAGAAGAGGCTCGGCGTAACGGTCGAAGCTTGGCGCGATGAGCGTCGCCAGCGTGGAGACCGACTCGGTGGCGACGACGGCCACGAGCCACCCGCCGCTGATCCCGTCGGCCAGCGAAGGCTTGTTTGCCTTGATCGTCAACGCAGTGAAGACCGCGTAGATCAGCACCAGCCAGAGCGCCAGAGTGAGCACCCAGAGCGCCAGCGCGAGCGTCCAGGTGTGCAGCAGGATGGCCAGCTGCGATCCAAAGACGCTCGTCCCCGCGACAGCCGTGAAGAAGCCCACGCTGCGCTGGTGGTCGAGCAGATCGTTGAGCACTTCGCGTGGAAACCGCACCAGCCGGACGATGGTGAGGACCCAGAGCGTGACAAAGGCGATGACGTTGGCGACGAGCAGCGCTTCCCCCACCACCGGAACCTGCAGCAGCTTCGCCGCAATCGACACGATGCCGGTCGCCATGACCAGGGCGAAGTAGGTGGGGTGGAGCGTGCGGATTCCGTCCATTCGATCGCCGCTCATCGCCGCTCCATCGCGTACACGTACCAGAGCAGGCCTGCATTGAGCAGGAAGCAGATCGTGCTGGCGATCCCGGCGGGGATGATCACCATGTCGCGCCCGCCGAGAAAGGCGTTCATCGTTGCGGTGACGAGCCACAGCTGCAGGATGACGATGATGACCACGATCGAGAGGATCCCGTACATGATCGTCGTCTTCTGCGATCGTGAAAATGCGCGGCGGCTCACGATCGCACCTCCACGCCGGTGGCGTAGATGGAGTCGCCGCGAATCTCGAGCTTGATGCGCGGCAGCGGTCGTCGCGGCGGTCCGCCCGTCTGCACGCCCGTGTTCAGGTCGAAGAAACCGTGATGGCAGGGGCAATAGAACTGCCCTTTCTCCGGCTCCGGCCTGACGGCGCACGAGAGATGGGTGCACTTCTGGCTGAAGGCGACGAAGCGCTGTCGGGCGGTGCGCACGAGGACGCAGGGGTCGTGGGAATCGGGATAGTGAAAGACCAGGGTCTGTCCGACCGGCAGGTCGGCCAGGCCGGCGATTCTTCTGATCGGCGGCTTGCCGCGTCGCTGGCGAAGGACGTTCTCGAGAGCGATCCACCACTGGCCGACGACGAAGGCGAACGACGTCAGCACGAGGAACTTGGTGAAATCGCGCCGGGCCACGAGCTCGTCCTGCGGCCAGTCGATCGGGAAGTCGTTGCGCCACTGCGGCTGCTCGTGGAAAGGCTTGCCGTCGGGCGGCAGGGAGAGGTTGTCAGTGGTCCTCATCGAACACCTCCTCGAGCAGGCCCTGGCGCCCGGTCGGCTCCTCGTCCATGGCCGAGGTGACGTCGATGTGGTTGGCCGGGCTCTCGTGAGGAACCATCATCCAGACCTTGGTGGTGATGGTCTGCTGGCCGAACTGGAACTTGTTGATCGGCCGCGATCTCGGGCGCAGCTTGTCGATCTCCGCGCGCGTACCGAACCAGAGCGCGCCGCTCGGACAGACGGACGCGCACATCGGCTTCGAGCCGACCGAGGTGCGGTCGTAGCAGAGGTCGCACTTCATCATCAGCTCGAATTCCGTGTTCATCTTCGGGATGCCGAAGGGGCAGGCGATCACGCAGTTGTTGCAGGCGATGCAGCGCGGCTTGCGCGCCGTCTGCACGACGCCGTCGCCGGTTCGCTTGATGGCGTCGGCAGGACAGACTTCCGCGCAGGTCGGCGAATCGCAGTGCAGGCAGACGACCGGCACCGTCTGAACGGAAATCGGGCGATCGATGTATTGCAGCTGAATCAGCGAGTGGCCCTTGTGCGTGTCGCACTCACTGCACGCCTGCACGCAGGCCTGGCACCCGATGCAGCGGTTCGGGTCCATGAAGAATTCGTGACTTTCCGGTACGGGCATTTCAGGTTTCTCGGGACGGCTGCGAAGCGAAGCGGGTAGCGGGTAGTGGGTAGCGGGTAGCGGGTAGGAGAAGAACAACCGTCCTGCCCGCTGCTCCTACCCGCTACCCGCTACCCGCTACGCTCTCCTTCTTCAGGCGCACCGCACACGCCTTGTATTCTGGGATTTTGGAGATCGGATCCTGGGCGCTGATCGTCAGTCGATTGATCGACTGCTTCCCGGCCCAGTGATAGGGGACGAACACCGTGTCGGGGCGGATGGTCTTCACGATCTGCGCGCGCAGGGTGATCGAGTCGCGGCGCGATTCGACGATGACGGGCTCGCCATCGCGGAATCCGTACTTTTCCGCCAGCCGCGGGTGCATCTCTAGTCGCGGCTCCGGATACTGCTCGACGAGCGGCCCGATCCTCCGCGTCTGAGTGCCGGAGAGGAACTGGCTGACGACGCGACCGGTGGTCAGGATGACCGGATACTCGTCGTCGACGTCTTCCGTCGGCGGCGTGTAGGTCGTGACGTTGAAGCGCGCCCTTCCATCGGGGAAGTAGAACGGTCCCGCACCTTTCGCGATCGGATTCCACGATCCCGGCTCGAACAGCCGCGGTGTCCCGGGATGGTCATCGGAAGGGCACGGCCAGCAGACGCCGTACTGCCGCTCGATCTTCTCGTACGTGATTCCGGAGTAATCGGCGATGTATCCCTTCGAAGCCACGCGCAGCTCGTCGAAGATCTCCCGCGGAGACGTAAAGGTGAAGCCCTGCGGACGTCCGACGCCGGCGGCGATGTCCTGAATGATTCGCCAGTCCTCCCGTGTCTCGCCCGGGCAGTCGACGGCCTTGTTGATCTTGATGACCCGCCCTTCGATTTGCGTCACGACGCCTTCGTCTTCTTCCTGGAGTGACCCCGGGAGAACGACGTCTGCATGAAAAGCGGTCTCGTTGAGGAAGAAATCGATGGCGACGTAGAACTCGAGCTTGTCGAGCGCTCGGGCCACGAGGCCGCTGTCGGGAAGCGACACCTTCGGGTTGAAGCAGATGCTGAGCAGGCCCTTGATCTCGCCGCGGTCGATCTTGCGGAAGATCTCGTAGGCATCGACTCCGGCGTGCGGAAGGTCGTCGGGATTCATGCCCCACACGGAAGCGATGTAGGCGCGATGCTCGGGATCATCGATGTCGCGCATGCCGGGCAGTTGCTCGGCTTTCTGGCCGTGTTCCCGCCCGCCCTGTCCGTTGGCCTGGCCGGTGATCGTGCCGTATCCGCAATTCGGCCGGCCGATGCGGCCGCTGGCCAGCACTATGTTGATCGCGCCGAGGACGTTCTGCACGCCGTGCGAGGAGTGCTCGATTCCACGAGCGTGCATGAGGTAGCTGGTCCTGGCGCGGCCCCAGAGCTCGGCCGCCTGGCGGATCGACGATTCGGAGATGCCGGTGACTTCGGCGGTCCGCTTTGGCGTCCATTCCCTGACGTTTGCGGCGACGGCATCGAACCCGACGGTGTGGTTCTCGATGAAGTCGTGATCGAGCCAGTCGTTCTCGATCATGAGGTGGAGGATGCCGTGGAAAAGGGCGATGTCGCGTCCGGGCTTGACCGGCAGGTAGAGATTCGCGGTGCGGGCGATCGGTGTGATGCGCGGGTCGACGACGACGATCTTCGCGCCGTTCTCCCGCGCCTGCCACACGTAGTTCGTGGTGATCGGCGCGCACTCGGCAACATTCGAGCCGCTGATCCAGACCACCTCCGCGTTCTGGATGTCCGACCAGGGATTCGCGGCTCGGTCGATTCCGAACGCTTTCTTGTTTCCCGCGCCGGCGCTGACCATGCAGAGCCGGCCGTTGTAATCGATGTAGCGCGTGCGCAGGCACATCCGTGCGAACTTGCCCATCAGGTACGTCTTTTCCGTGGTCAGGCTCGCGCCGCTGAGCAGAGCGAAAGCGTCGTTTCCGTACTCCGTTTGGATGCGGTTGATCTCGCCCGAGATGCGCGCGATCGCCTCGTCGTATCTCATTTCGCTGAAGCCGGTGGGTGAGCTCGGATCGCGGCGGAGGGCCTTGAGAAGGCGGTCGGGATGCGAGCCCTGGAGGTATCGCTTGACGCCCTTGGGGCAGAGCATTCCCTTGTTGAAGGGAAAGTCGTACCACGGCTCGAAGCCGATCACTTCGTTCCCTTTGACCTTGAGCTGGATGCCGCACTGCTGTCCGCAGAAGCAGCAGTGCGTCTTGACGAGCTTCTCCGGCTCGGTGCCGGTATCCACCCGTTCGCCGCTCATGAAAGCGAGATGAGGGCCGTAAGCGTCGATGAGAGTCTTGGGATCAGATGGAAGGGTACTCATTGTCGAATTGTGCGTTCTCAGTCGGTGGATTCCAGATGCGTCCCTGCGCGATGGCCAGCATCGAGCGGCGGCAGCTGGGGCAGATCCGCTGGTAGTGGTCTGCCGCAGGGTTGTTCATTTCATAGCGATAGCCGAGTCGGCGCTCGACCTCGATCAGATCGTCGACGTGCAGCTGCGATGCGCATTCCTGTCCGCAGCGGGCGCAATGGGCCATTCCCTCGAGCGCACCGATGTCCTTGTAGAAGCTGACACCGAGCTGAGCCGGCCTCTGGAAGATGTGAAAGAACTTCCCGAACGGAAGCCACAGCAGCGTGAAGATCACGGTCACGGCGTGAAGCAGCGCCAGGAAGTCGTATCCGTACGCGTCCATCCAGATGTAGCTCGCGGTGAGGAGCAGCCCGGTCACGCTGATGGCCCACAAAAGGATGAGAGGCAGGAAGTCCTCGCCGAATTGCTGGACCGCCGCTGCGCCGTGGTCCCGCATGCGCCGCCGCATCGCCACCATCACGCCGATGATCACGGCGAACGCCGACCAGACCAGCCCGTGGAAGATCAGAAACGCGGGAAGGGAATGGACGGGGAACGCCATCGTCGGAAAACCGAAGAGGTAGGTTCGGTACCAGTCCAGCTTTCCCGGCACAGTTTCGAAATGGATCCACCCGAAGACGAGGGGAAACGTGATGAGCGCCGCCAGCACGCAACCCCACATGATCAGCCAGTGAGCGAGCCAGCGGAACGCGCCGCGACGGGCGATGAATCGGTTGAGCGCGAAATCGGAGACGACCCGCCTGACCCAGTTGCCGGCGTTCCTTACGGCGAAGCGGCGGCGGAAGAATACCTGCCAGCCGCGCCGCCAGTAGAGCGCCGTCGGCGGTCGCTGCAACCACATCGCGTACCGGTAGGTGATGGCGAACGTGGCGAACAGGACGGCGAACGTGTAGCCGACCAGAGCCGCATCGAAATGGGCGAGATTCCTCGAGCCGATCACGATGAGAGCGGCCAGAACAGCAGTGAACAGCACTCCCCAGACGGCTGCCCGGATTCGTTCGATACCCATGCGAAGGAAGGCGCTCATCGCGACGGGAGGATAGCCAAGCACGTTGCGAGCCGGGATGATATTGGTCATGTGCAGTCACGCGCCACTGTGACCGTTGTTGCGGCACGTTTCATCGCGTCCGAAAAGACTGCGACATCATGACAACGATTACGTACGAAACCGACAGGCGATCTGTGCTCGAAGCAGCGGGCGCGCTCTTCGACTCGATGGGTGAAGTCCTGCTTTGCGTCGACGGTGAGATGCGAATCGTCTATGCACCCGACGATCTGCACGAAGTCGTTGGCACTCCTCTCTCTTCGGCTCTCGGCGTCGAGGTCGACGGACTGACGCGTCTCGGTCATCGTGCGGAAACGCGGGCTGTCCTGCACACCGCGCGCGGCGATCGCGGCGTGGTCGTGAGGATCGCGCCGCACGTGCGCCATCGCGACCTGCTGCTCGACGTCAAGTACGTGCTCGTCCTTCATCCGCTCGATGAGCCGGACAGCGAACGCGCACGGATCGTGGCGGCGCTCGAGGCCAGCCGCTGGCGCCGTGATGCCGCGGCACGCTCGCTAGGCATCAGCCGCGCCACCCTGTGGCGGAAGATGCGCGAATACGGGCTGCTGTAAGAGAGCAGAATCAGCGGGCAGCGGGCCGCACCTCTTGCTGCGCTGCCTTCTTTTCGTGGCGCAGACGCTCTCGTCTGCGCCATTTTCCTTTCAGCGGGTGACCGTCACCATCGTTCGGGCCTCGATCGGTGTCCCGGTATCGTCGACGGCATCGACGGCGAGCACGGCGCTGACTCCGCCGAACAGCCGCTCGTCAGGAACCGTCTTCTGCGGTGAGAAGTGGTAACGGAGCGTGCCGTTCGGTGGAACCGAGGTCCCATACCCGAAACCGCTGATCTTTGCGACGTCGTAGGTTTCGGTGGCGAGGTGGATGCTGCCGAGAGCGCTCACGTCCGCGGTCACTCGGCTGATGGTGACGGGGTGTCCTCCGGTTTCGCGGACCACGACGTCGAACGGAAATGTGTACGCATTGCCGTTCAGGTGATGAGCGACGATTGGATTCGGAACGATCTCGACGCTGATCGCGCCGTGGGGTGCCTGCATCACTCTCTGAGCCGCGCCCCCGCCACTCATGCACGAGGCGAGCAACAGCACCGGAATGAAAAGCGGTCGTTTCATGCGCGGTAGGTGAGTATCCGGCGAGCCATGCTCTTGCTACATCGGTCCTCTTCCGGCTGCCTCCACCACTCCGCACGCGATGCGGCCGCCGGCGTTGCCGGTAGGCTGGGTCAGAAGATCGTCCGGATTCGTGTGAAGAATGACAGCGTGCCCGACGACCGACATCGTGCCCGGACTGACGGTGATGGAGCGAGTCACAAACTGCTGGTGGATCTCGCCGCTCGACGATGCGAGGAGATTCGAGAAATCGCCGGCGTGGTGTGGGGTGGCCTCGGGAGTGCCGTGATCGGTGTTCATCGGGTTGAAGTGACCACCGGCAGCCATGCCGTTGTCGCCACAGGCGCCTTTGTCGTGAACGTGAAACCCGTGCACTCCGGGCGGCACTCCGGTCAGGTCGACCTTGACCTGGACGCTTCCGTCGCCGAGCGCGCGAAAACGAACGGTGCCATTGACGGAAGAGCCGCTGATCGGCTGCATCATGGCCGTCGCGATCGGAGTCGAAGATCTGCCGTGCGCGCAGGCGCCGGTGATGAGGGCAAGGAGCGAAAGCATGGCCAGGTTCTTCATCGTTCCTCCAATTCTGTCCGGTCTCGCATTGCGGCTTGCGAGGCCTGAGCCGACCGGCGCAACCTCATGAGCAGAAACGATATCGCCGCCAGGAGGCCCGGAAGACCAGCTCCTGTGATTCATCGCACCTGCCGCTGCCGAACTCCGCACAGCGTCCGTTCTGTCCCGGAGCGATCATGGGTGAGGCGAGGTCAAACTCGCCCGTCAAATCGGCTCCGCGATCCGGCTGTGTCTCGCGCCGAAGCCTGCGGCGGTCTGAGGGGAACGCCGCAGGTGAGGCATACGGTTCGCGCTAACTCGCTGATCGATCGGGCCGCCGTCCGGCGGCCCGATCGTTTTTTCAATCCTGCACGTAGACGGTGACCTTCCGCGATCTCGGTCCGTCGAGCTCGATGAAGTAGATGCCCTGCCAGGTGCCGAAGACCATCCGCCCCTTGCGGTACGGCCAGGAAAGGGACGTCCCGATGAGGGTCGTCAGCAGGTGAGCATCGGAGTTCCCTTCTGCATGATCGAAGCGCACCGGCGGGATCATGGAACGCAGCGCTTTGACGATGTCGGAGGGCACATCCGGGTCGGCATTCTCATTGACGGATATGGCGCAGGTCGTGTGCGGCACGACGACCGTGCAGATCCCGTCGCCCGCGGTGAGAGCGGCCAGTGCGCGCTGCAGCTCCTCGGTGATGACGAGGATCTGCTCGCGTTCCGAAGTGCGCACGGTGATCGTCTTTTCCTTCATATGGCAAGCTTATAATCGCCTGACAGCCAGCAACGGAATCCAGAGCGACCACTGCACATGTCCTTTTTCTGCATCCACTGCAGATCGGAGATCGATCCGGCCTTCAAAGCATGCCCGTTCTGCGGCGAGCCGGTGACGGATTTCCTCCGTCGTTATCTCGAGGCACCCATCGATGGCAAGTATCAGATTCTGGCGCGGCTCGGCGTCGGCGGCATGGGCGAGGTCTTCAAGGTCCTGCACATCCACCTCAATGCAATCCGGGTGATCAAGCTGATGCGCTCCTCGATCGCCGGCGAGGAGGGCGCCCACGAACGCTTTCTTCGTGAAGCCCGCCTGGCAACGCGAATCCATCATCCAAACGTCGCCACGCTGTTCGACTTCTCGACCCTCGAAGACGGCTCGCGGTACATGGTCTGGGAGTACATCGAGGGCACCAACCTTCACGAGCTGCTCGAAGAGCGCGGTCCGCTGTCGCCGAAGTACGCGGCAACACTCGCCGTCCAGGCGCTGCGCGGTCTCGACGCCATCCACCGTGCCGGCATCGTCCATCGCGACGTCAGCCCCGAGAACCTGATGATCACGCACGACGACGAGGCCAACGAGCTGGTGAAGATCATCGACCTCGGCATCGCCAAGCAGTGGGGTGACGAGGGCGACAGCAAGACCAAGACCGGCATGTTCGTCGGCAAATGGAAATACTGTTCACCCGAGCATCTGGGCATGCTCGAGGCCGGGCAACGCATCGACGGCCGCGCAGATCTGTATTCGTTCGGGATCGTCCTGTACGAGATGCTCACGGGCATTCCTCCGTTCCAGGCCGATACACCGCACGGTTACCTGATGCTGCACGCATCCGAGAAACCGCGCTCACTGCATGACGTCAATCCCACCGTGCCCGAGTCGCCTCAACTCGAGAGCGTGATCTTCCGCGCGCTCGAGAAAGACCGCAGCCGCCGTTTCGCGACCGGGCGCGAGTTCGCCGACGCGCTGGAGAAGCTCGTGCCGTCGCTCGCGGACACGCCCGGAGCTCAGGCGGTACCGAGGGCGACTGAGGTGACGGACGAAGCCACGCGCGTCGTCGCGAAACCCGGCGATCAGCCCACGGTGGTCACGGATTCATCGGGCGCCGCCACAGTGCAGACGAATTCGCCTCCCGCAGCGACGGTTCAGACGGATTCCGGCGCCGCCCCGACCGTGTTGACCGTGGCCTCGTCCGCACCTGGCCCCGACCGGGCAGGTAAGCGACCGACGTTCATCGCCTTGACGGTGGCGGCGGTTGTGCTGATCGCGACCGGTGTGATTTTCCTCGTGAAACGACACTCAGCGAGCGCCTCGCTGCCCTCGGGTGCAAAGATCGAGGCGTCGGCCGCCCCCATCAGTTCGGTGCACCTGGCGATCAATGCTTTTCCCTGGGCCACCGTGACGAGCATCCGCAACACGGAAAGTGGCCAGCAGATCGAGTTGAAAGAACCGCTCGTCACGCCGGCTCCGGTCGACCTCCCGCCCGGAACGTACGAAGTGACGCTCTCGAATCCGGCGTTCGCGAAGCCGATCGCGAAAACGATCTCGCTCCGGCAAGGCGACGAGCTTCTCAATGTCGAGTTCAGCAACGCCGACACTGCGCCGTTGCCGGCGTTCGGGGTGGGCCGATGAAGCGGGCGGCGTGTTTCGCGCTTCTTCTGCTCCTGGCCACACCGGCCATGGCAGAGAAGTGGTACGAGGCCTACAACCGCGGAGTGAAGGCCGTCAACGCCAAGAGCTACGACTCCGCAGTCGAGGCGCTGCAGCGTTCGCTGCGGGAGATGCCGAACGAGGGGGCGTCCGTGCGGGCGCGGAACGAGATCATCGTCTACGTTCCGCACTTCTGGCTTGGCATCGCCAGATTCAATCTCGGTGACACCGATGGAGCGCTGCGCGAGTGGCACATTTCCGAGGAGCAGGGCGCGATCCAGAACACCGACTACTACGCGAAGATGCGGGACTGGGTGGCGCGGGCGCAGGCGGAGAAGCATCGGATGGCCCAGAGCGCCTCGGCTGATGCCCGCAAAGCGACCGACGCCCTGGTGAGCCGGGCCATGTCCAGCCAGATGGATGCGCTGGCCGCCGGAGGGGATCGCAGCGAGACCTACCGTCAGGGGCAGAGGCGGCTTCAGGAAGCCATCGATCAGTTCAACAAGGCCGGAACCGACTCGCGGGCCTATCACCGTGCCGGCGAGACCGCGAACCAGGCTCGGGAGCTGTTTGTGAGCGCCGCCGAGGAGTCGCGCCGCGCGAAGGCCGCACGTCCGGCCCCCGCTCCGAAGCAGCAGCCGCCAGTCGAGGTCTCGCGCGTTCAGGTCCAGGCGCCTCCACAAAGGCCGCCGGCCGAAGCCGCGAAACCGGTTCCGCAGAAACCGCAGCCACAGGTCGCACAGGAGACGCCGAAACCGCAATCTGTTCCCGCTGCACAACCGGCTGCTCCTCCCCAGCAGAACGTGGAGAGGGAGGCGCTCGTCGCCGCCCGCGTCGCGCTTCAGGAGTACCGGGCTCGCGTTTCCAGAGCCGCAGCGCAACGAAGGAACGACCGGAAGTATCAGCAGGTTTTACGCTCCGCGTCGCGCGACGCGGCAGTCATCGATCAGGACTTACAGAAGAAGCCCGACGCCACGACGATCAAGCGCGCCGTCGAGTTCGTCGAGGCGCGACAGCGTGAGCTCGATTCTCTGACTGCTGTGCCGGGGGCAGCGACGCAGACGACGGCGACTTCTGCGGCCGGGTCGCGCTCGCAACTGGAAAGGGCTTATCGCGCGTTCGCCCACGGCGACACCAGGGCATGCGACGAGATTCTGACCGCGCTCATCGCCAGCGGCCCCTCGGCCGAGGCGTTCCTTCTGCGCGGTTGTGCGCGCTACACGCAAGCGACCCTTTCGCGCACTCCGGAGCGCGGCTTGAGCGAGGCGGCTGACGACTTTCGTTCCGCACTGAAGCTCAACCGCTCGCTGCGCCTGGGAAAGAGCAATTTCTCGCCGAAGGTCGTTGCCTACTTCGATTCAATCCGCACCGGCACGAAGAGCGCGGGAAACTGAAGCGCGGTCGCGGCGCCCGTTCACGCCAAAAGAAAACGCCCCGCGTTGCCGCGGGGCGTTCTCTGGAAGATCGCGATTGTCTACGCTGCCCGGGCTGCCTCGTTTGCGCGTGAGACTTCCGCGCCGATCCGCATTCCGTAGAACGAGCGGTAGACGAACACCATGGAGATGAGGAGGAAGACCGCCGAGAGCACGCGCGTGAGCACGAGCTGTCCGGCCGCCACCATTTCCACGGAGAGCTCCACCGCCAGCAGG
The DNA here is from genome assembly GCA_021781455.1 of Acidobacteriota bacterium. Taxonomy (GTDB): domain Bacteria; phylum Acidobacteriota; class Thermoanaerobaculia; order Gp7-AA8; family Gp7-AA8; genus JAJXWV01. The sequence continues at coordinate 6,871 of JAJXWV010000056.1, read as the reverse complement.
CCGAAGAGAGTCGTGAACTTGATGACCGGGTTCATGGCCACCGACGAGGTGTCCTTGAACGGATCGCCGACTGTGTCGCCCACGACGCAGGCGGCGTGAAGAGCCGTTCCTTTTTCCTTCAGCTCGACCTCGACGATCTTCTTGGCGTTGTCCCATGCGCCGCCCGCGTCGGCCATGAAGATGGCCTGGAACAGGCCGAACAGCGCGATGGAGATCAGGTATCCGATGAAGAAGAACGGCTCGAAGCAGGCGAAGGACAGCGTCGAGAAGAAAACCACCAGGAAGATGTTGAGCATGCCCTTCTGCGCGTACTGGGTGCAGATGGCCACGACTTTCTTCGAATCTTCGACGGAGGCGCGCTCGGCGCCGGCGTCGAGGTGGATATTCCGCTTGATGAACTCGACGGCCCGGTACGCGCCTGTCGACACGGCCTGCATCGACGCGCCGGTGAACCAGTAGATCACCGCGCCGCCGACGACCAGGCCGAGGAGGAACTGCGGATGAAGCAGGGAGAGCTTGTCGACGTTCACCGTCAGCCCGTGCGTCAGCATCACGATGATCGAGAAGATCATCGTCGTGGCGCCCACGACGGCGGTGCCGATCAGAACGGGCTTCGCCGTGGCCTTGAACGTGTTGCCGGCGCCGTCGTTCGCTTCGAGGTAGTCCTTGGCCTTGGCAAAGACCGGCCGGAAGCCGAAGTCGCGGTTGATCTCTTCTTCGATCCCGGGAATCGTCTCGATCGTCGAGAGCTCGAAGACCGACTGTGCGTTGTCCGTGACCGGACCGTAGGAGTCGACGGCGATGGTGACCGGTCCCATGCCCAGGAATCCGAAGGCCACCAGGCCGAACGCGAAAATGGCCGGGGCGATCATCAGAGTGGTGGGGAAGAATCCGCTGATCCACGCGGCGATACCCATCAGGAAGGCGATGGTCAGCCCCATCCAGTAGGCGCTGAAGTTGCCGGCGATGAAGCCGGCCAGGATGTTCAGAGAGGCGCCGCCCTCGCGCGAAGCGGTGACGATCTCCTGAACGTGGCGCGACTCGGTGGAGGTGAAGACCTTCACGAGCTCGGGAATGATCGCGCCGGCCAGCGTGCCGCAAGTGATGATCGAGGCCAGCTTCCACCAGAGCGTCCCGTCGCCGCCGAGCTGCGGGATGAGGAGATACGAGGCCAGGTAGGTCAGGCCGATGGAGATGAACGAGGTCAGCCAGACCAGCGTGGTCAGGGGAGTCTCGAAGTTGAAAGAGTCGGAGTCGCGGAAGCGCGCCGAGGCGATGGCCTCGTTGATCCAGTACGACACGGCCGAGGTGATGATCATGATCACGCGCATGACGAAGATCCAGACCAGAAGCTCCGTCTGCACGGTCTTGTCGGCCACGGCCAGGAGAATGAAGACGATCAGCGCCACGCCGGTGACGCCGTAAGTCTCGAATCCGTCGGCAGTCGGGCCGACCGAGTCGCCGGCATTGTCGCCCGTGCAATCGGCGATGACGCCCGGGTTGCGCGCGTCGTCTTCCTTGATGTTGAAGACGATCTTCATCAGGTCGGATCCGATGTCGGCGATCTTGGTGAAGATGCCGCCGGCGATGCGCAGCGCCGCGGCGCCCAGCGACTCGCCGATCGCAAATCCGATGAAGCACGGCCCGGCGTAATCACGCGGGACGAACAGCAGGATGCTGAGCATGATCACCAGCTCTGTGCAGATCAGCAGCATCCCGATGGACATGCCCGACTTCAGAGGAATCGAGTACGTCGGGAACGGCTTGCCTTTCAGCGAGGCGAATGCGGAACGCGAGTTGGCGAACGTGTTCACCCGGATCCCGAACCACGCCACCCCGTAACTTCCGGCGATGCCAATCAGGCTGAAGACGATGATGATCAGGACCCGATCGGCCGGGAAGTGCCGCAGCCAGCCGAAGTAGACCACCATGATCGCGCCGATGAAGACCTCGAGCAGCAGGATGAACTTGCCCTGGGTCACCAGATAGGTCTTGCAGGTCTCGTAGATCAGCTCCGAGATCTCCCGCATGGAGCGGTGCACCGGCAGGTTCCGCAGCTGGATGAACATGACCAGGCCGAACAGCCCGCCCAGAAGGCAGACGAACAGCCCGCCGATCAGTAGCGACTGGCCCGTGATGCCGAAAAACGAAACGTCCCGCAGGTCGGGAAGGATGAGGTTCGCCTCACCGCCGGCCTCGGCCGGCGACGCAGCCGCTGTCGACGCGCTCGGTGATGCCGGCGCAGTGGCGGGCGCAGGGTTCTCCTGCGCCATGGCCAGACCAGCGAAAGACACGAGCAGAATCGCCAGGACCAGCGCACGCGTGATCCAAGACTTCATAGTTCCTCCGTGATTGTGTTGACGGTTGCCCGCCCGCATAGACGGGTAGCGCATTGGATATTGGACGCTTGGGCGCGCGGATTCTACAAAATTCCGGCGGAACTTGTCTCGAATTTCGATCAGGCGAAAATCGCGGACGAAATCGGCGAGTTTCGGCACCAGATCCGTCGCGTCGTGGAGAGCTGCGGCCGGCGGGAACTCCGTGTCGTCGGCGAGGCGTCAGGAGTCGCTGCAGAGACTGACGGAGCACCGGTTCATTCGGGCGACGAATTCCAGGTTGAGAACCGGTGCTCCGGTGCGCCTCACGAGTTATTGCCGCGGATGTGGATCTCGACGCGACGGTTGAGCTGCCGCCCTTCCGGCGTGTCGTTCGACGCCTTCGGCTGCGTCTCGCCGAATCCTCGGGCAGTGATCTGGGCTCCTGGCACGCCCTGGTCGACGAGATATCCGGCCACGGAATCGGCCCGGCGCTGAGAAAGCGTCATGTTGTATTCGGCGTTGCCGGTGGAGTCGGTGTGGCCGTTCACTTCGAACGTTTCACTCGGATACTGCCGGAAATTTGCGGCCAGGTCGCGCAGCACGTCCTGCGACTGAGGCCGCAACGCCGTCGAGTTCAAGTCGAAGAGGATGTCGCTCGTCAGCTGAACGTTGATCTGGTTCTCGGACGGACGGGTGACCTCCACTCCGGGGATCTGCTGGAGCTGCTGTTGCTGCTTATCCATGTTGTGGCCGACGGCTCCGCCGACCCCTGCGCCCACAGCGGCGCCGATGACCGCGCCGGTGGCCGGATTGCCGCCCTGGTTTCCGATGATCGCGCCGGCAATGGCACCGGCGGCCGCGCCGATGCCGGCTCCGCGCTTTGCCTTCGCATTCGGGTCATCGCCGGTCGTTGTACACGCTGCAGCGAATAGTGTGGCGAGAATTAGGATGGCGAACTTCCGGGTCATGGTGTACCTCCTGAATCTTCGCGCTCGATCATGAGCGTCAGTAGTGAAAACGCGCGTGACCGCCGTCATTCTTTCCGAGAGCGGTGCCGCGTCGCTGCCCTCCACTTCCCACCAATTCGCCGGATACACGACGGGCGCTCGAGATCGAGCGCCCGTCGGTCGGCGACTCGGTCAGGCCTTCGTCGCCTTGATGTGAATTTCCACGCGGCGGTTCCGCTGACGGCCCGACGCCGTGGCATTCGACGCCCGGGGATGCGTCTCGCCGAAGCCGATCGGTTCGAGACGCCCGCTTCGCACTCCCATGTTTTCCAGATAGTTCGTCACCGAGTCCGCGCGGCGCTCGGAGAGCCGCTGGTTGTACGCGGCCGGGCCGATCGAGTCGGTGAAGCCTTCCACCTTGATCGTCGTATCCGGATACTTGCCGAACACGCCGGCCATGTTTTGCAGCGCCCGCCGTGAGCTCGGTCGAAGGGCAGAAGAGTTGAAGTCGAACAGCACTTCGTTCTGCACGCTCACGTTCAACTCATTCGGAGCGGTTCGCGATACGTTGACACCCTGGATCTGGCGCAGCTCTCGTTCCTGCCTGTCCATCATCGCGCCGACGATGGCACCGGCCGCGCCGCCCGCGAGCGTTCCGACCACCGCTCCGCGCTTCGCGCTGTGGTGGCCGCGGTTGTTGCCGATCACCGCACCGACGATTCCGCCGGCGACACCGCCGATGATGGCTCCTCTCTTCGTCTTTGCGTGGTCATCCACCTGCGCAATCGCTGCGGTGGCGATCAAGAGCAACGTCGCAAACATGGCGGTGAGTCTTTTCATGAGTTCCTCCTGGTGTCCGAGTCGAGCCCCTGTCGCTCTGCACGGCTCCTTCGAATCACCCAGGCTCGCAGGGAAGGCAACGGGAGTGCCATGCTGCAAATAACTACAAAAGCCGGCGTACGATCGCCGTCGAGGTCGCTTCTGGAAGGCGCTCACGGGTGTACGATCGGGAATCATGGCGGAGGCTGACTCGATTCCAGACGGACTTCGTAACTTGCTCATGCATGGTGACTTATCCTTCCGAGATTTCGTGGAGGTCGCTCTATACCATCCCGATTTCGGATACTACGCAGGCACCCAAAATCCGGTCGGACGCGAAGGTGACTTCATCACTTCGCCCGAGCTCAGCCCTGCTTTTTCATTTGCCCTCAGCAGGCTCGTCAATGATTTCGTGCGTCGTAGCGGCGACGGCTTGTGCACGATTGTGGACATCGGCTGCGGCGACGGCTCGCTGATCCGTTCGCTGGCCAACGCCAGCTCGGATTCACGTGCACGATTTGTCGGCGTCGATCGCGCACTCGATCGCGTTCCTCTGGATGCGAAACGGAACGTTGCTTTCGTCGCCACCATCGACGAGGTGCCTCGCGGCGGCGCACATCTCATGCTCAGCAATGAGCTCTTCGACGCGCTCCCATTCGCGCGGCTCGTGCAGCGCGGCAAACACCTCCACGAGCTCTGGGTGACCGATCGCGACGGTCACCTCGACTGGAGCGAGCATGAGACATCGGGCGAGCTCGAAGGCTACTTCGCTTCCCGTGGCATCACTCTGACGGATGGGCAGTTCGCCGACGTCTCGCCCGAGTGGGGCGCACTCTACGGCGACATCTGCCGGCTGGTCGATCGTGGCCTGGTGGTCACCTTTGACTATGGATATCCCCAGGACAAACTTTTCCACTCCCGCGCGCGTCGTTTCGGAACGGCGGCGGCGTACTCGCGACACCGGGTGGGCCGCGACCTCCTGGCGAATCCCGGACAACAGGACCTCACCGCTCACATCAATTTCGATGACCTGCGACGGGTGGGGGAGGGGCGGGGTTTTTCAACGCTCTTTTTCGAGCGCCAGGCGAGGTTTCTCCTCGGCCTCGGCATTACCGAACATGAGTTTCTGAAGCCGTCGACGGATCTGGAGATCGCTGATCTCGCTGAGGGCATTGGACTTCTGGAGAAACGGGACGCGGCGCGGCAGCTTGTCTTGCCAGATGCCATCGGCCACGACATCCGAGTGTTGGTGCAGGGAAAGGGCTTCGGCGAGGGGCGATGGAGTTTTCAGCGGCCCCTATTTTGACGTGTGATTTGTGACACGGGCTGTTGTGGCCGTGTTACCTTCATCACACGGTAAATGTGATGTCGTTTTCTTGACTCCGGGGGGGTGGCGTCTACAATTGCCGCCGTTCGTTAGTCACGCCTCCTCAGACGAATATGGCCAATTACACCGTGCTCCTGGTAGCAGCGTCCGCGGCAATCGGGCTCGTACTTTTGACATTGTTTGTCATCGCCCCGCTGGTCCGCGCCTCCCGTCCCGAGAGAGTAAAACTGGAACCGTACGAATGCGGCGTTCCAGCGACCTCGCTGGCGTTCGATCACCGTTTCTCTGTCCGCTATTTCCTCATTGCGGTGCTCTTCATCGTGTTCGATGTCGAGACGATCTTCCTCTTCCCCTGGGCGATCCGCTTCAAGCAGCTCGGGTGGTTTGGAGCTGTTGAGATGGCGGTGTTCCTGGTGATTCTGTTGGTGGGGTACTTCTACGCCTGGAAGAGGAAGGTCCTCACATGGGTCTGATCGAGAATCGGTTCGACTCGAACGTTCTCACCACCACCGTCGACAAGTTCTTCAACTGGGCGCGCAAGTCCTCGCTCTGGCCGATGCAGTTCGGCCTGGCCTGCTGTGCGATCGAGATGATGGCCGTGCTCGACCCGCGGCACGACATGGCGCGCTTCGGCGCCGAGGTCTTCCGGGCAACGCCCCGGCAGGCGGATCTGATGATCGTCTCCGGAACCGTGACGGAGAAGATGGCGCCGATCGTCCGCCGGTTGTGGGACCAGATGCCGGAGCCGAAATGGGTCATCGCCATGGGCTCGTGTGCAACGTGCGGCGGACCTTACGACACCTACGCGGTCACACAGGGCGTCGATCGCCTGATTCCGGTCGACGTCTACATCCCAGGTTGCCCGCCGCGGCCGGAAGCCCTTCTGTGGGGCTTGATGGAGCTGCAGAAGAAAATCGAGAAGATGCACATCCTCCGCAAGGGAGGAGAGGCGTACGACTTTGCGCGTGCGGCGGTTCGCGACACGATCCGCCCGTCGCATGAAGGTCCAGCCCTTCGGGCGGAGCAGGCGCGGGCCCAGCTCCGGCCGGCACCGATTTCGGGAGTGAAGCGGACGCCCATGCCGGAGAAGCCGAAGCTGAGCCCTGCGGGCGGCGCCGCTCCTCCAGCGAGTGCCGCGCCGGCAGCGCCCGCGCCGCAGGCACCTCCCGCGCCGCCGGCAGCGGCGCCTGCGGCCGACGCGAAAGCAGCGGCGACAGCCGCCGCGACGCCCGCGATGTCGACCGAACAATTCCAGGAGAAGGCGTACGAGGCGCTCGCGCAGACCGACTGTGCGGGATGCGGATTCGACACCTGCAACGACTACGCACACGCGCTCGCCACCGGCGAGACGAAAGACACATCCCTCTGCATCTCCGGCGAAGCGGAGACGCAGGCCGCACTCGACAAGCTTCTCGCCGCGCGGAATGCCGCACCGCAAACCACGACTGCTGCCGCGCCAC
>JAJXWV010000018.1 GCA_021781455.1 Acidobacteriota bacterium | reverse complement strand
GCCGAGGGAAAGCACGTGCTGGCGGTCCGGGCGGAGGATGCGGTCGGTCTCGTGGCGACGGCTGCGATCGAGCTGACGATCGACAAGAGCCCGCCTGAAATCGTGGTCAGCGAGTCGGGCAAGCCGGTAGCGAGCGGCGCGTTCTTCGGTCGCGATGTCGTCCTCGACATCAGCGCGAAGGATGCAACTGCGGTGACCGTCGCGGCCTCACTCGACGGAGCGCCCTACACATCCGCCACTGCGATTGCGACGGAGGGGAAGCACGCGCTGGCCATTCGCGCGGAAGATGCCGTCGGCCTGGTGGCGAACGCAGCCTTCGAGTTCACGATCGACAAAACTCCGCCAGAGATCGTCGTCACCGAATCCGGCAGGCCGCTCGTCAGCGGCGCACTGTTCAGCGGCGACGTCGTGCCGGAGATCACGGCGACGGACCTCACGCCGCTGAAGATCACAGCGACGCTCGATGCCAACTCGTACAGCGCCGGCACCGCAATTAGTGCCGAGGGAAAGCACGTGCTGGCGGTCCGAGCGGAGGATGCGGTCGGTCTCGTGGCGACGGCTGCGATCGAGCTGACGATCGACAAGAGCCCGCCTGAAATCGTGGTCAGCGAGTCGGGCAAGCCGGTAGCGAGCGGTGCGTTCTTCGGTCGCGATGTCGTCCTCGACATCAGCGCGAAGGATGCAACTGCGGTGACGCTCACGGCGTCACTCGACGGAGCGCCCTACACATCCGCCACTGCGATTACGGCAGAGGGAAAGCACGCGCTGACGATTCGCGCCGAAGACGCGGTCGGACTGATGACGAACGCGACGATCGAGTTCACGATCGACAAGACTCCGCCAAAGATCGTCGTCACCGAATCCGGCAACCCGATGACGAGCGGCGGCCTCTTTGCCCGTGACGTCACGCCGGTGATCACGGCCACGGATCTCACGCCGGTGAAGATCGCGGCTGCTCTCGACGGAAGCGCGTATGCGCCAGGGACGGCCATCGCAGGCGAAGGAAAGCATTCGCTGTCGATCCGCGCAGAAGACGCGGTCGGTCTCGTGGGCACCGTGCCGCCGATCGACTTCACGATCGACAAGACGCCGCCGCGAATCGCGTTCACCTCGCCTGCGGCCGGCCAGACCATCGGCACCGCACACATGATCGTGAGCGGCGACGCGGATGACGCCGTGACCGTGACGGTCAACGGCACGCCTGCGGCGATCGCCTTGCGAAGATTCACAACGACCGCGCCAGTCGATTTCACCGAAGGCGAGAACACCCTCAAGGCCTCGGCGCTCGACCAGGCCGGGAACTCGGCCTCGATCACGAGCCGCATCTTCCTCGACACGCGCGCGCCGGAGCTGTTCGTCACCTCCCCGCAGCCTAACGCCTGCATCGACGCGACCTCGCTCGAGATCCGCGGCGGCCTGCGCGAGGCGGGGAGCGCCACGGTGAGCGTGAAATGGGAGAGCGGCGCAGTCGACGCCGTCCTCGCCGCGGACGGCCAGTCGTGGTCGGCCACGATCGCCGACGTTGCCGAGGGCGAGCAGCGCTTCGACGTCACGGCGACGGACCCAGCCGGGCACGCCTCGATGGTGGCGCTTTCTTTGACGATCGACCGCAGCCGTCCGGAGATCGAGGTCGGCGAGGGAGGGCGGCCCTTCACGGCCACTGCGGTCAATCACCCGATCGCGCTCTTTCTGCACACGAGCGACGGCGATGTACGAACCACGCTCGATTCGAAGCTCGATGGCAGCGCCTACACGAGTGGCACGCCCATCACGACCGAAGGAGCCCACGAGCTGCGCGCCACGGCTCTCGATTGCGCGGGCCACAAGTCGGACGAGAAGGTCGTGGCCTTCGTCCTCGACCGCGTCGCGCCGCAGCTGCTGAGCATCGCGCCGCCGGACGGATCGACCGTCGGCGAGCGGCCTGTCATCAGCGGAACTGCCTCGGCCGACGGCGTCACAATCGCGCTCGACGGTGCCACCACCACGGCGGCGGTGAGCAACGGCGCCTTCACGCTGACGGATCTTCCATTTCGCGAGGGATTGAACTCGTTCGACTTCGTTCTGACCGACGCGGCCGGCAACACCACGCGAATCGGCTACCGCATCACGGTGAAATCGGCGCCGGCCGTCGTGTCGATCCGGGAGAGCGGCAACGAGATCCCACCCCACGCGGTCTTTCGACGTGCGGTCACCCCAACTGTCATCAGCAGCGATCCTCTCGCCACGATCACCGCGAAGCTCGACGACAGACCGTTCACCTCGGGAACGACCATCAGCAACGATGGCGACCACACGCTGGTGGCCACAGCGATGGACAAGCTCGGCCGCGCATCCGCGGCGACGGCGACCTTCACGATCGACCGCACGCCGCCGTCGGTCGTGATCACTGCACCGCCGCCGGGCGCGATCGTGAATGGCGATCGCGTCGGCGTGAGCGGCACGGTCAGCGGCGGAGACGTGGCCGCCGTCGCAGTCAACGGCGTCGCCGCCGCGCTCACGGCGAGCGGCTTCACCGCAACCGTCCCGCTGGAGACGGGACCTAACTCCCTCACCGCGGTCGCCACCGATCGGCACGGCAACACGTCGAGCGCGTCGGTCGCCGTCATGCGCGACGACGGCCGGCTGGCCATTGCGCTGCTTTCGCCGACCGAGGGGACGCTGACCAACCACGCCACGATCGCGGTGGTCGGGCAACTTCTGAGTGCGCCAACACCTGGCGCGGTCGTGAAGGTCAACAGCCTGGACGCCGCGGTCGATCTCGCCGGGGTGTTCCGCGCTCCCGATCTGCCTGTCACCGAAGGGTCGAACACGATCACGGCGACCGTGCGTGGAGCGAACGGCGCAACGAATGAAGCGATGGTTCACGTCACCGCCGACTTCACTCCGCCTGTCGTCAGCGTGCTCGCCGACGATGTCGCACTGGCGCCGGCAGCGCGCTTCGCGACGGCTCCGCGGATCGCGATCAGCGCCTCGGACGTGAGCGGCGCCGCTCTGCGCGTGACAGTCGACGGCAGCAGCGTGACTCTTCCGATCGCCTCGATCACAGACGGAGGGCACACGCTCACAGCCGTCGCCCGCGACGGCGCCGGGAACGAGTCGCGTCTCGACCGCTCGTTCGTGGTCGGCTCGCTCTCGTCGGTCGGCGCCTGCCGGATCAGCGGCTTCGATCCTGCGAACAACTCCGCTGTGTTCGCCGACTCGGTGCGCGTGACGGGGCGAGCCGCGGGCGCCACGAACGTGCTCGTGAACGGTGTTCTCGCACGTTTCGCGGACGGTTCGTTCTGTACGCCGGTTCCGCTGCAGCCGGGGCGCAACGACCTGCGTGTCGAGTGCGCCGACGCGAACGGTGTCGCCACCGGGTCAGCGGTGGTGCTCACGATTTACCGGGACGGTGAGGCCGCCATCTCGATCGCATCGCCGCCTGATGGTTCGGTGTCGACGGCTTCGGCAGCAACGGTCAGCGGCACCGTGGGCGCGGGAGTGGTCTCCGGCGATGTCAACGGCATGCCGTTCACGGTGGCCGCCGACGGCGCGGCATCGCACCCGTTGAGCGTGGCCGGCGTGCCGCTCGCGAACGGCTTGAATGTGATCACGGCGCGGGCCAGAACCGCTTCCGGTCGCGTGGCGATGACCAGCGTTCGCGTCCGGGCTCTCACTGCTGCGCCGCAGATTGCGATCACGTCGCCGCTGCCGTCGACCGAAAGCGGCGCGACGACCATCGACGTGAGCGGGACTTACTCGAACGTCGATCCTTCCACCATCGCGATCAGCGCCGGGTCGAGCTCGTATCCGGTGGGCGTACGGGCGTTCAGTGACACGACCGGCGTCTTCATCGCGTCCGCCGTCCCGCTGATCGCAGGCGGCCGCACCTCTATCGCTGTGTCGGGCCGGAGCCGCGGAGGGCAGCTGGCAGGCGCCACTGTCGACGTGATCAACACGGCGGGTGCGCCCTCGATCGCCATTGCCTCACCGGCGGACAACAGCTTCTATCGCTCGGACACCGCGAAGCCCGACACGATCTCCGGTACGATCACGGCCGATCCCGGGTCGAACGTGCAAGTCAACGGAGTCGCGGCGGCCGTGAGCGGAAATTCGTTCACCGCGGCAGTCGACTTTGCGGGTCCGGGCATCACCCCGGTCATCGCGCGAGTGACGACGCCCGACGGCCGCACGGCCAGCGACGCCATCCGCGTCGTGAAGTTCGCGGCGCCGCTCACGGTCCTTCGATCGTTTCCCTCCCCGAACGCCGTCGACGTCGATCCCGGCGCGGCGCTGCTCGTCCTCTTCTCGAATCCGCTCGACGCGGCGACGGTCGCGCCGGCGCTCCGTCTCGCAGACGCGTCTGGACAGACTCTCGACGGCGAAGCGTTCGTCGATGCCGACGCCGTCACGTTCGCGCCGCTGCGCACGCTGAATCCCGGCACGACGTACACGCTCTCGATTGCAGTGAGCCTGCACGACATCGCGGGCAGTTCGCTCCCGGCGCCCTATTCGCTGACCTTCACCGCTGCGAGCGGCGCGCCCTCCACCGCGCCGCAGATCGACCAGAGCAATACCGCCGGCTGCTTCAGCAAGGGAGTCCTGACCGGTCACGCCACGGCTGCCGCGGCGCGCATGCGCCTCGACGTCGACGGCGTGACCATGACGACGACGGCCGCGGCGGAGAAGTCCTTCCGGTTCGAGTTCACCTTCTCGGGACAGTCGGGATTTCACGTGGCTCGCGTGAAACAGGTCGGAGGCGACGGATCGCTTTCCCCGGAGACCGCCGTCTGCTTTCAGCTCAATTGCTCGGCACTGCAGGTGATCAGCGCCTCGTTAGACCGGCCGGCGCGCAAGCTGACGGTCGCGTTCTCGAAGCCGATGAATGCCGCCACCCTGGTCGCATCCGCAGCCGGCACGATCCAGCTCGCCGCCACCGGCGGGGCGGCTCTCGCCGGCAGCGTCGCGATGAGCTCGGCCGGCGACGTGGCCACCGTGACGTTCGACGCCGATCTCGCGGTACCGGCATTCATCCTGGTGGTGAAAAAGGAAGTGCAGGACGCGACCGGTACCTCGATGATTGCGGACTACACGCAATCGTTCGGCGCTGGAGAGTCGCAGCCATCAGGAGGGGAGGGCTACGTCACCGGAGTGGTCATCGATGCGAGCACCGGCCGTCCTCTGGCCGGCGCGTCTGTCGATGTCTTCGCGCCGGTGAACTCGTACGTCGGTCACGCGCCCGCAGCGGCGTTCTCGCGGCTCGCGCCGGTCGCCCTCGGCGCCGGCTCGTCGTCGACCGACGAACGAGGCCGCTACACGCGCTCGCTCCGGGAAGGGGCGTACACGATCCAGGTGACGGCTCCCGGAGGAACGACGGCGTGGCGGCAGGTCGTGATTCCGGCGGGCGTCGGCGTCATTCCCATCGACGTCCGTCTCACGCCCCGGCGTTCCGACCAGGCTGCCACGGGCGCCGCGATGACGATCAGCGACGCCGGCGACGCCAGCGTGACGCGACCGGTCGACCTCGTGCTCGCAGCGGCATCGCTCCAGGCCGGAAGACGCATCGCGCTCACCTCCATCGGCGCGCAGGCACTTCCTGGGCTTCTGCCCCAGGGCTGGTCTCCGCTCGCTGCCGCGGAGATCGCCATCGACGCCTCGCCGGTTCCCGTCGCTCTTCCGGCATCACGGCTCGCGTTCACCTTGTCGGCTGACGAGGCGCAGGCCGTCATTGCCGCGGCTCAGACGCTTTCGCTCGCGCAGTACGACAACGATCGTGACGAATGGCGGGTGGTCAGCGCCGTGGCGGCAATCGGCGGCGACCGTCGCGCGGAATTCGACATCATCGCGTCCGGCCATTACGCGCTCGTGTATCCGGATCGTGCACCTGGATTGCCACAACCGCCGCCGGCGCGCAGCGGCGCCGCCCTCCAGGGTGTCAACAACCCGTGTACTGCGACACCCGAAGTCTGCCGTCTCGTGAGCCGCAGTTTCGTGCTCACTCCTTCGACTGTGCTGCCCAGTGGATCGACGTCCGCAGTACTCACCACCGACGGCTCGAAGCCTTATCCGTCGGGAACGCCGGTGGAGGCCTTCATCGACGAGCAGCTGAACCTGGCCGACGGCCGCCTGATCCTCGACCCGCCGTTCGCGACCGACCTGCTCGTCTATCGAACGCTCGACGGCGCGTCCGGCGTCGTTTCCTTCCGCCTCTCGCCGACGGTCCAGGCGACCACGGCGACGCTCCGCGACGGCACCGATCACATCCGCATCGTCGACTATCCCGGCCGGATCGACCGCGGCGCGATGATCGGCAGCGAAGGCGGCCGCCTGGCCGGCGGAGATGATGCGGTCTCGATCGACCTGCCAGCGGGCGCCACGGCCGAAGCGCTGCGGGCGAGCGTCGCGCCGATCTCGAAAGCGGAGCTGGGCTCGTTCGGCGCGATTGCCGGCTTCGACATCGCTGCCGGATTCGCGCTGACGCTCGCGCGTGCCGACGACGTGACGACGCTCGACGGATCCGCTCTTCCGCCGGCGCAGCTTCTGAAATCCGCCCGCGGGACGTTCACGCTCGATGTCGCTGCCAGCGCGCAGGTCATCGTGGGCGAGGTCCTCGATCAGACGCCGTACGGGACCGTGGTTCGTCTTGCAGCGCTGACGACCGCGATCAGCACGAGCGGCGCTCTTCGCTCGTTCACCACGCGAGCGATCGACGTCGAGCAACTGCCACTCGACGGCATCGTGCGTCCCGGCCGCTATCTCGTGCTCGTCGCGAGGGCGCCGATCGCCTTCGCGTTCGGCCAGGTGCGCGCCGGGACGAGCGGGGCCTTCATCGCGGACGCTCGCGTCGTAGCGGGCGTCGGCGCTCCCCAGACCGCGCCGCTCGGTGTCGTCGACATTTCGCGCAGCGGCGGCGTCTTTGCGATTCCCGTCGCGGCCAGCCCCGCCCAGCCGTTCTCGCTCATCGCGCGCACCAGCGGCATGGGTGATTCCGGCGCAGCTCTTGCGCCAAAAGCGCCTGACCCGGACGAAATCGTTACCTTCGGCACGCTGGCGCTGGTTCCGAATGCGCCGCGCCTCCTGTCGCTCACGCCCGCGGGCGGGAGCGTCATCAACGCCACCGATCCGTTCACGCCGCGCGCCACGTTCGATGCCCCGATCGATCCCGCGTCGGTCGCGAACGGCATCTCGATCGTGAACGCGGTCAGCGGAAAACAAACGGCCGGCGCCGTCACCGCCAGCGCTGCGATCGTCGCCTTCAATCCGGCCGAGGCGCTGCTTCCGGGGACGACGTACGCGGTCACGGTCGCGCCGTCGATTCGCGGGACCAACGGCGCCGCATTCGGCCAGACCGTTGCCGCGCGATTCTCCACGCGCGCGGTTCCGTCGACGAACGCCGCCATCCGGCCGGAGCTGATCCGCATCACCATCCCGTCGGCCGGCCGCTCCACGATCAGCGGCCGCGCCGGCGCGCTCCCCGCAGGATCGCAGGCCGTCGCCGTTCGCCGCAGTCGCATGTTCGTGACCGCGTATCAGGCCACCGTGTCCGCTGACGGCTCGTTTTCGTTCTCTGCCGGCGACAGCGGTCTCGACCGCATCTCGATCTCCGACGCCATCGACCTGCAGGTGATCGATGCCGCGAGCCGCGCCATCATCGCCATGATCCCGCTGACGCCGTTCACGACCGGCGACGGCAATGGGTTCATGGCCGCCCCCGACCTGGCAACGAAGTTCACGACCGACACATCCATCGCCATCACCGTGCCCGCCGGCGCATTCGACGCGCCGACGCTCGTCGTCACCGCCGCTTCGACCAAGCCCGACTTCGCCGCTGTTCCGAGCTTCGATCACGACCTGACTTACGCGACGAGCGTGCACCTCAATTTCGACGGAGTCGCGCAAAAGCGGCTCGACATCGAGCTCCCGATCCCCGCCGGCCTCGATCCCGCCCGCACCTTCTACCTCGGCTACCTCGGGCAATCGGTCCGCGGTCCGCGCGTCATGATCGTCGACACCCTGCGCGTGGCCAACGGCCGCTTCACGACAGCCGTCGATCCCAACGCGTCGAGCGGATCTTCCTCTCGCACAATCGGCCTCGCCACTTCTGTCGGCCCCGACGTGAAAGACGCCCTCCTCGGTGTCACGCACAGCGGCACGTACGCCGCGGTCGAGATCAACACAGGAGGCGCGCCGCTCGCCTGGGGAATGATCGACGGTCTCGACGGCGGCGTCGATCTCTTCTGGAGCGCCTTCGACGCGCTCTATGCCGCCAGCTTCTATCTGACCGAAGGTCGCGGCCGCGCGGCCATTCCGCTGCTGAACAACAAGCAGAAGTTCGAGGTCGTCGGTGTCGACGCCTCGACGGGGCTGACTGCGTTCTCGAAGGTCTACGATCCGCTGCCCGACGGCGGCCCGGGAGCGGTCGTCGTCGTGGCGAATCCGAATCCCGCCACCGAAGGGCCGTATCCGATCTCCGCGTCGCCGTTCCGGATCGAGACGCTGAAGCTCGATGCCGAGGATGTCGAGGTGGGGGTGAAGAACTTCGCAGTGCGGCTGCAGGCGGGGTTCATCGGCGCGAAAGATTCGGACGATCCTCTCCCGTCGAAGCTGCAGGCCGCGCTGTTCAACGCCAACAGCGGAGAGATCGACGAGAAGCGCTCCGACGGGCTGAAGGTCGCCGGCACGCTTCACGATCGCGTGGCGCTGTTCATCGAGCAGGAGAACGTCGACCCCTCGTCGTCGCTCTCCGTCGCCTTCTCGAAGAAGATCTTCCTCGGCGGATCGGACGATCCCGCCGGCGTCGACAAATTCCTGAGCGGGATTCTCTTCCTCCAGTCGTCGCGCGATCCCGACGTCGAGCCGTTCGCCGACGTCCCGGACGTCCACTATCGCGCCGACTCGGCGGGCCAGCGCGTGCTCATCGACCTGCCGGCTTCGCTGCAGCGCGGCTACGCGTATCAGCTGCTGATCAAGGAGAACCTCGCAGACCGAAGCGGTTCGGGCGGCGGCCCAGGGCTGTACATCGGGCAGGTGATGCTCGAGAGCGGGATCACGCCGGCGCGTGCCATGGTGCTCCGATTCCGCGTTCGCGCGCCGGGCGGCAAGCTCGGCTCGTTCGACATCAACAGCGGCGCGATCCGCGATGAGGCGCTGAACGGCAACGTGCTTCTGCTCTCCGCGCTCGACGCCGGCATCCTCGCCTACGACGTCTCCGATCCCGCGTCCGTCAGCGCCTCCTCGCTCCTCGGCGCCGCGCAGACACCGGGCGCGAGCTCGTGGGCCGTCGCCAGCGATCATCACGGCCGCATCTACTCGACGGATGTCGGGATTCTCTTCGGAGCAATTCGTTCGTATCGGCTGGAAGACTTCATCCCCGATGCGGCGCATCCGGCGCCGCGGCAGGTGGCGCAGCGATCGAGCGGCATCGTCTCGTTCGCCCCGGGCGCAAGCGTCAACATGCCGATCAGCAGCGAGATCCTCTCGGATCGTCCGGAAGCGATTCCGCGAAAGCTGCAGATCCTGCTGCAGGATTCGGACGAGACGTTCGACTCGCTGGTCGCGTTCAAGGCGACTGCAACAGCGAAGGTGCAGCTGTCAGCCGTCGACGGCGAGTTCGAGATCCTCGACGCCGACATCGCTCGCGACGCCGACCTGCCGTATGCGAACCAGCGCATCACGGTCGAGAACCTCAGCCTCGACCTGCGCTGGTCCGCCGATGCGCACGCCACGACGAAGGCGCACATCTCCGGAATCGTGGCTCGGAAGGAAGACCGGCTGCGGATCATCCGCAATCGCATGACCTACGGCGTGGTCTCGCTCTTCGGCTATGGAATCGGGGTTTATGACCTCAACGCCATCGAGTCGAACGACGATCCGGAGAAGCCCGCCGGCTACAAGGCCATCCGCGAGCTCGTGCGACTGACGCGAGCCGACCTGCGGCCCGAGTGCGGCTGGGGTCCCAGTGCGAAGCCGGTTCCGCCGGGCGGGATTCCCGACCTTACCTTCACGCCCGACGCCGCGGTCATTACGCGGAGCGGCACCGCCGACCTGTTCGTCTACGGGATCGACCCGGCGCGCGGCATCCTCGACGTGACCGTCCATCCGCCTGTTACGGCGTCACAGGCGCAGATCGCACCTGACCTGACGGTGTGCAACGAGCGATCGCCTCACGGCCTCACGCTGCAGACGACCTACGTCACACCTAATGGAAACCAGACCGATTACGACCCGCGGATCAACGCGCTGCGCAGTGCGTTCTTCACTCTGGCCGGCCGCTATCCGACGGGGCGCTTTACGGGCGTGTCGTATTACCAATGGACGCTGGAGGCGAAAGACAACAAGGCGGTCGGGCCGGCTCCTGCGCCGGACAAACCCGCGCCCGGCGCGCGTAACTCGATTGCCGGCGAGCGCGTGCAGCGCGATTACCTCCTCGTGCCCGGCTTCGAATACGGGCTGCTCGTCGTCGAGGTGGGAGGCGATCCGGCGCCGCTCACGTTGTCGATGGCCGCCTATACGCCGCTTTCACCACAGCACCTGGTCGACATCATCTGGATTCCGTCGGGGGCGTACGCAGTGCGCGCCATCCCGCGTACGAATCTCGCGACCGTCCTCGACGGCGAGGGCCGAGTGCTGCTCGTCGACCTCTCGAGAATCGACGAGCGCTTCAGCGCGACTGGGTCCTTGATCGCCGCGGACTCTCTGTTCGCAACGGCCGCTCACTGTCTTGCCAAGGCCGGCGCCTACGGCATTGGAGAAGACGACCCGCGCATCGTCTGGAAGTCGGATCCGCAGCCGGACGCCGTCGGAACGCTCGCTCCGGTCATCAACGCCGATACCGGTTTCGTCTTCCGCGGCAAGCTCCTCGAGCGCTCCACCGACGTGGTCGCCGCGATCGATCCTCGCATCCAGATGAAGTGCGAGCTTGCTCAGGAAGGCGGTCTGAGCGAAGTGGGCGGCGTGATCCCGCTCGGCATCGACCCGCCGCAGACGCTGAAGGATCTCATCGCGAATGGCGATCCGTCGCGGAAGCCGAACGCGTCGGCTGCGGCCTTCCGCCTCGAGTTGTCGCTGCCCGGCGCGATCGCCGAATCGCTCGCCGCATCGGGCGTGCAGTTGCGCGTGGCCGTGGAATCGGAACGCGTTGCCGGCGCCGCCATGCCCCAGACGCCCGAAGGTCTGCCGCGATCCCACCTGCGCCTGGCGCGCTCGAACGGCTTGCCGGATTCGCGCCCGGCGTCGGCATTCCTGCTGCGTCGGTTGATCCCGCTCTCCCAGACCGCGCGGCTCCGCCACCAGAACGGCTTCAACAACTACGTCTCGCCGTGGATCGTGGCCATCGCGGACCCTCGCGCGGCAGGGGAGTACGCCTGGAGCTATCCGTCTAACGTGACCACCGAAGATGCAAAAAAGGCGTACAGGGCGCAGCAGGGTTGTCACGCCTGCGACCGGCCGCAGTTCCTCAAAGACAAGACGGAACAGAACGGTGTCTGGGAGCTCTACACGAGCGGACGCCTCATCGCCGTGCGGCCGGACCTCTGTGCGTCGTCGTGCGCACAGAACATCTTCACCAACACGAAATACGCGTGGCTTGGTCAGCAGGGCCGTCTCCTCAGCCGCTTCGCCACCGTCATGGCCGATTCAGTGCGACCGGCCGCGGCCCTCACCGCGGCGCAGAATCCGCCGGTCGCGACAGGGCTCCTGCAGGAGACGACGTACCTTCATTCCGGCGAGGTACAGGTCGACCATACCGATTTCGATTTCGGCGGGCGCAACGGCTGGAACGCGTCGGTCGATCGCACCTATCGCTCCCGGACCTTTGGCGGGACCGCGTTAGGGAGCGGCTGGGACTCGCCGCTCTTCAGGCGCCTTCGACCTCTGCCGAACGGCGACGTCGAGTACCGCGACGGCGAGGGCGAGCAGTGGCTCTTCAGGATCAAGGGCGGCAGCTACATGAGCCCCGCCGGCCTGTTCCTTCGCCTGTCGCGAAGCGCCAGCGGCTGGCGCCTCTCCGATCAGAAGCACCGCGTGACCGGTTTCGACAGCCTCGGGCGCCTCATCTACGAGACCGATGAATTCGTGAAGAATCCCGAAGTCTCCGATTACGGCAACATCCTCCGCTACGTTTACGACGCCGAGGGACAACTGAGGGCGGTCGTCGACCCGATGGGGCAGGAGACCACTCTGACGTACGGCGCCGATACGCCCGCTGCGTCGACAGGCATGCTGGTGAAAGTTACGGACCAGCGTCGAACGATTGACTACGTCTATGACCCGCTTGGCCGCCTGGCGTCAGTCAAATTGCCGGATGTGCCGAATACCAGCGGCTCGCGTCCCGCGATCACTTACGGGTATTCGGGCTCCATCGACAGCGTAACCGATCGACTCGAGCTCGGCACGAATCTGACGACCATTACGGATCCCGGTTGGCCGGCGCCGCGCGTCACATTCGTTTATGCCCCGAATGGCGAGCTCCGCGATCGCGTCGTGCAGCAGTCATGGACCTCCACGGGCGAGGTTGCCACGTTCGACTACGCATCGCCTCTCATTGTCACCGATGCCCTCAAACAGCGGCGTGCCTATACGCTCACACCCGCTCCAATCGATGGCACCTCGGATCGCGTCCACATCGAGTCGCTCGAGGAGCGCGAAGTCGCCACGTCGTCGACAGCGCCCGGTGAGCTGCCTGCATCCGTCGGGCTCGGCCCGCAACGCTCTTTGCAGACCCGCAAATTCTTTTTTGAATATTTCTCCAACGGAACGCTCAGAACTGCGGTCCAGGAGGGTATCCGCACGACGTCGTACGTCTACAAGGATGCCGGCTTCGGCGTCGGAGTCGTGCCCGCTACAATCGAGACGAAGCCTGCCACGTCTGCGCTCGGTGAGCCGATCACGAAATCGTTCCAGTACCAGTCGGGCGCCGGCGTCTCTTCGTTCCTCCAGTCCGTCACCGCCAACGGATCGAAGATCGACGCGGCAGAGCCCTCGCCGGCCGGCGAGGTGGTCGACGACAACGACTCGATCAAGCGTAAGACGGAGGTCGACGCATTCGGCCGCATATCGCACGTAAATACCAGCGGCGGTACCGACGGCAGCGAGATCGGGTCGAATCTGACGCTCTCGTATGTTCCGTCCACCGCGCCGAGGTATGCGGCGGGGAAGATCAAGGCAAGGACGCAGAAGGACGGCGCGGAGTCGCTCGATACCACGACCGATTATCCGGACGCGCACACGATCATTGAGACTGACGTACAGCGAAGCACGGTCAGGAAGTCGACAATCGATGACTGGGAGCGGCCCGTCGATGTCATCGTGAGCGAAGCGGGATCGTCCGATCCAGCGCTGCACGAACAGTACGAATACGACGCTGCCGGCCGCGTCAAGCGGTTGCTCCGTCAGCAGACGAGTCTGAATCCCGGGACGAACGCGAAGGAAAAGAAGTCCGTCACCACGGAGTACGCGTACGACGCAGTGGGCAGGCTGCTGTCCACGACAATCAGCGAAGCGGCCGTCGACGGCGAGTTGACCGAGCTCACCACGAGCACCGAATATCACCTCGGTGAGCGCTCGATCGTGCAGACCTCAGCGACCGGCAATAAGACCACGATCGAGCTCGACGGCGCCGGCAGGACACAAACGCGCACGATCGCCGCCGCGCCGCAGCCGATCGTTCAGGAGTTCGCATACGACCTCGCCGGGAATCAGGTGTTCTCAGGCGAGAAGTGCGTAGCCTCCTGCGGCGGCGTTCTAACGTGGATCGGCACGGCTGGCGCGTTTGACGCCCATGGCCGCAGCATCGCCACTCTCAACTCCGACGGAACGAAGACGACCGCCTCCGGTTTCGACGGCTGGGGAAATCCGCAGACCGTATCAATGCTCGACTCCACAAACGGGATCAGTGGAAAATCCACGCTTTCATTCACACCATCAGGACGCCTCACCAGTCAGACCACAGACCTCGGCACCAACACGCTGGAGAGCTCCAGCAAATGGGACGGCGCTGGTCGTCCAACCGCGACTGAAGCCTCAGGACGGCTGTCCCTTTCGCGATTCGACGCGCTCGGCCGCCTCGTATCGACGACCGCTGGCGAGGGAACCGGAACAACGATTGCGAGCCCGTTCTACTCGTTCATGGTCCCGCCTTACGCCTATTCGGGCTCTCTCGTGACCTCGGGCGCGGTCAAGGAGAAGAGCTCGCCCGAGGTCGCAGTCAGCTACGGGTTCGACGCGGTCGGAAACGCCACGACGAGAACCGTTGGTGAGCTGTCGTGGCAGCAGAAGTTCGACGAACAGGGGAACGCGCTTTCGAGTGCGCCGCCCGGAAGATTGCGTGAGGTCTACCAATACGATTCGCGCGGCCTCATCACGAAGAGCACGCGTCCCGACGCTAGCGAGCTCAATTTCCACTATGACGCCGCATCGTCGCTGAAGAGGTACATCGATCCGACCGAAGAGACTTCTACGGAGAGCGACTTCCTCGGCCGTCCCTTGAAGCGCACCTACCCGGATGATACGACCGAAACGTTCGGCTATGACGGCGCCCGACTCTGGACATACAAAGACCGGCAGAACCGAGCCTACGTTTACGAATATGACGGTGCGGGTCGACTTCATGAGGTGCGCCTGGCGACGGGAGAACCCGTCGAGCGGCGCGACTACGATTCCGCGGGCCGCCTGCAGCTGCTCACCTCATCCGATGCCGCCATCCGCTTCGACAAATTCGACCGCGGCGGCCGCCCGCACCTGACCGTGCAAACCCGCTATCGCAATCACTCGGCATTCGCTTCGAAGGAGATTCTGGACGAGTACTCACAGACGCACGACTTCAACGAGCATGGCGAGCGCACGAAATACACGATGCCGGCGTACTCGGGGACGGCGGCCGGCTGGACAGTGGAGGTGCAGCAGGCGTTCGATGCCGCTGGAAACATCGGCCTGATCGAGCGGCTGCTGTCCGGGTCGAGCGTAAAGAGCACCGTGATGGAGGCCGACTATCGCAATGCCGGCCGGCCGTCTCAGCGTACGGTGACTACGGATTGCGCGGGGCTTGTTCAATGCGCAGCCACGACAATCGCGCGCAGCTACGGCTACAACGGCAACGGTCAGATGAACGAGATGCGAGTCGTCGCGCGCGGAAACGCAGTAGCCGGTTCGCATGTTACGTTCGACGGCAACAGCCTGCAGATCGGTCAGGCGGCGCTCATCGGCTTCAGCGGCGGTCGATCGAATTTCTATTCGTATTTCGAGCGCGGGCCATTGAAGAGCTCCGTCTTCGGCAGAACGAGCGCGGTTGCCGGCAACGCTGAAGACGTCGATCCGTCTGACTTCCGTCATGGCCTCGTGCGGTCGCCGACGGAACCGGCCGATTCGCCGTCGCTCACGTTCGAACACGCGAAAGGCCACAAGATTCAGGCGATGACCCGAGGCGCCGAGAAGCGCGCGTTCTCGTATGCCGGCGGTGCCGAGAGGACGGACGACGGCCGCTTCACGTACTCATTCGACGCGCGTGGACGGCTCGTGTCGGCAACTGAAGATGTGAAGCCGGATTCGGCGATGTTACGGAGAGTCCTCTACGACTACAGCGCCACGGATCGCGTGGTCGGCCGCCGCGCCGAATATGCGGTGCTGAGCGCGCCCGGCGCAACGGCGGCCGACGGCGACTGGAAGCTCGAGGATCGCGCCGCGGTGCTGTCGTCGGACGGCTTGCCCGCGAATACGACTTTTGTCTGGGACGCGCTCACGGACACGCTCGCCGCGGTCTATCGCGCCGGTGCGACTGCGTCGACGGATGCGAACGGCGGCCTCGTGCGTCAGATCATCCACGGCGGACTCGGATACGATGATCCGATCGAGGTGACCGTGGCCGATGGTTCAGGCACCCTCAATCGTCTGTACCCGACGTTCGACGAGTCGGGGGCGGGGTCGCTGCAATCCGTTCTCAACGCCGGTGGCGAAATCATCGCCCGCCCTCTGATCGACGGCGCGTATGCCGAGGAGGAGACGGCGTTAGGGGGAGTAGGAATCGATCGGATCGCGATGGCGGCAAAAAGGGACTCGTCGGGCGCGCTGAAGTCGGTCGAACTGACGATCCGAGCGACTGAGCCGCTCGATCCCAAGACGGTCGTCGCCGGCAGCCGCCTCGCCGCCGTTGCGGGCGGGACAGTTGTTAGAACGACGCCCGTAACACCGACGCTTTCCGACGCCGCGACCATTCGCTGGACTCTTACGGCTCTGGAATGGGCTGCATTGACTGATCCCAAGTCCGAGATCATCGCCGGCAAGCCGGTAGTGCCAACGTCGATTTCCATCGCCGTCACCGATTCGCTCCGTGGCGTGGCCTGGTCTTCGGCCAGTCCTATGATGCCCGCCCCCGCCTGGGCCGTCGCCGCCCGCCCGGTCTTCGCCTCGCCGTCGCTTCCCGTCGAGTACCGCGAATCGCTGACCGACGCCGCCGCCCTGACGTCACCGTCCTCGTCGTCCGCGTCGTCGTCCGCCGAAACCCCGCTCTACGAAATCCAGAGCCTGACCTCCCTCGCCGACCCTCCCACCACCGCCCGCGCCGCCACCGCCCAGCGCCTCCTGGTCACCTCGACCTTCCACGCCCTCCCCTTCGCGGAGCCGGCTACAAGGCTCATCTACGCGAGAGCAAGGTGGTTCGACCCGGCGTCGGGGACGTTCCTCTCGGCGGATCCGGTGGGGTATGGCGATTCATCGAATCTGAGCGCCTATTGCGGGGGGGATCCGGTGAATGGGAGAGATCCGGATGGGCTGCAGGTACGGACCGACATGACGCCGGGGGAGCGTGCCGCAATTCAGGCGAACCGTGAAGCCGAGCGACCTGGGCTCATTGAGCAGTGTAAACGTGACCCGGTAAGCGAAGCGTGTGTGGGTATGTGGGCGACAATCATTGGTGATGCGCAGCCGGCATCGATACCGGTTGGCGCCGGCAGCGGGGCTCCCATCGTATACATTAATGGCGTTCTCAACGAGTGCGACTCGGCGAAGGCGAACGGCGAGCGTTTGTCCGCGGACATAGGTAAACCAGTCGATGTACTCTGGAACCCGACGGGTTACGCTGAGTGGCCGGCGTTTGCGGGCGGCGCACGGAATCCGCTTAACTGGCCGCGCTCGTTGGGTGCTGGCGCTCTGATGCGACTTGGCGAGGACGCTAGCCAACTGGTCGGCGTCAACTATCTCCGTGTCCACGATCGGACGAATGCTATGGTTGTGCATTACCTAAGAGAACGCATCCAGCAGCTGAAAGTGGGCGAGACGGTTACGGTCGTCGCACACAGCCAAGGCACGGCCATTTTTGCGGCGGCGGTCACTTATCTAACGACCGCCGAGCGTGCGTGCATCGACTTCGTCGCATATGGAGAAGCGGTACCGGCTTTCCCGCGCGGGCTGCACTCGGTGACTCGCTTTATCAATGTGCTTGATCCGGTTGCCATGGCGCTTGGTGGCGGCATCATGACGTCGTTGGCGTCAGGAGACGATGTGTACTACATGAGGTTTGCTCATGGCGGAGCACATCCGATGTCTGAGTATCTCCAGGAACGGACAGCCGTGTCGAGCGGTCGGGCGAGAATGGTGTCGGCACGTACGGTTCGACAGAGAGGTCTGCAAACTCTGGGTCAGCTCAATACGATCCTCGGCGTGAGATAGTCGAATGTCGCGACGAACGTATGGCATTCTGCTTGGGGTGTCGTGGCTCTCGTGCTGCTTCGCCCTCGGTGCACCGGAGAGAACTCGAACTCTCAACGAAGAAGCTGTGGTGCCGATGACACTCGTATGGTTGCCCGTCTTGATCATTTGCTCAGTGAGTATTAGGCGCAGATGGTGGCTTCCTTCGGCTCGGCTCGGCCATATCTTTCTGACGGTTGCGCTGGTCGCCATCACCATCAACAGTGTAAGCATGACAATCTTAGCGGACGTTCTGCGCAAGCCGCTTGAAGGTGTCGCCTGGACGACTGTATACATTCTTGGCCTCGGCTCATTGTTGATTGCACCCGCCGGATTGCTGCTCACATACGTTCTGTCGCGGCCCGGAAGATAGCGTCGCCCGGTTGGTATCTCGATCGTGAGAATGCGGCGTGGGGATAGAACGTGGGGATAGGGGTCACAGCTTCGTTCGTCTGGCCAAATTGAGGTGCCGCTCATACATCGATGGGCCGAAAAAAGGGGTCAGAGCTTCGTGCGACTGGCATTCATGACGATGAGTTGACGGTGGAGGCCGTCGGGTGAACGGTCGGAGTGAATCGAAAGCACGAGAACGAGAACGGGAAGCGCGAGGACGAGACGGAGCGCCTATCCGCGGCGTTTCCTCGAGAGCGGCCAGGCACACCTCCGGCCGCAGCGCGCCTAACGCAGCACGGCGGGCGAGACGGTGAGGGTGGTCAGAGACGGCGGCGGCAATGCGCGGAGACGCTCGCAGCAGCGATCGATCTTCTTCTGCAGCCACTCGTCATGATCGAGCTCCCGGTCGCAGATCGAGATCAGATCGGAGGCGCGTCCGGAGCTATCGAGACGCAGGCCGGCAGCGATCGCGCGTCGTGACAGGATGCCTTCGTAGCAGCCCAGCCATGCCGCCGCGCGCCGCGCCGGACTCGCGCCGCGCTTCTGGACCTGCACCACGGTCGTGCCGAAGGTCTCGGCAACGACCTTCACAATCGTGGGCATCAGCGGCCGGCCGACGGTGCGCTGCGCGCGTGGATGATCGTCGCTGCGCAGCTTCGACTCGACACGCGCCCGCATCTGCTGGATCCAGGCCTCGCTGCCGAGCAAGATCTGTCCGATGATGCGCGCCTCGATGTCGTGATCGTTGCCGATGCCCTCGGTGATGAACGTCCGATAGAGGTTCCGCGCAATGCCCGGGTCGGGAGCGAAGCGCGCGAGCAGCTCGGGGCCAGCGAGCCACTTGGGCGCCTCATCGTATCCGGCGTGTGCGCGATAGCTGCCCCACCGGTAGTCCTCCGGCCGCTTCACCATGCCGGCATCGACGGCGTTCAAAGCGATATAGCGGCAGACGTTGAGCAACTCGGCTTCCTTCTCGACGGCCTCGCCCCCGAACCGGCCCTGGAAAAGATGTCCCACGCGGCCGTGCCTGCGATTGAACCACTGCGCGTACTTACCGTTGAGCCACTGCATGCCCCGGGAGAGCGTCGGCTCGGGAGTGTCGAGGGCGAAGTGGTAATGGTTGGTCATGAGCTCGTACTCGTAGACGATCCACTTGTAGCGTTCGACGGCGTCGCCGAGGAGGTCGAGGAAGCGGAGCCGGTCGACGTCGTCGAGGAAGATGGGCTGCTGGTTGTTGCCGCGACTGAAGACGTGCCATGTGGCACCAGCGAAGTCGAATCGAAGAGCGCGAGACATGGAACCGAGGCTACCTCGGTCGATGACGATTGCCGAGGAAGGGGCTCGAAAGTGCGTCTCACGGTTTCAGAACCTCCTCGGAAGGGAAACTTCGGGGCGGTTCTCTCTACGATGAGTGGAGTGCAATCGAGCGACATCGACGACAGAAGCTCTGACCCCGTCCCGTCACCTCGACATCTTCGACCAGATCAACGTCGCTGTTGAGCGCAACGACCGCACGCTGCTCCACCAGCAGTTCACGCGCCTGATACTGCTCCAGGATTCCTTCGCGCACGAGGAGCGGCACACCCACACGCTGCGTCACGCGATGATGCGCGAAGACGGCATCGACTGGCCGATCAACGAGTGCAGCACGTGCGACTGGTGGGTGAGAAGCATGCGTTGGGCGAAATGCGAAAGCACGCACGAGTACCCGATTGACGAAGGCGGCTGATGGGGGCCAGGTCTCCACTTGGCTGATCTCCAGCCCAAACGCTCCCAAAGGTCACACGCACGGGGCCAGGTCTTCAGTTGCAGCACGAAGGAGAGGATCAGGCTTAGGTCTTCAACCT